>JBNRMN010000082.1:0-86248 GCA_050309605.1 Anaerohalosphaeraceae bacterium
CAAATTGTCAAAGAGCTTGGGCGACTACTGATCGCCGCATAAATCTATGTTTAAAAAATCAGTCAACTTGAGTTACTTACAATAGTATACTCCAGTTGTTTGACCATTTAGGGTTTAAAATTGTAAAAATTGAGGGAATTAATAAAAGTAAAAACAAAAAGATTTCTTTGTTCAACTGGCTTACCTTAGGTCGATTCCAGGATACTTTATATTTACAATTTGCAGTTGTAGCGGAACCCAAACGATGATCTCCTGCATTATTCTGACTTGCAATCAATTTGAAAATGCCACATTGCCCATGTGGGAAACGCTGATCCAGAGCTTACCGTCTGATGGATGGGAGGCTATTTTTGTTGACAACCATTCCAGTGATGAAACATGTGATTTCATTCGCCATCTTCAGATGCAACATGGGAATGTCAAAGCAATTTTTAATTCCGATAATCTGGGTTTCAGCAAAGGGATGAATCAAGGGCTTTCTGTGGCAAAAGGAGATGTATTGTTTTTGATGAACAATGATATCCTGTTCCCTGCAAACTGGCTCAGTCCTGCTTTGACAGTTATTAACCGGCCGGAGGCGGGGTTGGTCAGTCCTGTGGTGAATCGCTATGGCGATGGGATCACGGCCCGGAATTATGTTCAAAAAGCAGAAGCGATTTCACGTTCTTGTGGTCAAGGTGTCGCATATCAATGTTTTGTGCCGTTTTGCTGTGTGGGTTTTCGCCGAGAGGTGTTTGAGCGAATTGGATATCTTGATGAGGCGTTTACCCCTGCATACTATGAAGATAATGATTACTGTTTGCGATCGCTTTATTCAGGATACAAAAATGCCATTGCTTTGCAAAGCTTTGTATTTCATAATCACTGTCAAACATCCGGCAAGTTGTTGGATAGGACTGCTATTCTAAAACGCAATCTGAGCTACTACTGTGAAAAACACCTGATCGCCCAGTATATTGAAACACTGAGAAATGAAAATAAATCTCTCAGAAAAAAGTTGCTATCTTACAGAATCAAAAAAATTGTCATAGAATTTATCTGCTTTTTTGTTTATTCGACCCGACGAAAGAAAACAATTCGAAATCGGTTAAAATATATACTGCATTTGACTTCTAACGATAGTTGCAATTATGCTTCGAAAAATATTGATTATATCTGATATTTCAAACAGGTTAAAGACTACTTTTGTAGATCCAATTCCCAAATTGACCAAGGGATTTATTCGGCTCGGCCATGATGTGCGATGTCTGAGCTACGGCGGTATCCTGGCGCAGCTCAGTCCGTTTAAGAGCCGCAGTTTGTCCAGACTCTTGTGTAAAAAGAAAACAGATGAAACGATCTGTTGTTTTGCACAGCAGTATCGTCCGGATATGATATTGATTGGGTTTGCAAAATTTCTTGATGATGCAACAATCCGCTTGCTGCGAGAAAAGGTTCGCTCCGCCGTTTTTGTCGGCTTTGACGGCGATCTGTGGCCCGGCAGAAATCCCGGCCGTATTGAGGCGGCTCGGGAACTGGATGTTGTGTTGGCGACCAATAACGGCAGCTCGCTGGATGAATACCGGCAAGCCGGGGTTAAAAAGTGTGTCTTTCTCCCGAATGTCTGCGATCCGGACTTGGATTATCGGTATCCGGTCAATGATCATATGCGTTCTGACATTCTCTGGACCGGAAAAGTGCAGCATAAAGGGAGTTTGAACAGCGGCGATACGCTCCGTCAGGACGTGCTGAATCTGCTGGCGGCGGATTCACGTGCTCGGCTGTACGGCTGCTTGGGACGTCCGCAGATTGAAGGGCTTGATTATCTGTACGCCATCAGCGGCGCCAAAATCGGCGTATCGATTAATGCCATCAATTCTGTTCCGTTGTATCATTCTGACCGTTTTACGCATTATACCGCCTGCGGCACGATGGTGCTGGCCAAGCGCGTGCCGGATACGGAACGGCTGATGGAAGACAAAAAGCACGTCGTCTATTTTGATACGCCGCAGGAATGTATGGAGCTGATTGATTGGTATCTCAGCCGCGAAGAGGAACGAAAACAAATCGCCGACGCCGGGATGCAGCGATGCCATACGTATTTTAATCCGACCCGCATTGCCGGTTATATTCTGGAGTTGGTTGAGCGAGGCCGCTATGAAGCTCCCTGGGGTGTTTTTGAATGATAGGTATTGACAATATTGAAGGGAATTGCTTGTATTGTGTCGGGAATGCGACGGATGAGTAATTTTTTGAAAGGATGCCTTTGTGCGACAGGTAGTTAAAGATTTTGCGGCGATTGTATCGGGCCTGCTGCCGATTGAAGAGCCGGTTTATGAGTTCGGGGCCTTGCGGGTTGCCGGTCAGGAAGAATTCGCCGATCTTCGTCCGTTGTTTGCCGGCAAGGAATATGTCGGCGCCGATATGCGCGAGGGATTGGGCGTGGATAAGGTGCTCGATCTGCACACGATTGATCTGCCGGATGCATCGGTCGGGACCGTTTTGTGTCTGGATACGCTTGAGCATGTGGAGTATCCGCATACGGCGATGCGCGAAATCCACCGCATTCTCAAGCCCAATGGCATCGCGGTCATTTCAAGCGTGATGTTGTTTCGCATTCATGCGTATCCGTATGATTACTGGCGCTTTACGCCGGAGGCGTTCCGGTCGCTTCTCAAGCCGTTTACGTCGGCGTTTGTCGGGTATGCGGGCGAGGAAAACTTTCCTCACACGGTCGTCGGGGTCGGTTTCAAAGCAATGGGCCGATATTGGCGGAATTTGAAGAAAAATACCGAACTTGGCAGCGTCAGTTTTACCGTCCGGCAAGCATGTCCATCGGCAAGAAAATCCGGAGATTGCTTGTGCCTCCGCTGTTTTCCCGAAGCAGCCGCAAGGCACTGGGGCTTTGAACGATGCAGAGGAGGATGCAGTGAGCGCCAAAATCAAAATTGATCTTGCCAAGCGGCTGGCCGGGGGGCGTGCAGTAGCGATTGAAATCGGCTGCGGGCCGAAGCGGCGCGATGCGTCTGTGATTACAATTGACCGGGTGGATCTGGAGGCGGTGGATATTGTCGCGGATATCGAAAAGGGGCTTCCGTTTTTGCCGGATGGCAGTGTGGATCGGCTGTATTGCCGCAGCGTACTTGAGCATATCGACCATTTCGAAGGGCTGCTCGGCGAGATGCTGCGGGTTCTGAGCGATGACGGCAGGGCGTATGTCTTTGTGCCGCATTTTTCCAATCCGTATTATTATTCCGATTATACCCACAAACGGTTTTTCGGATTGTATTCGTTTTACTATTTTGTCAGGCCGCAACAGCAGTTGCGGCGAAAAGTACCGACCTTTTATTCGGATATGCGAATAGAGATTGTGTCGCTGAAACTGGATTTTAAGACGCCGTTTTGGATATCGCGGCATCTGCGCAAAATGTTCGGTCTGTTGGTCAATAGCTGTCGGTGGATGCAGGAGTGTTACGAGTTGCATGGGTGCTATCTGGTTCCGTGTAACGGGATTGAGGTGGTCTTCAAGAAAGCCGCGGTGGAGGAACGCACGCCGTGAAGCTGCTGATTATCAGCAACAATCCGTCGCGTGCCAGTTTCCGTCTGCGGATCGGGGAGCATTTGGAGGCGCTTGGGCGTGAGGGAATCGAGTCTGAGGTGTGCCCATTGCCGCCGGGGGCGTTGGCGCGACAGCGGTTGTTCAAGTCGTCGCGTGCGTACGATGCCGTGCTGCTCCATCGCAAGTGTCTGAATTTTCGCGATGCGATGGTCTTGTGGCATTATCGGCCGAAATTGATTTTTGATTTTGATGATGCAATCATGTATAGCCCTTCCCGTCCGCAGAGCGATTGCACCAGTCATTATCGTCTTTTTCGCCGCACCGCCCGAATGATGGATGTGATGATTGCCGGTAATGCCTATCTGGCCGAACACGCCGGCCGATATTGCCGGCAGGTCGTCGTTTTGCCGACCGGTCTGGATGTGGCGGCCTATCGGGTTCAGGATAGCCCCAAACGCTCCGATACCATTCGCTTGGTCTGGATCGGCAGTCAAAGCACCTTACAATATCTGGCGCAATTGAAGCCGGTGCTGGAGTCTGTCGGAAAAAAAAGAAAAAACGTTGTTCTTCGCATTATTGCCGACGCGTTCTTTGATTTGAATGAGATGCCCGTAGAACGGTGCCGCTGGTCGCTTATGACGCAGGCGGCCGATTTGGCGGCGTGTGATATAGGCCTTTCGCCGCTGCCGGATAACCGGTTTACCCGCGGTAAGTGCGGTTTTAAGCTGCTTCAGTATTTTGCAGCCGGGCTGCCGGTGGTCGCCTCGCCGGTCGGCGTCAATGCAGCCTTTATCAACGACAGCGGGGCGGGGCTTTCGGCTTCGACGTCGGATGAATGGACGGCGGCACTTGAGCGAATGATTGACAACAACGACACCTATCGGCAATGGGGTCAAAACGGCCGACAATATGTACAGGCGTTTGATAAAAACGTCATAGCCCGGCAGTTGTGCCGCATCATAAAAGCGGCAGTCGAAAACCAATCGGAGACGATAAAATGAAAAGGCAGATGCTGAAAATAATGGGTGTGGCGATGGGCCTGATCGTTGGCACGGTTTCAGCGGTAAATTCAACACAGACAACTATTGCTCTGTGGGCTGACGGTGCACCGGCAGCGCTGGGCGATGCCGAAAAGGACTGTCCCACTTTAACCCTTTACCAACCCGCAGCGGAAAATCGTATCCCTGCGGCGGTGATCATCTGTCCGGGTGGGGGATATGCCCGCCTGGCGATGGACCATGAAGGCGTACAAATCGCCGAATGGCTCAATTCCATCGGCGTTACGGCCTTTATTCTTCGCTATCGTTTGCCGGCTGACGGCTATCGCCATCCGATTCCGTTGATGGATGCCCAGCGAGCAATCCGCCTGGTGCGGTCGCGTGCGGCTGATTGGAACATCCAGCCGGACCGAATCGGTATTCTCGGGTTTTCGGCCGGCGGTCATCTGGCTTCAACCGCCGCGACGCATTTTGACAAACCCGCTGCAACCGGATCTAAAGCGGACGCTGTCGATACACTGTCATGCAGGCCAGACTTTCACATTCTGATTTATCCGGTCATTTCGATGGATACGGCCATTACCCATCGCGGCTCGCGGAACAATCTTCTGGGACCGGAGCCTTCCGATGAGCTGGTGCGTCTGCTAAGCAATGAGCTTCAGATAACCGCTGCAATGCCGCCGGCCTTTTTGGTTCATGCCAACGATGATAAGGCGGTGGTGCCCGAAAACAGCATTCGTTACTATCTCGGTTTGCGCCAAGCCGACGTCCCCGCAGAGCTGCATATCTATCTCAAAGGCGGGCATGGTTTTGGTATGCGCCCCTCAGCAGGCCCGGCGGCTGCCTGGACAGAATCCTGCCGAAAATGGCTTGGCCAATTAAGATGAGGGCGGACCGTTGAGGTATTTGACGGGGACTATTTTTTGGACGAGGTTGCCTGGGGCACATGGGGGGGCGTTTTGGCGGCGTCAAGCTGAGCCTTGAGCGACAGGCGGTCGGCCATGGCGGGTTTGGGTCGGTCCTCGGCGAATGCTGAGGCGGAAATACATGCGGCCCCGATGCTGCGAATCTTTCCGTAGCGGTTATTGACCAGCTTATCGACGGAGATGCGCTTAAGCTGAGTCAGGCTTTTGGTGATGAACTGCTCGACGTTGTAAATCGTGTCATGGATGTTGCGATGCGCCCCGCCGAGTGGTTCGGGAATGATTGCATCAACCAGTTTGAGTTTGAGCAACTCTTTTCCGGTCAGCTTCAGGGCGTCGGCTGCACGGGGGGCCTGGGTGCCGTCGTGCCAGAGTATGGCCGCACAGCCCTCCGGTGAAATAACCGAATAATAAGCATGTTCCAAAATCGCCAGCCGGTCGCCGACGCCGATGCCCAATGCGCCGCCGGAACCGCCTTCGCCGATGACCACGCAGACAATCGGCACGCGCAGCCGGCTCATCTCCATCAGATTGACGGCGATCGCCTGGGCCTGGCCGCGTTCTTCAGCCCCGATGCCCGGATAGGCGCCTGGTGTATCAATCAGGGTGACCACCGGCAGGCCGAACTTCTCGGCCAGTTTCATTTTCGCCAGGGCCTTGCGATAGCCTTCCGGATTCGGGCAGCCGAAATTGCAGGCGACTTTCTCCTTGACTTCTTTTCCCTTATTCTGGCCAATAATCATCACTTTTTGGCGGCCGATTTGCCCCAATGCCGTAACGATGGCCTTGTCGTCGCCGAAACACCGGTCGCCGTGGAGTATGCGGACGTCCTTGAACATTAAGTTCAAATAATCGCTGAAAATGGGACGCTGCGGATGCCGAGCGACCTGAACGGTTTGCCACGGCGTCAATTTCGAGTAAATCTCTTTGAGCAGTTGAGTCTGCCTGACCTGCAATTTGCGAATGGCCGGTGAGGCGTCGCCCTGCAAAGACTGTTGCGGGTTTTGTTTGCGCAACTGCTCGATTTGACGATCCAATTCGGCAATCTTGTCCTCAAAAGGCAGATATTGTAAAACTATATTTTTTGTGTCTCTAATTGCCATTTTTTTTCTCTGTCATTCAAAAAAATATTCCGGGCGCGCACTTCGTGTCCCAGAATTTCTTGATTTTCAATGCGGAATCTAAGCACACTCCATTGCTCGGTTCACATAGATTATGAACAAAAGTGTACCATAAATTCATCCCAAAACAAAGAAAAAAATTGACGCACCATCCCCATCTAAGTACAGTGGCCTGCAACAGTGCGGCGGCGCAGGCTGCCCAATCGAGTGAGATTCTATGGGAGTCGCAATCCGGCCGCGTGCGCGGCTCGGCTGTTGTTCGAGTAGCCTTTTCTATGAATCAGTTAAATCAAGTTTCGATTATTGGTCTGGGTCTTTTGGGGGCCAGCGTATCGCTGTCGATTCGGCGGGCAATGCCTGGGGTCCGGGTTGTGGGGTATTCTCATCGGGAATCAACGCGACAGAAAGCTGCAGAACAGGATATTCTGGATCGCGTTGAAGAGACGGTTCAGGCATGTGTCGAGTTTTCCGATCTGATTATATTAGCTTCACCGATTCGCACGTTTGAAGGATATTTTCGCGACATCGGGCCCTGCCTAAAGAAAGGGGCCTTTGTTACGGATGTCGGCTCGACCAAACGGATTGTTCATCAGTGGGCGGCGCGTTTTCTTCCAAAGCAGGTCAAATTTGTCGGGTCTCATCCGATTGCCGGCTCCGAAAAGCAGGGTCTGGACTTCGGTCGGGATGATTTACTCATTGGGGCGCGGTGCATTCTGACGCATACCCGAACGACTGACCCTGAGGCGCTGGCCGTGGTGAAAACGTTTTGGAAAAAGCTCGGCTGTTCAATTGAAGTGATGAGTCCTTATGCCCATGATTTGGCGCTGGGGATGGTCAGCCATCTGCCGCATATCACGGCCGCGGCTCTGGTCAATGCCAACCAGTTAAAGGATTTGTATCGCTGCGGCAAGGGGTTCATCGATACCTCGCGCGTCGCGTCCGGCCCAGCCAATATCTGGACGGATATCCTCCTGACCAACAAACAGGGCTGTCTGCGGGGTATTTCCAAGCTGATAGTCGAACTGGAGCGATTCTACCATGCCATTGAGCAGGGCGATGAACAACAACTCGAAAAACTTCTCAACCAGGCCCGGCAGAAGCGCGAGCAGTTGATTGAATATAAACTGGAAAAGAAGGAGTTGTTTTGAGTTTCAACAGCGCGGCAGCGCGAGCTGTCCGATGATGCGTGACGTCGTGGGCCTCGCTATCCGGTCGCTTGTGCGGCGCGGGTTTTGTTTTTGGTTTTGGTTGAGAAACGGGTTGATTCGGAGTAAAATACTTGTTTTTATACCCCCTTGGCGGGGCGGGGCGTGGTGTATATAGACATTTTTATATTACGGCACAGAAGAAAAGGACTTAATTGTGAGACAATGGCGGTTTGAAATTACCCCCAAAACGGGGTTTAACGATGTGCACGGCACGGCGGTGCTGGAGGATATTGGCCAGCTTGGAATAGCGTCCGTCGAGGCTGCCCAGTCGGCGCGGGTGTATCTGATCGAAGCGGATTTTGACGAGGCGTTTGCCGAGCGGGTCGCGCGGGAACTGTTGACCGATCCGGTCTGTCAGACGTATTACATCGGGCGTCAGGAGGTTCCGGACGATGAGCGTCCGATGACACTGGTGGAGGTGCACTTAAAAAGCGGCGTAACCGATCCGGTGGCCGAGTCGGTTCGGGCGGCGCTGAAGGATATGGGCGCCGGTGCGGTCGAATCGGTGCGTACGGCACGCCGATTTGTGCTGTTCGGGTCACTGACGCCGGAGCAGCGGGATATGATTGTCCGCCGTGTGTTGGCCAATGACTGCATCGAAGAGGTCATTTACGGCGCCGACGCCGAGCCGCCCAGTCCGCATACCCGGCCGTATGAGCTTAATCTGATTGAAATTCCCATCCGCGATCTGAATGATGCGGCGCTGGTCAACCTAAGCAAAGAGAAAGATTTGTTCCTGAATCTGCGTGAGATGCAGACGATTCGGGACTATTATCGCACAGTCGGACGCGAGCCGACGGACGTGGAACTGGAGACACTGGCCCAGACCTGGAGCGAGCACTGCGTCCATAAGACCCTCAAGAGCAGTGTGGATATGGATTTGGACGGCCAGTCTGTTCACTTTGACAATCTGCTCAAGGAGACGGTCTTTAAGGCCACCAAAGATCTGAATCAAGACTGGTGTATTTCGGTTTTTGTTGACAATGCCGGCGTAATTGAATTCGATCAGGACGCGGCCCTTTGTTTCAAGGTCGAGACCCACAATCGTCCTTCGGCCCTGGATCCGTACGGCGGGGCGGCCACCGGCATCGGCGGGGTCATCCGCGATTCGATGGGCACGGGGCTGGGGGCCAAACCCATCGCCAACACCGATGTGTTCTGCTTTGGACGGCCGGATATGAAGATACAAGACGTGCCCAAGGGTGTACTTCATCCGCGGCGTGTGATGAAGGGGGTCGTTGCCGGCGTGCGCGATTACGGCAACCGAATGGGGATTCCGACAGTCAACGGGGCGATTTTTTTTGATGACCGCTATCTGGCCAATCCGCTGGTATTTTGCGGCAGTATCGGGACACTGCCGCGAGATAAATGTTTCAAGAAGGCCCGCAGCGGCGATCTTATCGTGGTGGTCGGCGGGCGAACCGGACGCGACGGCATTCACGGGGCGACCTTTTCCAGCGGTGAGATTACCCACGAACACGAGACGATCTTTTCACACGCCGTGCAGATCGGCAATGCCATTACGGAAAAAAAGATGCTTGATACGCTCCTGCAGGCACGCGATGCCGGCCTGTATGAGGCTGTTACCGACTGTGGAGCGGGCGGGCTGAGCAGCGCCGTCGGCGAGATGGGGGCCGACTTGGGCGCTGAGGTCGATCTGGAGAAAGTGCCGCTCAAATATATGGGCCTGTCTTATACCGAAATCTGGATAAGCGAGGCCCAGGAGCGAATGGTGCTGGCGGTCAGTCCGGAGAAAGTGGATGCGATCTTGGCGATTTTTTCCGCCGAGGATGTGGAGGCGACCGTGATCGGGCGGTTTACCGACGATAAGAAGCTGACGCTTCGTTATAATAATGTGCAGGTCGGTCAGTTGGATATGGATTTTCTGCACGAGGGGATTTGCAAGTATCAGCGCAAGGCCGTGTGGTACAGCCGACCGGCCGCGGAGCCGACGCCGACGCCCAAAGATCATTACAACGACGATCTGTTGAGACTGCTCGGTTCTTATAATATTGCGTCCAAAGAATGGGTCATTCGACAATACGACCATGAAGTGCAGGGCGCCAGCGTCATTAAGCCTCTCGGCGGCATCGCCAATGATGGACCGATGGATGCGGCGGTGCTGCGGCCGAAATTTGACAGCGACAAGGGCTTTGCCGTCGCCTGCGGGATGAATCCATGTTACGGCGATATCGATCCGTATTGGATGGCGCTGGCGGGAATTGACGAGGCGGTTCGCAATCTGATCTGTGTCGGCGCGCGGTTTGATCGGATTGCCTTGCTGGATAATTTCTGCTGGGGCGACTGCAATGACCCCGAAACGCTCGGTGCGCTGGTTAGGGCTTGTCAGGCCTGTTACGACGGCGCGGTGGGTTACGGCACGCCGTTTATTTCCGGCAAGGATTCACTGAACAACGCCTTTGTTGCTGATGACGGCCGGCGTGTTTCGATTCCGCATACGCTGTTGATCAGTGCAATCGGGCTGGTGGAGGATGTCCATCGCTGTGTAACGATGGATGTCAAGGAGGCGGGCAATCTGCTGTTTGTTGTGGGATTGACGAAAAACGAACTGGGCGGCTCGCATTATTATCGCCTGTTCAATCAGCTTGGCTCGAGCGTGCCGAAAGTCGATATCAAGACCGCTGCGGAAACGGCCCGACGCATCAGCGCAGCGATCGACAAAGGCCTGGTTCGATCCTGCCATGACTGTTCGGAAGGCGGGCTGGCTGTGGCGCTGGCGGAGATGGCGTTTGCCGGCGGGCTGGGGATTGAGGCTGACCTGCGCGGTTTGCCGACGGCACCGGACTGTGTGCGCACCGAAGCGCAGCTCTTTAGCGAATCCAACGCCCGCTATGTCGTGGAGGTCACGCCGGATAACTTCCATGCGTTTGCCGAATTGTTGCTGAATCTGCCGTTCGGCCGGATCGGCGGCGTGGTCGAGGACAAACGCCTTAAGATTCTTGACCGACAGCAAAAAACGGTCATTGACCAGCCCCTTGACGTGCTCAAAGCAGCCTGGCAAAAACCCCTCTCCTGGTGAAACGATTTAACCACGGAGGACACGAAGAGCACGAAGGTTTAATAATGGTAAAGCAAAATGAATTCAGCGAGTTGTCCGGACGGGTCATTGGTTGTGCCATCGAGGTGCATAGGACGCTGGGGCCGGGTTTGCTGGAGTCGGCTTATCGGCAGTGCCTTTGTCATGAATTACGATTGAACGAGATACGATTCGAAGTTGAAAAATGGACTGAAAAGTTTTGTGCTGTAAACAACCAAAAGAAACCTTCGTGAACTTTGTGTTCTTCGTGGTTTGGTTTTATTGTTAGGGATTGTGAATGAACAACGTAAAAGCAATTGTATTACGGGCGGCGGGGATTAACTGCGACCTGGAGACCGAACACGCCCTGCGGCTGGCAGGTGCCGAAGCGGAGCGAATTCATATGAACCGGATCATGGCCGAGCCGTCTCTGCTGGACGGCGTACAGATTCTGGTCTTTCCCGGCGGGTTCAGCTACGGCGACGATGTGGCGGCGGGCAAGATTCTGGCCAATCAGGTCGTGCATCATCTCAGCGACCTGCTGCACCGGTTTGTTGAGCAGGGCAAACTGATTCTCGGCATCTGCAACGGGTTTCAGGTGCTGATAAAAACCGGTCTGACACCGGCGCTGAACAACGACGCACAAACGTCCGCGGCCGATTATCCGGCGACGCTGACGGATAATGACAGCGGACGATTTGAAGACCGCTGGGTCTATTTGCAGCCCGGCACCGAGCGCTGCGTGTTTATCGAATCGGAACGGCGGATTTATCTGCCGATCGCACACGGCGAGGGCAAGGTCGTCGTCCGTGATGCGGCCACGCTGGCACGGTTGCGCGACGAAGGCTACGTGGCGTTTCGCTATGTCGATGCCGAAGGTCGCCGCGGTCCGTTTCCGGTCAATCCCAATGGCTCGCAGGACGATATCGCTGCGCTGACCGATTCGACCGGGCGTGTGTTGGGGATGATGCCGCATCCGGAACGGTTTGTCCGGCTGACGCAGCATCCGCACTGGACGCGGCTGAAAGAACGTGAAGGATTCGGCGACGGCATGACGATTTTCAATAACGCCGTCAGATATATTCGTGAACATTTTTAAGTAGAGAGGCATGACAGGATGATTTCAGTCAACGAACATTTTCTAAAACTTAAAGCCGGTTATTTATTTCCAGAAATCGGGCGGCGTGTGGCCGCTTTTTCGAAAGCCAATCCCGATGCGAATATCATTCGTTTGGGCATCGGAGATGTGACCGAGCCGCTTGTGCCGGCACTCATTGAAGCGATGCACAAAGCGGTTGATGAGATGGCCTCAGCCAAGACGTTTCGCGGGTACGGTCCGGAGCAAGGGTACGCTTTCTTGCGCGAGGCGATTGTCGAGCATGATTATCGAGCGCGTCAGATGGACATTTCGCCGGAAGAGATTTTCATCAGTGACGGCGCCAAATGCGACACCGGCAACTTGCAGGAAATCTTTTCGGTTGATAATACGGTGGCGGTGACCGACCCGGTGTATCCGGTCTATGTTGATACCAATGTCATGGCCGGTCGCACCGGTCAGGCCGACCAGGCCGGTCGTTACGGCAACATTGTCTATATGCCCTGCACTGCCGAAAACGATTTTGTGCCCGAGCTGCCCACAGAGGCGGTGGACATGATTTATTTGTGCTATCCGAATAATCCGACCGGCGCAACGGCGACGAAAGAACAACTGAAAAAATGGGTTGATTACGCCATCGCCAACAAATCGATCATTCTGTACGACGCCGCTTATGAGGCGTTCATTAAGGACCAGACGATTCCCCGGTCGATTTACGAAATTGAGGGCGCCAAAAAGGCGGCGATTGAATTTCGCAGTTTTTCCAAAACGGCCGGTTTTACCGGTGTGCGGTGTGCGTTTACGGTTGTTCCGAAAGACCTTGTCGCCTACAAAAAAGACGGCTCGACGGTGGAGCTGAACGCTATATGGAACCGCCGGCAGAGCACCAAGTTCAACGGCGTCAGCTATGTGACGCAAGCGGCGGCGGCGGCGGTTTATACCCCTGAAGGACAAACGCAGATTCGCAGGGTCATTGATCTGTATATGGGCAATGCCAAAATGATGCGCGATGCGCTGACAGCGCTGGGGCTGTCGGTCTATGGCGGCCTGCACGCCCCGTATGTCTGGCTCAAGACGCCCGACGGCGTTGGCTCGTGGGAATTTTTCGACCGATTGCTGAATAAGGCACATGTCGTCGGCACGCCGGGAGCGGGCTTTGGCGCCGCCGGTGAAGGATACTTCCGCCTAAGCGCATTCAATCATCCCGACAAGGTGGCCGAGGCGATGAAACGGATGGAATCGCTTGATTGCTTATGATAATTACGGCCTGAAAGGCCGATTTTATGACGATGATTGTCTATCTCGGTTTGGGATCGAACCTGGGCGACCGTACGGCGAATTTCCGTGCAGCGCTGGCGGCACTGCAGGCACATCCGGCGATTGCGGCGGTGCAGGTCAGTTCGTTTTATGAAACTGCACCGCTGGCCGATTCCGAACAGCCGATGTATCTCAATGCTGTTGCGCAGGTTGAAACGTCGCTGGAGCCGACGGCGCTGCTGACGGTTTTGCAGGAAATTGAGCAGCGGCTGGGACGAACGCGCGGCAATCGCTGGCAGCCCAGAACGATGGATCTGGATTTGCTTTTGTACGGCAACCGAGTCGTTCAAACGTCGGACTTGATCGTGCCGCATCCGCAGATGCACCTGCGTTCTTTCGTTCTGAAAGGGCTTTGTGAGTTGAACGGGAATGTGATTCATCCGCTTTTAGGCCGAACAGCGGCGCAGTTATACGAACGGCTGAACGGTCGGGATTATTATCGCGACCCGGCCCGACCGCAGTTGGTTTCGATTGCCGGCCTGATCGGCGTGGGCAAAACCACACTGGCCGCACGACTGGCCGACAGGCTCAGGGCGATGCTGATTTGCGAACGATATGACGACAATCCCTATCTGGCGGATGTCTATGCCGGCAACCGAAGTGTGGTACTTGACTCGGAGTTATTTTTTCTGTCCAGCAGTGCCGCGCAGTTACGCCGTGACCGACTGAAAAACGGCCGGGGCTACATCAGCGATTATGTCTTTGACAAAGCCCTGGTGTATGCATCAAGCTGGCTGGATGCCGACGAACTGGCCTCGTACACACGCCATTATGAGTGCGTCGTTGAACAGGTGTCCGCTCCGGTTGTGGTCGTGTATTTGAACGATTCGGTCCAAGCGTGCCTGGATCGGATTCATCGGCGCAATCGACCGTACGAACAACACATTGAGCCGGATTTTTTGACGGCTCTCAAGCAAAAATACGATACCCTGTACGCTGCCTGGACGAGGTGTCCGGTGATCCGCGTTGATGCGTGTCAATGCGCTCAGCCGGAGCAGGCGGCTGCGTGGGCGGATGAAATACGATATTATCTGGCTTTGTAAACAATGAAAATAGCCTCTACCATAGATGAAGTTCGAGAATGTGTCCGCTCGGCACGCCGCGACGGCAAACGTCTCGGTCTGGTGCCGACGATGGGGGCGCTTCATGCCGGACATGGGGCGCTGATCGAAAACGCGGTGCGCGAGTGCGGCTATGTCATCGTCAGCATTTTCGTCAACCCGACTCAGTTTGGTCCGAACGAAGATTTTGCGCAATATCCTCGTCCGTTCGAGCAGGATACGGCCTATTGTCAGCGGCGTGGTGTGGATGCGATTTTTGCGCCTTCGGCGGAACAAATGTACCCCCGATGTCAGCACACCTGGGTCGAGGTGGACAAGTTGACCGAGGGCTTGTGCGGTGCGGCCCGGCCGGGTCATTTTCGCGGCGTCACAACCGTGTGTGCCAAATTGTTCAATATTGTGATGCCCGATGTCGCCTATTTCGGCCAAAAAGACGCGCAGCAGGTCGTCGTGATCCGGCGGATGGTGGACGATTTGAATTTTCCGCTGATGATTCGGGTCTGTCCGATTGTCCGAGAGCCGGACGGGCTGGCGATGAGCAGTCGAAATCGCTACTTGTCGCCCGAGCAGCGGCGAAGGGCGGTCTGCTTGCATCAGGCGCTGGAATCCTGCCGCCAAACGTTTGACCAAGGCTGTCGCCGTGCCACTGAACTAATTGAGCTAATGCGCGGTGTCATTGAACGGGCTGGGGGGCGCATTGAATATGTCAGCATCGTCGATGCGGAAACACTTGAACCGGTCGAGACCATTGACCGCCGGGCGCTGGTTGCGCTGGCGGTGTTTATCGGCTCGACGCGGCTGATTGATAATTGTCTGCTGGACTTGCATCCGCCGGAAAAGTGCGTATAATAGCAAGTTTCAAATATCTGATTTATTGCGGGAATCATTGAGTATGTGGGTAAAAGCGTTAAAAGGCAAAATTCATCGGGCACGAGTCACCCGGACGAAAATTGATTACCCCGGCAGTATCGGCATTGACGCCGAGATGCTCGAAGCAGCGGGAATCCAAAATTACGAAGAGGTGCTGGTGGCCAATGTCACCAACGGTGAGCGGGTGGAGACCTATGTGGTGCCCGAACCGGCCGGCAGTAAAGACATCATCGTCCTCGGTGCGGCGGCACGGCTGTTTAGCCCCGGCGATATTGTGATTATCATGAACTTTGCCTATTATGACCGGGATGAGCTGAAAGCTCATAAACCGCATATTATCGCGTGCGACGAGCACAATGGCTATCACTTCGTTAAATAAGACAGAGAACACATGCACCCGGAATTATTCGAAGTTCCGTTTCTGAATATCACTGTCAAAAGTTACGGCACGATGATGGTGATCGGGTTTTTGCTGGCGACGCTGCTGATGCGCCGGATGATGAAAAAGGCCGGAGAAAATCCTGAATGGATTACCAATGCCGCGTTGTATGCCCTCCTTGCCGGTGTGGCCGGTTCCAAGCTGTTTTATGTGGTTCACCATTATGACCCGTCGCGCTCGCTGTGGAAGCTGATTTTTTCCGGTGCAGGCTTTGAGTTTCTCGGCGGAGTCTTGACGGCTATCGTCTTTTTGCTGATTTATCTTCGCTTCAAAAAGCTGTCGTGGCGGCTGTATTTTGACGTGCTGGCGGTTGGATTGATGCTTGGGTTGGCGTTCGGTCGAATCGGGTGCTTTTTGAACGGCTGCTGTTACGGCGGTCCTGCTGACGTGCCGTGGGCGGTACGGTTTCCTTACGGAAGTTTGCCGTATTACAATCTGGTCTATCCGAATGAGGCGCGGATGCGGGATAAGCCTCGGCTGGAATTGCCGAGCGATTATTTCGGCTGGCAGGATCGGCAGGGCGATTGGATTGCGGCCTCTGAACAGGATAAATACAGCGCCGCGCTTAAGCCCAAAGAACAGTTGACGCCTGAACAGCGAGCCGCCGTTGCTGAGGGGCTGTATCGCTGTTTGCCCGTTCATCCGACGCAACTTTATTCGAGTCTGAATGCGTTTTTGCTGACGGCGATTTTCTATGGCCTGTGGCGCCGCATCGGCCTGAGAAAGCCGGGGGTGGTTTTGGGATTGATGCTCATTGCCTATGGGGTAACGCGATTTGCCCTGGAAATGCTGCGCGACGACAATCCCTTTGAATACGCTTGGTGGATGCTGTATAAAGGCGGCACCATTTCGCAGAATATCTCGATTTATCTTATTCTGTTTGGAGCCGTCCTGCTGGGCATTGTGTCAAAGATGAAGCCGCCGGTCGTACCTCGAAAAAAATCCTGATAGAAAAAGTTTGAGCGAAGATATTATGTTTTTCGGCCGATTTTGTGTTCCGAGCCGTTCAGCAGGCGTTTGATGTTATCGTGGTGTCGAACCACGACTAAAATCGCCATCACCGCCGCGATAATCAGCAGCGGCCAAAGCTGTGAAAACCGCCAGTCATCAAAGACAGCCGTCAGGGTTGCGAATATCACCGGAAAGCTGATTGCGGCAATCATTGAGGCCAGCGAGACATAGCGCCAAAGCCATACCGACAGCACCCAGATCAGAAACGCCGCGATGCCGCAAAGCGTAAAATACGGCCACAGCCCCAACACAATCCCCAGACTGGTGGCCACGCCTTTGCCGCCTTTGAAGTTCAGATAAATCGGGAAAATATGGCCGCACACCGCCGCACATCCGACCAGAATCCAGATTAGCAGTTCCTGTGTATTCGGCTGCTCTGAAACAACACCCGCCAGCCGTGCCAGCAGCATCGGCGTCAGGCCCTTGAGTACATCCAGCAGAAAACACACATACGCCCATTTTTTGCCCAATGCCCGCGAGACATTGGTTGCGCCGATATTGCCCGAACCGACCGCACGCAAATTCACCCCGTGCGCCCGGGCGATCAGGAAACCGAACGGAATCGAGCCGAGCAGATAAGCGCCTGCGATTAGTATCATTGAGTTCATCATACGGTTTGATGCTTTTGGTTATAAATAGGCTGGTAGAGATTGATTAAGGCGGTGCAATGGTTCTCAATGGAGACGGCCTGTGTCAGGCCGTCCTGCCGAATGGCCTCGGACATATGGAGCCGGTTTTCAGGCTGTGAAAGGGCGGTCAGGCCATGGACGAATGGTTCGATGTGGTTCGGTTCATCGAGAATGATGCCATGTCGAAGGTGTTGATAAACCTCGGCCGCTCCGTTGTAACGGGTGGTCAAGACCGGTTTGGCCAATGCCAATGCCTCAAGTATAAACCGCGAGCACGGGTCATAATAGGTGGGCAGTACGGCCGCGTCGCAGATGGCTAAATAGTTTTCAACGGCGTCGGTGTAACCGGCGAAATACACATCGCTGTCAATATGAAGCCTGGCGGCAAGGCGTCGAAAAGGACGCTGTTTGCCGGAGCCGACAACGATCAGCACGAGCCGATGAGAAGGCATCCGCCGTTTGAAGACGCTCATAGCGTTCAGCAGGTCGTGCAGTCCTTTCAGGCGGAAATTATTGGCGGCAAACAGCAGCACGGTGGCCTGTGATCGGTCTGCCTGCAGCGCCGAAATAACCTGCTGCTCGCAATGGCCGGCCTGATCCGAGTCGATTGGCAAGGGGATCTTGACGCCGCCGGGCGTCAGGGCAATACGCTGATCGGGCAGATGATAGTGCATTTGAAACTGTCTCTTGACGTAATCCGACAGCGCAGCGATAAGGACCGTGCTCCCGCAGCAGAGATGCCGCTCAGCCCGTATATATTGCCTGCGTCTGGAATTGGCAAGACCGGTGGCGCGTTTGAACAGCGAGGCCATCGGATTCGCATAGGCCGCGGCGCTGCGCAGAGCGGCTTGGGCATACGAGCCGCCGCGGGGCTGATAGAGATCGGCCCCGTCGAATGGCAGAGTGCTGTGAATGATGTCGTAATCGGCGGCTTTCAGATGCGCCTCGAGGGCGGCTCGATATTGGGAAAACGGCACACGTTCTCGTGATTGGTGGCCGCACAGAGCCGTGACACCTGGAGCCGCAGCGGGTGCGACAGAGGCCAGGATAGTCGTCCGATGCCCCATGGCCTCAAGCTGCTCGGCAATTTGACAGACCGAACGCTCTGCGCCGCCGAGGGCGATGTCAAAACGCTCAACGATCAGGGCAATGTTCATTTTTACTCTATCCGGCCAGGTCGTGTTTGCATAGACCATTCACATTAGATTTTCAAGACAGGGTTTATTGGAAAAGTACCCGAAAATTAGCCAATATCACACGTTAACGCAAGTGAAAAATCCCGGTTTCACCGCTTTTTAGGGTCAAGGAATTGTTGACTTTTCAAGGGGATTGGGGTATATTTTGATATTCTGTACTTTGCTGGAAAGCGCCGGCAGACTGCCGGCAGAAGCAGCCTCTTGGGTTAATGTTTTCTGACACGGCGGTGTGTGCGCGGCGGCCCCCGGATGATGGCAATATGGCGGGTTTTCCCCATCGAGAGGCAATCGCGCAAAGGAAAGAGCCGACCCTATCAAGAGAGAGATAATTTATGGATGAAGAAAAGATAGAATCTCGACCGGAACGTTTCGAGGAGATGCAAATCCTTGACGAGCTGAAGAATTCATATCTGAACTACGCAATGAGCGTGATTGTGGCCCGTGCGCTGCCGGATGTGCGAGACGGCCTGAAACCTTCACAGCGTCGAATCTTAGTGGCGATGAATGACCTGAATCTCGGGCCGCGTTCCAAACATCGAAAGTGTGCCAAGATCGTCGGTGACACCGGCGGTAACTATCACCCGCACGGCGATCAGGCCACGTACGGCACATTGGTGCGGTTGGGGCAGACTTGGAATATGCGGGTACCGCTGGTCGATCCGCAGGGCAACTTCGGCAGTATTGACGCCGATCCGCCGGCGGCGATGCGTTATACTGAAGCCCGGATGACGCAGGCCGCGATGGATATGCTCGAAGACCTGAAGCTGGATACGGTCGATTTTGTGCCGAACTACGACGAAACACGGCAGGAGCCGACGGTGCTGCCGGCCAAGTTTCCGAATCTGCTGGTCAACGGCGCCAGCGGCATCGCCGTGGGTATGGCGACGAATCTGCCGCCGCACAATGTCGGCGAGGTATGCGATGCCCTGCTGCTGATGATTGACGATCCGGAGTGCGGGTTTAAGGATATTCTTGAAAAACTGCCCGGGCCGGATTTCCCCACCGGCGGCATCATTTGCGGACGAAAGGGCATTCTGGACGCCTATGTAACCGGACGCGGCCATCTGAGAGTTCGCGCCAAGGTGCATATTGAAACCACCAAACGCGGTCGCGAATCCATCATTGTGACGGAAATCCCGTATATGGTGGTCAAGACCAATATCGTTTCCAAGATCGCCGATTGTGTTAAAGACGGCGTCATTGAAGAGATTTCGGACATTCGGGACGAGTCCGACCGCAAAGGACTGCGGATCGTTGTTGAGTTAAAGAAAGATGTTGACAGCAACGTCGTCCTGAACAAGCTCTATCGCTACACACCGCTGCAAACGACGTTTGCGGTCAATAATGTCGCGCTGGTCAACAATCGCCCGGAAACGCTCAATATACGCCAGATGCTCAAGCTGTACATCAGCCATCGGCTCAATGTCATTCGCCGGCGGACGCGGTTTTTGCTGCGCAAATGCCTGAATCGCGCTCACATTCTTGAAGGATTGATTCTGGCGGTTAGTGATATTGATGAAATCATCGCGCTGATCAAGGCCTCACCGGACGCCCCGACCGCGAAAGAACGGCTGATGGCCAAACCGCTGCGGTTGATTGAGGTGGAAACGCTTCGCAAGCTGCTGCCGGCTTCCTTTGTCGATCAGCGGACGCAGACTGATCAATTCCTGACCGCTCCGCAGGCGGATGCGATTTTGACGATGCAGCTTCAGCGATTGACCGGCCTGGAAATTGAAAAGCTGGCTAAAGAATACGCCGAGTTATCCGAGAAAATAGCCGATTATGAAGCGCTGCTGGCCAATCGCGACCTGCAGCTTGATGTCATTCGCGAAGACCTGCATGAGATCAAGGACAAGTACAAAAGTCCCCGTCGAACCGAAATCATCCAGGACGAGGCCGATACCTTTGAGATTGAAGACCTGATCGCCGAAGAAGAAACGCTGGTGATGATTACGCACGGCGGCTACATCAAGCGAACGCCGCTGGACACCTATCGCAAGCAGGGACGCGGCGGCAGGGGCGTCATCGGCTCGGAAACCAAAGAAGGCGATTTTCTGGAACATTTATTCGTCGCCTCGACGCACGATTTTCTATTGGTCTTTACCAGCCGGGGGGTGTGCCACTGGCTGAAGGTCTATAATATTCCCGAAATGAGCCGCCAAAGCAAAGGGCGAAATATTGTCAACTTGCTGAGCCTGCCGCCGGATGAAAAGGTGATGTCGATTATTAACGTGCGGGAATTCGATGACGCGCATTACTTGATGACGGCGACCAAAAACGGTATTGTGAAAAAGACGGTGCTCAGTGCGTACGGGCATCCGCGCAGTAATGGTCTGATCGCCCTGAAGCTGGATGAAAACGATGTTCTGATCGGTGCGGCCATCACCAGCGGAGCGGATGAAATCATCCTTGGGACACAGGACGGCATGGCGATTCGTTTTCACGAGTCCAATGTGCGGCCGATGGGGCGTGTCAGTATGGGAGTACGCGGCATCAAACTGCGCGACGGCGATGAGGTCGTCGATATGGTCATCGTCGAGCCGGGTGCGTCGCTGCTGACGATGTGCGAACGGGGATTCGGCAAACGCACAGTACTGGACGATTATCGTGTGCAAAGCCGCGGCGGCATCGGTCTGATCAATATCAAAGTGACCGAACGAAACGGAAAAGTCGTTGCGCTCAAGGCGGTTCGGGACGACGACGAAGTGATGATGATTACCGCTAACGGAATGATTGTTCGCACCGGTCTGGAGGAGGTGCGTACCATTGGCCGCAACACCGCCGGGGTACGAATGATTTCACTGAAAGACGGCGATAAGCTGGTGGCGGTGGCCCGACTGCTGGTCGAAGGCGTGGACGAAGACGAAACATCGAATTCGGAGAACACATAACAGACGGTGCTGCGCATGGCGAAACGAACGTCCTCATCTAAAACACCGGAAAAGACGACGCCTCCGGTGTGTGTGGTGTTCGGCGAGGATCCCTTTTTGGTTGCCAAGGAAGCGGAAAGGCAGCTCGATGTGCTGCTTGATGAGGAAGAACGGATGACGGCTTTGTCCGAGCCGAAAGCTGCCGACGTGCAGATTGCCGATGTGTTGGATGAATTGCGGACGGTTCCGTTTTTGGCGTCGCGGCGGGTGGTTCTGATTAAAGATGCCGAGCCGTTTATAAAAAATTACAGCTCACAGCTTGAGGCATATCTCGAATCCCCCAGCCCAACCGGCGTTTTGCTGATGACGATGGCCGGTCTGGACAAACGCACGCGATTTTCCAAGATCCTTAAAAAAATCGGCGGGGCGGTAGAGGTTGCGTCCCTGAGATCTTCTGACTTGCCGCGATACGTAACGGCCTATGCCCATCAGGAACACGGCATCACGCTGGATGTGCGTTCCAGCCGGCTGTTGGTGGAATTGACCGGTGACGACCCCGGCCGCCTATGCCGTGAGATGGACAAGCTGGCGCTGTATGTCGCGCCTCGAAAAACAGTAACTACGGACGATATTGAGCAGCTCATCGGCCGCAACCGTATGTTCAATGCGTTTGAAGTCATCGACGGCATTACGCGGAACAATCCTGCACAGGCCCTGACGCGGCTGCAAAAAATGTTTGCCGCCGACCGCGAATCGCAGTATCGCGTTGTCGGGGCGTTCGGCTATCATTTTCGCAAGCTCTTTTCGGCTCGCGCTCTGATGGCCAAAGGGATGAACCCCCAGCAGGCGATGCAAAAGGCCGGTGTTTTTTGGGCGCAAAAAGAGGCGTTTTCCGCTCAGCTTTCTCGACTCACGCTCGAAGAAATGGCGTGGGTCCTGGCCGAGCTGGGGCGGATTGATCACGACATCAAGACCGGGCGTACGACGGCGCCGGTAGCCATGGAGCGTCTGGCGATTCATTTGTTCGAAATGCAGCAAAAATCCGGCTCACGTCGATAATTGTGTTGAAAATATCTCATGTCCTGTTATATTTCTTATGCTTATACGTTAAAAAGCATTATTTATAGTGTTACACGGCAACAGGACATAGTGAACCATATAATAGAGGTTTGAATTGGCGTACCGAATTATAAATAAAAGTCAACTTTCAGAACATGTGTTCCGGATCGACGTAGTAGCGCCGTTGGTTGCTCAGGCACGCAAGGCCGGGCAGTTTGTGATTGTTTCGCCGGAGGCCGAGGGCGGCGAACGGATTCCGCTGACCATCGCCGGTGCGGACCGAGAAAAAGGAACCATTCGGCTGATCTTTCAGCGAGTGGGCAAAACGACCGCCCAAATGGCTGAAATTCCCGAAGGCGGGACGCTGGGCTATGTGGCCGGGCCGTTGGGGCGTCCGACGCATATCGAAAAGTTTGGTACGGTCGTTTGTGTCGGCGGGGGGATCGGCGTTGCGCCGCTGCTGCCGATTGCCGAGGCGATGAGGGAAGCCGGCAATGCGATTATTTCAATTCTGGGGGCACGAACAAAAGAATTACTGATTCTTGAAGAGGAATTCACGTCACTCAGCGACGAGACCGTTATTGTAACCGATGACGGCTCATACGGACGCAAGGCCCTGGTGACCGAGCCGCTCCAGGGGGTCTGTGCGCGGCGTCCAAAGCCCGATTTGGCGGTGGCGATCGGCCCGGCGATTATGATGAAATTCTGTTGCGAAATGACCCGCCGGTACAGCGTGCCGACGCAGGTATCGCTCAACACGATCATGGTGGACGGAACGGGAATGTGCGGCGGCTGCCGCGTAGAGGTCGGCGGGCAGACGCGGTTTGTTTGCGTTGACGGGCCGGAGTTCGACGGCCATCAGGTCAACTTTGATTTGATGATGCGCCGGATGGACGCCTACAAAGACCTCGAAAAACGTGCTTTGCAACAGTATAAAGACCACCAATGTAAAATCGGACTGGATCAAAAGTAACTATGCGACTTATCCTGTTGATATCGATATGAATGAACAAGAAAAATACTTACAGGAATTGTTGACCAAACAGGCCCAGGGTCAGTTAAAACCCAAAGATCGTTATGCGATTAAGCCGCAGGACATGCCGGCTCAGGACGCCGTGAAGCGGCGTCATACCATGACGGAAGTAGCGCTGGGCTATACCGAAACGCAGGCACGGCTGGAGGCCATGCGCTGTCTGCAATGTGCCAATGCCCCTTGTGTAGAAGGGTGTCCGGTGCGAATTCGGATTCGGGATTTTATTGTTGAAATCACAAAGGGGCATTATGACAGGGCACTGGAAATCATCAAGGAAAACTCACTGCTGCCGGCGGTGTGCGGGCGTGTCTGTCCACAGGAAGTGCAGTGTCAGGAACGCTGCACCGTCGGCAAAAAGTTCAAAGATGTGAATATGAGCGTTTCCATCGGACGTTTGGAGCGGTATGCAGCCGATCTGGCGCATGGCGGCGGACAGACGCCGGCTGTTGCCCCGCCGACCGGCAAAAAAGTGGCGGTTATCGGTTCCGGACCAGGCGGGATTGTGGTCGCCGCCGATACCCGTCGAGCCGGACATGAGGTAACGCTGTTTGAGGCGTTTCACAAGCCCGGCGGCGTGATGGTCTATGGCATTCCCGAATTTCGTCTGCCCAAGGCGATTGTGCAGGAAGAGATCGATGTCCTGAAAAAGATGGACGTCAACATTGTCTGCAACTTCATTGTCGGGCGGACCCGCACCATCGAACAGTTGATGAAGGAGGATGGTTTTGACGCGGTCTATGTCGGCGTCGGGGCGGGCCTGCCGAAATTTATGGGCATTGAAGGCGAGCATCTGGTCGGCGTCTATAGCGCCAACGAGTATTTGACGCGGGCCAATCTGATGAAGGCGTATGAATTCGGCAAAGGCGCCGATACGCCGATTGCGGTCAGCAAAAAGGTCGCGGTACTCGGCGGCGGTAATGTGGCGATGGATGCGGCGCGAATGGCCGTGCGGCTGGGCGCCGAGAAGGTGTCTCTGGTGTATCGTCGCAGTGAGACCGAGATGCCGGCCCGTATCGAAGAAGTCCACCACGCTAAAGAAGAAGGCGTCATTTTCTGCACGCTGCAAAACCCCAAACGCATTCTTGGCAACGACGCCGGTCAGGTGGTCGGGATGGAATGCCTGCGATATGAGCTGGGCGAACCGGACGAGTCCGGTCGGCGCCGGCCCGTGGCCATCGGAGGCAGTGAGTTTGTCATGGATGTCGATACCGTCATTGTGGCCATCGGCAACGGAGCCAATCCGCTGATTCAGCAGACCACGTCGGGGCTGGAATTTAATCAGTGGGGCAATATCGTCGTCGATGAGAACTGCCGCACTTCAATGAAGGGCGTCTATGCCGGCGGCGACATCGTCCTTGGCGCTGCAACGGTGATTCTGGCCATGGGGCAGGGCCGCATCGCGGCACAAGCCATCAACATCGATTTAGCGAAATAAAGACAACGCTTAAGGCTAACATCCATAGCAAGCCCTGTCGGTCGGCTTCGTGTTGAACGATTGTTATGTGTTGTGGATAAGCTGCCAGGCTCGCAGGACCTCGGCGACGCTCCAGGCTTGGGCAAATGCGCCTCGCGGCTTGTGCGGCGGGTCGCCTTCAAAGATTTCGGAGATCGATCCGATACAGGCTTCCTCTTCAAGGTGTCGCAGCAGCGGCGCCAGCCAGGTGCGACACCTGCGTTTGGCCTCGTCGCTGAAGTCATTGACCTTTAAGTAGGCCTCAATGAACGGTCCGATCAGCCACGCCCAGACGGTCCCCTGATGATACGCCGCGTCGCGCTGTCCCTGATGGCCGAAATAGTGCCCTTTATACCGTGGATCGATCGGCGCCAGTGTTCTTAATCCGCGCGACGTGAGCAGTTCCCATTGCACGGCGTCCACTACGTTTTGCTGCTTGGGTCTGTCCAGCGGGCAGTACGGCAGCGAAACCGCCAAAATCTGGTTGGGACGTAGGCTCGCATCAGCCGTTCCGTTCGGCAGGACACAGTCGTTCAGATAGCCGACTTGTCCGTTCCAGAACACACGATTAAAACTCTCGGCCACCTGCTCGGCCAGCTCGGCGTAAAAACGGGCGTTTTCGGCCTGTCGATTTTTATAGTATTTGGCCAGATGACACAGGGCATTATACCACAGGGCGTTGACTTCGACCGCTTTGCCGTGTCGCGGCGTAAAGCAGATGCCGTCGAATTTGGCGTCCATCCAGGTCAGTTGCGTGTGAGCGTCGCCGCCGGTGACCAGTTTATCGCTGTCGGTATGGATACCAAACCGCGTGCCGCGACGGTAAGATTCGACAATCCACTTGACGGCGGGCAGAAGCGTTTTGGAAAAACGTCTGACATTGCCGGTTTCCTTGAGCCACGCAAACGCCGCGTGGATAAACCACAGTGATGCATCAATGCTGTTGTAATGCGGCTCATTGCCGTAGTCGTCGAAACGATTGGGGATCATTCCTTCGCTGACAGCGCCGGCGAACGTCTTAAGCACACCCCAGGCCGTCTCGGTTCGACCGGTGCACAGACATAATCCTTCCAGCGCGATAAAGGTATCCCGTCCCCAATCCAGAAACCACGGGTAACCGGCGATGATGGTCGGCGCGGTCTCGTTGTGAATGACACGTTCGGTAACAAACTGGCCCGCAGCCGAAAACAGATGCCGACTGACGGTATCGTGCGGATCACAGACCGCCAGCAATTCCTTTTCACGCAGACGCAGTGCGTCAACGGCGACGTCAATATCCAGCGCTTCCAGTTCGGCGGCGCTGACTTGATCCGTTAAGGCCGCCCAAAGGACAAGGCGCCTCGGCCCGCTGATTCGGGCGGTATAGACCCCCGGCGACCACAAATCTTCATAACAGTCCTGTCCCCGAAAACGTTCCGTGCGATACAAAAACCGATACCACCATTGCGGCTCGGCGGTATAGTCCATTCCCTCGCCGCGCAGCATCAACTTGCCGTTTTGTGCGTTGTCGGTTTCAATCACCACGTTACACGGATCGACGGTCACGCTCTTAAACGCGGCGGTATTGTTCTGAAGGCTGTGAAAATCGCGCAGCGCCGCAAACGGACGCACTGTCAATTCGAACCCCGCACAGACATCGCTGAATTCATAAACAACCGCCGCTGCATCGGAATCCGGCAGCAGATAAATCGATTTGGTCAGATTCGCAATGCCCAGTTCGTAATCGAAATGGACTCCGAGATGTTTTCGAAAGGCGGTTTGATATTCATATCCGCGGGGATGAAGCGTACGGTCAAATTCAAATGTGCTCAGGGCAATGGTATTGTCGCTGCACGTAACGGTTTCCAGACAGTTGGACAAAGCGGCGATGCGATTGGCCGGCGGCAGGTGCGTTCCGACAAGCAGACCATGATAGCGACGGGTGTTGCAGCCGATTGCCGTGCCGCTTGCAAACCCCGCGCGACTATTAGTCAGGAGCCATTCTTTGGCCAGCAATTCATCTGCGCTGTAACGCGGCGTCAACACCGTCAGCGCATCCGATTCGGTTCGATTGTTCGTTCGTTCCATAGGCGTTCCCTGCCTGACGGTGTTCCATCTCCCCCGAAGACGACGCTATGAGATGTGTTCTGCCGGCTGCCGGGGGCTGCTGATGAACGACTGACCGCACCGTTCTTTCAAATTGTTCAGTACGTTCATAAAGTTAATGTACGAGTCATAAGGCGATTCGTAGGGATTGAAGTATTTATGCACATCGCCGTCCGAGAAGTACTTGGTGCACATATAGTAAAAGTGATCCGAGGTCTGAAGTTTTCGCCAATCATCAAGGAGTTCCTGATTGCAGGTTTGTTTGACGAGTTTTTCCAGTTTATATACCTCGTGAAGCGCATTGGACTGCATCGCGTTGCCCAGCCACGCCGACAGATCGCGTTCCATATCGGCCCAACTGATGATATGCGGCACATCAATCACATCAACCGGTTCAAAGGCGTCGATGACTTCGCTGGGGGTCTTAAAGTCATTGTCAGGGTGTTTAAGGATTTCTTCGGGCAGATGACGCATAAAATCAAATATGCCGGTGTCCTGCCACTGGTGCTCGCCGAAAGTTTCATAATCCATAAACAGATTGACGACCTGGCCGTTGCCGTTGACCTTATTGATCCAGCCGGCAAATTTATCGGCCATCAGCGGGTATTCCTTCCAGTTGCGATTGCCGAAGCGAAACGCGATATCGTCGCTGAGCGAGTAGTTTTTCAATAGCAGCCTCAAGCGGTTACAGCCGACCGGGCGATAGACAAAATTGCTGTTGCGATGGCCCAGAATATGGTCGGCGCCTTCAGTAATAATGCCGTCAAACCGGTCAACCGATTCGATGATCTCGGCCAGCCGGTTATTGTAAATCAGCTCCGTGTTGCGAAAGACACGAACGTTTTGGCCGAACAGCCGTTCCATGGTGTCGGTATGTTTGTTGATTTGCTCAAGAAAATCGTCGCGCGAATACAGAAAGCTGAGGCTGTGGTAGTAGGTCTCGGCCAGAAACTCCACACATCCCGTATCGGCCAAGGCATCAAAGGTACTCATCACCTCCGGACAGTATTTCTGAAATTGCTCGATGACCACGCCGGTCAGACTGAAGGCTATCCGAAACCGTCCCTCATTGCGTCGGATCACATCCAGCAGCAGCCGATTGGTCGGCAGGTAACATTTGTTGGCGACTTTGCGGCAGATCGACGCATTTTTGAACTCGTCAAAATAACGCGGCGAACGATCAAAGACCGTATAATGCCGAAGCCGAAACGGTTGATGAACCTGGAAATAAAAACAAACCGACGCCATAGCAGCACCCTCAATTGTTCAAATCCGATTTTGTTATTCAGACGTGCTGAAACAGTTCGTTATAGACTTTCACACATTTCTGCGCCGCACCGGACCAGCGAAGCCGACGTACTTCAAAATTACCGTGTTCCCGCAGTGTCAACTGAAGCGGCGGGTACTTCAATACGGCGATGATTTTGTTGGCCATCTCGGTGACATCCCAGAAATCCACCTTCAGCACGTGCGTCAGGACCTCCGCAACGCCGCTTTGCTTGCTGATCAGAACCGGCACATCATAGTTCAATGCCTCCAGCGGGGCGATGCCGAACGGCTCGGAAACAGACGGCATCACGTACAAATCGGACATCTGATAGACCTGCTGAACATCTTTGCCGCGAAGAAAGCCGGTAAACAGCACTTTATGGCCGATGCCCATCTGAGCGGCCATCTCGATGATTCGGTGCATCATATCGCCGGTGCCGGCCATCACGAACTTGACATTCTCGATTTCTTCAAGCACTTTTCGAGCCGCCATCAGGAAATATTCAGGTCCTTTTTGCATGGTGATGCGGCCCAGGAAAAGTACGATTTTTTCATCGCTTCGAATACCGATTTTGTTGAACGCGGTGCGATTGTCATTATTTTGCTCGACGCCGTTATACACCACCTCGACTTTGTCGCCGAGCACGCCATAACGGCTGATGATAATGTTGCGCGTCAGATAGCTGACGGCGATGACCTTGCGTGCCGCGTGCATACCGCGACGTTCAATATCGTAAATCATCTGGTTGACATGCTCGCCGCTGCGGTCAAATTCGGTTGAATGCACGTGAACCACCAGCGGCTTGCCTGTGACAGCGGCCACGGCGATGCCGGCCGGGAACGTCATCCAGTCATGCGCATGAATCACATCAAACTCTTCCTGCAACGCCAAACGTGCGGCCGCGGCGGCATAACGATGGACTTCCGTGTACATATCGCCGCTGTATTGACCGGCGCCGATCGATTCATGGGCCAGGTTTTCCCATTGCTGAAGCGCCAAGGCCCGTTCGCTGTCCGAAAAACCGCCTTCTTCGTTCTTTTGCTGAATGATTTCTTTGATCTTCTGCTGATAGTACTCCGGCGTTGTGTAGGGCTGCATCGACGAGGCGATCGAGTGGAACGTGACATGCTCCAGGCCGACCATGGTACCGGCGTCCGATTTCGATGTCTCAAAATCGCGAATCTGAGACGGGCTGAGCATTTTGACGTGTGAGGCCTGGGGCGATTCAATCGGCTTGGGCAATACAAAGACAATGTCCTGTCCCAATTCACTCAAAGCCCGCGTCAACCCATGACAGGCTGTCCCCAGACCTCCGCTGATATACGGCGGAAATTCCCAGCCAAGCATGAAGATTCTCATAACCATACTCCGCAATAGTTGTGCGCCTTCACGTGTTTGGAACAGTTAAAATCCATTTCTCTGTCCGGCAGCAAAAGAGTTAAATTGTCTAAAAATTAAGACATCGCGAATATTATAATTGATGATTATCGGGACGTCTATAGAATTATACAAAAAATGTTTCAATTTCGACGGCACGATTTATGGTGTCGAAACGGCGTGAGGCGTCATAAAGACCTACACCGATACCGGACAAAAAATAATGGGTGAGCTGGGACTCGAACCCAGGACCTACGGCTTAAAAGGCCGTTGCTCTGCCGGCTGAGCTACTCACCCTTATTCTAAAGAGAGCTATGAGGTCGTTTTATGTCAAATAACAGAAATAAAAAAAGCCGGAAGACCCATTCCGACAAATTTTCGCTTACCCTACACAAAACAGGTCAGCATTGCAAGAAAATTTAAGGGAAAATTAAGATTATAGCATCTTTTCAGGAATTTTTTCTATCCGATTCTTTATTATCTGTCATTGTCCCAAAGTTTGCCGATGTTGGGCTAATCGAACAGCAGATTGATATTGGCCGCCGAGGTGTGCGGATCGCCTTCGAAACCGCCGAGCGAAACCAGGCGCACAAAACGGCCCATTCGCGGCATATCAAATCGTATCGTTTGAAGGGCGGCATTATTTTCAAACCTTCCCTTGGCTGCCGGCAGGCCCCACGCGGCCGGGTCGGTACTGACATACACTTCGTACTCGGCGATCCGACCGTTTGAGTTGCCGTCCTGCCGCGGCAGGTAAGTCAAACCGGTAAGTGACACTGGCCGGCTCAGCTCAATTTGGATTTGATGAGGACGCGGCGTTGTCTGAGGCGACCAGCGCGTATGCCACATGGTGGTCGGATCGCCGTCGATGGCTTTCTGACCTTCATAGCCGGACTGATCACTGCTGGTGTAGATGACTTTGGCGTTGAGCTTTTCCAGCAGTGTCAGCTCTCGGAACAGACCGTTGACCGCTTCGACGCTTAGCTTTGTTGTAGGACGAAAGTCTGCTGAGTCCATATAGTTCAGCAGGCTGCGGCGAAGTTGCCCGGCGACAGGGCGGTTTTCAAGGTCACTGTCAATGTCCATACTGCACACCAGCAGTTTTCCGTTTTCGACTGCGGCCTCGAAGATCAATCCCAGGCTGCGGCACAGATTCCAGTCGTCGATCACCCTTACCAGCGGCTCAATATCAATGCCCAGGTCATTTAGCACGATCGGTTTGGAATGATCCAGCAACTCCCACCACTGCCAGTTGCTGTGAAAATCCGTCGGGAAATTTCTGAAGGCCGGGTGTCTCGGATCGCACAAAATACCCATTGTATGCTCTTTCTGGGTCGGAAAGGTGATGCGGTTCCAGAAAATCGGGCGAAATGTCCCCAGGGTGTCGCTTTTTAGACGATTGGCCGGAGGCGTCAGCAGCACGGTGCCGCCGTCTGTGAGTATTGCGACGGCCTTTTCATCAAGCTGCTCAGCCTGATGAACCGATGCCGGCGCCGGGGGTGTCTTGTGTGCTGGATAGACCCAAAACTCCCAGTCATTGGTGATATCGGTCTCTTTCAGCGCAATTTCGAGAATCAGCTTTTGCGGCTGTGTGAACCGTTCCAGCGGCAAGCGAATTGCTCCCAGTGTCGTCAGACCGCCGGTGGGAGTCGTTTTTTGCGGCAATCTGCCGGAGGCCTTGACCCGCCCGGCCTGATCGCGCACCGTCCAGAATCCTTCGGCGTTGATCGCGGTCGGGCCGTAATGTGCCACATCGACGGTGGCCTCAAATATCTCGGAGCTGTAAAACGTTTTCTTGTTCATACGTGCCAGCGGAACGGTTGGGCCGCAGAACCGGCTGAACGCTTCGGCCGATACATAGCCTTTGGGTTCCCAGAAACAGTCCAGCACGCCGACCGGAGCGGTGCCCTGGCCGGGAAAATCATGCAGATCCAGTAATTGAAAGCCGCCGAATCCCGGCGTGCGCAGAGCGGCCTCGATTTCCTGCTTGTAAAGACGCACCTGAAACATCCCGGAAGCCATGAAGAAATCGTGACCCAGGTGCAGCAAACCGGCTTGATTGAGCATATCGCGGGCAATTTCGATGTTGCCGCCGCGCAGGACGCCGTCGTATTTGAACCGCTCGGCCGGATTGGGATATACACACCATTGGCCGATCTCGTGGCTGATGACGGGGACATCATAACGGTTCACATGATCGCGGTAGTCCGTGGCGGTCTGCGGGCGTTCGTTTAGCCGCAGTGTCGGATATTGCTGAAGGCGTGGATATTGCATCACGTGAAATTCGTTGGCCCCAATGGCCGGCCAGCCGGAGCCGCCGGTATAATATCGACGGCTGTCCTGGTCCGACCAGGTTTGAATCAAGCGGGCCAGAAAGGTATCGCGCGTCTCGCCATGCGGGTGCGGTTCATTGGCCGGCGCCATCAAAATAAATGACGGATGGTTACCGTAGGCCTTGAGCATCCGGTCGCCTTCCTCATAAATCCAGGTATCCACCGGTGTGCCCTGTCCCACACGCGGCCATGTGGAGGCCTCGGCTTGAATGAACACCCCCATTTCGTCAGCGGCCTCAAAAGCGGCTTTCGGTGGACACCACGAATGAAACCGCAGATGGTTCAGCCCATGCGCCTGAATAATGCGCATGATGCGTTTCCAGGACACCGTGTCCATCGGCGGATAACCAGTCTTGGGAAAGATAGCACATTCGAGTGTGCCGCGTAAAAAGAGGCGCCGTCCGTTGATAGTAAATTGTGTGCCATCCTGACCCAATTGGCGCATTCCGAAGGTCACCGTATGCTCAATGGGTTCCGGTTGGCCATTGGGAGCAAAGGTTAAAGTCAGTCGGTACAGAGCCGGCGAGAATTCGTCCCAAAGCTGAACGTCCCGGCCCATGGCATACTCGATCTCAAACCGTCGCTTATCAGGGGGTAATTTCAGCGGTACGGTTTGCTCCGGTACGCGGTGCGTCGCGGGGCTGTTAAAACTTTCCGCACGCAGCTTCAGCATTCCCTCAAGGGGTTCGGAGCAGGCCGTGCCCAGCGCAGCCGAAATTGTTATTGTCCGGGCTTTCACATCAGGATAGACCTGCACATCCGAAAACCAAATCGCCGGATTCTGCGCAAGCAGGCCAATGTCGCCGATGATGCCGTTCCAGTTGGTTTGTGTCTGGTCAGAGACGCTGTGGGCGTCATTCCCAACCGGAACCAGCACGCGATTGTCCACACGTATCGTCAGCCGGTGTCGGCCGGGACTGAGCATGTCCGTCAGGACATATTCATGGGGCGTGCCGAGGCTGTTCTGTGTTCCGACGAGGGTATCGTTGACCCATACGGTTGTCTGCCAGTGCGGCCGTTCCAGGTGGAGAACAACCCGACTTCCCTTCCAGTCCTGGGGGATTGTTACCGACCGCTGATACCATGCCGGGCCGACATAATGTCGTTTTGGGGTCAGCCAGAAGGGGGACAAAAACTCCTCGGCCTGTATATACGAAGCGAACCGCTCATCGCCCAGAAGCCGAAAACCGATATCGGATGTCCATTCCGTATGCTGTGAAGGCGTATTGCCAAATCCCTGCTCCTGGAGCGAGCCGGGCAGTTGGATCAAATCCTCCGTGTCCAGGTCCCCGGCAAACCAGCGATGTGCAATCCCCCGGTCGTCCGGATCCAAAGCAAACCGCCACGCACCCTCCAACGGCAGCGTCTGTCCGCTCTGTACCGAGCCGCAACACAGAAGCGAACTTAAAACAATGGCCGGGACGATCAATTTTCTCATCTCAATAAGCCTGAATTCCAACTCTATTTGATCAGCGCGATAATTTTATCGAGATCATTGGCCGCGTGCATTGGCGGATTACTGAACGGACGCTGCATTTGACTGTGATAATCAACCGTGGCATTGGGGTCTTTGAGCGGATGGCCGGTCAGGACGCACGCGATGCGCTGGTCTGTGCCGACAGTTCCCTCGGCCAGCAAATGTTTCAGTCCCGCGATGGTTGCCGCCGAAGCCGGCTCACACCCCAGGCCGGTTTTTCCGATCTGGGCCTTGGCGTCGAGAATCTCTTCGTCCGTAACCGCCAAAACCACACCATTGCAGATCTCCAGCGCTCGCAGGCACTTTTTCAGATTGACCGGTCGAGAAATTTCAATCGCCGAGGCAATCGTGTGCGGCCGGTATCCCGTCGCGTCTAAATGGTCAAAGTAAGCCTTGATCGCGGCGTCATCGGTATGCCCGCCGTTCCAGCGGAGTTTTTTGTCGTTGTACAATTCGGTCAGCGTATTGGCGCCGACGGCGTTAATCACCGCCAGACGCGGTACACGATCAATCAAGCCCAGTGTCTGAAGCTCCATGAAGGCCTTGCCAAAGGCGCTGCTGTTGCCCAGATTGCCGCCGGGAACGATAATCCAGTCCGGCACTTCCCAACCGAGCTGCTCAATGATGCGGTACATAATCGTTTTTTGACCTTCCAGCCGGAACGGATTGAGCGAGTTGACCAGATAAATCTTCAATTGACGGCACACGTCCTGTACCTGGCGCATGCAGTCATCGAAATCGCCCTCAATTTGGATCGTCTGCGCACCATAGTCCATCGCCTGGCTTAATTTACCGAAGGCGATCTTGCCCTGACCGATGAAGACCGTGGCCTTCAGCCCGCCGCTATGAGCGTATAACGCCATCGATGCCGAGGTGTTGCCGGTTGAGGCGCACGCACTGGCCGTTGCGCCGACCATTCGGGCATGGCTGAACGCGGCGGTCATGCCGTTGTCCTTAAACGACCCTGACGGATTCATGCCCTCGTACTGCAGGAACAGGCCGTCCGGATGCATCCCCAATTCAGTCGCCAGGACGCCATTTTGCTGCAAGAGCGTCTGTCCTTCGCCAATGCTGACTTTGCATGAATCCGGGCAAAAATCCAGCAATTCCCGAAACCGCCACACCCCGGAAAAATCCAGCCGTTCATTTCGCTTCGCCCATCGTCCGGCAAAGTCGGCCAGCGTTTTCGGCAGGGCGATTGTGTTCCAGTCGTAACAGATATCCAGCAAATCGCCGCAGGCCGGGCATTTAAACAAGACCTCCTCGCAGCCAAACGTGGCCGAACATTTCGGGTTGATGCATTTCTGATAGGCAGGGGGGGTGTCCATTATTATTCTCTGAATGTATTGTCAGCGTTCAGTTTTTCGATAACGGCGGGCAGTTCGGCGATTTTGTCGATGCGGAATGCACCTTGCGGCAGCGGCTTGCCGATATTGGCATGCCCGCATTTCAGAACCGCGGTCATGCCCGCCGCCAGTGCACCGGTGATGTCTTTGTCAATCAGATCTCCCACGAACATAATGTGTTGCGGCTCAACTTCGATTCGAGCAGCGGCCTCCTGAAAAATCCTGACATTCGGTTTTCGCCACGGGAACTCATAGGAATACAGCCGTACCGGAAAGTATTGCAGCAGTCCTTCCTGCTCAAGATGGCGCTCCAGACTGCATTTATGGATGAATGTGTTGCTCAGGACGCCCAGTTTCAGCCCCATTCGGGTCAACCGGTCCAGTGCCTCCTGTGTCCCCGGCTCCACGGCGCCGGCTTCGGCCAGTTTTTCGTACCATCGCCAGTTTAACTCTTCCCATTGCTCGGGCGCCAGATCCAGTCCGTTTTTGGCGCCGTATGTCTTGAGCAGCTCGAGCGAATTGAAGTCATTGCCCGTCAGCCACGACCGCAGCAAATGCCAGCGTATGCCCCACAGATGCAGCAGCCGATAGACTCGAAACGAGCCTACCGGCTGATTGTGTTCCTGCAAATAGGCATACGAACGCCGCATCGCCTCGTCAAGCAGCCGTCCTTTGCTCAGCTTGCCGAAATGCAGCAGCGTATCGCCCAGATCAAACAAAATCGCTTCGATCCGTCGTGCAGCCAAATCCATCACCTCTTGGGGGGAAGCTTGTCTGCGAAGACCTCTTGGGTCCACGCTTCCATTTCGTCGTCGGAAATCGCCGACATCCGATCCGCGGCGTATTCCTGGTCAATTCGGTCTTTGATCGCAATGACGCGGGGGTCTTGCTTGGCAATGTCAATCTGATAGCGATCTTCGATCCAATGCTTGATGCCGGCTGCGCCGGTCTTGTCGGTAATTGCAACGCCGACCGGCCGCTTGAGCAGTTTGTACGTATCAAAGCAGTTGTAAATTTCTTCGTTTTTCAGCAGGCCGTCGGCGTGAATCCCCGCACGGGTGACATTAAAGTCCCGTCCGACCAGCGGATAGTTCGGCTGGATATTGAAGCCCAGCTCTTTGTTGGCGTATTGTGCCAGTTCGGTGATGGCCGCATAATTGATGCGGCTGTCAGTCCCTTTGAGCTGGGCGTGTTCAACCACCAGAGCTTCAAGCGGGGGGTTGCCTGTTCGCTCGCCGACACCAAAGATCGCGCAGTTGGCCACGGCGCAGCCATACAGCCAGGCGGTGGCCGCACACACCTGCACCTTATGGAAATCATTGTGGCCGTGCCATTCCATCCATTCAGCCGGTACCCCAATTTTTCGCAGCCCCGCGATCAGTTTCGGCAGCGACCGCGGTAGTTTGGCATTCGGATAAGGCACGCCAAAGCCCAGCGTATCGCACAGACGAATCTTGACCGGCACCTTGTACTCTTGCGACAGTTCCATCAGCCGCGCCGCAAAAGGCAGCACAAACCCGTCATAGTCAGCCCGCGTGATGTCCTCAAAATGACACCGCGGGTTAATGCCGCTGTCCAGCGCTGCCTTGACGATGTCCAGATACGACTGCATGGCCTGCGAACGGGTCTTTTTAAGCTTCAGGAAAATATGATAATCGCTGGCACTGGTCAGAATACCGGTTTCCTTCAGACCCATTTGCGTGACATACTTAAAGTCCGACGGCGTGGCCCGAATCCAGCCGGTGATTTCCGGGAAATCATATCCGCGTTCCTGACACAGCCGGACCGCCTTGCGGTCACGGTCAGAGTACAGGAAAAACTCCGACTGGCGAATCAGGTCGGAGCCGCCGTTGATTTCGTGGAAAAAATCAAAAATTTTCAACACCTGTTCCGGCGAATAAGGGGCACGGGCCTGCTGGCCGTCGCGGAAAGTGGTGTCTGTAATCCAAACTTTTTCGGGTATTTCCATCGGGACGGTCTGTTCTTCAAATTCCATCTTTGGGAATTCCGAATACGGAAAAACATCCCGATACAACTGGGGTTGCTGGACATCTTGAAGCTGAATCGATTTTAGATCCATACTCACCTCTCTATTAATGGGTTTTCACCTCTTGTTATCCGGAAACAACAGATAGCCGAGGTGGGAGTCGAACCCACACGCCCTTGCGGGCAGGGGATTTTAAGTCCCCAGCGTCTGCCATTCCGCCACTCGGCCAGATTTACGTGATAACACTGTTTCCGGTTCCGAAAATTCCAGAAGCGAATTATAGAAACTCGCTTGTTTTTTTCAAGAAAAACCTGTTCAGCAAAATTTTGTGTCTAATTTTTAGAAAAAAGGTGAATATTTGGTATAAAGGAAGTTTATGCTTATCGAACGGTGCTGTTGCTTTATGAAACAAGACAAAGAAAAGCAGTTTTTTCGGCTTTTTATGCAGCATCAGCGGTCTATTTTTTGCTATATCTTGATGAACGTACGCAACGCCGATGATGCGCGAGATGTCATGCAGGATGCGGCGGTGATTATGTGGCAAAAATACACCATTGAAGACCAGGAAGAACGTTTTCTTGGTTGGAGCCTGGCCATTGCCCGCAATCTGATCAAACAATACTACCAGAAACTCAAACGGGATCACTTGATTTTTTGCGATGAGCTGCTGTCGGAAATTGAAGATCGCAGCCGCGCACAGATTGAATCCTATGAGGACTACGTCGCGGCCCTGCGCAAATGCCTTGCCCGACTGGATGCCCGGCAGCGTCAATTGCTGAGTTTGAAATATGAACGCGGGATGAAGGTCAAAGACATCTCTCGGCATGTTCAGCGCTCTACGGAAGCGATCTATAAAATCATTTCGCGGACGCAGGCGGCATTGCAGCGGTGTATCCTGAAATCGATGGCAGAGTAATTCCGAGGTGTCAGGAGTGGATAAATACGAACAGATCATAACGCTGGTTATCAAAGAACACGAAGGAATGCTGACAGCGGGGGAGTTCCGGATTCTCCAGACGTATCTAAGGAGTGATTCACAGCTTCTTGATTTTTACATTCATTGTTATTTGACGATCTCGGTATTCAATAAATCGTACGATTTTTCGGATTGTATCGCTTGGTCTGAAGCGTATTTGGTGAATATCGACGGCCCGTTCTGGAAGGAGCTGGCCGATCTTGAGAAAGCCGCCCCTTCGTTTGAACAGCCCACACCGCCGGATGACAACAAACCGGCAGTCGGAAAACTGGCGGTGAAAAAGCCTCCCCACAGGATTAAAAAATCCTCTGTTTTGACCGCTGTCCTGTCCAGTGCGGCGTTGCTGTTCTTTTTGATGTTGATCCGATTTCTCCCCGCTCCTCCGGTACGAACGCCTATCGGCAGGGTGCTTCAGTTGAATAACGCAGTTTTTCCCAAGTCTGTCAAGACGCTGGCCGAGGGACAGGACGTTTTTGCCGGGCCGTTATCGCTGGAAGCCGGTTCCGGCCTGGTGGAGCTGGATACCGGTACACGGGTCTTTTTGACGGCGCCGGTTGAGATTGAGCTGTACGACAAATCACTTGTCTATTTGAGTCAGGGACAATTGCTGGCTCAGGTGCCGCCGACGGGGCTGGGCTTTACCATCAGCACGCCGCAGGGGTCGGTCGTAGTTTACGGTACGGAGTTTACGTTGGCAGTCGATCCGGACGGCTGGACGCGCGTGGAGGTGTTCAAGGGCAGGGTTGATTTACGCAGCAAGACCGGTTCACCTGTAAACGCGATTTCTCAACTGGTTGCGGCCGGTCAGGTCGGGACGGTGGATGCAGCCGGATCGATCGCCGTGAAAGACAAACGTACCTCACCGGCCCCCGTCCGTCGCAGCCTCGAAAGAGTCTGGGCCGGAACACAGCCAAGATCCCTCTGGAATGACCCGGCCAATTGGGAAAACGGGGAAATGCCCGGCGCCTATTCTCCGGCGTTTTTGCAGCACCGCCCCGTGCGGAGTATTTGTGTGATTGATGATACCCATACGGGCCAACATCGTGCCCGTGCCGAGTATGTCAATATTGGCCTGTGGGGATACGGTTGTCTGGAGATGACAGGCGGAGAATTGGAGACAGAGGAAATCTGGGTCGGTCGGCGCGACGGCGGCGACGGAGTGTTCACCCTCAGCGGCGGGACTGTTCTCATTACCGAAAAACGGGACGGGATTATTATCGGCAAGTCATGGGAGAAAAAGGCCGGGCACGGCGTGATGAATTTCAGGGGAGGAACGATTTTATTCGAAGATTCGAAGGATAATATGATTCTGGGCTGGGGCTATCCGGCGCAGGGGGTCTTGAACATGGAAGGCGGACGGCTGAGCATCCCCAACCAACTGATTCTTGGCGCCGTCAGTGATGAGATTCAATCCCCCGAGCCGCTGATGGGAACCGGTTATGTCAATATCAAGGCCGGTGTTCTGCGGGCCGGATCGCTGCTGATTCGGCAGGGACGGGTGGATATTCAGGATGGCGTCCTGGTCCTCAAAGGCGATGTGCGCCAATCGCTTCAGGAATATGTCCGCACTGGCCGGCTGACCGCCAATAACGGGGCCAAAATCCTGCGGTTTGACTATGATTCGACGGCCGACGAAACGCGGATTCGTGCCGACGGTTTGCCTTAAGAATGTTCGTTCGGTCGTTTTCCTGAGATGGAAACGCCAAAGTACCGATAATCGATTGGATACGGTGTGGAGGTGAAATGTGATGAGTCATGGGCGTGACGAAAAACACAAAATGAAAGCAAATCCGATGATCCCCGTTTTTGGAAAGGAGGGTGTTTATGCAAGAGATCGGTAGATCAGGTTAGCGTACAGGATGTGGAAGGGTATGTGCCCTTCATGGGCAAGACAGGCTTATATGACACTTTTTTTTAGGAGTAATGATGATGAGAAAGGTATTGATGTTATTGCTCTGTCTGTTGTGGGCGGCGCCGGCTGTCGCTCTGATAGACACGTTTGACACGAGCCACAATTTTGTCGCTGACGGTGTTGCCGGTACCGATTGGCAGGCCGTCGTGTATTCCGGCGGCACTCTTCCCAGCCTGCAGATCCAAAGCGCAGGCGGCAAGCTGCGTTTACAGTCTCAAGGTACGACCGCCGGCGGATGGGATGGCGTTTGGGATATCAACGGCGACGGTACGGCTGATGTGTGTCCGATGCTGTTGACGGAAGTGACCGGCGATTTTGTGCTGATCACACGGTTTGCCGGCATCAACGGCTTGTCGGTGGATCACCAGGCCGCCGGGCTGGTCGTTCGCAATCCCGACAACGCCGCGGGTGAGAATATGGTGCAAAGTGCCTTTTTCTCACGCTGGACCGGACATATCGCCTGGAACGTGGTCAACGGGACCCGAACCGGAGAGGCCGGAGCGACGGGTCTTAACGTAAATCAATATTCTTATATGAAACTGGAACGCGTGGGGAACCTCTTCACGCCGTCGGTCAGCCAGGACGGCGTCAACTGGACTCCCATGTTTGCCGGATGGACACGCAATGATCTGCCTCAGACCGTTCAGGTGGGCTTGTTTCACGCGATGTTTTCCCAGAATCTGGGCTGGACGGATTTTGAGTTTCTTTACGCCGGCAAGCAGGTCGCTTCGCTGTCTCCGCTGGAGCCGACGGTGGAAGAGGAAGGAGAAACGACTGAGACCATGACGATTACGCTGACCGGCCCTGAGCCGATCGCGGATGTGTATGTGGATGTCATTCCGTATGCCTTGCCTTTGAACCTGGACCCTGAAGCCAACGATCCGAATGATATTCGTCTTATCGGGCCGGACGGGCCGCAAGAGCCGGGGATGCCGCTGACGCTCCATTTTCCGGCGGGAACCACCCAGAAAACATGCGTGGTGCAGGCGGTGGATGACGACTATGTCGAGGGGCTTGAACAGATCGGACTGAAGGTGCTGATCTACAGCGACGATCCCGCCTATGATCAGCAATTGGGTCAATGGACGCTGGCCACCGTGATTGATGACGAGCAAGGGTATTTGATAATGGATACTGGTGAAGGCCTGGTTGTGGATGAAAATCAGACGATGACGGCAGAATTTACCGTCAGTTTGTCCCATCCGCCGGCTGAGGACGTTACGGTCTCAATGACAACCCCCGACGGACAAACCGCCGTTAGCCCGACCACGCTGGTCTTTACACCGGAAAATTATCTGAATCCGCAACCGGTAACGGTCATTGCCATTGATGATGAACTCGTGGAAAACGATCCGCATACCGGAAGAATTGCGTTTGCGGTCAGCAGCGATGATCCGTTCTATCATGGCATTACCGTGCCGCAGATAACAGTCGTTATCGTTGAGAACAACTGCGGAGCGTGGGGATATTCCCGATTTGACGCCAATCAGGACTGCGTGGTTGATCTGCTTGATGTGGCGATACTGGCCTCGCAATGGCTGCAATGCACACATCCAAATGCCGTGGATTGCATTGATGTACGCTGACAGGGCCGGATGACGCCACACGCGTAAGAAACAGTTGAAACTTATAATTGGGAGATGATATTATGAATAAGTTTGGCATATTCAGTCAATTACTTGCGCTGATGTGTTTTGTCGGCTTGGCGACGGCGGCGCCGCAGCCCCTGATCGATCTGAATGCAGACAATCTGCCTGAAGGCGATTTGAATGCGTGGGTCAATGAGGGGACGGTGGAATGCGTCTTTCTCATTGCGGACCGGCAAGAGGTAGAAGGCACCGATCCCAACGCGGTTGTGCAGGATGTGGCCGGACGCAAGGCGGTCTCGTTTGCCGGCGGGGCATGGATGCAGTCGGACATCACCACGCCGGACGAGCTGACCGGCGCCAATCCCTGGTCGGTTCTGGTCTGGGCGTATGCCCCTTCGACGACGGGCGAAGACTGCCTGTTTCAGTGGGCCGATCGCGGCACCGGCGCGGCACACTTCAATTTCGGCACGCGCGCCTTCACCAATTTCTTCGATGACGTGTTTTACACGTCGCCGCCGCCGGTCAATCAGTGGGTGCATCTGGCAATGACGTATGACGGAACCAACATCCGGCTGTATATCAACGGCATAGACGACACCGTGGCCGCCCGCGCGATGAACATCGCCGAAGGCCATTATATGCGGATTGCCCGCTCGATGCCGGATTTGTGGGGGACGCACCCGTTCGGCGGTTCCATTGCGTCGCTTCAAGTGTACGATACAGCCCTGAGTCCGCAGGAAATTCAGGAACTGGGCGGCGTCTTTGAGGCCGGCGCCATTGGTCCGACCGGATTGCGCGTGGTGGAAGGCAGCACGGTGGAAATTGAAGTGGAAATTTATACCAATCCGCTGACCGGCCAGGGACCGCAGGACGATCTGGAAGTTACGCTGAGTCTCATCGGCGCCTGGGGGGACGTCATTCTGGGCGATTCGGAAGTCGGACAGCCATACACCGTTGTCGTGCCCGCAGCGGATTATCAAACGCCGATTACCATCCCTGTAACCGCCTACGATGACGATGTCTTTCAACCGGCCCACAATGTTTATATTCAGGCGGTCGTAACGGCGGGGGATCCGGATTATTTGAACAAGATTCTGACGCCGACGACCGGTCTTGCCATTCGAATCATTGACAATGTGCCGCTTGAGTGTCCTTTGCCTCAACTGATTGGCGGCGCCTATGTGGACAATTTTGATTGTGCGTCGGATTATCTGTCGTTCGGCACTGAAGGGTCGCTCTGGAGCGGTCTGATGGATATCGGTGAAAACACCATGGAAGCCGCGGCCAATATGACCGTGTCCAATGCCTTGCGCCTGTCCTCGTCCAACAGCTATTGGGGCGGCAACGATACGACCGGACCGTTCCTCTATGTGGATGTCACCGGCGATTTTGAGGTCGAGACCTACATCGCAGATGCTTCAGGTGTAAACTATAACGACGGCGGTCTTATGATTCGTCTGGCCGATACAGCGGCCGGCGGGGCTGGTGAAGACAATATCCAGCTTTGTTATTTCCCGCTTTATAATGTCGGGAATATCCTGCGGTGGAACGACAACGGCGCCCGCACGGAAACCGATATTACCTGGGATGGCTGGGACGCCGCGCCGTATCTCAAGCTCGTCCGGCGCGGAGCCAATTTCTATGCTTACAATAGTTTTGACGGGGTCAACTGGCTGCCGTCGTTCCCCTCGGCCAGTCCTGATAACCCGCTCGTGCGCGAGGATATGAACGTGCCGACGCTGCAAGTCGGTCTGTATCATGCCACATTCTCCAATGCCGAGGGATATATCGACTATGGTTATTTCTCGCTGAGAAAAGCCAGAGGCGTTATTTCGGGCGAATTGTTCCTGAATGAAGGCGACAACGGGGCCGTGCAGTTGCAGTTGTTTGCCGACGAGGATGTCCCCGCTCCGAGTACGGATCTTGAGGTGACGCTCAGAGCCGTTGCCGCGGCGGGCGCCGATCCGAATTCAGACCCCAACGCCATCCTTCTCGGCGCCACTCCCGGCGGCTTGCCGCACACGTTCTTCCTGCCGGCCGAGACCTATGATCAGCCGTTGGATATTCTTGTTACGGCGGCGATGGACAGTTCCGACGGTATGGATCATTTGCTCACGGTCGAGGCCCAGATCGTCAGTGCCGACCCCAACTGGAACGAATTGCTGATTCTTCCGGAGGCTCAGATTACGGTCTTAAAGACGCCGGGGCTGTTCCTTGACGCCGCCGATGAAGTCGTTGTACTCGAAGGCGGTTATGAGGATGTCTTTACGGTCCGATTGAAAGTGCCGCCGCAAGCGCCGGTAACGGTTTCGATTGCGGATCAGGCCGAGAGCGATCAGGTTGCCGTCTGGCCGGACGAGCTGTATTTCGATCAGACCAACTGGAAGATTCCGCAGGTCGTTACGGTAACGGCGATTGACGACGATGTTCTCGAAAATGATCCGCATACAACAACGCTTTCGCTGACGGCATCCGATGGCGGCATTGACTATGACGATTTGGAACCGCTGACGGTGCCTGTTACCATTTATGAAAACAATTGCGGCGCGTGGGGTTATTTCTGGGCGGACGTCAATCAGGACTGCGACGTGAACATCGAAGACTTGAGTCTGTTTGCCGAAGAATGGCTGACTTGCTCAAGACCCAATGACCCGGCTTGCATTGACTACAGATAAGTCGCCGGTACGGGGTTAAGTATGTGTTCATCGGGCCGGGGGCGATTCGGCTCCCGGTCCTTTTCTTTCTGAACGGGGGTTTTATGAGCGGTGTCAAGCGATTTGTCCTGATTATGATCGGTACGGCCTTGTGCGGCGTGCCGCAGGCCCAGACATTTGAAGATTCCTTTGATGCGCCTCGAAATTATCTGACCGAAGGCGTCGGAGATACCATCTGGGACGGCTTTCTCGGTCTGGCCGCGGGCGAAACGGTCAATCAGCTCAATGCATCGAACAGCCGTCCGGGCGAATTAGTTCTGTCGTCCGCCGGTGGGTTTTATCATGAACCGTGGGAACCGCTGGGGCCTTTTTTATATAAAGTCGTCAGCGGCGATTTTGTCGCCAGGGTCAAAGTGTCAGCCTATCAGAATATTATGCACAATAATTGCGGCCTGATGGCGCGTGCTCTCCGTGATCCCGACTTGGCCGGGCCGGGCGAGGATTGGGTCAGCATGGATTATTTTCCCATTTACAACTGCGGCAATTTTGTGCGCAATGCCGACAATAACAGCCGCACGGAATTATGCCATAACGGGCTGGCATGGAATGCGGATACCTGGTTGCAGCTTGAGAAACAAGGCGCAACTTTTCATTTTCGTCACAGCCCGGACGGCGTCAACTGGACGGAGCTGGCCTGCTCGCCTGTAACCCGTTCGGATTTGGCCGATATCCCACTGCAAGTAGGGCTTTTTCAGTGCACTTATTCATCCAATTTAGGGTATGCGGCCTTTGATCATTTTGCGTTGACCGTAACGGAGCCGCAGGAACAGGAACCCCCGTCTTGGACTGAACCGCCGATAACGCTGGACCCGGGGACGCGGCTGGTTGATAATTCCTCGGCGGTTAAGGGCTTGCCGGCCTTTCTGGCTGGTCAATGGGACAATCCCGGTCAAATGGATGGCTGGACAACATCGGGTCTGATGAATATCTCCGTTGTCGATGGTACACTGACCGCTGCCGCTTCAACGGACGCACCGTGTCTTCAATTGGCTTCGATAGCCGGCGGACCCGATTTGGATTTCGGCTACTTTGATTATCTCCAATTCCGGCTCAGGCTGCCGATTGGCTTGCAGGATGACATGGTCATTTATTACGGTACATCCGCGGCGCCGGGCATCCATACCGGTTCGACGCGAAACCTGCTCATTCCCGCCGAGTCGATTCCCCAGGACGGTCAATGGCATACCTATCGGCTGGATCTGGGGCTGGCGGTCCGATGGCGGGACCGATTGACCGACCTGCGCATCTACCCGTTGGGCAAATCCGCGAACGGATTGACTTTCTCAATCGACTATCTCGAAGTCGGCGACTTGCCCGGGGATGTCCTGTTGATCAACACCGATTTAAATATCCACGACGGAGAATCATTTTCCGATCTTGAGTATATGGAATCCAAACACGCCGTATTCTGGTGGTCGCCGCAAAGTTACCAGCGACATTCCTCCTTTGATCCGGAAGTGATGTGCAGGCGGACTTTGCGGATGATCGAGGAAAGTTATCAGGTGTTTTGCAAAAAGCTGAATTATCTCGAACCATTTGAAAGTTTTGATGCATGGCGGCGCGATGGAAACCGCTATAAAATCAATCATATCACGTGGTATGACGGATTCTGGTGCGGCGGCTGGAACGGTTTTATGCACATTGGCGTCAACGGGTGGGGACTGCAGGATGAAGGCTGGGGAAATCCGGTGCCGCACGAATTCGGCCATTACATCCAGGGACATCAGCCCGGTTTCCTGACCGGCGGACATTGGGAATCGCACGCCAATTTTCTGCGAAACGCCCGCAACATTCATTACGCCGAAATCCTCGGTAATATCAGCGGTATGATCGATGATCGGATTTTTGATGCAACCAACTTCCGACAGGATCACGGTTCGCTGATTTATCACGATTTCCGCATCCATCATGCGCTTCAGGATTTCGGCGCGGATGCAGGGACGCCGAATGCAGTGGCGGACGTCTGGATTGCCGGCCCCAAAGAACAGACGATTTATACCAAGCTGGCCTCGCTGCTGCCGTCGGGAACGAGCGTCGGCGATGTGGTCGCCGCCGGACTGCGGCATTGGCCGTTTCTGGATTTCAGCGTCGGGGATACGCTGAAATCCATCTTCTGGAACGGCGGCGACAAAGAGGCGATGTTTAAGTACCGTATCGGCTCACATCTGATTCCTTTACATGATAAACCCGGCTGGTATCGCGTCCCGTTTGAACGTGCACCGGAACGATTTGCGTATATGGTCCATCCATTGACCCCGACCGCCGATGCGGTGACCGTGGAGCTTCGGGGCTTTGATCTGGTCGGGACGACGGAAGATTGGCGCTGGTCGCTGGTTGCCGCGGATGACAACTGGAATACGCCTCGATACAGCGAGGTGTTTGCGCCGGGCGTGCAGACATTTCAATTGAATTCCGATGAAACGCGATTGTTTTTAATTGTGGTTGCCGCCCCGACCGATACCCGTCTGAATCTGGAGTGGACAGACAACGCGTTGCCCGTCGATAAACATCCGGATCGGCTGCGCTATGCCTATGAGGTGGGTCTGGACGGGGCAACTGCTGCTGTGGCGGAGCGTCAATATTCGACTCCCTTGCCGGCCGGGCGCATTCACACCAACGGCGGCGGATTCGTCGCCCATACCGCAACCGTTGCGTCCACCGCTTATGTCGGCCCGAATGCGCGCGTGCTGGGTTCGGCGCGGGTCCTCAACGCGGCCCGTGTGGAAGATTATGCGGTTGTGACCGAATCGGCCACGGTACAGAACAACGCCGTCGTGTCCGGTCACGCACTGGTCAGAGGCAGTGCAAACGTCCGCGACAACGCGCGCATTCGCGATCGTGCCGACATCCACAATGCGACCGTTCGCGACAACGCCAAGGTGCAGGGTTACGCCAATGTGTCCGGCAATGCCATGGTACGTGACTACGCGATTGTTCGCGGCTGCAGCACGATTTCGGGCGGCACGCTGTCCGGTACGGGGATTGCCGACTATGACTATTCGGGCGGTACGCTGTCGGACGGCGTGCATTTCAGCCATGTCCCGTGGGGCGAGTGGTATCAGGATTACTGGTGGAATACCCTGTCCAAGCCGCGCGGCCTGACTGCTTCCTACCGTATTGAAGAAACCGAAGGCCAGATTTGCCGGGACGAATTCGGCGCTGCGCACGCCTTGCTCCGCGGTCGTCCGCGCAGACTGAACGATTTGACTTTGCAAAGTGTCTATCTGCGGTTCAATGGGATCAATCAGTATATGGTGCTTGACCGCGGCGTGTGCGACGTTCTCGAAGGCGGTTTCAGCCTGCGAATCAAGCCCGATTTTCAAACCCCTCAGCCGTTGGTGTTCATCGGTTCATCCGGCTCGGCCTCGATGCGGCTTGTTCTTAATGGCGACAGCAAAGCGGAATTTACCATCACCAACGGTTCGAATACGACGGTGTTGACGTCGCTGTCTGATATTCCGGCCGGCCAGTGGACGCTGCTGACGGTCGTGCTCAGCGGTACGCAGGGTGTTTTGTATGTCAACGGCATTCCCGAAGCGCAGTCGCCGACGTCGCTGGTTCCAGAGCAGGTGTTCCGATCCAACAGCTATGAACAGCCGGCGGCGTGTTATATTGGTCGCGATGAAACAGGCGCTCTGTTCCGCGGCGGCATTGATGACGTGCGGTTTTACAACGTGGCAATGACGTTTGCTGAAGTACAAAACGAAGCCCGACGTATCGGCTCTCGGCTGGCGGCACGGTTTTATGACGACGAAACGGACTTTGACGGCCAATCAACCCGCATCGAATCCGGTGTGCGCAACGGATTGAAACGTCGGCTCACGGCTGATATTTTTCCGCGCACGTCGGGGAGTGTGTCGTTTTATGAGGGGATATTTGACTCCAACGACGAACGCTCAAGCCAGCGGCCCGGCAGCGGCGTCGGTTTGAACAGCGGGACGTTCCGCGTGCGTCTGGACGGCCTGGGGATGTGGAACACCTATGTTCCGGTCACGCTGAATCAATGGCAGACCATCACCCTTGAATTTGACGGATCCTGGGCGCGATTTTATGTCAATGGGTCGCTGCGTGCGTCCCGAAGTTATTCGGCCAATCCCAATGCGCTGGCCGCCAAGAATTATCGCATCGGGTTTGCGATGGACGACAGCGGTAATACGTACCATTTTGACGGCAAAATCCGTAACCTTCAAATAATTGACCTGGCCGATTCCGTACCCGTTCAGCCGCCGCAGCCGGATATTAACGGCGACGGGGCCGTGGATATTTGGGATTTTCTGGAACTGGCGGCGCACTGGCTTTGTGCCGATTGCAGCACGGCCAATCACTGGTGCGTAATGACCGATTTGAATAGAAACGGCACAGTGGATTTGGAAGATTTCAACATGCTCTGCACCCGTTGGTAACCAAGAAAGACGCTTTCAGACGGCCTATAAATAATAGGCCTTCAGCACATATTGCTGCATCATTCGCTGCGTGTTGAAAAATGAGCCGTTCAATGCGATGGCGTGCTGCATAATCGAACAGAATTTCGACGGTTCGTTATAGTACAAACCAATCACGTGTTCGAGCTTGCGGTATAAATCCTCGGCGTCTTTGGAAGGATCCACCTGGTCGTGGCCGTGCCGATGGTTTTGACCGATGGCCCAGCCGGTGGCATCTTCGATGCAGCCTTCGATCCACCAGCCGTCCAACACACTCAGCGACGGCACGCCGTTCATCGCCGCCTTCATCCCGCTGGTACCCGACGCTTCCATCGGCGGCTGCGGGGTGTTGAGCCACACATCCACACCGGAAACGATTTGGCGCGCAATAGTCATCTCGTAGTTTGGAAGATAGGCGATTTTGATAGAGTTTCTCAGCTCACGCGAAGCGGCAAAAATCCGCTTAATCAGCGCCTTGCCTTCATGATCCTGCGGATGGGCCTTGCCGGAATACACAAGCTGAACCGAACCGACATCCTCAACCAGGCGTCGAAGCCGGTCGGGGTTGCCAAACAGCAGGTCTGCGCGTTTGTACGTCGTCGAGCGTCGCGCAAATCCAAGCGTCAGCACATCCATATCAAAACCCAGATTCGTCTGGCGATTAACCTCATTGATCAGCTCGCGTTTGGCCGCGGCGTGGGCCGCAGTAATTTCCTGACACGGAATGCTCAGGGCATATCGCAGACTGAAATTATCCTCACGCCAGCCGGGAATATGTCGGTCATACAGCGTCTGCATCGATTCGCAGACCCAGCGATTATGAATTCCATTGGTTATCGCATCAATTTTGTAGCCTTCGAACATTTGTCGCGAAACCTGGCCGTGTTTTTTGGCCACGCCGTTGACATAATGGCTTAGGTTCAATGCCAGGTAGGTCATGTTCATTGTGCCGTTGCAGCAAAAGACCCCCTCCATGGCAAAGGCCTCATGCGGGCCAAGGACGCGACCGGCCAGCTCCATATCGAACTGGTCATGGCCGGCGGCCACCGGGGTATGGGTGGTAAATACACATTGCTCCCGAACCGCCGCAAGGTCCTCGGCGGTAATGGTTTTGTCGTCTTTTGCGCGAATCCGTTCATCCAGCAGCTCAAGCGTCAGCAAACTGGCATGTCCTTCGTTCATATGGAATCGTTTGATGGCGTCATATCCCAAGGCCCGGAGCATCCGGACCCCGCCAATCCCCAGGACAACTTCCTGACAAAGCCGATAGCGTTTATCCAGCCCGTATAAGTAATGGGTTAGCTTGCGGTCTTCTTCGGCGTTGTCCCCAAGGTCGGTATCCAGAAAAAACACCGGCACGACAAACCCGCCGGTCCCCTTGACCTCAAACTTCCAGGCGCGCATCTGAACCGTCCGTCCTTCAATGGAGACAGTGACCCGTTGAGGCATTTCCTGCGTAAAGTCATCCGGATTCCAGACAACCGGCTCTTCGATTTGCGTTCCGTCCTCGGTCAGCCGCTGGTAAAAATACCCTTTGCGATGCAGCAGCGAGACTGCCACCATCGGCACGCGAAGATCCGCCGCCGAGAGAATGGTATCCCCAGCTAAGATACCCAATCCTCCGCTGTAGGTCGGCATCGCGGCCTCTAACCCAATCTCCATCGAAAAATAGGCGATTTTGCGTTCTTCGTTCACTCTGCAATCTCCTCAACCATATTCTGCGGCCATGGCATCCAAAGTCCATGACGGCTTCAATTATAGCAGGCGGCCGAACGTGAAAAAGAAAAAAACGAAAAGAGGTCGTTTACCCATCCGGTTGTGACTCGAACAGAGTAAAAAAATTCGAACAGCGTCCGAAAAAATGCACGACAACTCTATACAGATGAGTATTTTAACGTTTTTTTATGTTTTTGGTGTTGGTTTTCAACCCGTGGCCGGCATTATTTGTTATACTGCGTTCAATGACTTTGGGGGACAGAAAGCCGTAGTGGTGATGAAAGCCGAATGCCCTCGGGGGGGCATCTGGCACGCAAGGCAATCTTATGGAACCGGATGGCAAATCCGTATCGTGATTGGCTTCGGAGAATGACTAACTTGTTTTGGGGGTGACTATGGACGAAGCAAAATTTGAGAAAAAACTGGAAGAGATTATGCAGCACAACGGATCGGTTCCGCCGCCGCAACAGGAAAAATTAATCAACTTGGCGCGTAAGAGCAGGCAGCATCATGACCGTCTTCAACAAAAGCTCAATACGCTCCAGCAGTCGCTGGATTATCTGCGACTGAGCATTAAGTACCTGATTTTTGATCTGGAGGCGACCCGGCGTGAAAACGCCGACCTTCGCAAACGGCTGCACGGCGGCCAACCGGGGCCGGACAGCGAGTTCTGATCGGGTCCGTTCGACGTGCCAACGTCGGCTGACTGTGCAAGCGGTCATCAATACGCGATACCTAAGGGTGTCGCGTTTTTTTTTTGTCTCTATGCGGCAACAAACTTGCGGCGGCGTTTTCTGTGCAATTTGCATCAGATTCATCACAACACCTTGCGTTTTCGAGCGTCAGAGTTTATGATGAAAACGTGTAATTTTCATGTGCGACAAGAAAGGGTGTTCCGGCGGTTTGACATTTTCGCAGACGGACAATTCAGACTGTCTGGTCGAGGCGGCTCGCGAAGACAGAACCGTGTTTGCCCAGTTATTTCGTCGGCATTACGACGAGATATTCCGCTATTGTGCGCGCCGTCTGCCGTGCCGCCAAACCGCCGAAGATGTCACCTCAACGGTCTTTTTGAAAATGATTGATTGTTTTTGTACATTTCGGGGGGATGATGACGCCTTTCGGGTGTGGTTGTACCGCATTGCGGGCAATGAGGTCAATAGTTATTTCCGCAAGGCCGGTCGGCACGCACGGCTGTTGGACGGGCTTCGCAACCTCCCCTCGCCGACGCCCGAATCGGATCCGGGCCGGGAGGATGACAATCACATCCAGATTGCGCGGCTGCATCGGGCCATGGCTCAGCTCAAACCCGCATATCGAGAGATTGTTGCATTGCGGTATTTGCAGGGGTTCAACAGCGAAGAAATCGGAAAAATCACCGGCCTTAAATCCGTTACCGTTCGCAGTAAACTGGCGCGGGCGCTGCGCCTGCTTAAGAAAGAATTTCGCCGTGACAGAATGATGTGCGGCTCGGATGAACCTTATGACACAATTTGACCGCGAATTTGAGAAGTTTGTCGATTCGCTCCGGTTCGACGATACGCCGAGCGAGACGCATCGTCGGCAGCTTGAAAAAAAGCTGATGGAGGTCTGGGATCGCCGTTTTCAAGACGAGCCTGAGACAGCGCCGTCCGGTCTTTTTTATCTCAAGCGGATTGCTCTGGCGGCCGGTTTCGTCCTGGCGGCGGCGGTGCTGTTTGTATGGTTTGATGAATCGGGACAGGCCCCTCATACCCAGCTGGCGCACCGCCCGGATCCGCAAATAATCGAACAGATCCTCAATCGACAGTCCGCTTCGCCAACTGAACGTGAGCAACTGCTTGCGGAGATTCAGGAGGTGTGGAAGCTGATTGTTGATGAGGATGTGCAGGCGCTGACGACCGTGGTGCTGGATAGTCACAGAGCCGAGAGTATCCGACTCTGGGCGGGACACACCGTTGCCGAACTGGGCAGCGAGCAAACACTTGCAATCCTTGAACAATATATCGAAGTCAATACGCTGAGGAATCCTGATGACCCGGTCGTGCAGACGGCCTCACAGTTGCGCCGGCGGCTGGCGGAAAAGCACGGCATCCCGTCCGATTAACTATACACACTATTCAAGCCAATAGTCATCCTGTTTTGGGCAAAACGGCATTCAGATTGGGCACTTTCACAAAATCTTGCGAATTAAATTGCGCATTATAAATTTGCAGTTATCATATACAAATTTATCTCTATAATGTCGCCTCTTCCTCTTAGTGTCATTTTGCATCGGATTTTGCACTAATTTCGCATTGCGGCAGGCTATAGCCGGAATAAGGGGGGGCTTGTGTGTATGATTTGTGCCCTGATATATTGAAACCCCGCCTTCTGATGGACGTCCTGCCGGAATATTTTCGAAAACAAATAAGATTATAGGGCGTTGTCTTATTGGGTCAATGTCTTCAACGCTTTGCTCCTGTGAGGAATGTTATTTATGTTTTATGAGGCGTAAGCAACAGAGCCGCAAATGGGGTTGTTTGAGGCATTGAATAATGATGACCGATACATTATCGAAAGATCTGGCAGGCATCGTGGTGTTGATAGTGGCCGTCGTGCTGTTTCCGGGCCAAGCCACGGCCCAAACGGTGTCGGAAACCGACTACGGGACGTGGGGAATCTCTGTTTCGGAGTTGGACATACCGGCCGGCAGTGTGATTACCGATGCCACATTAACGATTGGCGGTGTGTCCTCTGTGTCGGCTGATTTTGACGTGTACCTGCTGGATAACCCCAGGCCCGGCTATCACCAAAAATCGAAAAACGGCTTCGGGAGCGTTTTTGCCGGATTCGGACATCGCTTAAGCGGGGCGGTTCAAGACGGCAATTTCATTTGTCGTTTGGGGGATGCGGAAAACAACGACAGCCGCTCGTTTGTCTGGAATTCATTGACAGAACCCTTTGAGTTTACATTGGCCGATGGGCGAATTGTTTCTTATACCTCTTCGCTGCTTGAACTGCTGGATTATGCCGGCACGGGCGTGTCCTTTGGTTTCGGCATTGAATCGACGACCAACACACCGATAGAATTTTCATCTCTCAAACTCAAACTGACCGTTTCATCTTTCCAATCGCCCGCGGCGGACCAGATCCTGGAATTTAACTATACTCCACAATCAACACATCCGGACCCCATTACGGCGCTTCGGTTTGACGGTGTGGATGATACCGTTGTGTGGCCTTGGGACGGCTCCTCGCCGTTGAACGGCTTTACAACGTCGCTTTGGGTCAAGGCGGAATCCCCCACGGTTTTGCCGAGAGAAAACAACACCAGCACCAATGATGGCTGGGATACGAGGATACAGCATGTTCTGTTCCCGCTGAATTCAGAGGTGGGATTTGCGGTCGGCACCAACGGTATTGTGGTCTATGAAAGAGAATACGCTTACTTCCCTGCACTGGCGGTGTACGCCGGCGACGTGGGAACGGGCTGGAATCATATTGCGGTCACCTATCAGGATAAACAGCCGCGAATCTACCTGAATGGTGAGTTGGTTCATATCGGTCTTAGATCGAAACGTACGGAAGATTTCAGACCCGCTCGCTATGTAGGCGGCCACGAAAGCCCCAATGTGGGCAACTTCAAGGGATGTATTGCCGATATTCAGGTGTGGCGCCGGGCCTTGTCGCCTGCGGAAGCAGCGGCCTGTGCGAATGGAACACTGGAGGCCACTGGATTGGCCGGCCACTGGAAACTCAATGAAGGCGAAGGCTCCAGGGCATTTGACAGTTCCGGTAACGGGCGAAACGGCACCATTTACGGAGCCTCCTGGATACTTGAAACGACCAAGTAAAAGTAGATGTACCCGGCGTCATTAAAATGAATGATGGATTTAACCCAATTGCGCTTAGAGGTAAAATTCAGCAATTATATCTTGAAACCAGATCCCTTTGTCGGTATTCTTTTGCATTACGTGAAAAAGTTAAGTTCGATACGGTAAAGGGATATTCAGAGGCGTGTTTAGGGCCAAAGAATTTGTATTCATTCTTGTGATCGTTTTAATCGCCGGCGTTCTGGGGATAGGGTCTGTTGCCTCTTCAATACTCATAAGCCAGGACGGCGTCTTCTGGGTACAGGCGGCTCAGGATTACCGTTCTCTTCAGTCTGGCGATAGGCTTCCTAAGCAAACGGGGTACGATTGGCGTTCTTTTCCCGTCGAAAACCTGAGTGATTCCAAGGCCGGATGGAACCCGTATCGCAGATATCTTTTTTATCCTTACAATGGCCAGCTCGGCATTTCAGTGGATACAAACGGCATTGCTGTTTTTGAACGGCAGGTTGGTTATTTTCCCGTCTTGGCTGTTTATCAGAAGGAGCTTGGAACGAGTTGGCACCATATCGCTGTCACCTATGAGGACAAACAGGCTGTCATCTACCTCAACGGCAGACAGGTACGCACCGGTCTGGTTTCCGATTGCGAGCAGTCTTTTTCTGCGGCAAAAACTCTGGGTGGACATACAAGCTCTTCTGTGGGAAATTTCAAAGGACTTGTTCGTGACGTTCAAATATGGAACAGGGCCTTGAGCGCAGAGGAGGTGAGGGAGGTTGCCGACGGCGTCTTGATTGATCAGGGGATGGCATGTCATTGGCCGTTTAACGAAGGAGCGGGGACAAAACTCGATGATAAATCAGGAAATGGCCATCAGGCGATAATCAAAGGGGCGCGGTGGATTGACACTGAAGAGGACAGAGCACTGCAATTTGACGGCGTCCAGGACACGGTGGTATTAAATTATCCGACCCTTGAAGATTCGTTTTCAATAGCTGTGCGGGTTCGAGTCGAAGCGGGACATATCAGTGAATCCTTGTCTTTATGGTTCTGGCAAATTCAGGACATCGGCTTTCCCTGGATGATCAACCATTGGCATCGGTTGCTGAGCCTTTTTGGATTAGGTCAAGAAAATCGGGATTGGCTTCTGGCCGGACAGACGTTTTGTTTATTATGTCGGTTACTGTCTGTGATTCCGCTTTATTTTCTTGGCAGGCGGTTGGTCGGTGGCCGTTATGCATTCTGGGCGTTAATTATCCTGGTTTGTTTGCCGTGGCCGGCAGAGTGGGGGCACGATGTCCTGCGGGAATGGCCGCATCTGTTGTTCCTGGGCGGCGGGCTGTTCATGGTGCTGCGGGCGTTTGAGTCCGGACGTGTTTTCTATTTGCTGCCGGCAGGAGTGATGGCGGGGGCGGGGCACACTATTCGGCCGGAAGCCGCGCAAGTCATACTCTATGCATTAGTGGGGTTGATCTTGGCTTTACTTCGGCCTGAGAAAATGAAATTTTCCCGCAAGCAATCCCTGACAGGGGCGCTCTGGTTAATCGGGGGATTTGCTGTTATCGCTCTGCCGTATCTGCATGCCAAAGGCTATGCGATGCCGCAGAAACTGGACAAATTGTTGTCTATGAACGTACAGGACAGCTCCGTTGTCATGCACAGCACCGATGCCCCAAACAGTTATTCAACCTCTGCAGGCAATGCATTTGCCTCGTTGGAGGGTGTGATCGATTTGGTTCAAGATCTTTGTGAGAATTTTTACTATTATTTTTTTCCCTTTATGCTAATGGGACTTTATCGTTTTTTAGTTCAGCCGCGACAAATGCCTTTTGAAAAACCGCTGCTGATTGCGTTTATAGTTATAAATACTCTGATGCTGACCACACTCTATCACAATTGGGGGTATATCACTCGAAGGCATGTGCTGCCGCTGACAGCAATGACCGTGTTTTTTGTGCCGCAGGGTTTACAATGTGCCGCTGCGTTGTTGAGCAGAAAAAAAACGGAACCCGCCGGTCGGGGTAAGCCGGGCAAACAGGGGCGGATGTTTGGTGTAATGATGTGCCTGGGCATTCTGGTCTGCCTGCCCAAATTGGCTAAGCCGCAAGGCTCCAACATCGGTTTTCGCAAAACGGCTGATTATCTGAGGCTGAAGACGCCGACCCATACGATCATTGCCGTTCCTGACCCGCGCATCGGTTTTTATGCGGAACGGACTCAGATTCCGTATGAAGTCAGGCCGCCTTCAGGCGAATGGGAATATATCGTCATTCATGAAAAAAACAGCAAGATCAAGTCGGACGGTCCGCTGATAAAGATCTATTCCCATCCGCTGCGATTGGATCGGGATTCTGGTGACGCGGTTATCTATCGTCGGGCGCCTATCCCGCGTACTGACGACAATAAATCTGTTACCAACCCTGCATCTTGATCAGAGCGGGAAGGGTATTGATGAGAATATAAAGATTCAGCCGAAGTGAACGTCGCTGAATATATAAATAGTCATATTTGAGTTTATGACGGGGATGGAGGTCATACAGTCCTCGAATCTGGGCCAATCCTGTCAAGCCGGGCTTGACCGCCAGACGGATACCGCGAAGCGCTTTGTGTGAGTTCACACGAAACAGGTTTTCCGGGCGCGGCCCGACCAGGCTCATCTCACCCCTGAGAATATTGAAAAGCTGGGGGATTTCATCCAAACGATAACGCCGCAAGAAACGACCTGCCGGCGTGATGCGGCTGTCAGATGGGCAGGCCGGCTGAAAGCCCTTGATTTTCTCGGCATTTTGATACATGGTGCGAAATTTATAAATCGTGAACAAAGCGCCGTCTTTTCCGACTCTGGATTGGGTATAGAAAACCGGGCCGTGCGAAGTCAGTTTGACGGTTAAGGCAATCGCTCCTAATATCGGCGTAAGCACAATCAAACCTGTCAGTGCAAAGAGGATATCAATCAGTCGAATAAAGAATTCTTCTGCATCGCGTCGTTGACCTTCAAATGTACGGAGAAACCGCTTTTCGGTCCCGTTAATCTGTTCAGTGATCAGTTTCAAATAGATTACCGGAGTAAACACCAGATCAATCCCAAAACGTTGAGTCAACAGCATCAGTTCCTGCATCAGATCGGAAGATGTAATTTCTTCGGCAATGATAATTTGGTCGATGTCTTTTAAATTGATTTTCAGTGCTTTGCATTCCTCAGGCAAAAACCGATGAACGACGCTTTTTTTGCCTATAATACCTTTCACATCCCCGCGACCGATCACAATAATTTTTTTTTGGATGCCATCATGTCGTTTGAGTATCCACTGATTGAGTTTGAAAACCGTCAGCGTAATGATTGGAGTAACGATAATGAAGATGCTGGTCGGAAAGGTGCCCCATTTCTCTCTGAAAATATACATAAAAACGGTGCTTATTAAAGCGGCTGCCATCGCGCCGAGGGTTATCCTGATGAACAGTTGCCATGAGGAACGGAACCGGAGCTTATAAACTCCGAAAACAGACAACGATAACAAATAAAGAGCCGTCAGCCACGGCCAGCTTTCACGATACGGAGTAAAACTTCGTGCCGGAATCCCGCCGTACCGCAGATAAAATGCGGCAATAAAGCCGAGGTTAATCAAAAACACATCGAAAATAATCGCACGTATTCTGCTCGTCGTTTCTTTGTTGAGATAATTCGATAAAACTCTATCGCCGGAGAATTGTTTACTTGTGTTGTTCTCCGCAGACGACCGCTTCATAAAACGTCTCCATTTGTTTCGTAACAAGTTCCCAGGAATAATAATGCCTAATCCGATTGACGGATGCGGATTTGATTCTATCGACCATTTCAGTCCGGCCAAGGAGCATCTTGATCTTATGGGACAGATCATCGATGGATTGATTCTTGAATGAATAGCCGCAATCCCCTATTGCCTCAAGATTTTCAGGAATGTCGCTGACCAGGCAGCAGTTGCCGTAGCTCATGGCTTCCAACAGGGAAAGGGAGAGCCCTTCGACAATAGAGGGCTGAACATACAATCGAGCATGACTGAAAAGCTCATCCAGCAGCCGACCTTCAACGAAACCCGGAAAAATAATCCGGTTGTCTCCTGTGGCCAGATTTTTCAATTGAATTAAATAGGGGTCTTTATTTCCAAGATCGCCCGCTACGACCAGTTTAATCGGAAGATCGAGTTTGCGAAAGGCCGATATCAGATAATGAGCTCCTTTTTCCGGTACAAGCCGGGATGCAAAAAGGATGTAATTGTCGGGTTGAAGTCCCAGCGCATAGAGATCACGAGGGGCGGCGGGGGATTTAATGGTTGCGGCGGTGGGGATATAATCCGCTGTAATCTGATACGTTTTCAGGAGGTAGTCGCATTGTGTTCGGGACACAGCGGTACAGGCCGCAGCCTGTCTGATGGATGCTTTTTCGAGGCATTTCAAAAATCGGGAACCGAACGTTCCCCAGCGGCGACGACACCACTCAATACCGTGCATTTGCAGAACTGTCTTACAGCCGCGCATTCGCGGCAGTATTCCGAAGGCGCCGGCTGCAACACTGTGGAGGTGAACAATGTCATATCGACCGCGAAAAAGCACATCAAGTGAAGCAGAAAGCGAAGCGGACAGTTTTTGCAGGGATGGTTTTTTGAAGGCGAAGACCGGTTGTATTCTCATCCCGTTGATTTGCGAATCCAGGGCCCCGTAATGAGTCATTGAATAGACCGTCACCTCGTGGCCTTTGGCAACAAGACGGGAACCCAGCTCATAGGTATATTTTTCAATCCCGCCGCCGCGAAGCGGATGTTTTACAACCAGATGTGCAATTCGCATAACAAATGCGCCTTCAGGCAGGGGTTGAATCCGTCGAGGTATTTGGAATATTGAAATTCAAATTGGTGTCCGCCGTGATACGTTTGCCAAATATTACGTTGAATTTATTTTTTATCACCCAGGGCAGAATGTATCGAATATATTTTTTCATTACCGGCGAGGCCGAACCAATCATCCAGCAGTTTTTAGGGCAATGGGCCACCTTCTTGCGCACCTGCTCAGCATGATCGCTGTTCCAAATGTCCATAAAATCGGCAGCATCGCGCAGATTGCCCATTGTTTCGAACCAGAACCGGGCCTCCATTCCGTTGCAGGGCAGAATGTTACCGGTCGGATCGATAAAAAAATTCTCCGTTCCCGCTTCACATGGCAATATGCGGGGAAACCCTTTAATATAGTGAATCAGTCCGAGATTAAACAAGGCCCTGAACCAGGATTTGGGGTGCTTTTCCTGCATCAGCCGATTGACAAGGTCTTCAAAATCCGCGCTGACTTTTGCAACATCATGAATTCGATTATCGTTCTTGTGAAAATAATATGAGTTATGCAGGGCAGCCGTTGAGAACTCCATTTTCATACGTTTGGCCAGTTCATACAGCCACAGCATATCAGCGGAGTTATGGTCTGAGACCGTGATACCGAAACCGATATCCCGGATTCCCATTTTTCGAAGGCCCAGCAATGTGCGAAGTCCGCGGTCAAACCCTCCTGCACGTCCCCGCAGCTCATCGTTAATCCGTGAAAATCCCTCCAGGCTGACCCGAAAACCCAACGCCGGAAAGCGTTCGGCCAGCCGCAGCACGCGATCTTCAAACCAGCCGCTTGTCGAGATGACAACGCGGCGCGTTTTTGTAAACAAGATACGAATGATCTCGTCCAGATCATCACGCATAAACGGTTCGCCGCCGGTTACATTGGCCAAAGCCAGGGGGGGGAGTTTTTGTAACACAGAGGGAGGAAATTCATCTGTTATCTCTGTGGGATGATTCCAAATATTGCACATCATACACTGCATCGGGCAACGATAGGTTGTGATGATGGAGGCTTCAAGGCTCATGATAATAACTCACTGAAAATCCGGTTTATTTGTTCAAGATGATGTTGTTTTGTGAAGTTCTGCTCATACAATTTGCGCGATTGCTGCCCCATTGAACGAATATCGACAGTGGCCAATTCGTCGAGGGCATGCGTCAGTGCCGATTTATCGCCGACAGGGACCAGTTTTCCGTTGATTCCGTCATGAACCAGTTCCGGCATACTGCCGATATCAAAAGCAAGAATAGGCTTTCCAAGACACATGGCTTCCAGCACGCTGTTGGGCGAATTTTCATACCACAGCGCAGGATGCACTATAAATCGAGCACCCGACTGAATACGCTGCAAGGTGCCGGTTTCAAGCAGACCGGTAAATTTAACCATTGCTTTTTTTCTGTCGGGGATCAATGACTCCAGGTAGGAACGATAATCCGAGGTATATTTACCGACCAGAAGCAGCGGCAGCGAAGTTGTAGCGTGAACATAAGCCCGTATGAGTGCTTCGATGCCTTTTTCTTTCGAAATATTTCCACAATACAGGATATACTGTGGGTTGTTACTCGAAGACGAATTCTCCTTTGAGGTTTTCATATCTTCCGCGAAGGTTGGAATATGCAGAAGTTTATGTTCCTCGTATCCCGACTCTATCATCAATCGCCGCATAAATGCGGTTGGACAGATAAAACGATCTACTTCGTCATAATATCCGCATCGGCGAAAAAGTTTGATTTGCATCGCCCGTGCCGTCGAGATCAGTCGCGACCCTTTCACGCAGCGGTACTTCACGGCGGCCCACAGTGTGCGGCGACAGGCAGTACAGACGCGCCCGTCCCGGCAGAATAAATAGCTCGCGCAAAATAGATGATAATCGGAAAGCCGATAAACGACTGGAAGTCCAAACTCGCGTTTCGCGATTCGTATCAGATTTGGCAAAAATGACGAAGACAAGTAGATCATATAGATCAGGTCCGGCTTCTCATCACGCAGAACTGTTCGAAACGCAGTGTTGACCGTCGAATTATAAAACATCGACAGCAGCGTTTGGGCACGTTTTCGAATGGAAAGCCGTTGCTGATCGAAAAGCGCAGGGCCGGGTCCTGTAATGGGCGGGGGAAAATAATGCCGATAAGGCGTGTCCCGTGTTTCTGCATAATCAAAACAAAACGGGATAACGGTATGGCCCTGTTCTTCAAGCGCACGCCGGATATTAAAGAAGTAGCGATCCGGACCGCCGTTGATGAAATAGTGATAATTAACCAATGCAATTCGCATTTTTCTTAATGTCTCAGGCCCTTTATCCGGCACACTATCTTTCCAAGCGACTCCAGCAAACTCCAGAAGCAGCGTCGTCGTCCTATCCAGGTTTGCACAAGCCCTGCCGCTACGCTAAAGATGTCTCTCATGCGAGCATGTCCGCTGAATTGTGCCCCGTAATCGGGAACGATCTTGCCGAACAGCCGACGCAGAAAAAACGCGGCGAAGATGCGTTGCTTTTTCATATAGAGGCCTTGACGTTGGGCGGCCAGAAGGGTTTCTTTGGGGAGCGGATTCAGCACGATTGCTCCTTCCTGTTGAGCGTCTCTGAGTACCGCATCAAGTCGGGCGGATCGGACAATCAGGGCGTTGATGCCTTTGTCGTCTTGCAGATAGGGATTGATATGAATATCTCCAAAAGACATATCGGAAAATTCCGCTGTATGGTCAAAGCATAGAAGACACCGCCTGTAATTGAAAAAAGCATGCAATTGACGGTAATACTCATGATAGGGAATTTTGCACAGCATCTGGCCGGTTTTGGAAACGACTTTCAGGCAGCCGGGATAACCTTCATCCCGATAAGAAAATGAGCCGATATTATTCGGATCAAGACCCAACTTATAGCACAGGTATTCAGGCATCTGACGGGTTCGGGTCGAACTGCAAAACAAACCGAAAAAGGCATAAATTTTTGATCCAAATTCAGGATTCTGTGCCGCCAGAAGTCGAAATCCCTGGAGGTGGCAAGGCAGGCCTACCAACACAAAAGGGCCTTCGGTTGACATGATCGTGTCATAAACACCATGCCGGCTGACCGGACAATATCGGCTGCTTCGGGCCGCTATGATCTCCTCTCGTGTCCGGGCCAGGACCGTCCGAGCTTGAATCGGCTCTTGCGGATCGTGGGCGGCCACCACGGCTCCGGCTATGATTTTTTTTTCCAAAAGATAAATCAACAGGGCACAGACCATTCCGCCGGATGCAGAATGATAACGAATGGAATCATCTGCGGCATAGCCGGCATATAAGGCACGGTAGCAGCCCAAGCCGTCTTCCGAAGAGATGTCGGCATTTTCGAATAAACGCTGGGTGTTGGCCCCAAAATCAAACCTTTTACCTGGACAGCTATGCAAACAGCGATGGCACCCCTGATTGGCCAGACAGTGTACATTCTCTACGGTGGGTTTATATGCATCCCACTCCAACCGCATCGTGACCGCGCCGACTGGACAGGCCGCCGTACACACACCACATCCGACGCAAAGTCCTGAGGCGGCAACGGCGGCGACGTTTTGAAATGTATCAGTTTTCATTTTTTTTGCGGAGTATCGGATCCAGTTCATCCATTACGGCATAAGCACTTTCGATGAGCGAGTGTGTCATGGCAGAAAGCCGGCTTCGATAGGATTTTCGGTTTTGATGAAGCAGCGAAATCTTGGCCCGAAGGTTTGAAGGGGTATCCTGAATACTCCATCGGTATTCTCCCAATGACAGCATATTCATCAGGCCGTGGGCTTTATGGCTGTATTCAAGGATCAGGCTGGGAACGCAACATGATAAGGCGGCGATGACCGCATGCATACGTGCTCCGGCAAACAGAGCACATCGCGCGATCACCCCTTTGTAGTCTCGGGCGGAATATTCGCCGTGCAGCGCGTAAACAGATTGGGAGTTGGTCAGACGCTCATACAGCAATGGAAACAGCCGGCGGTCATCTCCGCCGGGGCCAAGCAAACGGTTGTTGTATTCGGGATAATGATCCAGCATTGCTTTGGAATAAATTTGATGCGGTATCAGAAGTACGGGCCTGTCCGTCAGGGCGATAAGTTGGCTGATCATTTCAGCCATAATCTGCAGATAATCCGCCCCGAGCAGTTTCATCCGGTGATAGAGCAAAACGCTGATATTGACACCGACATATGACCCCGCTGGAAGCACCGGAATGGATTCCGATTTTAATAAATGCTCAATACGCTCGTTCTGTGCGGCCTTCAGTACAAAGGCTGTGTCGGGATATAAGCGGACATTGTGCAACCCCAGTGATTGAAATGACTCATAGGTGATGCTGTCGCGGACGGTCAGCACGTCAAATTGCCGAAGGGCTTGTACAGCCAGAAATCGCTTCCAGCCCGGCTCAAAAGGACCGAGCGACGAAGTCATCAGCATCCGGGGAACACGGTATCGATGCAGTGCAAGCAGCTTGCGCAAAGTCAGATAAGGCGGAGAAGTGATGTAGGCGTCTCCCCAGGGACAAACAACCGCATCCACCTGGCCGGCCAGATGACGCGCCTTAAGAAGTGTCTTGAACATGCTGCCGGGGCGCTGCACAATATGACAACGGCAACCGGTTTCGGACAAATATTGACTTTCAACCGGAGGACAGGCGCTCAGAAAATAATATTCGGATCCGGGATACCGATTTTCAATGATTTCAACGGCGGCATTCACCAGAGCCTGAGAACCTATGCTGACATGCGGCTTGGGACCCAGTCCGTCAATATAGAACTTTTTCGTGTGCATTGTCATTGCAGATACACTGTTGTTGCTGTAATTCGCTTTCCATTTCGTGGCACAAGGCGGCCAGAGGAAGCATCAGATACAGCGTTTCATATCGGGCCATTGCTCCATTGAAAAAGGAGATAAAGACATAAAAACAATAAAACACCAGCATGGCCGGCAGGAGCCTGCTCCGTCGTTTCCAGAGTTTCCAGAGGATAAACCAAAACGCAAAGTGCATCATCAATAAATGTGCCAGCCCGAGAAGCCCCAAATCCGGCAGAATCTGAAAGAAGTCGGAATGGGAGTGCAGCGGTATCGGCTCGGCTGCGGGATTCCGGCTGTAATAAATATCCTGTAAATGAAATGACGTTTCATAAAAACCGTGGCCGAAGATACGTCGGGCAAGATTTGCTTCAATCCAGTGGTTGTAGGATTCAAGATAGCGCCACCATCGTTGTGAATTGCCGGGCGAGGCAACATGTTGAAACCGCGATTTGACCGGTGAATAATGACGCACAAAGGTTGGCAAAAAGATCATGAGCATCAAAACAGTGATTGCACCTGCGGTTCGAATTTTATACAGTCGAAAGTAAGCCGCCGCCAGAAGGCCGATAGATAAGCCGGTAGAGATAATGATGCTCCGTTTCAGACTGAAAACAACCAGGCTGGCGCAAAACACAAAAACAATCAGCGTTTGCGCCGTAAACCGGTAAAAACACAGCGTGAGTAAAAGGACAAACTGAAGACATAACGCCGCATTACTGCTGAACGCCTCGGTTTGGCCCTGATGGCGCAGCTCGGTCCAGGACACGGCGGCCCAATGCATTTGAACTCCAAGCAAAATAATCAACAGAGAGAGAATCAAAACCTTGAATTGAAGATTTGAAACCGTATTGACTGTGAGACGGAAAAAGAAATAGGCGAATATCCAGTAATAGGCGCGCGCGGCACAGGCAAGTTGGTACAGGCTGTTTATTCGGAACAAATTCAATGTGATCAGCAGGACCAGCAGCCACAGCGCAAATTCAAGCAGTCGCAGCGCCGTATTTTCCGGACGTCGGTAAGCAATAAAAACATACATAACCATCAGTCCCAGACTGACGAGTTTGACAGCCTGCGGAAAGACTCGAATCGAGGAAAACAGCTCTTTGGACGCCCTTGCATCGCTGAAAAAGACGACATCCAGGAAGGCGGCAAATAGAATCAGATAAAAAACGAGATTGCCGAAACAAATCTTTTTATTACAGAATTTGATGATGGTCATGATCTTCGGGAATATCCACGGCTGCATGTGTTTGGGTGACGTATAGATGACGATAAAACAGAAAGTAGCCCAATGCCGCAAGCCAGGCAATCTGAGTTATCGTCAGGCACACGGCGACTCCCCAAAGGCCTGCATAATTGACCAAAGGAAGGCCGATTAGTAAAAAAATAATGCTGCCGGCGACTGAAGACAGAAAAATACGGAACGTTTGTTGGGTGGCTTTCATTGCGGCGTTCAGTACGCAGGAGTTGATCTCGACTGCTTTTGCAAATCCCCAGATCAGCAGAATTCCTGTTAACACAGTGTATTCATGTCCGTAGAACAACACAAAAACGTGTTTGCCGGCAAGCAATAAAAAGCATAGGAACGCAGCGGAAAGAAGCATTGTATATTTCAGTACACTGCGAATTCGTCGGGAAAATATCCCGGGCTGAGCCTGAAACGACCGGGCCAGTCTCGGAGCACAAAACATTATGACCACAAAAATGATAGGGTTAAGAATCGCAAAAAAGTTGTAATAGGCACCGTAGTGGCTGATTTGTTCACTTCTGCCGAAAAAACGAAGAAAAAAAGGAAATGACGCAAATACCATCGTATTGAGCAGATTGTTTAAGAAAACCCATTTACCAAAATGATAATGTCGTACAAAGGTACGCCGGACATCATCTTTGCAGGACATGCCGCTGAATCGTTTATCGTTGCACAGCCAAACCACCAGAGACGGAATCATATACCCGCTGCCGGCCAATAACAATAGTCGGCTGACTGTTATCGAATTGTTCATCACAAAAAAGCCCGCACCGAACAGCACAGCGCTGGAAAGTCCCGACAGCAGGGGCTTAAGATAATCCATCGTTGCAAGACATAAATGGCGTGAAAATATATTAAACAAATCTCCTGCGATAAACCACAGCGATGCCAGAAGGAAATGGAGCGTATGGTAGGCGGGAGGATAAAGAAGTCGATACAGCAGCGCGTAAAGAATTGCCAATACAAGTAATGACAGAAAAAAAAGGAGTGCGACTGCAGCATTGTATCTGTCTTTGCTTTTATGATGCCGATCATGGATAAAGATGATATAAGGACCGAAAATAAAGCTGGTACAGAAAAACAGCATATACATATGAATCGGCTGGAGCGTTGTGTAGAAAGAAAAATCATCTTTTGAGCACAATCGCGCAACCGCCAAAGTAATACCCAGACGCAGCAAAGACCGCACGCCTTGATCTATCACCAGAGGGGCGACCTGGATCATTTTTTGAATATCTTTGTGATAATTCCGAAAGTAAACTTTATCCATTATCAGCTATTATTGCGGTGTGGGCAGACTCCGTCCCCCTCGGCTGCACCGTATTGGATCAAAAAAAACCAACGCTATTTATATTATGTTTTTGAGAAGGAGTGTCTGTTTAACAAGAAGCGGTTTATGCTCCATTCAATACAAAAGATCACTGTACCCTGCTTGTCTGTCTAAGCTAAACTCTTGTATGGGAAGCGAACGAAAGCTTCTTTTGCTGCACTCCTTCTCGCAAAAACGCGCCAATCAACGATAACACAAAAGCGGCGATAAAAACAAGTCCGGTTTTTTTGACGGTTTCACGTGCCTCTCCATAAATTGCCGGATTCTCCACGATGGGGACGGCGGAGGCCATGCTGTTTTCGATACGCTTAATATACGCCGCCAGGCGGTCCTGTGCCGAAGCTTCTTCAGCATAGTCCGTTATCACATCGGTTAGGAACGAATGGAACTGTGTTAGAGTCTGACGTTGCTGCTTTATATCATTCAGGCGATTCAGTACTCTTTCGAACAGCGCCAGCAGGTCGGTATAGTAATTATATTTTTCAGTATTGAATCGGATTTCTTCTTCGAGGTTGACCAGTTGCGTTTGAATTGCCTGAAGCTGGTACGGCAGCGGCAGATAATCACTGCCGCTATTGGTTACATCCAACTGAAGCATAATATTACCGGACAGATACTCGGCACCGGCCGGAATGGATGTTTTGAGTTTTTCAAGAGTTGACTTTTTACGCTGCAGTTCAAGATTCAGAACGAACCGGTTTTCTTCAATGCCGGCCATTTCATCTTTAAATCGACTAATTGTTTTGATGAGCTGATTTTTCTCCATATACAACGGGATGACTTGTTCAAAATTGTGGCGCAGAATTGCGGCAATAGTTTGCAGATTGTCGGTTGAATCATAGGTAACGTGCATTAACAACAAATTACCGCGCGTGTCAAGCTTTTCCCGCGCCTCGGAAAAATTTCTTACCTGTGTTTCAAATAAAGCCGGCGCAATCTCAAAACGAACCAGTTGTCTTATATCGGCGATCGTGTTCGCGCTGCTTAGTGCTTCGGCATAATCCGCAATACCTTGCCCTTGCAGGTCTTCGACGAGCCGTTGAATATTTTCGGCGCTGTAAAACTTGTCTTCAAGGGACTTCAAGTCTGTTTCGCTCATCTCCATTAAATACGTATAACTCAGGCTGTGCCGACGAGGCATCACAAACAGAACAAATCCCGCCACAAGCGTCGGAATCAATGCCCCAAGCACAATCAATGTCTTGTGTTTCAAAAGAATAAAAACATAATCGATTAAATCGATTTCATCGTCATCATGATGTCGCGTAGGTTGTTGAGGCCGGATATCGGTCCGATTCTCCTTGTTGTTGGGCATAAAAATCCTTTTTATGAGACTTTTTCTTTAAGTCAAGCGTAACCTGTGTGTCAAGATCGACGACAGACACAATTAAATAGAATACCGTATTATTTGTCAAGACAGGTTACATTTTATAAGCAAGTTCAGTTATAATACCTTCCAAAGAATGACTCAACACAAAAAAACAGTTCGAATCGAGGCGATACGGGAAGCGATTAAGGCATTTCCGACCGGGCCGGGTCTGTATTTTATGAAGGACGCCGATGACAAGGTATTGTACATCGGAAAAGCAAAGAATCTGCGAAGCCGGGTGTCCAGCTATTTTCAACCGGCGGCCAACCTGCATGAAAGTCGCGGGCCGTGGATCGCCGAGATGGTCGAAAAAACCGCAATTGTGGACTTTTTGCAGACCGAAAGCGAGGTGGACGCCATCCTGCAGGAAGCCCGACTGGTCAAGGACATTCACCCGCCGTACAATACCGACCTCAAAGATGCCAAGACCTTTCCTTATCTGGAAATCACGACCCGACAGAATTTTCCCGGCGTCTATATCACCCGTAACCCGCAGGATTCGCGAAGCCGTTTGTTCGGCCCTTTTACCAGCGTCAATGACTTGCGAGCGGTGATTGTCGTCTTACAGAGAATTTACAAATTTCGAACGTGTACGCTGGATATTCGTGAAGACGATCCCAAACGCCGGTTTTTCCGACCCTGTATTCTCTACAATATTCGTCAATGCACCGCACCGTGCGGCGACCGTGTTTCTAAGGATGACTACCGAAAGCAAATTCGTGATTTTATCTCCTTTTTGCAGTCCAAACGGACCACCGTTTTGCGAAAGCTGAACAAGCAGATGGCCGAGGCGGCGGCCCGGCTGGATTTTGAGACTGCCGCCGAATGCCGCGACCGTATTCGCCTGATTGAGAGCCTTGATAAACGCGGCACAGTCGATGGACACATCCAGCCGGAAGTCTTTGCCGCCGATCCGACCGAGGCGCTGACCAAACTGCAAGCACTGCTCAAAGCCGAGCAGCCGATTCGGATTATCGAAGGTTTTGACATTGCCCATCTGGCCGGGACCGAGACCGTCGGGTCGATGGTACAGTTCATTGACGGCAGGCCATTCAAGGACGGCTACCGACGATTCAAAATCAAGACCGTCCGCGGCGTCGATGATTATGCGTGCCTCAAAGAAATCGTGATGCGCCGCTATCAGCGCGCCTTGGCCGGCGAGGAACTCTGGCCGGATGTGGTGCTCATCGACGGCGGTATCGGCCAGCTTCACGCCGCCGAAGAGGCCTTTGCCGAGATGGCCGTGCCGCGACTGCCCAACCTGATGTCTATTGCCAAGAAGGAAGAACTGCTCTATATCCACGGCCGCGATAGGGAAGTTCGTCTGGCGGCCACCAATCCGGTGCGTAAACTGCTTCAGTATGTCCGCGACGAGGCCCATCGCTTTGCCCAGCACTATCACCACATCCTCCGCAAAAAGAAAATGCTCAACGATACATAATCGCAGCCGTGAGCCGGTGCAGTCGTGTACTTTGGCAAAACATCCGCATTCACCACATAATCAAGAAATCCGATGCGGCATTTCTCGTTTTCTCCGGTTTTACGGGTAACACTTCGGCTCCCCATGCGTCTTATACAACAGACTCCAAACCTGCTGTTGTGGATTTACGATAAATTTTTATTGGGCAAGGTGTTATGGAAATAAACGCCAAATGCGATGCGGTTCGTCTTGTGGATGGGATTATGGCAGATGCGGTACACTGCGGAGCCAGTGATGTACATTGTGAGCCGACGGCGGGGGGGCTGGAGGTGCGATTTCGTCTGGACGGCACGCTCAAGACGGTTGAGACCCTGCCCAAGAGTGTCAGCGACAGTATCATCTCACGACTAAAGGTACTGGGCGGCCTGCTGACCTATCGCAGTGACATTCCACAGGAAGGACGCATTGAATACGCCGCAACGCAAACCGAAAGTCCGGCAGGCCGGGTAACTGATATGCGGCTGGCGGTTTTTCCGACCATTTATGGACAGCGGGCGGTGGTGCGGCTGTTTTTTGAGAATGCCGGATTGATGGAGCTGGATAAGCTGGGGCTGAATGCGACGATTGAAGAGTCGCTCAAGGCGTTTGCCGCGGGCAATCAAGGCGTGCTGCTGCTGACCGGCCCGGCCGGCAGCGGCAAAAGCACGACGCTGGCGGCACTGCTGCGGTATATCCATCGCATCTGTTCGGGAAAGAGTATCGTGGCGCTGGAAGATCCCGTTGAACGCGCCATCGACGGGATTACGCAGGTTCAGATCGAGCCGCGAGGTGAGTTGACCTTTGCCGTAGCGCTGCGGTCGCTGCTGCGGCAGGATCCGGAGGTGCTGATGCTTGGCGAAATCCGCGACGCCGAGACGGCCCAAATCGTCGTCGAAGCGGGACTGACCGGACATCTGCTAATGAGCACGCTGCACAGCGGTTCGTGCAGCGGGGCGCTGCTGCGGCTGCTGGAGATGGGAATTGAGCCGTATCAGGCGACCTCGGCGATCTCGGCGATTCTGAATCAGCGGCTGGTGCGGCGACTGTGCGAAAACTGTAAACGCCGTGATGAGGCGACGGGCAAGTGGGAGGCGCTCGGATGTGAATCGTGTCTGAATACAGGCTATGCCGGCCGGATGCTGCTGGCCGAGCAAGTGCATCTGGACGGGACGCTGCGCAAGGCAATTTTACAGCGGGTCGATTTGGAGACGCTGGACACGCTGCTGGCTGAACGCGGGCATATGAGTCTTGTGCAGGACGGGCGGCGTCTGATGGCGCAGGGGCTGACCACCGAGTCGGAACTGATCCGCGTGTGCGGCCAATGTTAAATGGTAAAGGAAGCAGACGATGCGAATGATGGCACTATCAGCGGTGATTGCATTGACGGCGGCGATAGCCGGCGAGCCGAATAGACCGTCTAGTGATCCAAACGTTCTGACCCTTGATCCGAACATGGCGGAATTGAGTTACGACCCCAATGCCGCACCGGACGAGATCGTTGCCGAGCACATACTTTCCGTTCCGTTGCCCGAACCTGTCTTAACGGTCATCACACCGGCGACGGAGCCGCCCGATTTTCGATATCGCCTGACCTATCGACTCAACGAGTTGATTGACGGTGATTCATGGGATTATTACCACAAGTTTTTTGCCGTTGATCCGAATCACCCCGAATGTGTACCCGATGCGGACCTGCTGCGCGAGCAGTTGGCGCTGCGGCCGGAAGAAATGGATATGGAGAAACTGACAGCCCATTTCGCGATGCTGCACGAAAAAACCAAATGGCTTGAACAGGCCGTGCGCTGCCGCAATGTGGTCTGGCCGAAAATCACTCCTCCACGGCGGCGACCCTCTTATTTGAGAGGATGGAGGTATGACAGGACATATGACGGCGACGAAGAGCCGAATGTTCCCCCGCATTTGACACTGAAAATCGCCGAGATTCCGGAACTGCTTGAGAAGCTGGATACCGCCGCTATGCTTTTGGCGGCTCAAGCGCGGTACTGGATTGTGCAGGGTGATTATGACCAAGCATCCCGGTGGCTGCGAACGGCTTTGGCACAGGGACGACAGATGACTCGCAACGCCGATGCGCCGCTGGCGATGGCCGGAGCGGCCCATCTGGGCAGGGTACTGAGCCAGATCGAATGGTGGGTTCAACAGCCGTCCGCGCCGAGTTTATTTCGTCCATTAAGCGATTTGCCGCGTCCACTGGTTGTGTTTTCTGATGTCTTTGGGTCGCAGCAGTATGAGGAATTTGACTCCGCCGACATCCTTGAAGTTGAGCCGGATTGTCTCGCGAACGCGCCTCGTATCGTGCAATCCATCGAACGGCTGCGGGCCGCGCTGCAATGTATCGAAGCGATTCGTCTGCATGCAGCGCTGAACGAAGGTCAGTTCCCACGGTCATTGACTGAGATCACCGATGTGCGTGTGCCGCTGGATCCGATGACACGGCAGGCCTTTGTCTATGAGCGGCGCAACGGGGTGTTTATTCTTTCGCTGGATAACGACGTGAGAGCCGGACAAGTAGAGTTTCGTTATCGCATTCTTCGCAATCCGGATGATATGATGGAAAAACAGGGGATATGGGGAATGCCCGGAATGCCAATGTTCTGATAAAGGGTGACTGTATTATGGCCTTATTTTCTTATCAATCGGTGACTGAATCGGGTCGGCTGATGACCGGCACGGTGGAGGCGTCCGGCCCTGAACAGGCCGCGCAGATGCTTACGGAAATGCGTCTGCGTGTTAACACCATCGAAAAGGTCAAAGACAGACCTCCGCAAACGCCGGTCGGGCGAAACGAGTTTTTGTTGTTTAACCAGCAGCTTGCTTCGCTGACCCAGGCCGGTATTCCACTGGAGCGGGGGCTGCGGGAATTGGCCGCCGATGCCGGTTCCGGCAAAATGACGCGGCTGATCAATGAAATCACCGATGATCTTGAACGCGGCGTATCGCTGGATGAGGCGGTCGAAAAACGCAAGTCGCACTTTCCGCCGCTGTACAGCCAGATTCTAAAAGCTGGGCTGCGGACCGGCCGACTCAGCGAGATGCTGACCTGTCTGAATCGGCATCTGGAAGTGGAACTTCAAACGCGGCGGATCATCACAGAGGCGATGTGCTATCCGGGCGTCGTGCTGATGTTGATGGCAGTGATCTTGACGTTTCTTCTGGTGGTGCTGGTGCCGCCTTTTTCGGAAATGATAAATGATATGAGCTGGAGCGGGTTGCCTTATCCGACTCGATTGGTGTTTTCCCTGTCGCGGTACGTATGGCATTTTTGGATGGCGGCAGGGATTGCCGTTGCCGCGGCGGTGATTTTGTGGCGTACGCTGTCGGCTTCCGCGGCGGGGCGACGATGGCGCGAGAGGGTCATTCTTCGAATACCGTTGATCGGACGGGTGTATGAAAGCAGTCTGCTGGCGCGATTGGCCGAGGCGATGGCGGTGCTGACGGCCGCGGGGTGTACCCTTCCGATGATGGTGCGTCTGGCCGGGCAGTCCAGCCGCAGCGAACTGATGAAAAGCGATTGCACCTTGCTGGCCGACCAACTGGAACAGGGGGCGAGCATTTTTGAAAGCGGCATGGGCTGTCGGCTCATTCCACGTCTGTATTTGTATGCGATGCAGCTTGCCGCTCAGCGCAATGAACTGTATGACAGTCTGACCAATTTGGGACAGATGTACACCCAGCAGACCCTTGCGCGGCAGGGCCGTACACGGGCGCTGCTGATGCCGGGGATGATTATCATTATCGGCGGCATCGTAGGGGGTGTCGTCTTTTCTATGTTTCTGCCGTTAGTGACAATCATTACGGTGATGATGTAACATGTGGGTATTCTTCCCTGTCATTTTGATCGTTTTGGGTGTGTATGTTGTGCTGGTCTGGAAATTCCCCGGCTGGCTCGTGGGCCTGTTGCCTGTATCCGTTGGTGTGCCGTTGGTTCTGGGGCTTATACCCGACATACCAGAACCGTTTCCGATTTCGCTGGGTGCACTTGTGTTTATCATCACGGTCAGCCTGGTTCACTTCAAGCCGATCCCGTTCATTGAACAAGAGCCGTGGTATAAAGTCCTTAGCGGGATTCTGTTCCGGATAATTCTCTGGTGTTTTTATCTGATCGCTCTGACGGCACTGTTTCATTTCTTCGGCGCGATTCTGTTTTTTATATCGCTGATTTTTGTGTTTCGTTACAAACAAACGCGCCGCTACAGCTTGTCGCTGAACGTGCTTTCGACGATCACAGCGGCCATGCGTCAGAATCTGCCGTTGCCGATGGCACTGGAAACAGCGGCGTCAAACGGCAAGGACCCTGCGGCGAAGATTTACCGTCAAACGGCGAAGTGGCTGTGCGAAGGACAGTCGCTCAGCGAGGCACTCAAGCGCGCCTATCGGCGGTGTCCGGCCGAGATCATCGCCGCGCTTGCCGCCGGCGAGGCCATGAATCAGCTTCCGGCCGCAGCGGCGGCGCTGGAACAGGATTGCATCGCCCATGTCAACGGGTTTGAGAAAATCAGGCCAATCCATCCCGCCTATCCGCTGATTGTCATCCTGGTTGCGGTTGTGATCATGTCGGGTTTATGTGTGTTTATCCTCCCGACCTTCGCTGAAGTGATCAGGGATATAACCGGCGGTCAGGCCGTCTTGCCGGCTTCCACACAACTGCTGCTGAATTTGACGACCTCATTGATGCGACCCGGCATGGTACTGCTGGTTGTGATTGGACTGCTGATTGTCCTGGTGGTGGGGTTGTATGTTTATAATCGCCCGCGTCGTCCCGAACGCCCCCGGCTGCTGAGTCGGGTGGGCGACTGGATCAAGTGGCATATTCCCGGTGTGGGTTATTTTGAACGGCTGTACTCCCTTCAACGCACGATTCAGAGTATGCAGGCCGGGTTGCAGGCCGGCTATTGCTTCGATGCAATCGTGCGCCAGACGCTTCGGCTGGATGTGAACGTGTGTTTTCGAAAAAAACTGCGCCGCTGGCTGGCAGAGATCCAAGCGGGCCGCCCCATTGCCGACAGCGCCGCGGCCTGCGGCCTGGGGCATACCCTGGCCTGGGCACTGGACGAAAAAGTCAACAAGGGCAATACCCCTCAATTGCTCAAAATGCTTGAGGAAATCTGCCGCAACCGTTATCACTATCGGCTCAATATCGTTCACTCGGTGATTTGGCCGCTGGTGGTGGTCGCGATGGGCGGCGGCGTAGGGTTTGTGATGTTTGCAATGTTTTCGGCAATCGTCAGCATGATCACATACACAATGGACTATTCGATGCCGTAAAGAACGTAAATAATGACATGTAAAATGTGGAAACGGCTCTTACAGAAATTGCACAGAATGAATTCAAGACAGCGACAACGCGGCTGGTTGATGGTGGAGATGATGGTTGCTCTGTTTGTCATTTTTACCCTGACAGCGGCACTGACAACAATTACACTCACCGCCGGTAAAGGCAACCGAATGCTTTGGGCCAGGCGCCAGGCGCTGGCGGCAGCCGAAGCGCAGTTGGATTGCCTGACGCAGTCCGGTGCGCCGCTGCCGGAGACCGAATTCAAACGCCTCTGGCCGAGTTTTGACTGTACCATTGATATCGTCGCCGGTACCGACTCGACGGCCGAACTTCAGCGAGTGCAGGTGACGGTCACAGGTCGAGTGAACAAAAAAAACATTTGTGTTGCCGAACAACGATATATCATTGAACGAGAAGCCCAATGAAACCACGACGACCCAATGCCTTTTTGCTCAATGAGATGATCCTGATCATCGCGCTGCTCAGTGTCCTGATGATGCTGGCGGGCGAGCCGGTGCGGATATTCTTCGGCTCAGTCCTGCGAAGTCAGCAGGTCTTCTCACAGCAGGACTGCGTTGATACGCTGCTTTCACAGCTTCGTGCGCATACCGAGCAGGCCGCTGCGGTCTATGTTCAGCCCGCCGATGAGCGGCTGGGCGGGGATCTGCTGTATTTGACCGGTCCGGACGGCACGGTATGCTATCAGTTTTCCACCGGTCGGGCGGTTTGCAGTATGGGCGACCATGTTCAGCAGTGGGAAATGCCGCAGGTGCGGTTTGATTGGCGGCTGGTCACATTGCCCGATCAGTCGCAGGCGCTGTCGATCACAACCTTTCAGCAACACCGGCGCCGCGGGGATCTGCCGGCATTTCGCGGATCGTATGTATTTGTGGTCCATCTGGCCAATGATCACAGTCGCCGTATTTTGGAGTACGACTAATGCAAACCAACCGACGCCATCGGGGATTTGTGCTGATTATTGCAGTGGTCTTGATTCCGCTGTTCGGTTTTGCAATGATGCTGACCACGTCGCATACGGCGCAGCTATCCCGCTCGCTTCGCGCTGTCGAGCAGCAACTGGAATACAAGAATCTCCGGCTCAGCGCCGAAGCGTGGCTTGAAGTCAATCGCCAAACCGTCCTGAATCTGGAGCCGGGCGAGTCGATGGCTGTGCCGACAGGCGATGTTGCAGCCCATCCGACCGAATGCACCGTCGAATTGACGTCGCGCGGCAACGGCGGGGCAACAGTAAATCTCATATTTCAGATAGAACAGGAGCAAAAAACGATTTCGTTAACGCACCCGTTCTCTCTGTAATCTCGACAGATTCTTGTCCGCTCCTTGCCCTTGCCTTTGTCTATCTGCATTTCTAACTTCACTACGAACCCCAAAGCAAGTTGGTCGTATAACAAGGCGATATAGTATTGTTAGAAAATAGAAATAATAGGATTTTAAGGATGACGTTTCTAACAGATTTAATTGTTGATTTCTGGCAGACCTTGTCCGAAATGTCTCCCTATCTGCTCTTGGGGTTTTTGGTGGCCGGGCTGCTGAGCGTCTGGATTTCGCCGGCGGCGGTCGAGCGGCATTTGGGTAATCGCGGATTTTGGTCGATTCTCAAGGCCTCACTGTTTGGCATCCCGCTTCCGCTGTGTTCATGCGGGGTGATACCCGTCTCGATGTCGCTGCACAAACACGGCGCCGGAAAAGGGGCGACAGCCTCGTTCCTGCTGTCCACGCCGCAAATCGGCGTCGATAGCATTCTGGTGACGTACAGTTTGATGGGGCCGACGCTGGCGATTTTTCGTCCTTTGGCGGCACTGGCAACCGGTTTGTTCGGCGGAAGCTTGGTGGAGCTGGTGGAAAAAAACAACACTTCGTCGGAAAAAACAAACGCCTGCAATGACGACTGCTGTTCAACGGATAAACCCAAAGCCAATTGGTTTGTACGGGCGATGCGGCATGGTTTTGTCACGCTGCCGGCCGACATCGGGCGCTCAATGCTCATCGGGCTGGCTATCGCCGCCCTTATTTCGGCGGTCGTGCCGGATGACTTTTTCGCTTCCTATCTGGCCGGCGGCGGGGGACTGGTTGCGATGCTGGTGATGCTGGCGGCCGGTATTCCGGTGTATGTTTGTGCCACGGCCTCGGTCCCTGTTGCGGTTGCCTTGATGGCCAAAGGCCTCAGTCCCGGTGCGGCCATGGTGTTCTTAATGACCGGCCCGGCCACCAACGCCGCGGCCCTGGCGACGCTGTGGGGCACACTCGGCAAACGCTCGGCGATTGCCTATCTGGGCAGTGTGATCGTTTGCGCACTGGCATCGGGCGTCCTCATTGACCAGTTCATTTTTGTCGGCGGTTTTGACCCCGATATACACGCCCACCATACCATGCTGCCGCAGGGGGTGACGACTGTTTCTGCGGTGGCGTTGCTGGGCGTTCTGGGCTTCGGGATATACCGAAAACACAAAAACAACCTCAACAATATAACAGTCAACAGCCATTGATCAGGCTGGCTCTCGGTGTTTGAGGGGGTGCCGATCATGGTGGGTTTTGCCTTTTCATTTTTGTCTTGGCCGGTTACAATTCCAGCCAATGGATTCGCAAAATCAAATACAATTTATTCTTGCTTCCGCTTCGCCGCGGCGGCGGCGGCTGCTTCAGCAGGCGGGCTATCGGTTTGAGACGGCGCCGTCCGATGTCGATGAGACCGCGTTTGAACAGAATGCGACCGACTCGCAGCAGCTCAGTACACAGCTTGCGCTGATCAAAGCCGAATGCATTGCCCGGCGATTTCCGGAGCGGATTGTGTTGGGAGCCGACACCGTGGTTGATGCCGATGGCCATATCATCGGCAAGCCCGACGACGCCGCCCACGCCGAGCAAATCACCCGTTTACTGTTCAGCCGGCCGCACAAGGTCATTACCGGCGTAGCGCTGGTGTGCATCGACAAAGCCCTCAGAATCGTCGAGGCCGATGTAACAACCGTTTATCCGCAGCCGCTGACCGAACAGCAGATCGCCGAGCATATCGCTTCGGGCAACTGGCAGGGCAAGGCCGGCGCCTACGGCATTCAGGAAAGCGGCGACGAATTTGTTCAACGTATCGACGGTTCCCTGACCAATGTGATGGGCTTGCCGATGGAGCGTATTGAACATCTGCTGGCTTCAATCGGTATCCATCCGCAGTGTTGCTTATAGATAGCTACGGCTTTCTGACAACGTGTGAAGTTTGGATGGCCTGTCAGGCACATGTCGTGTCATGTTGGCAAATGACCTCGGCGACCTTGATGCCATCCACCGCGGCCGACATAATCCCCCCGGCGTAACCGGCGCCCTCACCGGCCGGATACAGTCCCCGAATCGAGACGCTTTGAAAGTGTTCATCTCGCACGATTCGCAGCGGGCATGAACTTCGCGATTCAATCGCCGTCATCACCGCATCGGGCAGCGCAAAACCTCGCAGCTTACGATCCAATGCCGCAATCGCCTCGCGCAGCGTCTGTACCACAAAAGCCGGCATACATTCGGCCAAATCGGTCGGCCTGACGCCTGGTCTGTAAGTCGGGACGATATCGCCCAGTCCCGTCGAGGCTCTGCCGACCAGAAAATCTTCCACCCGCTGTGCCGGGGCAGCGTAATCACCGCCGCCAAGGGCAAAGGCCCTGCGCTCCCAGTGCCGCTGAAAGGCAATCCCTGACAGCGGTCCATCCGCTCCGAAATCGACCGGGGTGACGCCGACCAGCAGCGCGCTGTTGGCGTTGGGTTCATTCCGCGCATAGCGGCTCATCCCGTTGGTCACAATGCCGCCCGGCTCGCTGGATGCGGCGATAACCTGCCCGCCCGGGCACATACAAAACGTATAGGCCGACCGTCCCGTCGCAGCGTGATAAACCAGTTTATAATCGGCCGCGCCCAGTCGCGGATGTCCGGCAAAACGACCGTATTGAGACTTATCAATCAGCGATTGCGGGTGCTCGATCCGCACGCCGATAGAAAAGGGTTTGGTCTCAATGACCGCGCCGCGGCGCAGCAGCATCTCAAAGGTATCACGCGCACTGTGCCCCGGTGCCAACACCAGCGCCGATGTGTCGATGATTTCGTCGTTGTTGACAATGGCTCCGGCAAGGCGCCCGTTGCGAACGACGATATCGGTCAGTTTGGTCTCAAAACGCACCACGCCGCCGAGCGACAGGATTTTATTGCGAATGTTCTGAACCACCTTAACGAGATGGTCGCTGCCGATATGCGGCCGTGCCTCGTAGAGGATCTCTTTCGGCGCGCCCGCGGAGACCAGTTCCGTCAGTATCATTCGTACGCGGTTGTGCTTGTCCTTGATTTGCGTGGTCAACTTGCCGTCGGAAAACGTCCCCGCGCCGCCTTCGCCGAACGGCACATTGGATTCGGGATTGAGAATGCCGTCTCGCCAGAATGCGTGTACGTCACGAATCCGCGTCTTGACGTCTTTGCCGCGTTCGATCAGAACGGGCTTGGCGCCGGCCTGTGCCAACAGAAGGGCGGCAAACAATCCGCACGGCCCGCTGCCAACGATCACCGGCGGTCTGCCCTCTGCGCGCCGCCGGACGGGGTGAACGCAGGCGGCCGGCGGTGCCGGTATAATATGGGCATCGTTTCCGTGCCGACTCAATACGTCCGCCTCGTTTGAAACCTCTGCATCCACACAATAAACCGCTAAAATCCGGTGTTTCTTGCGGGCGTCAATGGATTTGCGAACCAGGATGACTGTGTTCAAATCAGCCGGGGAGATACCCAATTTGTGTGCCGTCGCCTCGGCCAGGGCCTCCGGCTTATGGTCAAAGGGCAAACAGATGTCTCGAATCCGAATCATAGTTGCAATACTCTACCTGCGGTACAAGGGGATTGTCAAGAAACCTTGTGTTTTGTGCGGTTTTGCCGCTTGTTCGATTGCGTTTGATTGGGTATGTTTTACGGCTTTTGGGTTTGGTTTTTTGTGCTTTTGAGATTATAATGCGGTTTTATTGGATAAGAAACGATAATCCCATTCTGGAGAAGTACGATGTCGGAAACGTTTGATGTGGTCGTCATCGGCGGCGGACCGGGCGGATACGCCTCGGCGATTCGCTGTGCACAAAAGGGCGCATCGGTCGCGTTAGTGGAAAAGAAGGCCATGGGCGGTACCTGTTTGAATGTCGGGTGTATCCCCTCAAAAGCACTGCTGGCCTCGGTGCATTTCCTGACGCAGGCTAAACATGCCAATCTGATGGGACTGGACATTCAAGGCGCCGTCAACCCCAACTGGCCCAAGATGCTTGCGCGTAAGGACGCCATCGTTGCCGGCTTTACCAAAGGAGTAACCGGCCTGATTCAAAGCAACGGCATCAAGATTTACAGCGGCGCCGGTGTTGCAACCGCACCGGGCAAGATTTCCGTCAGCGGACAGGATTCAGCTCAGCTTGAATGCAAGACCATCATCCTGGCCACCGGTTCGGAGCCGATTAACATCCCGGCCTTTCCGTTTGATTACAAAACCATCATCAGCAGCACGGAAGCCTTGAGTCTGCCGCAGATTCCCGATTCGATGGTGATAATCGGCGGCGGCGTGATAGGCTGTGAGATGGCCTGCATTTATGCCGCCGTCGGCTGTAAAGTCACCATCATCGAAGCCCTGTCTCAGCTTCTCCCGAACGAAGATACCTGGGTCGGCGGCCTGCTGGCCAAAGAATTCAAAAAACTGGGTATTAACGCGATGGTTAACTGCAAAGTAACCGCCGTTCAGACGACCTCTGACGGAGCAACTGTACAGCTTGAGGACGGTCAATCGATTCCCGCCGAAAAAGTGCTGGTTGCGGTGGGGCGGCGGGCCTGCTGCGACAAAGAAACGGTCGAAAATCTCGGCCTCAAAATGAACGGCCCGGCAATCGCAGTCGATAAACAAATGCAAACCAGCGTGCCCGGCGTCTATGCGGTCGGTGATGCGGTCGGTACGACCTACCTGGCCCACGGTGCATTTCAGGAGGCCGAAATCGCTTCAGACAACGCAACCGGACATCCCGCCCAGATGGGCGATTACCATCTTATTCCCCGTGCGGTCTATTCCTTTCCGGAAGTCGCCTCGGTAGGCTTGAATGAGCGTCAATGTGCCGAACAGGGTCTCGATGTGGCCATCGGCAAGGCGCCGTTCCGCTCGAACGGACGAAGTGTTGCCCATAATGAAGGCGTCGGCGAAATCCGCGTCCTTCGCAGCAAAACCGATGATAAAATCCTCGGCGTTACCCTGGTCGGTGCAAGCGTCACGGAACTGGTTGCCGCCGCTCGTGCCCTCATCGGCAGTACCGAAAAGATAGAAGAAGTCTGCTTTGCCCATCCGACTGTCTCGGAAGTGCTCAAAGAAGCGTGGGAAGACGCCTTTGGCCTGAGCCTGCACGTGCCGCCGACAAAAAAATAAGGGTCACAGCCCCAGACGTGCGGCCTCTTTTTCCAGGCCGTAACGCTTCATTTTTTTGTAAAGCGTCGTGCGGTTGATGTCCAGTGCCGTGGCGGTTTCCTGCCGGTTCCAGCCGTTGGCCTCCAGGGCCGCCCGCAGGATGGCGCGTTCCGGCCCTTCAAGGGCTTTCTTGAGGCTTTGGCCGCGGTAGCGCCGCAGATCGCCGGTTTCGGCCCGCTCTCGAATCACCGACGGCAAATCCTGTACGTCAACAAGCGGCCCTTTGCCCAGCAGCACTGTTCGTTCGACGACGTTTTCCAGCTCGCGCACATTGCCCGGCCAGGGGTACTTCTGAAGACACGCCATCGCCTTATCGGTAAAACCGCTTTTGATGCGTCCATGCAGGGCGCCGTAATACGCCAGAAAACGCTCGGCCAGCAGCGGCACGTCCCCGGTTCGTTCCGCCAGCGGCGGCAGCACCAGTCCGACGACATTGATGCGATAATACAAATCTTCGCGAAACTGCCCCTTTCGCACCATTTCGGCCAGGTCCACGTTGGTTGCCAGAATCACACGCACATCGACGCTGACGGTCTTGTTGCTGCCGACCGGCTCAAATTGCTTTTCCTGAATCGCCCGCAGCAGCTTGACCTGCATCGCCGGTGAGGCCGTCGAAATCTCATCCAAAAACAGGGTTCCCTTATTGGCCGCCAGAAATTTGCCTTCCTTATCCCGCACCGCCCCGGTAAAGGCGCCTTTGACGTGCCCGAACAGTTCGCTTTCAAGCAGCGACTCCGGCAGCGCACCGCAACTGACCTCGACAAACGGCCCGTTCCGCCGCGACGAACGGTAATGAATCGCTCGGGCCAGCATACTTTTGCCCGTACCGCTCGGGCCGGTCATCAGAATCGTCGTCTTGCTGTCAGCTACCGCCTCAATCAGCTCAAAGACGCGAGCCATCTTGTAGTCCTGGCTGATGACGTTGTCCAGACTGTACCTGTGTTCAAGTTGCCGGCGAAGCTGTCGGTTTTCGTCCATCAGTGCCTGCTGACGGCACGCCCGCTCAATCGTCAACAGCAAATCATCATCGACAATCGGTTTGGTCAGATAATCGTAAGCCCCTTTTTTGATCGCCTCGACGGCGCTTTGAATCGTGCCGTAATGGGTCATCAATATGACCGTCGTCTGGGGATAATGTTCCCGCACATAATCGAGCAATTCAAAGCCGCTGCCGTCGTGGAGATTCACATCCGTTAATACGACCGAAAACCGCTGTTGACCGAGTGCCTTTTTGGCCGTCGCCGAGGAGCGCATAGCCGTTACAGCATACCCTTCACGGTTGAGAAGATCACACAGCGAGCCTAAAATGACGGCATCATCATCAACCGCTAAAATGGAACCCTTCTTACTCATGGTATTATCTATATCATAATTGAAGAAAAAAATCAACAAGCAAGTTGAGTTTTTTCATCATCTCTGTCAAATTAACGACTGAAACCGGGGTCAAATAGTGCGGAAAAAAGTAAATATTCGATAAATTTTCGTTTCTCAAATGAAACCAGGCCGTATAATCGTAAAGGCCTAAAAAATATATTAAAAAGCGGTGATTTGTATCAACATTAGCAATTGTTCTGCCGATAATAAGAAAAACAGATTGCCTGTTCGAAAGGGATTTTAAGTCCGGTTTTGGACGGACATTATATAAGTACCATTAACCTCAAGGATGAAAGGATGAAGGTGTCGGTATGAAACATGCAAACCACCTCGCCGAGGTTTTTGCGAATCCCTTTCGAACGGAGACGGCCTCCACCCGGAACGAACGTCGGCGAAATCTGCGAAAACCGCTCCAATTACCGGTTTATTGTCAAAAGGTGGCCGCTCAGGACGGACGGCTGTTAAGCGGCAATACCGTCAACATCAGTCCCTGCGGCGTGCTGGTCAGGATGCAGGGTTCGACCTTGCGAGACGGCGAATTGGTCAGTGTCGAAATGGCCGCGCCCGCAGGCGAGGGTTTGCTGGAGCAGGTCGGGCGATTTTCGAGTTATGCGCGAGTGGTGCGGATTGATGACCGGGATGCCGGTCTGAACAACGGAAAACAGATTGCCCTTGAATTCTGTGAATCGCCGCGATTTAGCTTCTAAACCGCCGTCGTTTTGCACCCTGATACCCAAAACGCAAATGTTGCTTATCTCACCGGTCGAATAGGCCGGTTTTTTTATTGCTTGCCGGACGGTTGACATTTCTGTTGCGGGCTTTAGAATTCAAAATACCATGAAGCCGGGTCGGGTTTACATTTCGATATTGATACTATGGATAACGCTCTTAAGCGGCTGTGTCGAAGAGCAATCCTCCAAACCGCCGATTGCCCTCGAAGGGATCCGAGTCAGCGACCTGATGCCTACCGTGGGTCAAGAGCCGCTTGAGGTGATATCATTTTTGATGACCACCTATCTCGTCGATGAACAAGGCATGCTGATGGTGCACGCTTGTTTGGATGATTTATCTGCTCAGCCGATTCGTTTCAGGGCCGAAGAAGCGTTTGAAAAAAACGGATTGTTTGCCGCAATGGGTATCGGTCTTCAGATTCACTCGTTGGTTGAATGTTTCCGCCGTCCAGGCATTCGGCAGCAGGAGCAGGGGCGGTTGGCGATGAACCCTGGATATGAACTGCCCTTTGGCGATGTTTCTGTCCTCGGATCGCAGGAGATAACCTCTTTTGAAGCCGATGGTTCGGATACGAAGGCCGTGCTTGCCAGCGGCCGGCTGGGCTGGTCGCTGTCAGCCCGTCCGGACTCGGCGGTGCCGGGGCGGATTGCCGCGATGTTCGAACCGGTATTTACTCCCTGGGCAGTCGAGCAGTGGTCAAAACTGGACGACTTGTCTCGTAGAATGACCCGCCGATTTGAGGCGGGGCGGTTTGGCGCACTGCTGCGCGCCGGAGATTTTATTGTGTTGGGGCCTCGACACGCAGCCATCGATGAATTTACGGATCTTGAGCGGCTGCTTTTTGTCCAGCCGGAGGAACCGGACACATTTCGGATTTATGTGATTTTGTGTGTTGATGCGGAGTTGGGATGACCTCAACACAGCCAACGGTTGCGGTGGTGCGATGTCCCACGTATGCCCCGTCGGCGGTTCGGGAGGCGGTGGGGCGTTCACTGGCCTTGCTGGGCGGGGAGGAGCGCTTTATTCGTCCCGGCTGGCGCGTCCTGATCAAACCCAATCTCATTGTACCGGTCGGCCCGGATATTCCAGCCCAGACCCATCCGGAAATCATTTGTGCCGCGGCTGAATGGGTGCGGCAGGCGGATGCGATCCCGGTTATCGGAGATTCGCCGGCCTGGGGGTCTGTCCAATCGTGTTTATCGGCCCTGGGCGTACTCAACCGGCTTGAATACATCGGCGCCGAGATCACCCCGTTGAATCGTCCCGTGCGGCTGAAGATTGAGGGTACATCCATCGGCATCAGTCGGGCGGCCCTGGAGGCCGATGCAATCATCAATCTGCCGAAGCTCAAAGCCCATCAGCAGCTTGGAGCGACCTTTGCGTTCAAAAATATGTACGGCTGTGTGGCGGGCAAGGAAAAAGCGTTCTGGCATTTTGCCAAAGGCAAATCTTATGCGTCATTTTGTCGTATGCTGGTAGGGGTCTATTGCCGGCTTGCGCCCGCGGTCAATCTGATCGACGGCATTGTCGCCATGGAAGGACAAGGCCCCATCAGCGGCACGGCCCGCTCGTTGGGGGTGCTGGTGGCCGGAACCGATGCCGCGGCCTGTGAGCGAATCTGCTGTCGCTTGGTCGGCTTTGATCCGACCGAGTTGCCTATTCTTCAGACGGCGGCGCAGATGGGCGTTGGCTGCCGCGAGGAGGACGCGATCCAGTGCGTCGGCGATCCGTGGACGGCGCCGCTGTGTCCGGATTTCAAACCCGCCCGGCAGGTGCCGCTGCGGTTTACCTTCGGCCGCATTTGCAAAAGCATTGCCCGACAGGCCGTCCTGTTGGGCCGGGAACGATTTCGACCTTCCGGCCGCGGATAATGAGAAATCGGGTTTATAGGAAGGTGGAGGACTTTTCCGATCCGCAAAATCCAACGATTGTAAGTGAGCAAAAGTTTTTGGTTGACATCAATAGCCAGCTTCCGGTAATATTGTGTGTAGTGGATGCAGTCAGTCCGAATCTTTTGACAAGTTCATACGTTTACGCTGATGCGCAGGTTCTGTGTCAGCGGCATCACGACCCGGTTGATCCGAACTTCTATGGTGCGTCGTATTACGTTCACGACCGGCTGGGCAGTGTGCGGCTGGTGGTGCGGTACGATGACGGGACGCAAACGGTGCGGGCGGCCAACAGCTACACCTATACGCCGTTCGGGAGCTTCTACGAGGGATAGTGCATCGAGACGGTCGCCAACCCGTGGAAGTTCACCGGCCAGTGGCACGACGCCGAGATCGACCAATACCACCTCCGCGCCCGCCAATACGACCCCGCCATGATGCGGTTCACCAGCAGGGATCCGATGAGGGGCAAGTTTACGGAACCGGCAACGCTCCACAGATATTTATATTGTTGGAACAACCCAGTGAATTTTGTCGACTTGAATGGCGAAGCAGGCATTTCGGTGGATGCATTGGCAACTATGGCAATTAGAGGATTTGTAGGAGCGAATACAGGATTTATTGTCGGTGTATTCAAGGGAATTATGGTGGAGTTAGCTATGGGCGAAGACTTAAGTGCAGCTAAAATATTAGGAAGCGGTGTATCCGGTGCAATATTAGGTGCACTTACCGGCGGTTGGGGTGGATATCTTAATCCGGGGTACGAAGCTTTCATAACCAGTGGCGGCGGTAAAATATTGGCTGACATGGCTTTTACACTTGTTGCCGGCGCAATCGCCGATGTGGGAGGAGGTTCGGTTGAAGGAATGCTTACACGGAATGCAGCACATGTACTTGCGACAAATGCAATGATTGAATCTGTATATTATGGGTGGTAACTGCACAGTGAAAAAATTATCTTATGACATATTGGTAATTGGCATTTTAGTTGTTTTGATTCTTCCTAGCCTGATTCGATTCGCTGATGGTTTTTTCAAAATGATGGGGATGGAATATCCCGACAGTAATATCGGTCCATTTTACGTCATGTGTGTTTGCCTTTTGTCTTATTACGCATTTTTATCAGGTGGGCGACTTTTCTGGTTTGACAAAAAGACTGCATGGAACATGGTGCAAAGTTCCTTAACAAAGTCTCTTATCATGACGATTTATCTGACGGCTAGTTGCGGAATGTTCTTAAAATTGGTTCCTGTTGCAAAATTTTCCGACATAAATTGGTATATTTGGCCTTTAAGTTATGGCTGGTTTTTGCTTTTGTCTGTTGTGCCATTTTCTGTGAAGATTTTCTTGCGACGCAAATCGGCCTGTCTTACACACCCACCTGACGGCCAAAGTCAGTGACTTGTAAAGCGTGAATAGATTCGATTAGCTCTTTGAAAAACTGATACGTTTACGCCGATGCGCAGGTTCTGTGTCAGCGGCATCACGACCCGGTTGATCCGAACTTCTATGATGCGTCGTATTATGCTCACGATCGGCTGGGCAGTGTGCGGCTGGTGGTTGTGCCGGAG
>JBNRMN010000083.1:0-7251 GCA_050309605.1 Anaerohalosphaeraceae bacterium
CAGGCCGGCCTTCTTGAGGACGTTGCCGATGGTGGCCACAGAGACCTTGAACCCCAGGTATTTCAGCTGGCCTTGTATACGGATATAGCCCCAGTCGCGGTTGTCTTTGGCGATCTTGATAATGGCCATTCTCAGTTCCTCGGAAATCTGCGGCCGTCCCAGGCCGCGACGCTTGGAACCGTCGTACTTGCGGGCAATCAACGTGCGATGCCAGCGGAGCAAGGTATCCGGCGAAAAGACCTCACTGATGCCCTCCAATGCTTTACGGCCGAGTTTATGCGCCAGCACCGCCAGCCGTCGCCGCTGGTCGTCGTTGAGCAGCAGACGCTTTTTGCCGAGCTTTTCGCGGAGGATTTTGTTCTCTTCTTTGAGATAGTCAATCATGTCCTGCTGGTGGCGGTTGATCCACCCGGCCAGCATCATCAAAAGCATGATATGGAAGCGTGGTTTCATTATCATTGTCCAGAAATATATCTTATCCAGTGCATCTCTTGGCTGTCAGACTATAATAGAAATACAACAAAAAAACGAGAACTTTCCAAGTCGAAACGATTCGGGACTGCGTTGATTTATGGCCGGATGAGTTTTTATAAGGTACGAGGTCAAAATCGCCTCAAGTTCGGATTTCAAGCCTTCGGAGGCTGCCCCGAATCCATCAATCTTCTGTTAGCAAAGAACAAATCTGACCGATCTCAACACAGTGAATCACTGAGTTTGGCTGTCAGATGCATTTATATTTGGACATAAAATCTCAATCATTGTATTTCACATTTCAGCAAAGTTATACATAAAGGTTGTATTTCGATCAACTTCGAGACATTTGAGAGAGATTGTTCATCAATGTCAATCAAGTTGCGACCAGGTTCATTGTAAGCTTTTAAATCCATTGCCTGCAGAGAAAACTGGGTAATGTAGTCTGACAACACTGCCCCTTCAATACGGAGATTGACCGCCTGTTTTTCTTCTGTGGGATTCATAACGCTAATCATCAAATAGTTTTTATCCTTCGATAAAGCGGCAGAAACATTTAGAGATAATGCTAAGTTTTCGACATAAACTGGAATTTCGCCATATTCATTCCGATATAACCGAAAGATTAAACCAGGAACATCAAAAATGGCGTCAGTTTTAGAGGTTTTAATAGCCCCCAAAGCATTGACTGCCTGAGCATAGTGGACAATCTGGATTACATCAGTATGCCGGAACATTTCGTGCAACCCTGCAACAATACCAAAGGCATCTTGAAAGTAGTATTGAACACCAAGCGAACCATATTTGGGGGCACCATACCAATATCCCCATTCATCAATAACCAAAGGTGTAGTTTTATTGACGTCCAGACGCCGGTGGGAATTAGTAATATGGCGAACCGCTTCAGGGGGCTGGTTGATATGCTCCATAAAATGCTCTGATGAGGTAGCATAAAAATTGTCGCTGATATAATCCATATAACCAGAGCACTCCCTGAACATTCTTTGGCTCCAGCTTCCAGAGCGTCCAACAGCAATTACTTTGATCGATGAATCAACTTCGCGCATTGCCTTAACAATCTCGTTGTGCTTTACAACATATTGATACTGTGGCATAGAACCAATCTGATGAGAACCCCACATTTCGTTGCCAATATAAAAATACTTAATACTATAAGGCTGCGGATGGCCATTTTTTCTTCGTAATTGGCCCATAGGCGTATTGCTGCCGCCATTGACATATTCAACCAACATTGCGGCCATTTGAGCATCCCCTGAACCGGCATTGACAGCCAACGTCGGTTTGGCATTCAATATTCGACACAATTCAAGATACTCATGCAAGCCAACATCATTATCTTCAATTCCTTTCCAGGCAGGATTGGCCTTGGGAGCCCGAAGATCTCGGTTGCCGATCCCATCTCTCCAGTCGTATCCGCTGACAAAATTCCCGCCCGGCCATTTGTAAATCGTGGCATTCATCTCTTTGAGCAATCCCACCACTTCCCTGCGCCATCCACTCACATTGTCTGATGGCATCAAGGAAACACAGCCGACACTAAAAGTTCCTCTACCAAGACCAACAATCTCCAGTCGGGCGTTGTCGGTTGTCGCCCCGGCGATAAACTCAAGGGGTATTTCTTCATACTCATTGCGAAGCCTACGGACAACAATGGTCTGGCTCTGCCCCCTGTCCTGACCCCACATCAAACGCACATGCACAGGTCCCGCTTGTCGATCTCCTGCAAGATAGATGCGGCCGGAATATCTACGCCCCTCTATGATCGCCAACCTTCCTTGCCCTATTCCACATACAACACCTGCACGATGCAAAGTTATCTGAGGAGATTGTTTACCAACAAACGCTTCTGTCTGCGTCATTGAAACACTTCCCCGTGGACCAATGACCTCCCAAGGGGAGCTAGCAAGTTCAGTGAAGAAAGCATTCTCCGGATAGATTTGACCTTTTTCAACCCAACCCTCAAAATCATCGACTATCGGGAAATAAAATTTCCGATCCTCCAGCATTTCAGCCCATAAGCCGCCATAGACACCCTTGCCCACATGCTCGATCAACTGGCCGTAAATAAATGGCGAAATTGGATGCCCCGTCTGCTGCACATGAATAACAATTTCGTTGTTTTCTTCAACATTCGACACCGGTTCCAATCGAATATTGTCATACCACGCTCTGCCTGTCGCTTCTCCCCAACCGCCAAACAGGCAGTTGATGGTTACCTGACGACGGTGATGGGAATCAAACAGAACCTGGACCTTTGTCCAGTCATTGGTTCCCGTTAAAGGTTTGGTTTCCACCCCATACATTCCGTGCACATTCAGCAAGGCTCCGCGACTGTCACCGGCAACCAAATCCTCGGTCTTAATCCATCCTGACAACTGATAAAGCGTTCGCGGTTCAACCGGCACACCAATTTGCCAGCCGGCATCGGCGCCATCCTTTGATACAATCGTCACACTGCGATGCCCGTCAATATTCTCAGACGACGTGTCCAACAAAGCGATACCGCTCCATGTTGCAGGCTGCCAGTGAGCAGGAGCATTATCCGGTCCCTCTTCAAAAGAGGGATTGGGGACAAGATTTTCCGCCTGCAAAGACAACGATAAAAGGCCAAACAAAACAACCAACAACAAAGATTTGAGATTGATACCCCGGACATTCTTGGAAATCCGGCTTGGAAACCTAAGAACTACTTGTGAGATACTCATTGATAATCCCTCTGCGATATTCGTGGTTGGTAATATTATTAACAGTTTTAGCGACTGATGGAGTGTCTTAAAAAATCAACACTTCGTTGCACGGGCCTGGAAGGCGTGTCGTGACCGGATGAGGGATTGGTTGGGGTCTCATCAGATTTCGACGAATCAATGGCGGTGCTGAACTCGACCCTCGGTATGGTTGCCTGTACCCAAAGATCAATTTCCTTGTTTTGGGGGTCATTCGTTGTCAGTGTAATTTTCTTTTTTTGAACGCCCGAAGACAGGCCTACCGAATAGGTTACGGAGATCTCAGCCACCTGACCAGGGGCGACCGTTCGGTCCTCAGGAAGGCGCGCACTAACCCCGCAACAAGACTGAATGCGTTCCAATTTCAGGTCTTCGGTTCCGGCGTTGATAAAATCAAACGAAATTGTTTGACGGCTGCCCGGCGACATCCGACCGAAATCATGTTCGGTCTCGGCAAAGATGATCTTAGGCCCCTGCACATACTCAAAGAAGGACAACGAATTCTCCGACGGTGACGCAACAGGTGCAAGGGCTTGCGGGCCGACGGTCGAACGGCCGGAATGATTGCATCCCGCCAAACAAGCAATAACTATTGTCAGTAATAAACATTTAAGTAAAAGCATATTTCACTCCTTGGCCGTATTGCGAAGAACTCAAAACTAAAAACTCAGAACTCAAAACTTGAACTTCGCCGTAGGCGTCGTATTCATAGCGTTCGGCCACGGTGCCGTTGTCGGCGAACAGGGCGACGGGGCTGTACAGGTGGTCATGGGCGTAGTAGAGGTCGTCCGTGCCGTCGTGCATCACCAGCACCTCGTCGATATAGTTGCCAAAGACGTAATATCGGAAATCCGACTCTACGCCGCCGGAAACCTGCGTCTGGACCGCCACCCGCTGCTCGTTATCGGGATACTGTGATGTCTTTTCAGTTGTGTTCACTGTCTTTAATCATGTTATTGGTCTGACACTGTTTCATGTTCTTCGGTTACATTACTTGATGAGGTCCATATGAGCTTGCCAAAGTCCTCTTGTTTAATAAACTCAACATTTCCATTTAAAAACAAAACGTGGCTTCCACCGGAATGTAACGGCAATATATCATTTGCATCGCCATACTGATTCCAGCCAACCTCCCCTTCAAAAAGAAATACCAGATCGCCGGGGCCATTCCATTTTGAGTTAAGATGTTTATTGATGAAATACGTTCCCAGTTTCCCCTTTTTCTTGCAACTCGGGCATTTAAAATAGTCGTCTTGGAGATCAAACTCACGAATTAACAAATCATACCATCTTTCATGATTCGGTAACTCATTGTACTCATTGTGATATACCGACATAAGTGAACAGAGAGACAGTAATCTCAGGCTACAATCAAGCCTATTTAAATATGCTTTAACTGTATAAATCGTCACCACAAATAAAAGAACAAATAAAGCGATTGCAATATATTTATTTTGTTTATTATAGAACATAACATGCCTTAAAAGTCAGGATAAGTCTCTTTGATTCTCACAGACGGTTTCCATGTTGAAGTTAAACAGCACCTGTTTATTGCTTTCGCAGTTGCATTTTGGCAGTTATTGCCTGTTATATAGTCCCGATAACTGATCTGTGTGATGCCCCTTTCTCTTCCTACACAATTCCGAATTTCATCACAATTGGCACAACTGCATGGTTTACCTGCATGCCTTCCGCCCTGGATAAATCTACCAGGACTTCGATCTACGGTCACCGGATATATTTTTGCATCTGGTGCGGACATATCTCCATGTTCTAAATCGTAGGTGGTCATATTAAAAGCTAATAAGGGGGCACAATGATCATATTTACTGAATGGCCAAAAAAATTGGTAATTGTCGCGACAATATATATATACCCCGCAAGAGGACGTAAACCAATTCAGGATTGGCAGTATGCCCACAACGGACTTCCCTTTGGGGTCTAAATAACGACATGGATTGCTTGTTGTATATTCATAAACATTCATTCCATCTGTATATTGTTCATGGACTTCAAAAGGATCCCGTCTCAATCCTGCCGGGTTGATTCCCAGCGGATCCCTTTGCATAAATCGGCCCGTTTCGGGGTCGTAGGTGCGGGCGCGGTAGTACATCAGGCGCAGGGTGCCGGCGTCGAGGGTGTCCAGTTCGCGGCCGGTGAACGTGTACGGATTCCCGTACAAGTTCGTAGTTCTTAGTTCGTAGTTCGGAGCAAGGACTTGGACTTGGCCGTAGGCGTCATATTCGTAGCGCTCAACGACTGTGCCGTTGTTGGCGTACAAGACGACCGGGCTGTAGAGGTGGTCGTGACCGTAGTAGAAGTTGATCCATGAAGTGCCGTAGCCCATCACCAACACTTCATCGATGTAGTTGCCAAAGACAAAATGCCGGAAATCCGTCTCCACACCGCCGGAAACCTGCGTCTGGACCGCCACCCGCTGGTCGTCGTAGTAATACCGCGTTGTCGTTCCCGCTATCGCATCCACCGTCTCAATCCTTCGGCCTAACGCATCATACACAAAAGCCACCTTCGATATTGCATCTTTGTCTTTGCGGTGTTTCACTGTATCTCGAAATAGGTGACTGTCCCTATTTATCCGTCCCCTGTTTATCACGAATTAGCACATCAAGACTGTCCAACAGTTTGCCCTTTATATCAAGAAGCGATATGTCAGCGTTGCCCTTTTTTAATAGTTTGTCTTTTTGAAATCCATACAAATTGACATGATTGTTTTTCCAATAGTTGTCTATAGATTCTATATTTTCATCAAAAGAAATTGGAACCATAAAACCGTGCTCTATAGTACCCAATTCGTAACTACCCAAGATAGCCATCGGTTCAATAACACTATCAATAGATATTTCATTTTCCTTAAACCGAAGAGAAATGGACGAAACAGACTTTGACTCATCAATATATTGGATAGTAAGAATATAGTCAAATCCTTCAATATAACTATATTTTTTGATACTTGCGTCAAGAAGAATAGGCGGAACAGTATCACCAAAATTTAAAAGATTGTGGACCGCTTTTTGGACTTGTAATTCTCGATTCTGTAGTAAAAAACTTCTTGTGACAAGTTCAGCAACCTGTTTTGTCCGAGCACTAATCATTTTGTTCTTTATAACGGTCCTGTACCTATTAAAGCCGACATATAGGACACTGAATCCGACAACAAGCCAAACCAAAAAGTATTTAACTTTCATATTCATCTGTTCCTGAATCTATCTCAATATATTGAACACCTAGAAGCATTTTCCTGTCCAACACGTGTGCAATTTCCTTGTTTCTGTTAGCATTGTACGCATCAATAACATCCTTTCACTTTCTATTGCAGACTTATTTAAAGGATAACTCCACCAATCTTCTCCGTCGTCATCAAAAGGAGAAGGATTGGGCCCTTTGTCAGCCTGAAATAACCAGCATTTATCAAAAACGGAAACTTTTTTGCGGCGAAATGGTCTGCATTTACACTTCCATTCACACACATGAAAATATACCTTAACACCTCTACTCACCATAATGCTTTCTAATGCAGAATCAACATATTTAGAAAGAACATTCATGGTCGAAAAGAAATATATCGCATCTAGTGGTGTAGTGCATATGGAGGGTATTTGAGCCGCGATTCTAATTAGTGTAACCTCCTCCACAGAAGATTTATAAGGAACTACAAAAGTTCCCATGATCGCAAAACTATCGTATTTACATGCACATAAGCCATAAGAGTCTGTATGGTTTATTGGATTATTTATAACGTAAACATATATATTAACCCCATCTGTATATTGCTTGTGAATATCAAATGGATTTGTACTTCCACCCGCCGGATTTATGCCGTGCGGGTCGCGCTGCATAAACCTTCCCGTTTCGGGGTCGTAGGTTCTGGCGCGGTAGTACATCAGCTTGCAGCTTCCGGCGTCCAGCGTGTCCAGTTCGCGGCCGGTGAAATAGTAAGGGTTGCCGTATTGCGAAGAGGTCAGAGGACTGAAGGCAGAGGTCAGAATTTGGACTTGGCCGTAGGCGTCGTATTCGT
>JBNRMN010000084.1:0-3595 GCA_050309605.1 Anaerohalosphaeraceae bacterium
GTCAATCTGGCTGATTTTGCAATCTTTGCAGAAACATGGCTGGACAGTTATCGCATCTATCCTGATTAAGGTTGATGCAGTATAAATTCAAAATGGTTTCCGGGCGTCAGTTCAGGCGTCCGGAAACCTGATTGTATAAGTCAATAACCCAAATACTTCAGTTGTGTACAATAATGTTATTTATGAGAAAGGAATTTTGTGATTGAGTGTAAAATGAAACAGCGTGTAAATAGGTTTGTAACTTTGTTGTGGAGGTACCCGATGAAAAGAGTTGTTGTAGTGGCGGCAATATGTGCCGTGATGTGTGTTGCGACGAGTGTTGCTGAAAATGTTGTGAGTGTGAACTTTGAAAACTGGGGCAGTATCAATCAGGACGAGTATGCAGGTGTTGTTGATGTGGCCAATTGGAATGACACGTGGCTGGATAACGAGAAGGTTTCTCCGATGACCGATCTGCGGGACAGCACGGGCGCAACAACCACGATGAGCGTTGCCTGGACAGGCGGCGAATGGGGCATTCGTCTGTGGGATGGAGATGCCTCCGGCGTCGATACCGACGGCCGGCGCAACGTTTCCCTGATGAAGGGGTATCTCGATGCCCATGCACCTGAATCAACCACGGCTACCTTTTCGGATATCCCTTATTCATCTTACAATGTTTATGTCTATGTGATGGCCGACGTGGCCGATCGTGCAGGATCAGTAACGGTTGGTGATACCACCTATTACTTCCTGACCGATCCGGACAGTCTTCACTTTACGGCGGAAGGCACGGCTGATTATATGGAATTCAAGGAAATTACCGCCGCGGATGCCGACAGTGCGGTGCGTTCGAACTATGCGGTATTCAGGGGCGTTACAGGGTCTTCTTTTACGGTCTCAGCAACCATTGCCAACGGCGGCGGGATTGCCGGCGTTCAGATTGTTGAGGACGTTTTTCGACCGGTTGTGATCCCTGAACATGAAGACGGCAGCGTCGGGACACTGATTTCCCAAGACGAAGTCGAGGTGTCATTCGGCTGGTCGGCGGTCGGGGATCCGGACACGGAAAGAGCTTATCCGGTCCATCCCGATACCCTCGGATACTACATTTATCGTTCGCTCGGCGGCGAGGATGACCCCAACTTGTATCCGCTGGATTATGTTGAGCAGGTCCACGCTGAAGATCCCTATGAGACCGATCCGTACAATGAGTATGGACCGATCCTCTTGGGGCAATCGACAACGTACTACTGGCAGATTGAGCAGGCGATGGACGACGGAACCGGAAATCCTTATGGCGCCGGCGATCCCAATAATATCATAGGGCCTGTCTGGAGCTTTACCACCATTGGTGCTACGCCTCGGATTCTTTCCGGCCCGGAACATACCGTGGCTGATTTTGACGGCAATGCGTCGTTCAGCGTAACCACGGGTGCGGTGGCGACCGATTTCCGATGGTTCAAGGTCGGCGATCCGGATACCCAGTTAGCTGACGGCGGCATCTATTCCGGCACACAAACCGATACGCTGGTGATTACCGGTGCCACCGTTGCAGACGAAGGCGAGTTTTACTGTATCGTTTATAACGGCGATCCGGATGAAGGGGGCATTGCTTCACTTCCTTCACCTGTCGCCAAATTGTGGTATCCGCGTTTGATGAGCCATTATCCGTTTGAGGTGATGTCCGACGAAGAGGGTGTTTATGTGACGCCGGATATCGTCAGCGGTTTGGATGCGGCGATGATGAGCGACGACACCGGTGAAGACGTGCCCGTTCTGGATGCCGGCATGCCGGAACTGGACGGTGAGTATGCGTTGAAGTTTGATAATCCGCAAGGGGATGATCCGAATACGGCGGATGCCCAGTTTGCCCAGCTTCCGACTGGGGTTGCAGATTACAAGGATATCACCATCAGCCTGTGGATTTATCCCGACAGTCTGCCCGGCTGGGCGCGTGTTCTGGATTTCGGTACCGGCACAGACAATTACCTGTTTTTGACTGCTGATGCCGGTTGGGGTGTGATGCGGTTTGCCATACGCACCCCGAACGTTGATGAGCAACTGCTTGAAGCCGGAGCGCTGACCGCTGACGAATGGCATTATGTCACGGTGACGATCACCGGCGACACGGGGCGGTTGTACCACAACGGCGAATTGGTTGCCACCAATACCGGAATGACCCTTGATCCGATTGATGTGGCCGCCGAGTTGAACTACCTCGCTAAAAGTCAATTTCCTGACCCCTACTTTAATGGTCGGATTGACGATTTGAAGATTTACAACTATGCCCGCACGACCGAACAAATCGCACAGGATTATCTGGCGGTTCGCGGCGATTGGGTGTGCAACTATGAGTTGTATGATCTTCCGTTTGATTTCGATGGCGACTGTAAGGTTGGCCTGGCCGACTTTGCAGAAATCGCAGCCACTTGGCTGGACAGCTATCGCATCTATCCTGATTAAGGTTGATGCAGTATAAATTCAAAATGGTTTCCGGGCGTCAGTTCAGGCGTCCGGAAACCTTATACCATTTAATGAAAGGAGGGCCGTGAGAAGGATCAAAATTAAGAGTGTAGGGTATATACAGCAGGGATGCGGTGTTTGAGGCTTGGACGCATAAAAGCGGATGTTTCCATCCAACTTTAAAGGAGTAATGCCATGCGACGTGTTATTATTTTGTTGGCCTGTGTGATTGTAATGGGACTCGGCGCGAATGCGGCGACGATTACAACGCAGGCGGAAGAACCCATTGTTGAGGATGGTTTTATTGCTCAGTTGCTTACCTGTGCGTCGGATAACGAAAACATCAATGGTCCCGGCCAGACCTTTTCGGGCGCTAATGACGGTGCAACCTATGTGGCCAACGACCGTTTGACTCAGGGGCAGACCTTTACGATGGCGAGCGGAGGCACCTTGTACGGTATCTGGGTCAAGCATGTCAACTGGGAGGACTATCTGGACAATGGAACATGGTATAATTTTTCAGATGGAGACCAAATTACCGTTCGTATCAGTTCGATCTCCGAAACCACGCTGACAGTGCTGAGTTCTGAGGTGGCGACAATGGCGGCGGAAAGCGGATTCAGCGGCGGCGGCGACAACGGCACCGGCTTGTGGCTGCATATCGCCCTGGAAACGCCGGTGAACCTGGGGGCAGGGACGTATGCTTTTGATCTGACATCCTATGGTCCTTGGTTCGAAATGGATGGCCTTGAAGCAGGTCCGTATGACGGCGGTGAGGCGTACACGACCGCAGCAAAGGAAGATACCGATTTGAGCGGGGCCAGTTGGCACGTCACAGGCGACCGCACCTTTGTCCTGGAGATTGATACCGCAGGGCCGTACAATCCGAAGGTTATGCCGGAGAATCCCGAAGGTTCCGTCGGTGTGCTGATTTCCAATGAAGAAGCCGAGGTCACGCTGAGCTGGATGGCAGGCGAAGACCCGGACGAAGAGAGGGGCTATCCGGTCAATCCTGATATTTTAGGCCATTACATTTTTCTTTCCAGCGGCAATCCGGGCGACGATCCCAACGTTCATTTGATTGATTATGTCCCCCAGGTTCATGCGGAAGACCCGTATGAAACCGATCCGTACAATGAGTATGGTCCGA
>JBNRMN010000085.1:0-25107 GCA_050309605.1 Anaerohalosphaeraceae bacterium
AAATCACTGTCGCTGCAGATATAGAGGGTGAGACCTCATTAACCTTTTTTAGGAGATTTCCGAATGCAAAAAACAGACACAGGCCCTCCCGTATTAATCCAGTTTCCGACCGCTCAGGTGCTGGCCAGCCAGCGACTGCCCGCCCTCGAAATCGTCGCCTACACAGGCGGGTTTATGACGGTGCCGGGCTGGGGGCCGCTGTGTATCGACCTGAAGGGCCTTGAGGCCGGACAGGTAGCGGTGCTGGCCGACCACGACGCCAAGCAGTCCGGCGTGGTCGGTCACGGCACTGCCTCGGTCGAAGGCGGCAGGTTGGTGGTGCGAGGCCTTATGAGCGCCGACAGCGAAGCGGCGCGCGAGGTGCTCAAGGCCGCCAAGAACGGTTTTCCCTGGCAAGCGTCCGTTGGGGTCGAGGTTCTGGATTCTGATCGCCTGCGCCCGGGACAGGCGATTGACTTGAACGGCCGCCATCTGGTTTGTCCGGATGGTGGTGCCGTTCGGGTTACGCGCGGCAAGCTGCGCGAGGTCAGCATCACGGCGCTGGGCTGTGACGATGCGACCGCTGTACAGATTACTGCAATGAAAGTTCAAGGAGACAATGTTATGGAACAGACAGTAGAAACACCGGAAGTCAAAACCGACGACCTGCAGGCCGAGTGCAAGCGGGTTGCTAATATTCGCAACCTGTGCGGCGACCGCTATCCGGAGATTCAGGCCAAAGCCATCGATAGCGGCTGGGACGAAAACCGTACCGAACTGGAAATCCTGCGGGCCTCGCGCCCTGCGGCTCCGGGCGTGTTTATCCGGGCGACGCATACGCCCAACAGCAACGTCCTCGAAGCGGCGCTGCTGATGCGGATGGGTCGGTCGGAGTTGGCCGAGAAAAATCTCGGTGCGATGGCCTTGGAGCAGGCCGACCGGATGGGGGTCACCAACCTCATCGATGTTTGCCGGGCGGCCCTGTACGCCGACGGTCAGCCGATTCCCAACAACCGGATGGAACTGGTCAAGGCGGCCTTGAGTACCTACTCGTTGCCGGTGGCGCTGGGCAATGTGGCCAACAAGGTGCTGCTGGACGCCTACGCCGAGACGCCTGCGACATGGCGGACGTTCTGTGCAGTACGCAGCGTCAGCGACTTTAAGACCAACACGGTCATTCGCCCGACGTTTACCGGCCAGCTTGAGGAGATTGCCAAAGGCGGCGAGTTCAAACACGGTAGCGTGGACGAGGCGATGGTGCAGTATGCCATCGACACGTTCGGCAAAATGTTGAGCATCGACCGTCGCGACATCATCAACGACGATTTGAGCCTGTTTGAGGACACGGCCGCCTCGCTGGGCCGAGCGGCGATGCGTCGGGTCAGCGATTTGGTCTATCACGTGCTGCTGGCCAACGCCGACGACTTTTTCTCGCTGGACAATAACAACCTGCTGACCGGCGGACCGAGCGTCTTGAGCATCGACGCCTTGAGCGAGGCGATTGCACTGCTCCGCACCCAGCGGGATAAGGAAGGCAATGACCTTGACCTCAAGCCTTCGGTGCTGCTGGTCAGCCCGGAACTGGAAAGCACGGCCCGGGCGCTGCTGGAAAGCGAGTATATTCAGGCACAGGTCGAAGGTCCGACGGGCAATTCGCTCCGCAAAGCCGTCCGGCTTGAGGTCGAGCCGCGGTTGAGCAACGATGTCAAGTTCCCGGCGACCGCCTCGAAAAAGCAGTGGTTCCTGTTTGCCTCGCCGAGCAACATGCCACAAATCGTCGCCTTCCTCAACGGCCGTCAGTCGCCGACGACGGAGTTTTTCGGTCTGGACCACGACGTCAACCGCCTGGCCGTCGCCTGGCGTGTCTATCACGACTTCGGTACGGCGATGTGCGACCCGCGTGCTGCCGTTCGCAGCGACGGCGAATAAGTGTCTGATGGGGGTACGTTATCCCTTGGATGGCGGGGGTTTTTGTCCTTTACCCCGCCATCCCATTTGTTTAATTTTATTTTCACGGGAGGCGTGTATGGTCACCACAGAATGTCCCACAGCGAAAATCGGCAAGTACCGCATCAATGTCCAACCGTCCGCAGAAGAGCCGCCACAGGCCAACCAGCGCGTCGAGGCGTTGGCCCAGTGGCTGCTGGCCCAGTGGACCAAAGAGCAGATTGAGAGGAATTAGATGGCAGCGCCCAAGCTCCTTAGCAGCGACGGGATGCTCTGGCCGTGGCCGACCGATTATGACGGCCGCTATATTTGCCTGTCGGCCGAGCGGATGTATCGCAGTGGCTTTTTGAAATCGGCCCATGCCGCGCAGCATCTCATCATCGACAATGATAACCCCAAAGACGACATCCACCGACGGCTCAAGCTCAACTGGGCATGGGAGCAGCGGCGTCTGTGTCGGGATGCGTTCAACAATAAAAAACTTCGGCGACTGGAAATCGACGCCTACCATACCGACCAGCCTGCGCGGTTGAACCACTATCGCAGCCAAAGCAGCCATCCGGTGCGTCTGGCGTTCCGGCTGGCCTATTGGCGGGGTCGGGTCCACGCGCTCGAATATATCAAGCAGTCGTACTTCGATGCGGGATTTCCCGAGCACAGCGGCCATCGGAAATGGGGCTATTTCCACGAGAGCATGGTCATCCCGTGGGCCAGGAAGGTCGCCGACTGGGCCAACAATCCGCTGGACGGAAAACTCTACCTGCCGCCTGACCTGATACACCAAGCCCGGCAGATTGCCGAACGTGAGCGGAAATGGAAACCGCCTGCGCCAGTGGCCAAACCGAAGCCAGCGGCGATGTCGGCAGCGGTCGCAGCGCCCAAAACCATCACGCCCGCACCGCTGCCGGCGTCACCTGCCGAGATTATCACCATCTCGCTGGCTGACGTCGAGGGCAAGGAGATACAGTGGTTCTGGCCCAACCGCATCCCGGCCGGAATGCTGACGCTCTTGGTGGGCAATCCCGGGGTGGGTAAATCGTTTCTGACGATGTACATCTGCGCGATAGTCTCGACGGGTCGCGACTGGCCGGATGACAAAAACACGCTCGCCCCCGGCTCGGTGCTCTTGTTCAGCGATGAAGAGAGCTTGGAATATGCCATCAAGCCGCGGCTGCAGTCACACGGGGCCGATTGCTCTAAAATCTTTGCCGTCCCGCACATCCGATGCGCTGACGGTCATCCCGAGCCATTCACCATCGACGAGCATATTCAGCTGCTGCGTGAAAAGCTCCAGAAGATGCCCGATTGCCGGGTCATCATCTTTGACCCGATTACGGCGTATCTGGGGGCCGTCAACGCCAACAACAACGCCGAGGTGCGGGGCGCACTGGTCGGCCTGCAGGGCTTGGCGCAGGAGCGGAACGTGACCATTCTGGGCATCAACCATTTTTCCAAAAAAGCCGAGCTGGATGCGATTCACCGGATTCTGGGGTCGACGGGATTTGTGGCGGCCGCACGCGCGGTCTGGGCGGTGATTCAGGAAAAGCCGGACGAACACAATCCCGACCCCGACCCGCCTCGCCTGCTCATCCCGGTCAAGAGCAACTACAGCATCGCACCGACGACGCTGCAGTTTCAGATTATCAATAAACAGGTGGTCTTTGACAAATCGTCACAGCGGGTGGACATCGACTCGATTCTGCAGCAGACCAAAAAGAAAGGCGGCCGGCAGTCCAACAAGAAAGATGCCATCGCCGATTGGCTCAACGAGCGAGTCGGCACCGAACCCGTGCTGGCCGATGAACTGCAGGTCGAGGCGGAAAGCAAAGGGCTGACGTGGAGTTATGTCCAGAAGGTGGCAAACGAGATAGGGATTGTCAAAACCAAATCGGCCGAGCATGGCGGGAAATCATTGTGGGCGTGCGGTGAATGAGCAGGATATACTAAGAGAGTATTATTATAAGTTGTATAAGTAGGATAAGTAGAAGATCCTCAACTTATCCTACTTATCCAAGATATCCGACTCATACACTTACATACATCCTGATTAATTCGCAAAAGACGACGGCGATTATGGTTCCTTCCGGGTAAAACAGGCAGGAGACTCCGCCGGGAACAATCACCATCCCAGAAAGAGTTAATTTTGGGCGGGGCATTTTTGCCGTAACGCGCAGGGGCGCTATGTGGACACGAAGCTCATTACTCCAATTGGCCTGGCAGTGCTATGGCGACCATCGCGGCTGCTACCGCATGCGCTGCGCCCGCTGCGGGACGCGCTTTTTCGCATCGCGGCCCAACGCCCGCTATTGCCGCAACGCCTGTCGGCAATGGGCGTACCGTCAGCGGCGAAAATTGCCATAAAAATAGTGCATATTTATCAATAATTCCGGCCTAATACGCTTGGCTTCTGGTGGGGTTTATGGCCCTATAGGGACGTTATTAAAGACAAAAAAACGCCACTATTCAGGAGACAAAACAAATGGAACTGACGGACGAAATTATCGACATGACCTACAAATTCGCACACACCTACCTGCGGCGCATCGGACGCACCGACATCGACCACAACGACCTTGCCCACGACGCGATGGTCAAGATTGCAAAGGCATCCGAGGTGGAGCCCCGGTTTCTGCGGCACCGCGTCTGGTTGGATATCAAAAGCGTGTTTTTTGATTTTTACACCAACGCGACCACCCGCAAACACAACGTGCTGCTGGACGCGGTTCACGCCGAGTTCGATATGGAAACATTCGACCCGGATACGGTAACCGCCAAAGATGAATTTATCCGGGCACTGAAGATTGTATTTCGGGCGCAACCGACCCAATACGAAATTCTCGTCCTGCTTTTGAGTGGAAAGACCATCAAGGAGATTGCGCAAATGCGCGGCACCACCACGAACGCGGTAGATGAATTGAAACAGAAAGCCCGAAAAGAAATCGCAGCGATCCTTGGCATCGCCGCATAGACAGAAAGGAATTCACCATGGCATCCAAAAAACACATCAAGGCGGTCGGCTATGCCCGACGCAGCACCGACCTGCAGGAGCGGTCGATTCCCGACCAGAAGGCGTACATCGAAAAATGGGCCCAGCAGAATGGCTACCGCATCCTCCGCTGGTACGTCGATGACGCCATCAGCGGCACCAGCACCAAGGGACGGATGGCGTTTGAGCGGATGATTGAGACCGCCGAGAACGGCCGGGATTTCGATACCATCCTCTGCTATGACATCAGCCGTTTTTCACGGGGCGGCACCAACGAGACGGGGTACTATTTGCATCGGCTTGAGAAAGTAGGTGTCAACGCCATCTTCCCTGCCGACGGGATTCCTGACGGCGACGAGGGCGAACTCTTGCAAGGCGTCAAATCCTGGCAAGCCAAACAATACACGGTCAAATTGTCGCGGGATGTGATTCGGGGGTACATTTCGACGGTCACCATTCGACACAGTGCGGTGGGCGGCATTGCGCCCTATGGGTATGACAAGCAGCACCAGACCGCCAACGGTCAGATACTGCGGACGTTCCGCTGGATGGCCGATGGTCGCAAACAGGAATTCGGACCCGACGGCAAGCTGGTACGCATCTTGGAAAAGAGCGAATTTGTCAAGAAGGCCAAAAGCGATATTGTCCGGCTGGTGCCCAGCGATCCGGAGCGGGTCAAAACCGTCCAGCGGATTTTCAGCCTTTATCTGTCTGGTCGTGGAGCTGCCCATATCGCTTCTATTCTCAATCGGGATGGCATTCCGAGCTATACCGGAGTCAAGTGGGTCAGTCGCCAAATTCGAGGGGTCTTGGACAATCCCGTCTACAAAGGCGCATTGGTCTGGAACCGACGCACACTGGGGCGCTTCAATGGGGTTGACGGCGATGGCAATCTTCGTCCGAAGCGTAATTTTCTGGCGGCCAATAATCCGCAAGAAGACTGGTATCTGGTCGAGAATGTTCACGAACCGCTGGTCTCGCCCGATGACTTTGAAAAAGCCCAGCAGGAAAAGAAAAATCGCTGCGATATGGGTGGCCGTGCCAAATCCACAGGCCGCGCCTTGTTGTCGGGATTGATTGTCTGTTCCCATTGCAACCAATCGTTTCATAAGACATACGTGGAGTGTAAATCCGGGGGTGTACCAACGCGATACTATTACTATGCCGATGCGGGGTATAAGCGGGGTGGTAAATTCCTCTGCAAGCAGACGAACGTCCCAATGGAACCACTGAACGCCTGGGTGCTGCATCACGTCAAACGCATCCTCTTGGGCGACCACAAGACCGTTGAGGAGGCGGTCGCCGCATTTATCAAAAAACTCCGGTTGGGCAAAGAGACGGCCGACGATACGGCCAACATCCAAAAAGAACTGGACGCGGTCAACCGCCGCATCAAGGCGACGCTGGCAATGCTGGCCGATCCGAGTTTTGAGGGACTGGATGAGATAAAAGCCACCCTGTCCGAATTGAAACTGCGTCGCGACCGACTGCAGAAAAAGAATAATACCCCCAAACCCGCTGTCGCCACCTTCCGGGAATCCGATTTACGGGATTGGGCAACGGAACATATCGCCGCCATCGACCGCCTCATCGCACACCCCACCGCCACCGTCGAGGATAGAAAACTCGTCCACGCCTTTATCCACCGCATTGAAATCGACCCCTACGCCAAACAGGGAACACTTTACCTTCACAAAGATGTGTTTGAAATCTTCAAAAACAATTTTTGCAGTTGGGGGAGTATGCAGGATTACCGCGGCGCGCTCAAGATGAAAGGCGAAGCATAAACAGCCGGATGGGTCATTCGTAATGTGACCACATCCGCAGCACTTTGACAATACGTTCTTCGGTTAAGACCTGATAGACCAAGCGATGCTGAATGTTGATCCTGCGGGAGTACAGCCCCGTCAAATTGCCAAGCAGTTTTTCGTATGGCGGATAGGACGAAAAGGGGTCTTTTTCAATAAGTGCCAAAAGTTTTCTCACTTTCGGTGCTAATCCGGCAGCGGCGATTTTATTGGCATCTTTGACAGCGGCTTTGGTCAGGATGACTTCGTATCGGGCCATGCAAACTCCGAAAGCGGGGTGCATTCTTCAGGTGATGCCTGACGGCCTTCAAGCAAGCTCTGGGTCATGCCCGGAATCGATTGAAGGTAAAGAGTCTCCTGAATGGCGGCGTAGTCTTCCTCTGAGATCAGGATACCTGCCCCGTTCTTGCTGGTAATGCAGATCGGCTCGTGCGACTCCTGAACCTGGCTAAGGAGCTTATAGAGCTGTTTTCGAGCGTTTGTGGCGGTAATGGTCGTCATAAAACCTATCCAGAAGTTAGGGTTGAAGCTTTACAGTAAACGTACGCTATAGCGTACATAAAGTTCGCGTGAAAGTCAACTAAAATCTATGAAGGAAAAATTATGGCAACAGCACGATTTATTCATGACGGTGATGCGATTGATTACACCCCCGGCGCAGCGGTTAACGCCGGCGATGTGGTGGTTCAGGGCGATCTGATCGGGATTGCCAAGCTGGACATGGCCGCCGGTCAACTGGGGGCGCTGGCGGTAACGGGCGTCTTTGACGTTCCCAAGGCCACCGGCACGGGCACCGACATTGCGGCCGGAGCCAAGCTCTATTGGAACACATCCAATCAACAGGCCACCGATGATGACGGCAGCGGCTTCAATAAGTATCTGGGCAAGGCCGTACGTGCAGCGGCCACCACAGATGCGACGGTGCGGGTACGACTGGAACAATAACGGGTGTGGGGCTTGGGGCGTGAGGCTTGAGGTTGACACTGCCTCCCCCAAGCCCCACGCCTCAAGCCCGAATTGATATGAGCAATTTACTGAACAACGGCCTGGACTGGCTGGAGCAGAAGCTCCTGGGTTTCTGCTCCAGTCCGGTCGCGTATCGGCGAAACAGCCAAACCGTAACTGTTAATGCCGTCTTCGGCAAAACCGACTATGAGGTGGACAATGAGTCGGGTCTGCGTGTGGGCAGTTTTGTGTGGGATTTTCTGATGGATGCAGAGGCTTTGGCCATGACGCCGGAGATTGGTGACATCGTGGTGGTTAACAACAAACAATTTGAAGTGATGGCTCTGTCCGGTCAGGGCTGCTGGCGCTGGACGGGGCCGAACCAAAAAACCTATCGTATCCACACTCAGGAGATTGGCAGTGACCTGTAAAGAACAATATGAAAACGTCTGCAAGGACGAGTTTGCCGGGCTGCATGATAAGCTGGACAAGATGGACGAAGCCATCCGCGGCAACGGCAAGCCGGGGATTCAGGTCCGCCTGGACCGGCTGGAGCAGGAACGGCTCAGCCGCAGCAAGGTGGCGTGGTTTGTTATCGGCTGTATCACGACGTTGGCCGGTTCGATTGCCACATCGTGGATTGTGAGGACGCTATGAAAATCGCCATTGATATTGCTGATGCGGTCGCTGCCGAGCTGGCGAACTTGCCTTTGACCATTCATCGCCGTGTCCTGCCGGAATACGAGTTGGCCGAACTGAAGAGCCTGACGGTTACCGTGGTGCCCAAGTCGGTCGAGATCGCCTATGTCACACGGGATGCGACCGGTTATGAGGTGGCGATAGACATCGGGATTCAGCAAAAGATCGGTAAGGACACCGATGCGGAGGTCACACGGCTAAGCGACGTTGTCAGTGAGATCGTATCGTTCCTGAACCGTCGTTCGTTGCCGACGCTCAAGGCGCGGTTTAAGGCCCTCGTCAACGAGCCGGTCTATGCCCCGGAAATGCTCCGTGAAAAACGGCTGTTTTTGTCCGTGGTCACCGTAACCTATCTTTGTCAGGAGGTGGTACGATAAATCCTGAATGAGGTTGAGCCGATATTTTTTCTTTCTTTTTTCCCCGGTTTGGGGTGAGGGGAAAAAAGCGAAAAAATATCTTCTTGACAGCATTCGTTGGCGTTTTAACTTCGATTTTACGAATCGGAGTAGAATAGGTTTCAGGCTGCATGATTCGTATGGGGCATCGACCTCGAACAGGAGAATATTCAGACCTGTAACCGAACCGGCCACAATAAGGCATTGCGACCTTGTATAGGAGAATGGTGGACGCCGACAGTGAAGTCTACTCCAGACAATGGAAACCATGAATGTTTAGGAGAACGCACAATGAGTTATCTTGGAGTAGACTTGCACACGAACAGTTTTACGGTGTGCCATCGGACCAAGCAGGGAAAGCAGCGTATTGCAACGTATGCCATCGACCGGATGGATCGGTTTGGCAAGACCTTGCGGAAACGGGACGACGTGGCCGTGGAAGCGACCGGCAATACGGCGTGGTTTGTCGAGCAGATTCGGTCGTCTGTCAGAAAAGTGATTGTGGTGGATCCGAACCAGTTTAAGGTGATTCGTCAGTCGGTAAAAAAGACGGACAAACACGACGCCAGGGCATTGGCGTTATTTTTGAGCAAAGGCATGTTGCCTGAGGCACGTATGAAAGAAAAAAAGAACACCCAGTTGCATTCATTGGCCGCCACGCGGGACAAGCTGGTCAAACAGCGAACGGCGTTGGCAAACAAGGTGCATAATGTCCTGAACAGTTACGGCCTGAAATGGAAAAAAGAGACACTGACAACAGAAAAGGGTCTCAAGAGTATTTTGTCCTTTGACTGGGACACAATTGTACGGGTCGAGCTGGAGGTGCTGACCGATCAGATTCGGTCGCTGACCCGAAGCATCAAGCGTTTGGATGCGGACATTGCTGAACACGGCAAGGTGCTGAAAGGCCATGAAAACCTCAGCAGTATCAAGGGTATCGGCGAAAAGTCGGCCACCGTGCTGCTCAGTGTCATCGGCAATGTGAAGGATTTTGCCAATGAAGACAAACTGGCGTCGTATTTCGGGATTGTGCCGCGCGTCAAGGATTCCAATGAGATCGTACGGCATGGGCGGATCACCAAACACGGCTCGACCCTGGCTCGCACGACATTGGTGCAATGCACCTTGTCGGCCAAACGGTACAGTCCCTATTTGAGGCAGTATTATGAACGGATCAAGCGAACACGCGGCAGCGGCAAAGCGATCATTGCCACCGCACGGAAACTGCTTGGGATCATCTACAAAACCCTGACACATGACTGGGTGTTTGAGGACTTCCCAAACTTTGTGATCGCAACACGTTAGCGTAAAAATAATTGAAAATTGGAGTAGACTTTTATCATAGGAGACCACCATATGTTCCATCTGACTTTACGAGTGCCTTGGCATGACCGCCAATGGGATGGTTGTGTTTGTGACAAACCGTTACAGAACTCCTTTTGCGTTGCGCTTGACCGTATCCGTGTGGAGCGAGACGAAATAGCGGAAGACAAAATCAAGGGGCAGCACTTTCGTGATTTGAGTCAGCATGAACTGCCTGCCTGTAAAGCCGAGTCCGGATACTTCATGAGTCCACACTCATGGTTACGCGAGTTTAAACATCCCTATAGCCAAAACAAAAAAGCTCAGGCAACCCACGGCAATTTGGAGAAAACGAGCATTCCTGTCCCTGAGTATTCAACATTTGCTGTTCCCTTTGCATGGATGCTGCGAAAAAATCAGAAGCAGCTTGAGGCGGGCCTCCCCAACCCACTGCCACCCGACGAGAAACCTCCCTTCGAGACTCCTTGGGTATTCGGGCGTTCCCGACAGGAGGCGATTTCTGATCTGATGTTCGGGCGGATCACGGATGATAAGTCACTGGTGTTCTTTTACACCAAGGAAGGACATCCTCTTGGCGACAATCTACCACGCCTAGTAATCGGCGTTGGGCGAGTGTTGAGAGTTGGGAAATTGTTGTACTATGAATCTTCGGGTAAGACCACCTACCCTCTGTGGGACCGCATCATCCGCCACTCAATCCGAACTGATGGCCATGACGGCTTTCTTCTGCCGTATCACGACTATCTTAAACTTACGGGAGACCCCGAGGAAGACGCTCGCAGACGTGAACTCCTTCTGGAGATAGCTGTAGCCGTCGATTGGGGACACATGAAGGAGTTCTCGCACGCGGCAGAATTGGCTCCGCCTGGCACCGCTCTTTCTACGCTGACTCGATGCCTCGCTGCAGTGCGTCTTATCCGAAAGCACGGAATTGCGGAAGGCCCCTGGGATCGGCATGAGGAATGGCTTAATCAGCAAATCGCGGATGTGTGGCAAGATCGCGGTGCATTTCCGGGTACTGGGTCCGCCCTTGAAGCACTAGGAATGAGGTTGGGCACTTCTCTGTACTTCGAATTGCTGGCCATGGGGGCCGTGCAACCGAGCGATAACCCGTGGACCGTGGTAGATGCAATCTTACGCGGCAAAAAAAATCCTCCCCAGACAGCGTATTCCGGTGACATCAAAGCCATTCGCTCGACATGGGAAGGGCTATCCGCCGAACGACGAGCTCTACTGGAACTCCTTTCTCGTTTCGACTTGACTCCTGGGCAGGCACAGCGGTGGTTCGACCCAAACAAAAGAGCTAATGCTACTCATGCTCAGATAACGGACAGGGAAATACTGGAAAACCCGTATCGTACAGTGGAGGCAGACCTGGGTGATCATGAAAACGTGCCAGTAAGCATAGGCATGGTCGACCGCGGCCTCATGCCAGATAGTTCAATTGCGGCAAAGCACCCAGTACCTGCACCTTCATCGGTTGATTCTCCATTAGATAAGCGACGTGTTCGAGCTGCCTTAGTCTCTATCCTTAAATCGGCAGCCAATGAGGGGGACGCCCTCATGGGCATTAGCGAAATTTTAGAGCGGATGCCGAAAATCGACTTGTCTCAGCCCTGCAATGTTGGAATGGATTGGTTAAATGCGAATAAAGGTTTTCTCTCAGAGGTCGTAGAGACGGTCGATATCACTGTCAAATCCGGAAAGACAGAGAAACTAATTCCATCATTACAACTCACTGAATATCGCAAACAAGAAGATAGGCTGCGTAACGTCCTTCATGCCCGCGCGGAAAGAAAAACGGTCACAGTGAAAACTAGTTGGGCGGCTTTACTCAAAAAGGCCATTCAAGATGCTGGAGGGGCATACGACCCAAAGAATCCCCGTCACACCGCTGCACTTAAAGAGCAGACAGACGCACTGGCCTGCATCATTGATAGAAAGCTGACCGTCCTGACCGGAAAAGCCGGTACAGGCAAGACATCTGTGCTGGGTGCATTGTTGCTTTGCGATGATATTATCAAGGACGGCATTCTGTTATTAGCCCCGACGGGTAAAGCACGTGTGCGACTTGGTCGCGCTACAAACGCTGAAGCAATGACGGTTGCCCAGTTCTTGAACAGTCTCGGACGGTATGATGGAGTCAGGCAAAAACCTCTGCTTGTCGGCAAGGACAAGTACAGGAAGGAGAAAACAGTTGTTATTGATGAAGCATCGATGCTGACAATGGATACCCTCTTGGCCGTATTGGAAGCATTAGACTTGGCACATGTCCAGCGACTGATCCTTGTTGGCGATCCCAATCAATTACCACCCATTGGGGTCGGAAGACCCTTTGCGGATTTAGTTGCTAGTTTTGAAAGTGCATTGGCGTCAAATGACCCTTTAATTCAGAATCGCGGATTAGCAATGGCTCGTCTATCTGTTGAAGTGCGAGCTGTGGCTGGTGCACCTTCTGGCACGCTTCGCCTGGCATCGTGGTTCACACGCGAGCCACAAATGGTGGATGCAGACCGCATTCTAAGCGACATAGAAATGAATGGGGCTTTTAATGATTTAGAACTCTGTTTTTGGAAAACTCCCGAGGAACTTCGCTCAAGATTCATGGAGCAATTCAAGAAGCAATTTGGGATAAATAATGAGAAGGACGTTGATAATTTTAACCTCGCTTTGGGTTTCAACCCTGAAGGATGGATGCCATTTGATGCCCCAGAAGGTGCAGAGAACTTCCAGATACTCTCTCCTGTGCGTATGCACCCATACGGTGTGCGTGAGATCAACAGATGGGTACAGCGATCCTTTCGAATGGATAAGCTGCAAAAGGCGAGAGCATTTCGGGGAACAAGTCTGGGTGATGAGGAAATTGTCGTTAGCGATAAAGTTATTCAGCTCGATAACGGAACCAGATATGCTTATGACGGAAATGGCCAATTGGAAGTATATCTTGCCAACGGAGAAATCGGAGTTGTGTGCCCTGGCAAGGCAGGATGGGTAAATGTGGTTTTCAGCGGAAGAAAGAATATTAGGGTCGGATACAGCAAGCGAGATTTTCCACAAGGAAGTGGACCATTGGAACTTGCATACGCGCTTACTGTTCATAAGGCGCAGGGCAGTGAATTCAAGAAGGTGTTTGTTGTTATCCCCAGAAAATGTAGACCCTTGTCCAGAGAACTGCTTTATACTGCACTGACAAGGTCCCGCGAGAAGCTCGTTCTATTAATCGAAGGGAATGATGGCTCTTGTTTGTATGATTTTTCTCGACCGGAAAAATCTGAAACTGCAAGAAGAAACACCAACCTGTTTACGAGTGCTGTCCGTGATCAAGCAGAGACAGTCCCTTACGTTGAACATCTCATACACCGTACCGAGAAGGGGCATATGGTTCGCAGCAAATCGGAACTTGTCATTGCGAATATTCTATTCCACATAGAAGGCCTGCGTGACTACGAATATGAGCGAGTTTACGAGGGAATCACTGTACCCGGGAAGATGCGTCCCGATTTTTCTTGGGTCACTCCCGCAGGTGACCTACTGATCTGGGAACATTTAGGGATGTTGGGACGCGACGACTATCGAATAGCTTGGGAATGGAAAAAGGATTGGTATGAGAAGAATTGTTTTCAAGTCGGTAAGAATCTGTTTACAACACAAGAGGATAATGGTGGCAGACTTAATTCTCAAGAAATCATATCTGTTGCAAGGATAATAGAAAAAATTCTTTAACAATTTTGAATAGCCATAAAGCCCATTAACAAACAGTTCAAAGGATCGGCATGAGCAAACCATTCAATTTAAAAGTTAAGAAGCAAAAAACTACTGCGCAATCAAAAGTTCCTATTATTTGTGCTGTCCACAAGGAATTGAAAGCATGCTTTAATGGATGGAAAGGTCAAGCTAAACGACGACGAAAAAAATTCCATTTGACCTTCCAAGACATACAGCAGATATGGATAGCGCAGAACGGGCATTGTGCTGTTACTGGTCAAGCCATGACTTTTACAAAGAAAGACGTCAATAAAGTTTCTCTCGATAGAGTGGATTCAAGTGGTGATTACAGTTACAACAATGTGCGGATGGTGGCCGTGAAGGTAAATTATGCTCGACATACATATTCCGATGATGATCTTCGGACAATTCTTAAGGATATGGAACATATCGATAGGTTGCGTAAGGCCTTGAGTGGCGGAAAGAACTGGTTCAAAAGAGCTGTTTTGCTGCCGGAGTACATTAAAATTTTTGGCCGACCGAATTCCGCTAACCGTCGATGAACCCATCGCGGTGGTTGTAAGTGCAATTCAGTCCTATAGAACGATTCCGGTAACCACTAAGCCGAGAGCGTACCCCAGACCAATCAAGTTTGCCAATGTGGGAGGTAGATCCCGCTCAAGCCCGATGCGGTGGACATCTACCCCCCTGACCCTCATGGCCAGCCACAGGTCGTCAAGCTTAACCATCACGCCGACGAGCAGCGGAACCAGGAGTGCAGATAGGTTACGAGGAAGATGCTTCATCCGCTGTAGGCCCCGTTCCCGGCCCAGCCCGCGAGCACGCTGTGCGACTATGATACGACGTGTCTCCTCGAAGATGACAGGCAGAAAGCGTAGCCCCATGCCAATGGCCAGACAGAATGTCTTCGGCAACCGCAGCCACCGCAATCCCGCAACGATATCGTAAGGACGAGTCGCGACGAAGAACGCGATACAGATACCCCCAACCGCCATCCACCTCGCAACCGCAACGCCAGCAGCCAAGACTCCTGCTTTGGTGGGGTCGCCCGCGACGGCCAGCCCGAAGAAGACCATGAGAACAACTACGAACATCGGAATCGCCCGGAGATATGGGGAACGGTCCACTCGGCACAATACCAATGCCGCGACAGCCGAGATGAGGAGCCACCCAACGAGAACCACACTGTTCGTAAAGGCGGCAATAGAATACGCTATCAGAAGGGATAGTTTTACCCTATAGTCGGTTTCGCCAACAACGCGATGGAAGACGCCACTCACCACTCATCACCTTCACTTAGGCCAAAATGGCGATGAACTTCGCCAATCACCTCGTTCGTTGGACCGGAACAGGTGATGCGCCCATCGGATAGCAGAACAAGGCGGTCGGTCTCTTGCCTGATGAGTTGAAGATCATGGGTCGCAATAACAAACACCGTCCCCTTAGTCTTCTGCCATTCATGGATTAGACGCTTCAGAGCGGCCCTGTGGTATAGGTCAAGGCCAAGCTCGGGTTCGTCAAGCAGCACCACATCGGGTTCTAACACAAAGGCACATGCAAGCGCTAGAATCTTCTTCTGGCCATACGAGAGTGTGTGTGGATCACGCTCCAGATCGCCAAGCCCAAAGAACTCCTGTCCCCACTCAATCCGACGTTCAATCTCTGTGGGCGAAACAGAATGGTTTTCAAGACCGAAACGCAGTTCCTCACGTATCGAGCGAGCGAACAATTGATGGTTCGGATTCTGAAAAACGATTGCCGTCCGATGGCCGGGCTTGGAGGAGTTGACGGATATAAGGCTCCCACCTCGTCTTGCCCGAGCGAGGCCCCCGAGGAGGCAGAGCAACGTGGACTTTCCGCTGCCGTTGGCTCCTACTAACCCTAGCGTAGAGCCATGAGCGACCGATAGTGGTTGGGCAAGGTCAAGCCTAAAACGTCCACCACGGTATGCGAACTCCATCCTCTCGCACAACACGAGTTCGGGGCCAGCCGGCGTGGCCCTACCGAGAGATGGCTGCGGATGAGCATCGTCTGGTTCAATATCGAACAAATCAGCCAGAGCGACAGGGGACAAACTCGTGCCACTCGTGTCCAGTCGCAATGTACCACACTTGAGGCCCAGAACGCGATCTGCGATCTCGAATACGCCAGTGGGGCGTTGGCTAAGCAGCAGCAGCTGCACGCCAGACGCGCGGAGTGATTTCAGAAGACGTGTCAATTGCCTTTGAGAAGGCGGGTCAAGTGTCGTACCGGGCTCATCAAGCACCAAGCATCGCGGCTTTCTCGCGACCGCGATAGCAAGTGCCGCTTTTTGCCGCTGTCCCATGGAAAGCTCTGCTGGGGACCGGTCCATCAAGTCTTGAAGCTGGAAGTGCTCAACAACTTCGAGGTCGGGAAACTCGTCCGCAAGGCGTAGAGAGAAAAACTGCGCATCACAGTCTTGAAACAGAATGCCCACCTTCGCAAGCCACGCCTCGGTCGATGTCGTCGACAGCAAAGCTCCATCAACGCGGACCTCACCATCCACTGTTCCGTCCATTAACCGTGGCAGAATGCCAGTTACAACGTATCCGAGCGAACTTTTTCCAGAGCCATTCCGGCCCAACACGGCAACAGATTCGCCCCGGTCGAGAGTAAAGCTTACTTCACGGAGTACTGACTCTCCAGTTCCTGTTGACTCATAGGAGGCGTGGCGAATGTCAACGGTCAGGCTCATCCCGCTCCTTCCTTAAGGTCGCGAAGACGCGTAACTGTGCCAACTTGGACTCGTATAGCCAGCGCCCTAGTACGGCCCCCAGAAGACCGAGGACGAATTGAGCTCCGGCCAAAGTGAGAAGAAGTGGTCGTAGCTTTTCCACGCCCGGAAGCCCGAGCAGGCTTATGGCCGCGAAGATGGTCACAATGCTCGTCGTTGCAGCAGCTCCGCCGCCGAGGTAGACCGCCCATCGCCGGCGTTGCCCGATGGCGACAGCGATATCGTACACAAGGCCGATAGCGAGACCAATCATTGGCTTGTAGATGCCCGGAGGTCCACCGATCACCGTTGGGATCGCAAGGGAAAACGTCACCAGCATCATCAAGGTCGCGCTACCAAACCGCGGCACGGCTTGAGCGCCGATCACTGCAATCGCAACACAAACGAAGATGTTGAGCAGTCCGCCAGTTGCAGGAATTCCAGTGGCCAGAATAAGGCCAGTGCCGAGAACAAAGGCAATAGCAAAGGTCGCGGCCCCAAATACACCGCATGCAGCAGCTTGCTTGGAAGTCATGACGTCTCCTTTGGCGGGTCAATGCTAGTCCCATCGTAGTACAAGGTAATAGGTCCATCTGCGGAAACGCACAAGACCACAACTCTTGACGTATCGTTTGGTTTCGACATACTGAGAAGACGAGCAGATGTGTGTCGTGCGCCATTCTTCAGAGTCTTTGCTTCCCGCTCCGAGCCATACCACTGCTTATCGTTAGACGAAATCGCAGGCATCAAGTACCTCCGGCCAAGTACCAACGACTGATCATCTACGCATAAGACAACTGCTCCGTCCTCGATTGCGAGGTGATAAAGATCATCCTCATAAGAGTCCTCCAATTTGTATCGCTCGAAATACACCCGTGTCATCGGATAGCTCAATTGATCAGCCTCAGCGACTGAGCTGACGAGAACAAATGCACCTCCCTGCTTATTATCCACTAATTTCTCGATGACCCGATAAAGGACCTTACACCATTGTGGGAGATCGTCGCTCGATAATGTCGTATCGAAATATCGCTCATATGCCTTCTTCACCGCTTCCCATGGCTTCCACTGCCTTCTTTCCGCGAAGCGGTCGCCAGTCCACTGACCACGCTGGACCTTAATGCCTCCTCCAGGATGGGTACATTTTATGCGATAAACGCCTTCCGAGCCGCACTCATAAACGACAAGCGCGGGATTGCGCTTACACAACTCTTCGATAACTTCATACCGAGTGCGGAGTTGAGCCGGAAACAGAAACCCGCGATCAAAAGTAGCTCTATGCAAAGATATAGTATCTCCGTCTGTCTGAGCCCAAAGAACAGCATCACGCTGTTGGAAAAATGAGTAGTTGCCAAGAATTGCGCAAGCGACTCGCTCATAGTGAATTTCATGGTCAGTACATTCAGGATGTGTAGAGCATTTCCGGGACACTTCTTCAGGCGGACTCGGATCAGGACGTAACTTATGATTCTGCACTGGACATGGCTGTAATATCTCGGGTTCGCGGTCCTGCCCTTCGTTGAGGTAGTAGGTCAAGCGGTCATCTCTCACGGGCTTGTTTGTAGCCTGTCCATTAGAAAGATGGCCGCTATTCGCATGACTGTCTTCGTAGTCGAGCGGGGGGAGCGAACAGCGAAGACCATTGTGTACGGCAGACGGCAAGCCCGTCACGACGTGGAAGGACAGAGCCTGGCCTTCATGCTTCTGCCGCGAAAGCTTCTCTGCAAGCCTCAGCACTGAAAGTTCTGCACCAGGAGCAAAATCGCCCAGTTGTGGTTCTTTGGTTCCGTACACGTAATCGAAGATTTCGTGAAAGACATCGCTGTGCATTTTGTAAAATTCTTGGCTGGCTGACGTTCCCCGCTCAATAGCCAGATTGACAGAGCACCACGGCCAGACCAGCCGATAGCCACCGTTTCGATTCTTTCCTGGCGGATAGAGTAGCAGGAAACCACTAAGGCTCTTGTTCGTTTTGCGGGTAAGGTACTCCAGCCAGAAAATGCTTGATTGGAGAAGCTGAAGCAACGGATCGATGCTTTGCCTAAATTCATTCTCATCCATAGGATCTCGGGGCGGATAGGTAGTCCTCCCGGGTGCACCAAAAACTTCAATTGCTGAGAACTCATTCAGGAAGGTGAGGATCGGCTGGTATTCGCAAGCGTTAGCGGAGTGGCACATAGCTAAGTAGGTATCGAGCCTTGCCTTGCGCAGGACATCCTTAGAATCTGACTGGTCGGTATTATTGTTCGTAATTTGGCAAATAAAATCACCCAAAAGAATCTCTGCCAGCTTGGCAGGGTATTCTATTGTCAGGCTGTCTTTATCTTTTTGCACATATCGCTGCCTAGCCTCAGTCGTTCGCTGCAATATCACGGTTGCTGGGGCTTCATGTGTCTCTTTGGAGGAATTCAGCCAGCCCCGTCGAAAGAAGTCAGTCATTACTTGAGTAAACCGATAGGCAGGATCAAATGCACCGGTCAATCGCTCAAACAACTCCCACTCCTGCTGTGGATAAATCGCCCAGATACTCCCATGGTGGGATAGCGAACGGTAGTGCCAACAACCCGCAACAATCGCGTCACACAGAACATCCGGAAAACAAGCTTGGGCGAATTCTTGGTCTCTATTCATCTGGATATCCGACAATAGTCTCTCAAGAGCACGATATGGCGGGATCTGCTCTTTTTCGACTATAACACGCGATTGCGAGATTAACTGGGCGATGCGCTCACGCATGGAGTCCGCTGCCATCACAATCTCCCTGATGAGCCATGTGTCAATACTCCGCATTCAACCTTTTGCCTATGTGAAAGATGCCGCTCAAACCAGGAATGGAAGACGGCCCACCACTCTTCAAACAACGAACGAGGATGGTCGCCAACATCGTAACCTTGCTTGAGTAGAGCGAGTTGACCTTCACGGATGTAAGAGAAAACCGTCAACACCTCATGTAACGAGGATCGAGTTAAGTTCCGTTCATCCAAAGCATGAGTCATCAAGGTCGGGACGCGAAGCTTTGAGATTGCACGGCAAGGGTCATATTCCCAGTCAATCGCATCCGGGTCCCATCGCACCTTGTGTTCGGACATCATGGTCAGTGCCCGTTGCTTGACCTTGTTCGGCATGAACACCAAGCCATATATGGCGAGTGCCTTGATCGGGTGCTTCTCTCCGCGGATCAGGTAATCCATGGCGGCATACGTTCCCGTGCACTGCGCAAGCATGACCTGTCGGTTCGCGTCAACAGCTGGATGGTCTTGGCATGCGGCCACAACAGCAGCCAAGTCTTCGGTAGCGTTCTGTACAGAAAGCATCCCACCGGCTGCCTCCCTGTCCTCTGAAATTGCAGAACACGGCCGTATATCCGTTATCGGCGATGACATTGGCCATCGTGCGGATGTAGGGAAGAACGCCGTAAGCGTTTCCCGCCATGAAGACGACTGGACAAGGGCCAGTGACACCCCGGCCGGGTATAAGCCATGTTTCTATCGTCTCACCATGAGACACAACGTGAATGTGTTCACTCATTTGGCTTTCTCCAGACAGCGGATAGTCCTTGCAGAGTCACGTCTGTTCGGCCTTCTCGCTCTTGTCGAACCTTGCTTTCTGCTAGCGTCCGCCAGTATTTTATTAAAGACTTCTATCAATTTTCCGTAAAGTTATAGGAGACGATTTTATGGGACCCTTCTCCCATCGATTCGCGGTGGATCACGTCACACCGACCTTAGCCGCGAACCCGCTTCTGGGTTAATCCAAGCTAGACTCGCAACTTCCAGATTATCTCCGCTATTGCGCCGTTGTTATCTTTCGGCATTCAAATCATTCTGTCCTTGGCTGTGAGACTCCGTAAATCTCGAAAGTCCTCGCAAATAATAGGCGCATTATAGGGCATGCAAAATCGCTGTCAATCGAATTCTCCACCGGTCGTGGACCGTGGACTGCTCGAACGTCGCGGCGAACATGAAGAACCCGTCCGCGATATCTTTCTTGAAAATGTGAAAGTTGATAAGACCACCGAGAGGGCAAAAACTTAGAAATGCCGAAAATATTCTGGAAAAGAATGTTCGATTCTGAAACCAAATAGTCAGACCCTAAAAGATATCCTGAATTTGCCTGAACGATATTTCCATTATACTGGATTCAGTTTTACACCAAAATAACGTTCAGCGGGCGGTACTGTTGCAGCCCACCGTTATTCTGCACTCTCAAGCTGTTAACTGCCCAAGAAAAAAATGTCTTGATGCTTAATTCTGTCAACTATCAGAGCAAATATAAGTCCATTCTTTACATGGCTTTATGTAACATACTTCGGTTTGAAAGTCATCCCGCTCGGGGAGCTAATCGCCCTCTACAAACCCGTAGAGGGCTTTTTTTATGCCCATTTTGACACCCCACGAATCGATGGGCTATTATGGGTTATGTCAAAAAATACCCATTATCTTTGAAAATGTTGTGAATTCGGGATTTTGTTTACATACCATAATCAGAGCATTTACAGAAAGCGTTAAGCTGGGCAGGAAGAAAAAGGTGTTAGATGTCCAAAAAAGATGAATTTGTCGGTTATTTTATCAAATATCAGCAGCATCTGTTTAACTTTATACTGACATTAGTGCCCAATTACTCGGATGCGGAGGATATTTTGCAAAAATCAGCCAGCATTATGTGGGATAAGTTTGACACCTTTGACAGCAGCACCCTTTTTTTGACGTGGGCGCGGAAAATTGTCAGATTTAATATATCCAATTATTACAGAACAAAAAAGAAAGAGTACCGGCTTGACGATGATCTTCTTGAGCGTCTGTGTTCGGTTCACCAAGAGGCGTCGGTGTATTTCGAAGAGCAACGCGCGGCACTGAAAATTTGCATGAGCAAACTCGATCGAACAGATCGACATTTATTGGAGTTGCGGTATTATCAACGTGTTTCGGTACAGGACATCGCCCGAAAATTTAATAAGCCGGCCCATTTTCTTTATCGGCGGATTTCTATGATTTTTGTTTCACTGCAACGCTGTATAACCCGCGCGATGATGTCAGGGGATGTGGTATGAATTCGCTTGATGTGAGGCAGTTGTACACTTTGATTACCGCTTCGGTTGAAGGAGACATTACGCCGGAGCAGTTTTTGCACTTGAAGGAATTGCTATGCGCTCATCCTCAGGCGATGCGCTATTATGTGGATTATATATCGATCCTGTGTCATATCCGCTCAAGTGATTCCGTTGACCAGATGACCGGTTCGGATGCGTTTGATGAGGCGTTTTGGGAACTGCTTTTGCAGCATGAAAACACCGCGCCGGCCATTGATCTGCCGCGGTCGTGTACGCCGCCTGAACCCGCGCTCGTCAGTCCGCAGGATCGGCCGACCGGCAATCGGCGCATTTCAAAATCGTCAATTATTTCTTTGATCGTATCGACCGCGGCGATCCTTTTTCTTGTTTTGTTTGCATGGTTTGCGCCGCCCAAGTCAGGGATTTCGGTTGCCACCTTGAAAGACAGCCTGAACGCCAAATGGGCCGATCCGCCACAGTTGATGCGCCATGGAACACGACTTCAGACCGGCTCGGAGATGCTGCTGCTTCGGGATGGGCTTGCGACCCTGGTCTTTGATAATGATGCCACGATAGTGCTGGAAGGGCCGGCGGAATTTCAAATTCTGACCAGCGATCAAATCAACCTCAATTACGGACGGATTTACGCCATTATCCCGCCGCAGGCCTATGGTTTTCTGGTCAATACGCCGACTGCCAAGATCATTGATTTGGGGACGGAGTTCGGCGTTCAGCAGGATATGCACGGAAACACGGAGCTGCACGTTGTTCGCGGCAAGACAAGCCTTGTTTCAGGGGTCAAAGGGAGCCGAATCAATGTGTATGTCGAAGCGGGAGCCGCCAAACGACTTGATGTCAGGGCCGGACAAATTGAAGACGTCGCTTGTGACACCACGCTGTTTGCCCGTCGTATCGATTCCGACACACAATTTGTTTGGCGGGGTCAGAACAAGCTGGACCTGGCCGATATTGTCGGCGGCGGCAACGGATTCGGGACAGGACAACTCGATACAGGAATCAATCCGACCTCCGGCAGGCCGGCGTCGGTACTTCTTGAGACACAATCTGCACCCAATGACTTTCGTCCGGTGTTATTTAATCCCTATATTGACGGAGTTTTTATTCCCGACGGACGGACGCCACAGATTATCAGTTCCGAGGGACATCTGTTTGAAGCCTGTCCGCCCACAAGCGGTCATTGCTTTAACAATGTCCTCAATACGGTAAGACTTTATGATTTTCAGGCCTTTCGGGGCATGCCGCAGCCAAGCGGCCCCAGCGCGTTCAAATGTTTACTGCTGCATGCCAATATCGGCGTTACTTATGACCTTCAGGCCTTGCGTGCGCTCTTGCCGGACGTCAATTTTGTTCGTTTTGTATCCCGATTCGGCATTGAAAAAGAAGCGATGCGTCCTGCGCTGAGCAATGCTGATTTCTGGATATTGGTCGATGGTCGGCTGCAATACAAGAAAACCCAAGTGGGGTGGGGAGAATTTTACGATATTGAGCTGCCGCTTTCCGAGCAGAATCGTTTTTTGACTCTTGTCGTGACCGATGGTCAGGATCCCAATGAGCGTTTTTATGAGAACCGGGACTATCCGCCGATTGACAGCGATTGGGGGATGTTTGTTGATCCGGTTCTGATTTTGGAATCGGAATGAAGATAAATGGCACAAATCCAATTGTTCGATCAATCGAAGAAAGGAGGTTGACGTCAAAGACATTGAAATGTGGAGTTAAGTATGATCCGTAGGAAAGTGATTGTTTGGGTAGGGATACATTAAAATGTGGGTATTTGCCCGAAACTTAAATTTTTTGGAGGTTTGAAAGATGAAAAGAGTATTGGTTCTTTCAATGGTGGCTGTGTTGGCCACAGCGGTACAGGCGGTTGACATCTCATCGTCGTTCACTAATCTGGATTTTGACAGCGGAATTACTCATATTGCCACTGGATTTGACAATCCGAATGCAGATATCATTGGCTGGAGCGACTATCCTGCCCACCCTTTGACTGACGCAGGGGTTGAAGGACCCAGTGCCTGGTGGCTTCCTGATGATTATGCTTATGGGCAGGCGGCCTTTATGGGGCCCGGCGACGGCGCCTACAACATGAGCAATTACGTCATTCAGGCTGATGATGTATTTACCATTAGCTATTTGGCCGGCGTGTGGGGTTGGCAGGGTAACGGAGACGGGAGAGGTGAGTGGACGGCCACCTTGTTCTATGACGATCCCGCCAATGTAATCGGAAGTTACGTACAGGACTTTGTCTGGGTTTCGTTGGGTGATGGGGTCTGGTATTCTGACCCTGTCGGAATCGCGGCAACGCCTGAATCGGTCGGTGGTACACTCGGCATTCTTTTCCAGAATACGACGGGTGACAAGATCTCACAGATCGATGAAATTAGCGTGACGGTCATTCCGGAGCCGGCAACGATGGCTCTGCTGGGCCTGGGTTCTCTGGTAATAGCCCGAAAACGCAAATAAGTGGTTATGAATGAAGTCTTTTTAGTCGAAATTCTGCTGATGGTTCTCAAGGACCATCAGCAGATCGGCTGAAAAAGCGTGTATCAGATCATGAAAAGTAAAATCGTGCTACTAAGTATCAATTTATTCTTTTAGTAGGAGAATTAAAATGAAAAAAGTATTAGTTCTATTAATGGCGGCTGCGTTGGCCACAGTAGTACAGGCGGAAGAAGACATCTCATCGTTATTCACTAATCTGGATTTTGACAGCGGAATTACTCATATTGCCACTGGATTTGATAATCCGAATGCAGATATCATTGGCTGGAGCGACTATCCTGCCCACCCTTTGAATGACGCAGGGGTTGAGGGACCAAGTGCCTGGTGGCTTCCTGATGATTATGCTTATGGGCAGGCGGCCTTTATGTCTCCGGGCGACGGCGCCTACAACATGAGCAGTTACGTCATTCGGTCCGGTGATGTATTTACCGTTAGTTTTTTGGCCGGCGTGTGGGGTTGGGAAGGTAGCGGAGACGGGAGAGGTGAGTGGACGGTTACCTTGTTCTATGACGATCCCGCCAATGTAATCGGAAGTTTCGTACAGGAATTTACCAATGTGGGGTTGGGAGATGTGGTCCGGTTTACTGACCCTGACGGGATCACAGCCACTCCTGAATCGGCCGGCGGTACACTCGGCATTCTTCTCCAGAATACGACGGGTGACAAGATAGCGCAGATCGATGAAATCACCGTTAGTTTTGTTGGGACCATAGGACCTTATGATCCTGTGGTTAAGCCGGAAAATCCCGAAGGTTCAGTCGGTGTACTCATCAACAATGAGCAGGCCGAGGTCACACTGAGTTGGAAGGCCGGAGCCGATCCGGACGAAGAGCGGGGATATCCGGTTGACCCGGATATTCTGGGCCATTACATTTTTCTTTCCAGCGGCAATCCGGGCGACGATCCCAACGTTCATTTGATTGATTATGTCCCCCAGGTTCATGCGGAAGACCCGTATGAAACCGATCCGTACAATGAGTATGGTCCGA
>JBNRMN010000086.1:0-12795 GCA_050309605.1 Anaerohalosphaeraceae bacterium
CGGCGCGAACGGTTAATGCAAGGTTCTGGGAAACCTTGTTGGACGCCGACGAAAATTTTTGGACATCGGCAAACTATGCTTCGGGGGCCGGAACGGTCTTAAGCATTGACGCACTGGCCGATGCGATCCGCCGTCTGCGAAATGCCAAAGATGCCGACGGCAATCCGATTTGGGCTGAGCCGAAGTGTCTGGTCGTGCCGCCGGCTTTGGAATCGACTGCGTTAAGACTCGTTAATTCTCAAGAGATTCGCTCGAACGACGAGACGACCTATGCCACGAGCAATCCTTGGCACAATCGCCTTGAGGTTGTCGTGGAGCCGCTCCTCGGAAGTGAATTTCTCGGCGACGACCGGACGTGGTATTTAACCGCCGACAAAGAAATTTTGCCTGCGATGTTGACTTCGTTCTTGAACGGCAATGAAAACCCGACAGTTGAACCAGCGCAATTGCCTGCCGAGCGTTTAGGTGTCGGTATTCGCGCGTACCTTGATTTTGGTTGCGACCTCGGCGATCCGCGCGGGATTACGAAATATCTCGGTTTTGCAGAGTAAAAGTTTGTTTTTTTCCATTGGCAGGGGCGGGCTGAGATTATATCGGTTCGCCCCGCTCCTGTTTTAGGGCCTTAAAAGAGGCCCTCACGTTCGTTTTAACGGGCTTTTGCCGCTGACCTTATCCCAACTACCCCCTGAGTCGTGTTTTTCGATTCTGCGCAATTCTGGGGCGTTTTCGGATTTTGTATGAAGAATTTTTGTTATGGAAACGCGGCTGCGAACCCGATACAATTAAGGCGGCACAGGGCCGACCGAGTTATGGCTTTCGCTCACGAAAAGGACAAACCAGAGGACAACGGGATTTTTGGGAATCTGTAAAATGTTTCGGGGAAAAGGCTTATGGAAACCTTGCATCGGTCTTCTGAACCGAGGGTTGGGGGTTCGAGTCCCTCCGGGCGTGGTGGTGGTGGGTCAATTGCCTTGCTGCGATTTTCTGCGTATGGGGAACTTGGGTTGTGGACGAATTCGATAATCAAGCCGACTACGAGGAGATTGGAAGTATGAACGGCGTATCTGCCGGAGATCGAATGACACGCCGAGGGTTTCTTCGTTCGGCGGCGGCCGGGGCGGCGGTGTTGGGAATGGCGCCGCTTGGTTTTGCTCAGACGTATGGCGACAGCTCGCCTCAAAAGGATGTCCGCGGCAGTCGTCCCAATATCATTTTCATCTTGGCCGATGATATGGGCTACGGCGATCTGAGCGTTCTGGGACAGAAGAACTTCAGGACGCCGAATCTGGACACCATGGCCGAAGAGGGGATGATCCTGACTGACCACTATGCCGGCAATACGGTTTGTGCGCCGTCGCGTGCGACGCTGCTGACCGGTCAGCATACCGGCCATGTCTATCAGCGCGGCAACGGTGATATCGAGTTTCGCCCCGACCCGCAGGATGTCACGATTGCGACGCGGCTGAAAAGCGCCGGCTATCGTACCGCAATGATTGGCAAGTCCGGCCTGGCATGCCACTCGGATAATGCGATTTTGCCCCATAAAAAAGGCTTTGATCATTTCTTCGGCTATCTGGATCATCGCGCAGCGCATCGTTATTATCCTGCGAAACTGGTTCGAAACGGACGTATTGTTGAATATCCGCACAACAACGGCCATACCGGCCGGGTGTACAGCGGCGATTTGTTTCTGGATGAAACCTTGAATTATCTGGATGAGCACGGTCGCTCACAACAGCCGTTTTTCCTGCACTTTGCGCTTCAGCAGCCGCACGCGGATTTGTCGGCGCCGGAAGAATTTCGTCAGCCCTATATCCATCAGTTCCAAGAGCAGCCCCGGGGAGTCGGGGGCTATCGTCCGCAGTCCCACCCGGCGGCGACCTATGCGGCGATGATTACGTATGTCGATCACACGGTGCGGCGGGTACTGCAGAAGCTGCGCGAACTGGGCATTGAAAAAAATACACTGGTGATTTTCAGTTCCGACAACGGGTCGTATTCGGAAGGCGGCTACCATTACAGTATGCACCATTCCAACGGGCCGTTTCGCGGCGGCAAGCGCGATCTGTACGACGGCGGCATTCGTGTGCCGACCATCGCGTGGTGGCCGGGGACGATTCAGGGCGGCTCGCGCAGCGATCATGTTTCGGCGTTCTGGGATTTTGCGCCCACGGCGCTGGAACTGGCCGGCTTGCCGATTCCTGAACAGATGGACGGCATTTCGTATCTGCCGACGCTGTTGGGGCAGCACGACCGGCAAAAGCAGCACAGGTATCTGTATTGGGAATTCTATGAGCAGGGCGGCAAGCAGGCGGTGCGCTGGGGCAAGTGGAAAGGCATCCGTCTGAATGTGCGACGCGATCGGCAGGGACCGATAGAGTTGTACGATATTGTGGACGACCCCGGCGAGACGACCCATTTGGCCGAGCGGCATCCGGAGATTGTCAGACAGATTGCGGCCTTTATGGATGAGGCGCATACGCCGGCGGAGTTTTCAGGTTTTCGATTTTAGCAAGCCCATTCAATCGTGATTATTACGGAAAGGGTATGCAATGCGTATTCAATTGAATCGACGTGATTTTGTGAAGGCGGCTCTGGCGGGGATGACGCTTGGTCCTCAGGCATGGGGACAGGCAATGGCTCCGAACGCCGGTTCAGATAATGCAAAGCAGCCACGGCATATTGTGATTATTTATGCCGATGATCTGGGGTGGGGCGATGTGGGCTGTTACGGGGCCACGGCGGTCAAGACGCCGCATATTGACCGCTTGGCTCAGGAGGGCATTCGCTTTACCAGCGGCTATGCGCCGGCGGCGACGTGCACTCCGTCGCGGTATGCGATGCTGACCGGTGAATATGCCTGGCGAAAGCAGGGCAAAGGCGTTGCTCCCGGTGATGCGCCGCTGCTGATTGAACCGGGGCGGACGACGATGGCCTCGATCTTAAAGGATGCCGGCTACCATACCGGCGTCGTTGGCAAGTGGCATCTGGGGCTGGGCGACGGCGCTCTGGACTGGAACGGTAAGATCGCGCCGGGGCCGCTGGAACTGGGGTTTGATTACTGTTTTCTGATTCCGGCTACGGGCGACCGCGTGCCGTGTGTGTATGTCGAAAACCATCGCGTCGTCGGTCTTGACCCGGAAGACCCGATTGAAGTGAGCTATCGAGAGCGTATCGGGATTGCCCCGACGGGAAACCAGAATCCTGAATTGCTGAAGATGCGTCCCAGCCACGGTCACGACCAAACGATCATCAACGGCATCAGTCGGATTGGGTATATGCGAGGGGGCTATTCGGCCTGGTGGAAAGATGAAGAGTTTGCCGATGTGCTGAGCAGCAAAGCGGTGGATTACATTGAAAAGCACAAGGACGAAACATTCTTTTTATATTTTTCACTGCACGACCCGCATGTTCCGCGTGTGCCGCATGAGCGTTTCGAAGGCAAGACAGAGATGGGCCCCCGCGGCGATGTGATTGTTCAGATCGACTGGTGTGTCAAGCAGATTCTCGATACGCTGGATCGATTGAATCTGGCCGATGACACACTGGTGATTTTCAGCAGCGATAACGGCCCGGTGCTGGATGATGGATATCACGATCAGTCCGCTGAATTGGTCGGCGATCACAAACCGGCCGGCCCGTTCCGCGGGTGGAAGTACAGCCGATTTGAAGGCGGGACGCGCGTGCCATTAATTGCGCGGTGGCCCAAACAGATCAAACCCGGCCAGGTCAGTGATGCGATTATCGGACACATGGATTTTCCGGCGACCTTTGCGGCGCTGAGCGGCCGGCAATTAGCCGATGACGACGCTCCGGACAGTTTCAATGTACTCGATGCCCTGCTGGGCATCAGTGAGACCGGTCGCGACCATATTGTCCAGGAGGGTATTCGCAATGCGCTGGGCTTTCGCGCAGGCGACTGGAAATATCATGAACCGTCCACCGCGGCACGAATCGCCTGGCAGACGGGCATCGATATCGGCGCCCGGCCTTTTGCGCAGTTGTATAATCTCAAAGATGATCCCGGCGAAACGGCCAATCTGGCCGAGCGCTATCCTGAAAAGGTCAAACAAATGCATGACCGGCTTGAGCGAATTAAACACACAGGCCGAAGCCGACCGTAACATAAATCCGGTTGAGGTGAAGGGAGATGAATGCGGGATTACACCCCTGTCTGGATCTGACTTAGCAGGGCGGCGATGTCGTTGGTGCAAAGTGAAGCAAAGCTTTCAGGCTCCGGCTGAAATACCGTCACCGCCGGGCCGAGAGGGCGGTAGAGCGTCGGGCGGGTCGGGCCGAACAGGACGACGGTTTTTTGGGCCAGAGCGCCGGCGATATGGCTGATGCCGCTGTCGTTGCCGATATACACATCCGCCTGGGTCAGGAGCTGGACGACCTGGGTGAGCGTCAAATTTGACACGATTGTTCCGGCATGTCGGAATTGTTCAAGGGTATCGGATTCCATTCGTTCTTGTTCGGCGGGTCCAAGCAAGAAAACCGGGTTCAGGCCGAATTCATCGAGGGCATAGGCCAAGGCTACAAAATTCTCCGGATGCCAGCATTTGTGTCGGCCGCCGCTGCCGGGATGAATCATCGCGATGGGGCTGTCGGGATCAAGGCCGGCCTTTCGGAGCACGTCCTGTCCGGCCGTGTCATCTTCCGCGGTGGGTCTGAGCCAGGGGACCGACAGGTTGACGTCCGGCATATCAAGGCCGAGTTGCTCGGCATAGGAGCGAATATAAAAACGGCTGACGTGTTCGTCGATCGGTGGCGGCGGCGTCATCGGCAGCAGGGTAACCTCGGCCGAGTGGCTGCAATGTACCGTCAGCAGCAGATTCTGTTCGAAATCAGGATGCTCGGCGCCGAGAAAGCTGACGATTTGTTCATAGCCCTGAAACGTTGTAATCAGCCGGTCGGGGTCGTCGAGCGTGAATTCACTGGTCGGCGTAAACAGCCGATGCAGCGGGGCCGATTCGAGCGGACGCACATGATCAATGCAGCACCGTCGCGGATAGAACCCAATTGCCCCAAGCCGTCCCATATAGTGCACCTGATCCAGCCGGCAGGCCTGCTTTACAAACGCGGCCAGCGGCAGCGTCAGCAGACAATCGCCGATGGCTCCGGAGTGCAGTATCAGTCCTTTTCGCGGTTCGGGGCAGGGTATCATAGATCTTGCGGGTAAATCACGATTCGGTCGTGCATCAGAGCGATGATGTCGGCGGCGCCGTTGCCGGTGACGTCGGCGATCAGCAGTTCGCGCGGCTCGGCCAGTCCCATCGGCGGTTCACGGTCGAAACTTTTCTGCTCAAACAGTCTGAACCGGGTTCCCTGAAGGATGCGAATGGTCTGGTCCGTGAAATCATAGGTCAGGATGTCCAGATAATTTTTGCGAAACTCCACCAGAATGATGTCGTCTCGGCCGTCTGAATTGACATCACCGACGGCCAAGTGGGCGTAGCGTCCGTCGCGGATGCGCGTCTCCCATGAAAACACGTTCTCCAGATCAAAGGCAGCGTCTTTGCTTAGCCGGGCTTTGGGAACGACAAAGGCGATCTTTTCGCCGTCAAACAAGACCGGATGACGTCCGGCGGCGTATAAATCTTCAAACAGCAGTTTGAGTTGGGCGGACGGATTCCATTGGCCGACCGGTACGGTCGAGCTGACGCGGTACGCGCCGCCGTCGTCGGGTTTGAGGATCTGGAGCTGCTGGTTTTTCCTATCCAGCAGAATCACTTCCACCGTGTCGTCGCCGTCGATGTCGCCCATGGCCGCTGCCACGATTTCATCATCGCGTCCGGCGGCGTTGTATTGGTCGAGGATGCTCCAGGCGCCGTCCTGCCCGAAGATCAGGGCGCGCGCGAAGTTTTGCTGACTGAGCAGTAATTCCGGCTTGCCGTTTTGGTTGGTATCGGCTGTTGTCAGGGTCTGCCGCGAGGCGGTTTTAATCAGTCCCGACTGGGTTTGCCGCCGCGGGATTGTTTCAAATGTCAACTCGGTGGTTTGACGAATGACCAGCGGTTCTTCATACGCACGGAAAATCAGGATATCCGTCAAGCCGTCCTGATCGATGTCCACGGCCATTATAGACTGTGGGTTGGACATCAGTTCGTCGAGTTTGAACGGTTCGCCGTGCGGGACGATCAGGCCGTTTGAGTCGGTCTTGCAGACGCCCAGATATCGGATGTCCTCGTCGCTTCGGCCGATATACACGCACTCCACGCGGCCGTCGCCGTTCATGTCCGCCAGGGTCATCGCAACGGGTTCCAGCGGAATGCGAATCGGCGAGGGAAACGTCATTCGTCCGTCCTCAAAGCGGCTGACACCGATGGTCCGTTCCTGGATGCTCAGCATCACCACGTCGTCGCATCCGTCGCCATTCATATCCGCCGCCGCCAGGGTGACGATATTGGCCAGTGCGGGGAAATCTTCCGGCCAGGTCAGGCCCGTTTCGCTGTTGAGAAACAGCGTGATTTTGGCGTCGCCGGGGCGACTGATCAGAACATCTTTGCGTCCGTCGCCGTTGACATCGGCTGTGACCATATCGCGTTCGGTGTTTTGGCCGCCGTCGGCCAGCGGATACAGCAGCATTGCATACGCCGCCTCGTCATCATCGGGCAACGCCCTGTGCAGCCGACTGCCGGAAAGCCGTCCGCTGACCCGTTCGATTGACAATAACCGTTTCGGCTCGTCCAGCATTTCGAAATCCGTAAACGGCTCGGTCTTATAGGGGATAACCGGTCCCAGCCGGCCGTCGGGACGTCCGAAACGTACATGCAGCGGATACAGACGATCATTGGTCACGCACACCAGATCATTGTATCCGTCGCCGTCAAAATCGAGGAGGCGGGCTTCGAATATCTGTGAATGGGACGGATATACTATCGGGTCGGACAACGTGCCGTCGTCTTCCTGCAAAACGATAAACACGGACCTGGCGCCGGCGACGACCAAATCGTCTCTGCCGTCGCCGTTGATATCCCCGCAGGCCAATGCGCCGCGGCTTCGCAGGCCGTCGCGAATCCGGATTCGTCGCGGGCTTTGCCAGAGGAGCCGGTCTTTTGGTCCGGACGGTTCCTGATAAAAGATATACAAACCCGGCGGCTCGGCATAGACGGCGATATCGCAACGGCCGCTGCCGTTCAGGTCGCCGCAGACCATATTGCCCGGCTGGATGGTCAGCAGCATATCCTGCCGCTCGAAACGGCCGAATCCGACCAGTTCATTGATGTGCTCGGGTGTCGTCGTCGGCGCCGTATTGGGATCTTCTTTTTGAATGTACAGCTCGATGCGGCTTCGCTGATTGTTTACCACCGCGATGTCGTTCAGTCCGTTGCCGGTCAGATCACAGACGGTCATACTGTGAATGCCGAAATCGGATTTGAGGATTTCCAGTTCGCCGAATCCGTAGTAATGGGATAGATCATTGCCGTCCTGAGCCGTTGCGACCGACAGGCTCATCAGCAGCAGCCCCATCCTCAAAAAGCCATGTTGAATCATTGTCTGCCCTTAACCTTGTGGATTATTCATCATTTTGACGAAAGATGCCGCGAATCGCTTCGCCGGCACCTTTGCCGATGTCTTCAGCGCCTTCCAGAAGCCCTTTGCCGATGTCGCCGGTACCGTCCAGAATGCCCTTGCCGACATTCAGGGCCTCGCGGAGCATCTCTTGGCCCGCGCCCAATACGCTTTCGCCCAGATTGTTGAGCATATCCAGCGGCAGCATATCCTTGCCTTCCTCAATGATGCCGCCGGCAATCGCGGCCAGAATAATGCCGGTCAATTGAGCGGCGTCAATTTTTTCATCTGTTCCGATGTCGGTCAGCATGATGGGGGAAAGGCGAAGACTGACCGTATCGGCCCGACCGGGAATCGGCAGCAGCTTGGCGTTGACCCGGACGCCGTTGATGTGCAGCTCCTTGATTCGCAGGTTCTTGGACGGTTTGTCCCCCGGCGGCGGAGCGTCGGATTTGGGCAGATTGTTGATGACCTCCTGAAGGTTGCTGGTCAGACCTTTTTGTTCGAGCGTCAGGCTGATGTTGTCAAGCTGGATTTTTTCCATCTCCACCGTGTCGCTGAGCAGACTGCCGATGTTGACCGCCATAGAGCCGTGTTCAAGCGTCAGCAGGTTCGGGTGTTCGTAGCCTTCGGGATTATCGACAACCAGATTGTCCATGCTCAGCGTTCCGCCGAAAATCGACAGGGCGGCGTTGTCCAGCCGGACGCCTACTTTCAGTGCGTGGCGTGCACCCTGCTCGATGCCGACTTTTACCGCGCGGTTACCGAAGAGACTGATCAGCACAACGGCCAAGACAATCAGAATGACCGCACCTGTGATGAGGACGCCGACCAATTTTTTTGCGAGTTTCATTGTTTTCTCCTTAATCAATTGAATCTATATCTATCCGTTTAGAATTGGTTTTGAAGCAGGGCGTTCTGTACCTCGACGCCGAGGGATTGGGCTTTTCGGGCATATTGATAGGCCAGATCGTAATGTTTGAGTTGATAACAGGAAATCGCCAGTCCGTTGAAGGCGGCGCCGTTGGTCGGTTCGAGTTCGACCGCCGCCAGAAAAGATGCGATGGCCTTCTCGTGCAGGTCTTGCCGCGCCATCGCCACGCCGAGATTGTAATACAGCGCCGCGTTGGCCGGGTCAATGACAATGGCCTGCTGATACAAATCAGCCGCCGTGTCGTAGTGTTCCAGTGCCATCCAGGCCTTGCCGAGATTTTGAATCGCACCGGTCATCGTCGGATCAATCTGCAGCGCCTGTTCATATGCCCAAATTTCCGAGTCGATCTGACCGAGCAAATGATAGGCCTGTGCCAGTCCAAAATAGGCCTGGGCCGATTGCGGCGACCAGGCCAGCGCCGTTTGAAAAGTCATGATGGCCTGCTCGGCCTCATTGCGGGCCAGATGGATTGAGCCTAAGCCCAGCCGCGCTTCAATGAGATCGACGGACAAGGCCAGCGCCGTTTCAAAGTGCTGCCGTGCGGCCAAAAGATCCTCAGCCTGCCGGTAAACCTGTCCCAGCAAAAGATAGGTTTGTGCTTCCTGCGGTTTTACGGCGATGGCGGTGTTCAGTTGCGCCACGGCCTTATCCGTCATGCCCTGTGACAGATAGACCAGCGCCAGGTTGCGATAGGCTTCCGTATAATCCGGATTCAGGCTCAGGGCGGTCTTGAGGCTGGATTCGGCCTTGCGATAGTCTTTGAGCTGAAGCCATGCGGTTCCCATATTATTGAACGTAATCACGTCCTGTCCGAGCAGGGCCAGCGCCTGTTCATACGAAGCGATAGCCTGTCGATGCTGCTGCCGGTGCAGATAGATATTGCCCAGATTGGTGTGCGCTTCGCCCAAATGGGGGGCCAACTGTACCGCCCGCTGAAGCGCCGCAAATGCCGCATCCTGAAGACCGACCTGACTGTAGCTGTTGCCCAGATTGTTGTAAAAACACCCCAGCGTCTGCCGTCGGGTCAGATTTTTCATATACAGTGAGTTGGGTCGGTTGGGCGGTTTGAACTTGTCCAGATAATACGAATCCTCGACGAATGCGCCCTGTGAAGTGGTTTCGATGTTGTAACGGACTCGTCCGTCATCATAGCGCACGAAAAAATGTCCCGGCGCCACCACGCCGTACATCGGCAGTCCCAGCCGTTCGGCAATGGCCAGATACAGAATCGACAGACTCAGACAATAGCCCCGTCGGCGATCGAGCACAATATGCAGGAACAAATCTTCCGGATCGTCGGCGGTCTGGACCGTTCGAAACCCCAGCTCCTCGAACAGATAGGTGTTGATGATCGGCAGGGCGCGATGGTCGGTCGGGATATTTTTTTCTTTGAGTTGCTTTTGAAGGGTCTCGGCCATGTCGTCGATTTTGCGCCGGTAGGCGTGCAGTGTCTGCCGCGTGCCCCAGTCCCGCGACAAAATCAGGGCCGCCGTGCCCAGATCGACGTCCTCTTCCTGCAGCCGAAGTACGCCTTCAATGCTCAGCACACGCAGGCCGCGTTTGTTCCGGTTGGCCAGCGCCCCGTCGGCCCAGGCCGCCGTCAGCAGCAGCACCGCCGAGGCGAACATCAGGCCGAATACCCGAGGCAGTCGCTCAGTTCGTTTGGGCGCGATTAAAGCACGCTGTAACGGTTGCGTCATCCAGTCCCTCAACGACAATATGTTTGATCGGTGCGGTCTGTCCTGAAATTATTTTGACCGCGTTCTTTTTGACGGACAACAGCCCGGCCAGATACGCGATGAGGGCTTTGTTGGCCTTGCCCTTTTCCGGCACAGCGGCCAGACGAATCCTCATCATCCCGTCGTGCATCCCGCAGTATTGTGTTCGGCTGCTGCCGGGAACTACCTTGACGGTCAATCGGGCGCCGGACGGGACGGCTGCCTCTGTTTTATCGGCTGTCTTGTCGGCTGCCTTATACATTTTCACGAATATTTTGCCCGACTGCAAACTGAATATACCGTTCAATCTGCTGGGCCAGCTCGTTGAGCGAATCCAGTTGAAAGTCCTGATGATGCCCCAACACAAAATCGCCGTTGAGCGTCTTTTTGAAGATTTTCACCCGGATCGACGGGCCGGACGGCCCGGCAAGGCCGAATGAGACGTTGCGATGTTCCCATAACTCCACTTTCCAGTCCTCACTGATGAAGACCAGGCTCTGGCCGGTGTTGACCGCCATCGGGAAATAGTCATATAAAAGACGCAGTATATCATAATTAGCCATTGCTTCCATCCAGTTCAAAACCACACATAACCTAACATTGTTGTCCCCAAATTATACACCCGATCCCGCGAAAGTAAACACGCGAAATTGCCGTCTTTTCAAGATGAAGTTATCTTAGAATTAGAACATAACGGCACGATGACGCCGGGAATCTGACGGGCGATCATCGGGGGTATGTGTATGAATACGATATGGAAAATCGCTTGACAAAAGTGTCTCGGTCGGATAGTACTGTGGTTGCGACGTTCGCGTATGATGCGTTAGGCCGAAGGATTGAGACGGTGGATGCGATAGCGGGTACGACAACGCGGTATTATTACGACGACCAGCGGGTGGCGGTCCAGACGCAGGTTTCCGGCGGTGTGGAGTCGGATTTCCGCTATTACGTCTTCGGCAACTATATCGACGAGGTGCTGGTGATGGCCGTTATTCCCGCGCAGGGACCAATCCAGGACCTCTACTACGCCCACGACCACCTCTACAGCCCCGTCGCGCTGCTGGATGACACCGGCGCTATCGCCGAACGCTATGAATACGACGCCTACGGCCAAGTCCAAGTCCTTGCTCCGAACTACGAACTAAGAACTACGAACTTGTACGGGAATCCGTACTATTTCACCGGCCGCGAACTGGACATCCTCGACGCCGGCACCCTGCGCCTGATGTACTACCGCGCCCGCACCTACGACCCTGAAACCGGAAGGTTTATGCAGAGGGATCCGTTAGGGGTTAATCCGGCTGGTGGGGGTATTAACCCATTTGGTGTTCGAAAACAATACAGAGATGGTCTAAATCTTTATAATTATGTACGAAGCGAGCCCGTCAATAGCCTTGATCCGTATGGTTTGGCATGGGGAAATCGAGACTTTGTAGAGCATTATTTTGGTCGTGGTTTTTTGAATGGAGACTGGTTAATGCCTGGAACATCGGTTGACTTGTCAGAAATAGGGCTATTGGGGACGTTTCGTGGAGCTAAGGATGTTGTGGCGAAAGTTGATGAGTTTTATGCATTAGTCGAAAAAGCAGTCGAACGACGAATCACACAAATGAGATGTGGTGATTGGACAGGTTTTTCTCTCAAAAAGAATACTGTAACGAATGTTACACGTGAAATATTTTCAGTTGGCCGAAGTACATTTTTTAGAACGGCCAGTTGCATTGTTCGGTCAGTTTGCCAAACCCCCTGTTGCTGGAGTTATTCTTGCACATTATCCTTTGGTATCAAAGATAGGTTTGAAGATCCGTTGGATATGGGCTACGAAGTGGTCGGAGGAACAGTCTATGGAATCACAGCCTCTTGGGTAGAAGGATTAGCAGGGGGGTGTGGAGTTTTTCCCCCATTGCCAGATGCTCCTCAACTGTGAACGAAAACCATGGAGATGATAAAATGTATTCTGTGGGATGTATCTTGTTGATGAATATTCTTGCCAGTGGATGGAACGACTATGATATCCATTTGGTGAAAGGGTATCGATTGGTGAGAACTAATGCCTCTACCGTTGTTATTTTTGAAGAAAAGGAAGGCTTTGTAGTCCCTCCCAAGATTACAGGCTTGAGTATCAAAGGAGACTTGATATTCGGTTTATGTGAACCATCCAAAAACCCTGATATTCCTTATGTTCCTGGCTATTTTCTGTTGGATACACAAGAATCAGTTGTGAAAATAGGGCTTACAAAAGCTGAGTGGTTGAACGAATTAAAGAAATATAATATCTCGAAAGCCCCCCCTCTACGACAACCAAGCCGGTACTGGAACATTACGAAATACGTAAGAAGCTCTATTTGGATGTTTTTATCCGGATGCGTAGTCTTTTTGATTTTAAGAAGACTGAGTGTTTTAGGAAGGAAAACGAAATGGGGGCAGGCACTTTGTTCGACAACAAACAAGAGTGATGACATTGAAAAGAGCTGACAAGACGACAACGCGATATTACTACAACGACCAGCGGGTGGCGGTCCAGACGCAGGTTTCCGGCGGTGTGGAGTCGGATTTCCGGCATTACGTCTTTGGCAACTATATCGACGAGGTGCTGGTAATGGGCTATCGCCTCAGCTCTTCATGGAT
>JBNRMN010000087.1:0-24467 GCA_050309605.1 Anaerohalosphaeraceae bacterium
TTAAATTCTGCGGCGGTGAGATAAGGATAATCTTTGCGATAAAAGAATATCCGTTATTCATATTCACACACAAAATTTAAGACGATACGATTTTTCATTCTTTCATAAAATTTTTGACACTACCAAAGTCTCCGTAAAAGCCGCCGCCGGCTCATGATTACACTGTACTGCCGGGATGCTTATTTGTCAAGTACAAAATAATTTTATTATTTCTTTTGTATGTTATTTGTATTTACATATAAAAAAGAGACAATTATCTTGCAGAGCCGCAATCTCAATTAACAATACCCGTGGCTATCGTCTGCACGAAACATCTATAAATATAGATTAAACAGTGAGTTACATTTTAACCGACAACATCTGATGCAACTTTTCGACGGCACGAGATGTCCGGATTGATCGGATTAAGTCTCGATCTGGACGGGACATCCGCTGCCTCGATCATTCTGTTGGCCTCAAAGGAAGAATCATTGCAATGACGTATCTCGCTTCGCCGAGCCGGGTAACGGTTGGGGGCAATATCCATGGCCGCGGCGGGGGAGGACGGTTTGACAGCGATGTGCACCGTGGTCGTACTGTTTGCATCCAAATCTATATCGACGTCAACAACATGAAACGCATCACCGTCAAAGGCCTGATAAACGGTCCCTTGAGAGACGGTATAAACAAACCCCTTGGGCATAACAAACCGCACTCGCGCGGCCGGAATTGAAAAATCGAACTTATTGACCAGCGTCGCGGTATTCTCTGGTACGGTGCCGTTATTGTCATAGGCGTAATCCAGTGTGAGGTTATAGACCCAGACGGATCGGTCTTCGTTGTTTTTTTCGTAATCATTTTCAAGTACCCGGTTGCTGGCGGTCGAGCGTCCATAGCCGTCGGTTTCAGCGTTGCTATTCATATATCCCAAAGGCGTATAGGTCCCCGCTGTCCGGTCCACCACAAATAAACAGAATTCGAAATGGTCTCGAACAGAACGTGCATAATAGGCCATAAGACGATCGGCCATCGTATAGGGGTTCCTGTCTCCCAGATGATGGTTATGACCGAATAATCCCAAGTCAAAATTGTGGGTGCCGACAAACGTCTCCATCGCACCCCCTTGCTTTAAGTGGGCCAGAAGAATTCTGAAGCGGCCGCCTGCCGCCTGCTCCTTAAGCCAGGCGTCGGCACGCTCTCTCTGCCAACTCCAGTCATAACCGACCCAGCCATTATTAAACAGAACGAAGCGACTGTCGCCATACATAAACGCGTGATATTGCAGTCCGTGATAGGTATTCCAGTAATTTGACTTCAGATCATAACGGCCTTCTTGCGGCAATCCGTCGCTGCCGCCTTCCTGAAAATCATGGTTGCCGGCTACCACAAACGTGGCCGCATTGAAATCGTGCATCCCTTTCCAGCCCCGGGAATCATCCCCTTGGTAAAATAAATCCATGCGCTCCTGCAACCGGTGTGGATTTGAATGATAATAGACGACATCACCGGTATTGAACACAAAGTCAGGATGGATAATATTGGCCGTTTTCACCAGAGCAGTGTGCTTGTTGGGAACTAACACGTCGGTTCCCCGCTGCCCTAAATGGCTGTCGGATATGTGGAAGATTTTATAGGTGGTTTTGTATTCTTTGATCACCTTCACCGCCCTTGCAGAGAGGGCCTGGCCGTGAGAGGTGTGGACGACCAGATCATAGCGGTCTGCCGGGACGCCCGGCGGCACAGTGACGGTCAGACGTGTATTGTAGGTGTTTTCGGAGACCGGATCGTACGTCCAGGAGCCTGTTTGAGCAATAATTGGCGAAATATGAACCGTGTTATAGGGACCCCGCAATACAGCAGCTTGGACAGTCTGGCCGGGTTCGGCATCAAACCACACCTCAAAACTCTCACCGGCCTTGACAATCGAAGTGACGGCATTCCAGGGATACACAATCGTTCCGGCAGCAGCGGCAATACCGGCAAGAAAGATCATCATAATGGATGAGGTTAAATGCTTCATTTTTTTTAGTCCGAAATAAAAGTGTTTGGGCCGTCGATCAGAGAAGGGCGCTCAATTCTTGACAGATTATTTTGAAATCCTCCATTTCGGCAAGATTGCGGTATTCCTGAGGATCACTGGCATGATCGAACAGTTCGCGTGCCAGAATTCGGTCGTTTCGAATCCATTCATTGTAACGCCAGCGTTTTGTCCGGACCGACTTGCCGGCGATCTGCCCGCGCTGGACCTGGGTAAAGGCCGCTGTTTTTTTCCATGGTGTGTTCGGTTCGCTCAGAAGCGGGCGAATACTGATCCCATCGAGATTCTTCGGAGGGGTCAACCCGCACAAATCGGCAAACGTAGGATACAGATCCACCATTTCCACAAATTGATCACATCGCCTGCTCACCCCGGTTTGGCCGTCCACGACGGCAATCATGGGAATACGGGCCGAATCCTCCATCAAAACGGCCTTGTTCCACCACTCATATTCTCCCAGATTGTAACCGTGGTCGCCAACCAAAATGACGGCGGTGTCTTTCCATAAGTTTTGCCGATCCATCGCGTCAATCACTTTGCCGACTTGCGCATCAACAAAGGTCGTACAGGCGTAATAAGAACGTAGAAACTCCCGCTGATCCTGCAATGAAAATTCTTTCATGTTCTCATGCCAACCACTGCCGATCATGTAGTCCTCCTTGGGGGAGCGATTGGCCGGGGAAAACGGCGGCATCAATTCGTTCAGGGGATACAAATCAAAGTAGTATTTGGGTGCATGGAACGGATCATGCGGCTTATGAAAGCCGACGGCCATAAAGAAAGGTGTCGTGTGCGGTTCTTGAAGAAATTCTACAGCGGCCGCGGCGATTTGGCCGTCCGGCTGGTCTTCATCGGTTCCCTCGGCGGCAAGCCAATTGCACCAATCGATCTTTCCGCCGGTCATATTCCGGCCTTCGCCGCGTTTGCCGCGTGCGGTCTGCTCAAAATCCAGAGCGATATCCCAGGCCTGCGGATCATCGTGTTCCCCTCGTCCATGAAAGATTTTTCCCAGGCCGACGGTGTAATAGCCGTTGTCTTTGAATAATTTGGGCAGTGTCGGATGATTTACATGGATATTCCAGGTTGTGTAATTATCCAAAACTTTTGTCTTGTCCGGGCGCAGTCCTGTTAAAAACGAAGAACGGCTGGGATTGCAGACGGGAAACTGACAATAGGCACGATCGAAGATGACCCCTTTTTGAGCCAGCCTGTCTAAATGGGGTGTTTGCACAAGCGGATTGCCATAACAGCCCATAATATTTTTGAGGTCTTCGATGATAATAAACAGGGCATTTTTGGGCTTATTTGCCGCAGTCACCTTGGCCGAGCCGTGTAAAACAGCGGGCATAACAGACGCCGCACCAATCGCGCCAAATGAGCACTTGATAAAATTTCGTCGATTAGGCTGCTTTGAGTCCATCGCACAGTCCTTTCCGTTTGCTCTCGTTTTTTCCTGCTTCTATAAAGACAAAATCATTCCGATTCACTGCACCCTCACCGGCTGCCGTCGCCGTCGGGATCGAATCAATGCTCCGACAGATCAAGGGAAATCGAGGCATCGACGATCGCTTGAGTGAAGGGGATTGGCTCGGTCAACGGCGACGGCGGGTTTGTTCCCGGCAGGGCAAGCCCTTCCAGTGTGATGTTGTCAAAGCGGTTATTGCCCGATGTGCCTGCCGCGTTCAGGCCGCTAAAGAGAATGCGTACCGCAAACTCCGGATTGTTCTCGGCGGCAGGGATACCGGAAAAATCAAATCGGAAGAATTGATAGGATTCCGGCACCGTGACAGTATCAAGGGTGTACCAGTCGCCGACGCTGTCGGTGCGGTACTGAATTGTTTGATTGTGGGCGCCGTTGGTCGTACGCCGCACGGCATAGCTGAGCTGGACGGCCTCATAGCCGGTCGTTGTCAGCGTCAACAACAGCTCGCGCGTGTCGGAGGGGTTGCGGACACGCAGACACTGACCGGCTTCCTGCCCCAAACAGGCGTTGATGTCCGAGCCGGTTGTGCTGTCCAGGTAGCCGTCCCCCGTACCGGGATAGGCTGCCAAGGCGCCGTTCAGTAATGTATGGTCTGGTGCAACGGAAGTGACGGTATTGCCGGTAAGATGGTTAAAGTGCCAGTAATGCAGCAGCGACAGCGGAATAGTGAACCGGGCCTGGTTCTGCGCGCTCCAATTGTCGCCGTCTTTAATCCGTGCCCTGACATTAAGATTCCTGTCCAAAACAATCTGCGCGGGGCCGGCAATCCGAGCGGCCTCCAGGTTCAGATCGAAGACGAGATCCGAACTGTGGTCTGTAACCTGGTGGACCGAAACGGCAAGGATATTTTCCCCTTCAACCAGAAACTCAGGACAAATCCCGCTGAATACCGTGGTAACCGGCGTCGAATGAACTGTCGCCGCAGCCAGTGTATCGTAGTGAATCTCGCCGTCCGGCAAAAAAATGCGCCCGATTTCCTGACCGTTGAGATAAACGACGGCTCCATCATCATGGACAACTGTCATCTCTAATGCCGTGATGGCGGAAACGTTGGAAACATTGAATTGATGCCGGAAATAAGCGGAACGACGGCCTGCGACGCGCGGGCCGATATCGGTGACGATGCCGTCCTGGCCGAAACCGAGACGACCGGACCCGGAACCCCATGAACTGTCATCAAAACCATACCCCCGCCAGGCGGTTCCCTGATCCGAACCGTCGTAGAGGTAGTGCCAGACCGACGAGGACATCTCCACCATCCGCTCGGAGGTGGTGTCATTTGTGTCAGTGTAAATCTGCGCACCGGGATTAACCCCGCCGCCGGTCAAACGCGGATCCGTCCCGTCCAACGTATAATAAATAGTTCCCGATGCCCCGAAAGGTTTGCTGATATAGAGCACATCTCTCGGATTCACCTCGCCGCCGACGGGGTTGAAGATCGGAGGTCGGGCGGCAAAGCGACTGGCAATCTCACCGTCCAGCCAGCTCAGACGGTTCACAATCCAGGTTTTCAATAAATCCACTTCTTGCTGCCAGGTATATCCGTATGGAAAAGGTTTTGTCGTTCTGGCCATCGCTTCGCTCATCAGTTCAACCTGTGCGTCGATATGGGCCAGGGTTTGATTGGTGTTGATGGTCGTCTTTCGGTGTTGATACCAGCGGTCGGCCAACAGCATTTTGTATTCCGGACATTCCTGCAATTTCTGGTGCCATCGGCCCACCAGACCGCCGTTTGTTCTCCAAGTATCATACGGCTGATTATACGTGCCGCCGTTGTTGTGGAACCCGCGGTCAAAGTCCCATGGGGGGCCTGAAAACAGCTTTCCGCCGCGATCTTTATGCATACGGTAGCTGCCCCAGAAGGCATCCGAATCAAGGCCGGCCTGCTCGACAATAAAGTGATCGATCCAGGACGCCGGATCGAGATAATCGGTGTAGTGCCGTTCCGGCCCCGGATAATAGCTGCTGGATGTGTTTTGCCACAGAACCGCACTGGCTTGGTTCATATAACCGGTAATCCACTCGATCTGCGGGACAGTCACCCGGCCGGCGGGCGGGTATTGCAGGATGGGTTTGCCGGCGCCTGTAACCTGTATTCCATAGGGCGAGGATTCCAAATAATCCGGATCGACGATCCCGCCCGGTCCATCCGCCAGAAGCGTATCGCCCTCATTGTATTTATCGTGCTTGATGATATATCCGCCCGACACGTGAGGTTCCAGGTTGTGCAATTCATCCAGACGCGCAATGGCCACCCGATTCTTATCGCGATCGATCTGCTCACGGAGCGCCATAATGCCGATGAAATTTCGTGATTTGATTTTACCGCCGCCGGTATTCAAATACACCTCTGCATACCGCTGGCGGGGCGCGTAATGCCCCATCTCTCTAAACCACTGAAAGGCCATCTCGTTCTTGAGCAAGGTGTAGTCAATAATGTCATAACTAAGAATCCAGTCCGACTCCTCAGGCATTCCCAGAGGCGAAACATCTTGATCCCGGCCGTATTCATCCCGGAATTCAAGGGCATAATGCCCTTGGCCGTAGGTGCTTTGGCCTCGGTACCGAATTTGCCCGATCCCTTTCTCTTTAAGGTGATCAAGGCCGACCATAGAAGCCCGGCCGCTCTGGTCATCTGTATCCATCATAATCACGCGGCAGTCAATAAAGGGCCGGTTGATTTTATCATAGGGTATTTCCTGACCCACCGTGTCAACGATAACAATCGGCAGATTTGAATTGAAGGCCGCCAGATCCGGCTCGACAAAAATATAGGTCTCAATACGGGCATCCGACGGATGCAGTCCCGGTTTGAACGCTTTGGCAATCAATGTCGTCGAGTCGTCAATCGTAATCGGTCCGGTATAATCCCGTCCAACAAGCAAGCAGGGAGCCGTTCCGTCCGTTGTATAACGAATGGAGGCACCGGGGGTGTCGCACGTCACAGTCACCTCAAGAGGATTGACATAGCCCCCGCCCTTGATATTCACGTCCGGTCTGTGAACGAATCCTGTAAACGCCCCGGCGATATTGTCCGCGCCGGGTGTGGGCGGTGAAAAAAACCGCGTCCGGCCGTAATAATGCCCATACGATATATCATCCTTCTGCGGCGGATAACCATAAACCCCGCCTCCTAACGCGATGGAGTCGTACACGTGAATCGGCGTTATCCCGTCGGCGGCAAACAGTCCCAGATATTCACCGTCTTTGGACAAACTAAAGTTGGTGTGCAGATATCCGTCCGGGTCTATATACGGGTAATTGTCGGGGGTTTCGGCCTGCGTCTTGCCGGAGGCGAAGACGAGCAGATAATCGCCCGGCTCCAGGGTCAATTCTCCGCTGTCTGCGGGAAACTGCCATTGGGTCGGATTGTCGGCGTCATCCGTCAGATACCAACCGCTGAGATCGACAGGGATCCGGGAATTATTGTACAGTTCAATCCAGTCTGAAGCCTCGAGGTGGCCGTCCAGGATTTGACCGGGACCAAGCGGCGACCTGCTTTGGTTGCCGGCCAGAAATTCATTGATCAAAACGAGAGGGGTTTGATCGCCCCAGTTCTGCGAAAGCAGTGTCATATCGTTTAACGTGACCGTCTGGTCCGTATCCAGGTCGGCACAGTCATACCGAGTGGACGCTGTCGCTGCTAGGTTCCACACCTCCTTCAAACGCAATGCGCGATCATAGAGTCGTACCTCATCCATCAAGCCTTTAAAATAGTGACTTGGCGAAGGCAAAGGGGCTTGAAAAACCCCCAGTTTCGTCGTTGCCCATGCCTGCGTATCAACAGTCTGAGGAACAGTTGCCCCAATGGTCTCAAGTTGACCATCAACATACAGATTAATATGGTCGGTCGTGGAACCGTCAAACGTAACGGCAACATGATGCCAGCGATTGTCGGTCAAAACAGTCGTACCGATGACAAATCCGCCCCCTGTGTCAACACGCAGCACGCCCGTCTCGTCAATCCAAACGACCCACCGGCCCCCGACAACATCCCTGTTCCCCCACGATATAATTTCGCCGGGCGATTGCCCGGTTTTAATCCATGCCGTACAAGTCCGCGGATGGGATCCGGTGATACCTTGGTAGCTGCTCCACAAATACCCGGAGACCCCGTCAAACTGTATCGCACCGCCAAAAACACCACCCGTCGGATTCCAACCGACCCCTCCGACAACAGTGCCGTGGTGTCCCCACCCTGAAGAATCAGTCGCTGCACTGCCGCGGCTTTCATCAAGCCTCCAATGTGCAACACATCCCGCTTCACTGCAAGAGGGATTTTCCAGCCACTGCGAAGCCATAAGAATCAGGTCATTCAGATCGACCCGGCAGTCGCCGTTGAGATCACCCACAAGAAAACAGCTTTCCGAGGTACCTGAAAGCAACAGTAAGCCCAAGATAAAACACACTGCCGGTGCGCGAAGTTTCATAAAGCAAATCCGCCTTTAATTCGAATCACTGAAAAAGCAACTCGGATTTTCAATCGTGTCCCGCTCCCAAGCGGCATGCCGAATGGGAACGGACGCATTTTTTTATCCGATTGAGTTAAGAGTCGCATTCTCACCATTACCATTATTGTACCCGGAGGTTTCCTCGGCTGGTCACATTGGCGCCGCTCGGCATCTTTGACGAAACCGTATTGATCACATTTCCGACAAACGCGGCCGACGCGGTCGTATCCATGTCCAGGAATAATCGACCGGACGGAGTCGTCCCCAGGTAATCGCGCAGATTGCCGCCAAGATTGTGAAGGACAGCCGTGTTCCTGACCCGGAACACGCCGCTCTGACCAACCGGGAACAGGTGGAACAACTGAAGCCGTACATCGCCGCCGTTGATCATGGCGCTGTATTGATGCGTGCCCCAGCCGGCCGAACTGAACATTCGAAAGACCCCGTCCAGAGAAGCGCCCGTTTCGAGGTACCGCCCCACAGTGCCGTTGACGGTCACGATCTGAGAATTGATCATATCCAATCCGCCGCTGCCGATAGAATCGATCTGCAGCGCATTGGTGCATTGATCAACACCCATGCCCAGGCAATGACCGGACGGGCCAAACCCGCCTTCCTGTACAGTATGGACGCCCTTGGCGCCGCCAAAGACAAAGTTTTGATGCAGTACCTGGCCGGTCATATGGCCGAACAGGTACGGCGTTGCATCCCGCCACTGGATTTTATGGACATTGTCCGCTGTCCCGATTGGAATACTGTCGTAATACAAGCCTTGATGGGTATAAGCCGACGGATTGAGCTGGACGTTGTGAAGCTGCCCGTCTGTCGTGCCGTGACCGATATGAATTCCTGTTTTCAGTGCGGTCGCGAAAATGTAATCAACATAATGCCGATCACATCGATAGGTCGCCAGGTCAAGCAGTTGATACGGGATCGTTGCAGCAATGTTTATCACATAAATATCCGCACCGAGTCCGCGAATTAAGTAGGGGTAAGGAACAAATCCGTACATCCCGGTTTGCGGATCATCATCATTCTCATCATAGATCTGTTCGGGATAATGGAAATTCAGGCCCCGCACACCGGACTCGTGCTCAAGCTGGATAAAGGGCGTCCCGTCGGCATGGCTGCGGCCGGCATAGACATTGAGCAGACTGCCTTTTTCGCGGGTGCTGTGGGACGTATCGTAAATCCCTCTCAATTCAACGCCGGTCGGGACGACCAGCGTGCCGTTGAGGCGATAGTTGCCGCCCGGCACAAAGACGATCCCGCCGCCGTTGGCGCCCGCATCGGCCAGCGCCGCCTGAAAGGCGCCGGTATCATCGGTCACGCCGTCGGCCGCTGCATGATAGGGGGCATCCGTTACGACATACAGGTCCGTCTTTGCGGATTGATAGGCCATTGTCGGTTTCTTGAAATCATATGCCGGCAGGGGATCGGCCGCAACAGGAGCAGAGTCAATGAGCACCGGATACGACGTGTTGTTAATAATCTGAGCACTGCCGGCAAATGTATTGCCCTGAAGGGTCGCCCCGCGGACCCCGCCGGAAACCCGGATGTGATGGGGCGACGCTGCGCCAAAGCGCGAATTGATAACCGATATATAGCCGCCGTTGAGATTCAAGGGACCCTGGAGGTCCGATGACATCATCATCACCCGTGCGGCGCCGTCGCTGAGAATCGCCTCGACGGACGCCTGAATGCTGCATGTATGGAACAGAGTGGCCTGATCTGCGGAGGGCGACAGGTAAACGCCCCGTTCGGCGCTCTGGATATTAAATCGCGTAAACTGATAACCGGCATTGGCGCTGGCCTGGATATAAACGCCTGTTTGGCAATTGAGCAGATTAAACCTATACGATTGGCCGTTGGGATACTTGCCGTCATAACGCGACGGCCGTAACGCCAAACCGATGTTGTATCCTTCCACCGTCACATAACAGGAATACGACCAGTCGATGCGGCGAACGATCAGACCGGTGCCGTGATCGTAAAGCCACCCTTCATGCTGCCCGGCGGTCGGGGCGCCGGCCAGGCCGGAACCGGCCCAGTAGGCCGGCGAAAAGTGAACCGTCTCGATGCGCCCGATGTCCGCCAGACAATCGTACTCAATGCCTGTCTTGAGCGGCGTCCCATAAACATTCCGAACAAACGGACGGGCGGTTGTGCCTTCTCGAAAGGTGGTTACGCCGAAATAACTATTGACAAACGTTACGTCTTCAACCGTTCCGCCGTCCATCTGAATCGTAGGCGGATAAGGCTGAATATCGGTCGGCAGCTGTTCGGGATACCAAATCGTGATTCCCTTGATCCCGGCACTGCCGATCAGCCGGATAAACGCAGCGGCGTTCTCGTCTCCACGGCCGGCGTACGCCTGCAGAATCGTCCCGTCAATCGGACTGCCGGGCTGCGGCTGCGGCCAGTCGCCCCGAAGGGTCACTTGAGCCGGAATGGTCAATGTGCCGCTGACTTTATACTGGCCTGCCGGCAAAAACAGCGTTCCGCCGCCCAGATTATCGATTGAGATCAGGGCCGTCTGAAGCGCGTCGGTCACATCGGTCTGACCGTCTGCAACAATGCCGAAATCCCCGGCGTCATACGGCGTTACGATGATGTCATCGGTCGGATAAATCGTCTCGACAACCCGCCAGGTGGTCATAATCCCCCCAAGCCAGTTAGACGCAAGAACAGCAAAATCGCGATAGTTCACCAGACACCACGGATCAAAATTGGCCGGACTGTCGCAGTCGGAAACCAACCAGTCGGAAGCCAGCATCGCCAGATCGCCGATGTCCACGCCTCCGTCTCTATTGATGTCCCCGTCCACCGGCTCGAACGCCTGAATGGTTGTTTTGCCGTGATGCGTTGCGTTATAATCATAGAGAACTCGACCGGCGCCGCCATAGGCGACAATTTTTCCGGCTGAAACATAATTGCCCACCTCATTCGTTCGGTCGCCATTGATCACAATATATCCCGATTCAACATTGAGAATCGAAGCGCCTTTGATCGAATTGACACCATCCATTCTGTTCAGATTCAGAACGCCGCCGTCTCTGACATTCACGTAGCCGGTACCGCCATTCCACCCCAGCCCGAACTGCTGTGAGACATTGACCGTACCGCCATCGATATCCAGAATGCCGATTGAAGGAGAAGAAAATCCAATCCACATATGACCGCTGATATTGACAACGCCTCCGCCCTCAACGATCATCCGATTACTTGTTCCGCTATTGTATCCGATACTCGACCAGGACGCCGTTGCAGTCAGACATCCTCCGTTTTGAACGCGAATCGTACTGTTGGCGTTTTGAACCAGTTGGTTGAAAATGTGGGAACCGGTGACCCGACTCTCTGCCCGATTGGAATTGGTAAAACGGCAATTGAAGTTCCCGTCCGGACGTTTTGGATTGGTGCCCGTCCAATGGCTGGCGGTTGCCCAGTTACCCGGCGATCCTGTTTTATTCCAAATGATATCCGTCGTTGTAGCCGACCATGTGGTGGCACTGGCGGGAGCCGATTCGTCGGTCTGAATGCCGAAAGGATCCCGCAGGGTGACCGTATAGATATAGGTAGTCTCAGCCTGCAGGCCGGTCGCCGTAAAGACAGGGTCGGACTGCCAGCCGCTTGTCAGGCCACCGGGATTACCGGAAAGCTCCTTGAAAAGATATTGCACCGGCCCATTGACAGACCAACCGACGGTTGCGGTCATGGTAATCGTATTGGCTCCGATGGCAACCGGCGGCAAAGAAAACGTCGCCGGATTCGGACTGGGCGGCGTCGGATCGACCGCCAAGGCAGTGATTGTCGTCTTGCCGGGATTTCTGTCGTCATAGTCATAAATCAAGACCCCAAGACCGCCATAAGCAACGATTTTTGTTCCTTCCCACGCACTGATCGCACCGGCGCCGTCTCCATGCATTAGAATCGTTCCCTCCCGTACGTCGATGAGCATATCACCGCCCATCGTCAGCGTGCCCGCACGGATATCCACCACCCCTCCGCCATCCACCGTGAGCAGACCAAAGCCGTCATCTAGACCCATCTGCAGATTACCGGTATGGATTATCACCGTGCCGCCGTCCACAATCAGATGCGATGGCACACCGTTCGCTTCGGTCAAGGCCCTGCGTCCGACAAACAGACGGTGGGCGGTATTCAGCGTTCCGCCGGCTTCGACAATCAGGGTCGCCGGCCGGTTGTAGCCCACCGCCGACCAGCTTCCGACGGCGTGTGTCGTCAATGTGCCGCCGTTTACAATTCTTAAAAAGGTTCCGGTTTGTGTACCGTTATCGCCCATGGCGAGCATGCCGACCCCCACTGCCGTCTCCACGATACACTCGGCGGCGCCGTCCACATTGAACTGGGCCTTATCCGCCAAATCCGGCAAGCCATTGGTCCAGTGGGCCGCGTCGCTCCAGCTGGCCGCAGCCGGGTAACTCGCGGCAGGTGACCACACGGTATCGGCAGCCGCAAAGGCCCCGATCACAAGCACAAGCGCCGGTATGAAACGTGAAAAACGTGGCATCGCAAATCCTCTGTCTCTGATTGTTTCGTTTAATGTCAGTCGCTGCTGCAATGATCAAGTAATCAGATATTATTCAAAGGGGTTGCGAGCCAAAACCCGCAACCCCTAAAATCAAGTATCCAACCTCGTTATCGTGTTTTCTTCTTTCTGAGCAGCCCCGCAGCCCCCAGGCCCAGCAGAGCCAGCGTCGTCGGCTCAGGAACCACAACGGTCGTTAAGTCTAAAGCAGAGTCATATGTCGCTTCTACATCGCCGAGAATACCATTGCCGGCGATTAATCCGTTGGCAGCATACGTTTCTATCACGCCAACAAAATTTCCCGGCAGGGTAACTATGCCAGTTCCCATGATGTTCAAAAGCGAGTTCTGCTTAATCGAGGTCTCTCCATCGCCATGGATATTTGACAGGGCCAAAAGACCACCGGAATAGACATTCACAAATCCATCTCCGCCGTTCCAGCCAAGCCCAAACATCTGGGCAACAGTAACGGTACCATAAATATCCACTGTACCCGCGGCACCGGGATTGAAGCCAATCCACGCATGGTTACCAAAATTGAACGTGCCGCCGGACTCAACGATCAGGTTGGCGACATTATTCCACCCAATAGAGGACCAACCATCGGTGCGGGTGTTAAGGATCCCGCCGTCCAACACGCGGATGACACCACCCGGGCCGCCGTCGCCTTGAACCAATTGCCCCGCATCAAAGGTTCCCGCTACCTGGGCCTCTGCGGCATCAGTAACATTAAACACGGATTTACTATCCCCATCGGTAACCGGGACTCCATTGGTCCAGTTGGCCGCATCTCCCCAGTCGCCCACATCCGGCGGATAGATACCATTGGCCGCGGGGTTCCACACGGTGGCGGCGTTTGATACACAAACCAAGCTGACAACCATTAACAACACAACTAATTTTCTCATCATTCTGCCTCCAAAAATAAAAGGTACTTGCAACAAATCGCCTGCCGTTCCACAGTGAAACGGCAATCGCGTCCTGCCGCATCTTTCGATTGACACATTCATCATACGTTCCACATCCCCATCTCGGACACCCCGGACGCTGCCGCCCGGAGTGTCCGTTTTGAGGTCAATAAACGACTCCCGACCCCTTACGGCAGGGGGACAGGCGCCGTTAAACTGTAGTCCGTCAGCCATTGAGAAGCGATCCTTGCAAAATCATCCAGATTCACTTTACAATCAAGCGCCCCCGGGATATCGCCCGGATAATCAGCGCCCCGGCCGATGGCCCGTGCCGCCTGACAGGGGTTGTCCGCACAATCAAGCTGGACTGACGCAGAATTGGACACATTCAGCCCATCGTCCACCGTTACAGTCACGGTAAACGGTCCAGAGTGATAATCCACCGTCACGGTCGGATTGGGATCGGTGTTGCTGGGCGTAAAGACGATATTCGGATCATCAAGATTCGTCGTCCATTCATAAGCCACCATGGTAGGTTCGCCCTGGACCAGCTCCGTGGCCAATTGAATCGGCACACCTTTCCACGTAATCGTCGGCGGCGTGGTAATGTTCACCAACGGCGGCAATATATTTGTGACATCGAATTTATATACGTCACCTTTGACGACAACGAAATTGGGATCGGTTTCATAGTCAACAATTGCCGGATCGCCGTAAAGATACGAATCGACCTTCCAGTAATACGTTGTGGGAGGGTCTCCAATAACCGGGGCATTGACCATGACCGTCGTTGTATTTTCGCCGGCAACGACCACTGGGGTGAAATCAGCATAACTGGAAAAATTAGGATCATTCTCATCTTCTATCCATGTCGGATCGGTTCCAAACCAAACGTCCACCCAAACCGAGTCGCCCGGCTCTGCCGGCTCCAGGTTGGTCCAGGCCAACGCCACATCAACGGCTAAAATCGTCTGGTTGTACGCCGGATAAGGATCCAGAGCAGACATCGCGGTAATCGTTGTCCTTCCGGGGTTGGTCACGTTATAGTCATAGACCAATGTTCCGGCACCGCCAAAGGCCAGTATTTTTCCGGCCGCTGCATAGTTTTCAACAGCCGTGACCCGATCGCCGCCGATAATCACCGTCCCAAATCGTATATCAAGGAACGATCCATCCCAGATTGAGCTGGTGTTATCCCACTGATTCAAATTCAGAACGCCCTCATTGACATACATATGGGCGACGCCGTTTTGTGAACCGTTGTACCAACCCAGTCCGAAATTTTGGCCAACGTTAATGGTGCCGCCATTTATAAAAATCTCGCCGACTCCGGTATTTTGCATGCCGTTCCACATATGACCCCCGGAGTTCAAGACGCCTCCGGTCTCTACGATCAACGTAGCGGGCCTGTTATACCCGACAGACATCCATTGGCCGACACCGGTCGTAATGCTGCCGCCATCCATAATACGCAGCACGTTGTTTTGCTCCGCGGCCCCTCCATCACCCATTACCAGATGATGAACACCCTGTGCACCCGTCACAATACACTCGGCGGCCCCGGCCACATTAAACACGGCCTTGGTATCCAACGGCGGCTGCTCGGTCCCGAAGCCCGGAAGCCCGTTGGTCCAGTTGGCTGCAATGTTCCAATTTGATACGCCGTCCACGATTGCATTTGGGTCGGGATTTCCCGCCGGGTTCCACACCGTTGTTGCAGCGGCAAACCCTATCGTCCACAAAACGACGATTAAACATACTATTTTTTTACATCTCATCTTTATGGCCTCCACAAAAAATGTTTTCTTTATTATAGTCCGGGTCGTTTACGGGATAACCGTCGGCTCTGTGAGTGCATAGTCTGCCAGCCAATCGACAACGAGCGCCGCAAGGTCTGAAATATCCACCACACAATCATCCCCTGCGATATTCATTGGATAGTCGTCCGCAATACCGGCGACAACCGCCGCGGCACACGGATCAGCGGCCACATGCAGCACCATTGAATCGGAATCCATTTCAGGATTGGCCGCGTCCCAAACCGTCGCCGTCAAGGTAATGGGGCCGGCAGCATAATCAACCTCGACAACCGGATCTTTGGCCGTGGTGCTCGGGAAGAATACGGCGTTCGGATCGCTGGCCGTCCATTCAATAAAGACCTCAGAGGGACCGCTTTTGGTTATCGTCGCCTGCAGTTGAACCGGTTCATTGATCCAGGTAACGGTATCGGGCGTGTCAATGACGACGGTCGGCGGCGTATCATCGTTAACGTCAAACCTGAACACATCGCCTTCGATCACGGGGGTTTCAGGGTCATCATAGTCAACCACTGCCGGATCGCCGTAAATGTAAGAATCCACCTGCCAGTAATAGGTGGTGGGCCGCATATCGTCGAAAACCGGCGCATTGACCGTTACGGTCGTGACATCCTGTCCAGCCGCAACCTCTTGCGAGTACGCCGGGGACAGCTTGTTCGGATCGGTTCCGAACCAGACATCGACCCACACCGGGTTGCCGGGCTCGTTGGGATCCAAATTCGTCCACACCAAATCGACAGGAGCGATTTCGCCCGACGGAACCGGTAACACGTCTCTGTAACCCGGCCAGGGATCCATCGGATGGGTCGCTCTGACAAGGGTCCTGGTTGCCCCTTCAAAAGGTTCTCTTGTGACCGTCAATTGGCCGGCGCCGCCAAAACCAACAAGAGTTCCAGCGTTGATACGACTCCAAAGCCGGCTGGGGGCGGTCGCATAATTGTTATCAATCACAAGGGTACCGAACCTGACATCGCAAAGAGAACCTGGCTCGTCGAAATCATCCGGATAGTAACGCATCCGGAAAATACCATCATTAATCGTTAAAAAGCCATTACCTCCTGCCTTTCGCCCTAAATCGACAGCGTCAGCAACACGGACATATCCTCCATTGATAACAAGTCTTCCAATACCGCCGTTTTCCATTCCAAACCACAGGTGGGATTCCAAAAGAACCTGTCCGCCTTCTTCGACGATCATCGTACCTCCATCATTGTTGTACCCCAAACCGCTCCAGCCGCCACCGGTTTTACGAATGACGCCGCCGTCCATCACGCGAATAATGTTCGTAAAAGCGCCGCCGTCTCCTGTGACCAGGCTCTCCGAAAACGGCAGTGTGTCGGTTGTCACCTGACACTCCACGGCCGCACCGGCGGCATTAAACACGGGCTTTTGGTCAACGTCTCCGGGGAGCCCGTTGGTCCAGTTGGCTGCAATAGTCCAGTTGGACACCCCGTCCACAATGTCGTTCGGGTCCGGATTCGCCGCCGGGTTCCACACCGTTGTTGCAGACGCCGGCCCGGCCGTCAACAAGACGGCTGCCAAGCATATTACAGTGATTCTTCTCATTTTGACGACCTCCACAAAAAGTTATTCATTTGATTGCGATGAAACACTTCACTCTATACGAAATAGGTAAAACATCCTTGTCGCCGCTAACCATCCCTGCGTACACACCCACACATCCATTCACACCGGCTTGCCATACAAACGGACTACCGCATCCAGATCGGCCAGTCGTCATTGTCATTCGCAAGCGGATTGCCGATATTAAAGTCTTTGTGCCATTTTTGCCTCCAGAGTTCCGTCAGACGGATGGACGCGGCGGACCCATCGGCATAAACGCTGTTGACTGATTTGCCATGACGAACCAGCGTAAACGCACGCATGTACCCCTGACCATCATAGACGCCGAACTCCTCTGAATCCGGCCGATCCGTATGGTGCGGCCACGCATCCACGGACCGTGAATCCAAATAGAGGGGCACTCCGGAAGGCTGCCGGATATGACTCATTTTGCCCCAAAATGAATCCACAGGCAACGGGGCGCCAAACGTTCCAACGCTGGGGTCCATGATCCAGGAATTGGGAGCATAGCTGCACCAAAACCATTGCCCGGCGTCCGGATGCGCTGTGTCGATGATCTCCCTGCCCCAGCATTCATCCCGTCGTTCAGGAAAATATCGCCCATCGATTACCCAATCGACAGAGGGGCTAAAGTCTTGTTTTCGTTGAGCTTTCGCGCAGATGAGTATATCGGGTTGGTCGATGTAATACGGCCGCAAGGTCAGGAACCACCACTGGCCGCGAGGGTCATTGCGGCCGTCATTGTTCCAATCGGCATCCGGGAAGCGGTCATCATTCGCAGAGGTATAAAAGGAAAGAATCAAATTCCATTGTCGCAAATTCGATGTACAAACAATAGATTTGGCCAGCTCGTGTGCTTTTTGAAGCGACGGTGCTATGATGGAAAGCAGCAGGGCAATAACAGCAATGACAACCAGCAGTTCAATCAGCGTGAACCCCTTTCGCCGTGGCATCTTCATCCCTTTCAGAATAATACACACATAATTATGGCTGCTTACAGGGAGCATAAGTGTTGCCATTGCTCTAATCTGCCATATTACATTTTTTGCGGTCCTAAGTCAACCAAAAAAACAAAAATAATAAAAAATTGTTATCAAAATGTATTTACAATAAAAAAAGACGCGCCGCCCTTCGCTCAACACGCCACTCAAAAGACCCTCTGGTCCCACAATAAGCGAATAAATCCTCATTATTAGTGAATCAGCTCACTATGTCGAACGCAAAAACAAGATAAATCACCGTTTCTTATGTATTATTTTATGTCCTGAATAAAAGCAATTTGGGCCATACTATTACCTGAAATGTAAATTATTATCAAGTTGTCCCGCTTTTACAGTTGACAAATAGAAACAAATTATGTTAATATGAATTTACATTTAGATTCTATCGTCCAATGAACCGTGAAGATTGACAACAAAAAGGAATGATTACAGTGAAAAGTGCCGTCGCCCTCAATGAGCCGCTCTCGATCCAGCATTTAGCCCCACATTCCACAATGGACGATTTCGAGTCCATCGAATCGACCAGTGACGCGCGGTTTAAGGTGGGTTCATGCGGGGTCCACTCGATTTATCGGACAGGCGACAAAAAAGTAGAGTTTGTCTTTTTCTCAGGCCATATCCTGGCCTATGTCAAGTCGGCATTAGGCTATCCGGCCTATTATCCCATCCATCCGGTCGAAATGAAAACACCGATGAAAGCCGTATTAATGGATCTTGATGGGACCAGTGTCAGAAGCGAAGAGTTTTGGGTGTGGATTATTCAAAGGACGGTGGCCTCGCTTCTCGATCAGCCGAATTTTGAGCTTTCTCAGGACGATTTGCCGTTTGTATCGGGCCATAGCGTGTCGGAACACCTCCAGTACTGCATTGACACATATTGTCCCGACAAAACGGTCGAACAGGCCAGAACGTACTATTTCATGCACACCCGCCATGAAATGAACGAGATCATGAATGGCCGAGGAAGAACCGATGCATTTGTGCCTGCACCGGGCCTGAAAGAGTTTTTGTATGCGTTAAAGGCCAGGAAGATTAAAATCGGACTGGTCACCTCAGGCTTGTACGAAAAAGCCTGGCCTGAAATTCTCTCGGCGTTCAAAACGCTGAACATGGCGGACCCGAAAGACTTTTATGATGCAATCATCACGGCTGGTTTCCCGCTTCGAAAAGGCTCAGCCGGCACATTGGGCGAGTTATCTCCAAAACCGCATCCCTGGCTCTATGCCGAGGTCGCTCGTGTCGGATTGGGGATTGAGCAAAACGAAAACGGGCATATGGTGGGTATTGAAGACAGCAGCGCCGGGGTGTGTGCACTCAGGCTTGCTAATATTCCGGTCATTGGTATAACAGGGGGCAATATCGAGCAAAGCGGGACCAGAGGGCTGTGCCATCATTATTGCAAAGACTTCGACCAGATTTTACGCATAATTGGGGATTAACGATGGATATTATTGCAGAACAACTGAAGAGCCAGAGCGAAAAAAGTCGCAAAATAAACGCCTTTGAGATGGTCAAGAGAAAAGGCGTTAGAAAAACTAAAACGCAGTGTCATTTTATTTCAAACACCCACTGGGACCGGGAATGGCGTTTCTCTATGCAGCGGACCCGCCATATGCTGGTTTATATGATGGACATGCTGCTGGATATATTTGAAAAAGAGCCGGATTTCAAGTCGTTCCATCTGGACTCGCAGACCGTGCCGCTTCAGGACTACCTGGAGATTCGCCCGGAGAAAGAGGAAACCCTCAAACAGTTAATTGCGGGCAAAAAACTGCTGGTTGGCCCCTGGTTTTGTCTGCCGGATGAGTTTTCCGTAAGCGGCGAATCACTGATTCGCAATCTGCTGCTCGGCCATCGAATCGCCAAGGACATGGGCTATGTCAGCAAAACGGGCTATTCGCCGTTTGGATGGGGCCAGATCTCTCAAATGCCGCAAATCTACAAGGGTTTTGGGATTGAGTTTGCCGCGTTTTATCGGGGAGTCAGCACCAAAGCCGCCCCCAATTCAGAATATGTCTGGCAAGGCGCCGACGGCACACAAATCGTTGCTTCGCGTCTGGCCATGCGCCCGCGTTATAATGTCTGGTATGTCATCCAGCGCCCTGTCTATTGGCAGCAGCAAGATGAGAACAACCGCGTTGTTCCCTGGTCATGCGGCGGCGGACCATTTATGTTTGTCGGCGACCGATACAGGGAATTGGACGCCCAATACGCACGTCCGAAATATCGCTATGACGCCGCGGCGATACCGGCCAGAGCCAAACAGGCCATAGAAGAACAGGACGGTGACTGGACTACCCCGCATCGCTTATGGTCCTGCGGCCATGACTCGTCCTGCCCGGACATTCGCGAAGTGCAGATGATCAAAGACTGCAATGAGGCCCTCAGGGGCGATGCGGATGTGTTCCACAGCACGTTTGAAGCGTTCCAGAAGCAAATCCTTGAACATGTTTCAGATGAGTTGCCTGTATTGCGGGGCGAAATGCGCTATTACTCTGACTCCAAAGTCACCAGCCCCCTGTTTGGCTGGATCATTTCTGCACGGATGGATGTCAAAATCGACAACTTCAAAACCGAACGCGAACTGATGCAGTATGCCGAACCGCTGGCTGTTTATGCCGCCATGCTCGGAGCACCGTACCCGCAGGGATTCCTGGACAACGCTTATAACTGGCTGCTGCAGAACCACGGGCATGATTCAATCGGCGGATGCAGCCGTGCCATTGTGAGCGAGGACATGCTTTTCAGAACGCGGCAATGCCGGGAAATTTCGGCCTGTGTCGCCGAACGCGCGATCCTTGATATTGCCGGAACAATCGATTATACCGGGCATGAGAATGAGCCAATCGTCTTGTTTGTGTACAACCCCGCACCATTCAAACGGGATGAAATTGTGTCGGTTAATCTGGGATTGCCGCGCGAAGCGGAATCCGAATCGTTTGAAATTGTTGATGACCGCGGACTAAAGGTCAGCGCTGAAACGCTGGGTTCTGAGCCGTCCTTCCAGATCGTCCAGTCTCCCAACGATACGGCCAATATGTTTCTGACCAAACAATATCGCGCGAACGTTGAGCTGAAAGACATTCCGCCGACCGGTTATAAACTCTTCTTTGTCAGGCCCGTTGACAAACACAATGCCGTTCCGGCCCGCTCTGACACGATGGTCACCGACATCAACACGATGGAAAACGAACATCTGCGTGTCGCAATCCAGGGCAACGGCACGATGACCATTACCGATAAAAACACCGGCAGGGTTTTTGAACGGATGGGCTATTTCCGCGACACCGCAGAAGTCGGAGACCCCTGGCAGCATCGCGATGTTGAGGCCAAACAAGAGTTCACGACAATCAATGAAAAAGCAACGGTCAGCTTGGTTCGCGATGGCCGTCTGGAAGCGGCCTTCAGAGTATCGCTGGATTGGCCGTTGCCCCAGTGCCGCACGCCCGACGATAAAGCCCGAAGCAAATATATGAAAACAGTCCGGATCAACAGCACCATTACCCTGCGCAAAGGGCAAAAATGGGTTGATATTGTCACCGACGTGGAGAATACCGTCGAAGATCATTATTTACAGGTCGCGTTCCCAAGCGGCATTTCCGCCGACACGGTGTTTGCCCAGGGGCAATTCGATGTGCTTGAGCGTCCGGTTAAGCTGCCGTATTCGGAAGACTTCCGCGAACCTCCGCAATCCGAGCAGCCGATGAATTCCTTTATCGATATTACCGATGGACACCACGGCCTTGCGATATTGAATGAAGGCATGAAGGCCTATGAGGCAACCGACCGGGACCAGCCGGAGCTGCGACTTACCCTGCTGCGCAGCTTTCCCCTGCGGATTTGCGTCACGCAGGAGATGACCGATTACAGCCGGATTGACAAGAGTTCGCAGTGCCTGGGCAAACACACATTCCATTACGCCGTGATGCCGCACAAAGGAAACTGGGAACAGGCCGCTCTGTGGAATGCCGCCGAGCAATTCAACCTGCCGCTGGTGATTGGCCAAACCGCTCCGACCCAAAACGGCACCGAACCGAGGCAAAAATCCTTCCTTGAGATTTCAGACGAACGGATTGCCGTCAGTGCGGTTAAACGCAGTGAAAACGGAACCGGTTGGGTGGTTCGACTCTTCAATCCCACCTCACGGCCTGTCAAAGCCAAACTGCGGCTTAACGGCGGTTATGCAAACGCCTTTCCTGTCGCCGGCCCCGTACAACGATTACAGAACGAAATGGCACTGTCGGGAACCAGCAAGCGGCCATGGAATGCCGCGCGAATCGTCAATCTGGAAGAAATTCCGGAAAAAGAGCTTGCCGTGGACAGCGCCGGCTGGTGCGTTTTTGAAATGGCTCCGAAAAAGATTCTGACCATTGAATTCAGAGATAAAAACAACCGGTGCGACGAATGAGTTTGCAGACCGATAGGTTTGCTCGTCTCGTCCAGGACCCGTGAGATGTTAGATGCTTATTTGCCAACCCCAATGATGCTGATAAGGAAGTGAGGTGTTCCGTTGGACAATCTTTTGACCGCTGTTGACTATGTCTTTATCGCCGTTTATTTTGTTATTCTGATGGGAATTGCGGCATACCTTCAGAAAAGGGCATCCAGCAGTATCGAAGATTATTTCATCGGCGGCAGAAAGCTGCCGGGGTGGCTGCTCGGCATTTCAGGCTTTAGCCAGTTTGTCGATATTACGGGCACGGCGGTCATCATCTCGTTTCTTTATATGCTGGGACCGAAAGGGATGATGATTGAATTACGCGGCGGGATGGTGATCCATATGGCGGTGATCTTGTTATGGGCCGGCAAATGGCATCGTCGAAGCGGGTGTATCACAGGCGCTGAATGGATGATTTTCCGATTCGGCAACGGCCCGGACGGCAAGGCGGCCAGAATTATTACAGCCGTGGCGATGCAGATCTTCACGATCGGTATGGTCATTTATCTGGCCAAGGGCGTGGGGATTTTCTTTTCCACATTTTTGCCTTTTAGTCCTCACACCTGTTCTTTTGTATTGATTCTCATTGCGTGCATCTATACCGCAACGTCAGGTTTTTACGGGGTGGTATTCAGCGATTTATTCCAGGGCTTGATTATTATTGCGGCGGTGTTTGTCGTATCCATCCTGGCCATCCAGAAAACATGGTTTTCGCCGGAATTCCCGGCTCTGGCCACTCAGGTTTCCGGCATGGAAGACTGGGTCAGTGCCATTCCTCAATGGAAAGTACAAATGCCCGAAGGGTATGAAAATTATAACCTTCTGACTCTCATGGCCATGTTCTACCTGCTCAAAGCAATCATTAACGGCATGGGAGGCGGGGGGGAGCCTAAATATTTTGGCGCCCGCAACGACCGGGAATGCGGCACGCTGACGTTCATTTGGACCAGCCTGGTGGCGTTTCGCTGGCCCCTGATGATTGGGTGTGCGATTCTTGGCATTTATTTTGTCAACCAAAATATTCCGGACACCGCCTTGCTGGCCGACGCGGCGGCAATCGTCAAAGGGACGTTCACGGATATCGGCCATCCTCAGTGGGAAGCCACCATCTCCAGAATCATAACACATCCCTCCGATTATCCGCAATTGGTCGGCCAGCTCGAGACGCTCTTGGGGCCGACATGGTCGGATAAGCTGGTGTTGACGAGTTTTCACGGGACGATTAACCCTGAACGCATCCTGCCGGTTGTCGTTTTGAATGCGATTCCGGTCGGTCTGAAGGGGCTGCTTTTGATCGCACTGGTTTCAGCATGCTTGTCCACGTTTGATTCGAATGTCAACTGGGCGGTCGGCTTTATTACGCGCGATCTCTATCAGGGATACCTCAGGCCTCAGGCCGGCACCAAGGAACTCATCAAGATAAGCTGGATTGGCACATTTGCCATCGGCGCAATCGGTTATATCGCCGCCTTTACAGTGGATAACATCAATGACATCTGGGGTTGGCTGATGATGGCCCTGGGCACGGGGTTCTTTGTGCCCAGTGCGATTAAGTTTTATTGGGCACGCTTTAACGGCTGGGGTTTTACCACAGGCATGGCGATGGGAATCGGAAGCGCGGTGTTGCAGCGAGCCGTCTGGCCGGGACTGTCGGAAATGTGGCAGTTTGTCCTGACCGGATCGTTGGGCCTGGTCGGTTCGGTTGCCGGAACATTGTTGACCAAACCGATGGATCAGGAAATCCTGAAAACCTTCTATGAGAAAACCAAACCCTTTGGGTTCTGGGGCCGTTTCAAAGAAGGTCTGGACCCGGAAACACGAAAAACCGTCAGTCGGGAGCATTTTTATGACATTATTGCTCTGCCGTTTGTCTTAGCCTGGCACTATCTGATTCTGCTGCTGCCGGTACTGCTGGTCATTGGCAATTTCAAAGAACTGGCCGCAGGATGCGTCCTCCTTGTGGTTGCCATGGCCGCGATGTATCAATTTTGGTATAAAAAATTACCGAAAACTAACCTTTATGAGGCCTAATAGGCAGCAAACCGACGATAATCGCGTTGGGAAAGCTTAGCCGTTTTTTCTGATTTATTCGCAGTACTGTCCGGTTATAAGTCGAACAAGGACAGTTGGTTATGGTTTTGTTGTTCTTTGACAATATAGTGATCTCCCGTAAGTGCTTGTTTTAGCGGAGTTTTCTCGAAAAGCAGGATGCTGACAAT
>JBNRMN010000088.1:0-9859 GCA_050309605.1 Anaerohalosphaeraceae bacterium
GGACAACCATCGCAACCTGTAAAAAGCAGGGTCAAAATGTCTTTGACTTTATCCATGAATCAGTTGTTGCTCACTGGAGCAATAAAAAATACCCCTCATTAATCTGCTAAAAACTGTGAACGGTTACGTATTTTTTTTACCGACCCCTTTTATTATTTGTGCTTTTCAGGGGATGGGGGAATATGCAAAAATCCAATACACAATTGCAAAGGATAGGACTTACAGAATAAACGATAAAGGCGTTGGCTATACATCAGACGGTGAGGAATATTTCGTCACTTGGAATCGCATCCCATTGATTGCAGAATCAAAAAATATTATTGGAATATGTATAAAAAGTAGCGAAACAATGCTTTTTTATAAATTGGCAATTTCAACTGAAATATACAGTCGAATCAAAGAGATTCTGACAGCGGCTCCGGTAGAAAAGAAAAAGTTATTGTGAAAAAATGAAGCAGAATTCAGACACTTTGCCCAATAGTCAAGGCGGCTGATGACCTTGAACGCGACCCAAGCGATAATTCGATACGACGCCCTCGGTTGACTGACGGCTATTGAGGTCGGGGCGCTGGCGGGGTTTGTGTATGGATATGTACCGATGGAAGACAACATCGAGACGATGACCTTTACCCATCGAGCCAACGGCCCGGCCAACAGCTTCGGCTATGATGCGCTTGACAGGTTGACGAATGTGCAGTATCTTTCAGATAATCAGGATATTGAGGATTTTTCGGCGATGGACAATCTGGGCAACCGAACGGGCACGATCACCCAGCGCGACGGCGTGCGGAACTACACGACCGACAGCCTGACCAATCGCTATACGGCCATCAATAGCCCGACGCAGAACCTGTTCTATGACCTCGCGGGCAATCTCATCGAGGACCACGACGGCTATCGATACGTCTATGACTACGAGAACCGGATTATCCGCATCTATAAACTCAACGGCCAGACGGAAATTGACGTGGCGTTTTATGCCTACGACGCCCTGGGGCGCAGGATTGGCAAATATGACGCCATCGCTTCGGAAATGGCGATTTACTATTACAATGACCAGTGGCAGGTGGCCGCTGTGTATGATCGGCCCGATGTGGCGGGAGTGTGTATGCGATGGTTTGTCTTCGGCAACTATATCGACGAAGTGCTCCTGATGAATGACGGCACAGATGATTATTACTACCTGCACGACCACCTGTACAGCCCCGTCGCCCTGCTGGATGACACCGGCGCCGTTGTTGAACGATACGAATATGACGCCTACGGCGAAGTTCAAGTTTTGAGTTCTGAGTTCTTAGTTTTGAGTTCTTCGCAAAACGGTAACCCCTATGCGTTCACCGGCCGCGAACTCGACACGCTGGACGCCGAAACCGGCCTGTACGACTACTGCTTCCGTATGTACAGCCCCGCTCTCAGCCGCTTCTGCCAGACCGACCCGCTGGGCACCATCGACGGGATATTCAGAAACACTGCGAAAAAACGTCTTGAACGAAAAATGACGCGACATAATAACTCCTTAAATTGACCCGGCCCTGCCGAGCGTTCTTCATCAGCCCTGGAAAACCGCATTCTCAGGTGCAAAATAACACTGAATCAGCAGGCCGCAGCTTCCGGATGCACCCTTTGCTTATCTCACGGCCGGTCAGGTTACCCCAAAATATTGCACCCAAACAGCTTCCGAACACGTATTTTTTGAAAACAGTCAACATTTTTGCTTGTCGGCTGTTCTTTGTCTGATATAATTCAAATCAAGTAAGGGTGGAACCGAGCTCTGGGGTAAACTCATCTCCCTCCGAAGCCCTTTTAACTGATATGGGAGTCAATTGGTTGAAAGGTCAAGTTTGAGACAAAAGAGACAGAAGATGTGTTTTTCTAAAAGGGGATATTCTAAGCCTAAAAACTACCTGCACTGTAAGGAGCCTGGCCAAGATGGAGTTTTACGCCCATACTGATCCTCAAAACTCAGAAAAATTACCCGAAAATGGCGGCCGCTGGCATCTGCTCAAAGATCATCTGGAAGAAACGGCCAAGCTGGCAAAAGAATTTGCCTCCGTGTTTGGAGCAGAGCATTGGGGTTATCTGGCCGGCCTCTGGCATGACAGTGGAAAGTACTCTATTGAATTCCAGAAACGGTTGCGTGCGTCATCAGATGCCCATATTGAACGATCAAGCCGAGTGGACCATTCTACGTATGGCGCAAAAAAAGCAGCCCAACAATGGACAAAGGGCGAAGGGAAAGCACTGGCTTATGTCATTGCAGGCCATCACGGCGGTTTGCCTGAAGGACAAAGTAATGGCCAATCATGCCTCGAAAAAAGAATCAAGAAGCTGTTGCCCTATACTTTTCATTGTCCCGATTATCTTTTTGAGCAAAGTAAGCCCGCCTTACCCTTTACACTCGACAAACAGAGATTCTGTTTTCAGTTGCAGTTGTTTATCCGCATGTTATTTTCATGTCTGACCGATGGAGATTTTCTGGATACTGAAAAGCACATGAGTCCGGATAAAGCGGAATTACGACCCGCTGAAAGCGATTTGAGCGATTTAGCTCGAAATTTGGAATATCATATAAAACAACTTCAACATCAAGCGGAATCTACAACGGTCAACAGACTGCGGGCCCAGATTTTGTCGGAATGCCGTCAAGCCGCTCTGAAGCAGCCGGGGCTGTTTTCATTAACTGTACCGACCGGCGGGGGGAAAACACTTTCGTCCATGGCTTTTGCACTGACACATGGACTTCACTTCGGTCACAAACGTATCATTTACGTTATCCCCTATACCAGCATTATTGAACAAAACGCCCACGTCTTTCGTGATGTGTTCGGTGGTGATGCGGTACTTGAACATCATAGTAATTATGAACCCCCAGAGGAAGATTCCGAAACACGACTGGCAAGTGAAAACTGGGACAGCCCTATTGTCGTTACCACCAATGTTCAGTTTTTTGAGTCTCTTTTTGCGTGTCGCGGCAGTCGATGCCGGAAACTGCATAATATTGCCCAAAGTATCATCATTTTGGATGAAGTTCAGACGTTACCATCGGCGTATCTCTTGCCATGCCTGGAAGTGATTCGGGAACTTACATTGCATTATCATTGTTCAATTGTTCTGTGCAGTGCAACACAACCCGCTGTTCAGCACAGATCCGACTTCCCGTTAGGGCTTCAAAACGTTAAAGAGATAACAAGTGATCCTGTTTCTCTTTACCAGCAACTGAAGCGGGTTGGTGTTCAGTCTATAGGACGACAAACAGACGAGGAACTTATTCAGCGATTAAATCAAAATCGGCAGGTTCTGTGTATCGTGAATACGCGAAAGCATGCCAAGTCTCTGTTCGAAGGTCTCGCGTCGCAGGACAACACATTTCATTTGAGCGCCTCGATGTATCCACAGCATCGCTCCTGCGTTTTAGAAAAAATAAAAGCAGCATTGAAAGACGGCAAGCCCTGCCGTGTCGTCAGCACTCAACTGGTCGAAGCGGGTGTGGATATTGATTTCCCCGTCGTGTATCGTGCGATGGCGGGACTGGACTCGATTGCCCAGGCCGCCGGACGCTGCAATCGTGAGGGACGTCTGGATTGTGGACAGGTCTTTGTTTTTGAGTCGGAACATCCACTGCCGCCCGGCCATTTTCGTCATACCGCCCAAGCCGCCGAAGGTATTATACGGCGATTTCCACAGGACATGCTGTCTCTTGAGGCCATTGAGGAATATTTTAAAGAATATTACTGGAAACAGGGCGAGCGGCTTGACAAAGAGGGAATTCTTGATTTGATTCGACAAGGAGCCAAAGCATGTGATTTTCCCTTCCGGCAGATTGCGGAAAAATTTAAGTTGATCCCCGAAGAGAACAAGCCGGTCATCATTCCTCGTGAATCGGAAGCGCAAAAACTGATCGAAGACGTTCGACACGCCGACACTCTTCGCGGATTCAACCGAAAGTTTCAAAAATACACCGTTCAAATCAATCCCCGACAGTGGAACACGCTTATGGAAGCCGGCGCGATCGAAATGGTTCGAGATATCTTTCCTGTATTGTTGTGGCCAGATCAATATGATGGGCAGACTGGTCTGAATACAGATGATCCCAATCCCAACCCAAATAATCTTATCTGTTAATAGAAAGGAGACCATATGGCTTATGGAATCAAACTTAGAGTCTGGGGCAAGTATGCCTGTTTTACCCGCCCCGAGATGAAGGTTGAGCGTGTCAGCTACGACGTGATGACCCCGTCGGCGGCCCGCGGCATTCTGGAGGCAATTTACTGGAAGCCCGAAATTCGATGGGTCATTGACCGGATTCATATACTCAGCCCAATCCGATTTATGAACATTCGACGAAACGAGGTGGCCGGAAAGATACCGCCTAATAACGTCAGAAAGGCCATGCGAGACGGTTGTTCACCGCTGGAACTGTTTATCGAAAACGACCGTCAGCAGCGGGCAGCAATCATTCTGCGCGATGTCGATTATGTCATCGAGGCCCACTTCGAACATACCGGAAAGGGGGAGGCCAACGACGGCAAACATCTGGATATGTTCAATCGCCGAGCCAGAGAGGGACAGTGCTTCATGCAGCCGTATCTGGGATGCCGTGAATTTCCAGCACATTTTCGACTGCTGGAAAACGATGAACCGATTCCCGCGTCACACATCAAAGAAAAACAGGATTTAGGCTATATACTGCATGACATCGATTTTGCGAATGATATGACGCCTCATTTCTTTCGAGCGGAAATGAACGACGGCGTCATCGTCATCCCGCCGTTTCAAGCCAGGGAGGTGAAGGTATGATTATTCAGGAACTTTGCCGGTACTATGAACGATTGGCAGACAATCCGGAAACGGCCATATCGCCGCCCGGCTTCAGTCGAGAAAAAATTCACGCTGAAATCGTTCTCGATCAAGACGGAAATCTTGTTCAGTTCAATGACCTACGGATTCAAAATGGCAAAAAGTTGACCCCGCGAGAACTGATCGTCCCGCAAAGTTGCAAACGAACCGGCTCAAAACCCTACGAAAAACCTTTTTTCCTTTGGGATAACACCGGCTTTGTTTTGGGACAGGATACTAAAAACGATGAAAAGACTCCTCTCAAGCATGAACATTTTAAGCGATTTCACCAAGATTTACTACACAATTGCACAACCCTGCCGGCCCGATCTCTCTTGAGATTCTTGTCCAATTGGCAACCGCTGGATGCTGAAAAGCTGACTTACTGGAAAGACCTTGTGGGATGTAATGTCGTATTTCGTCTCGACGGCGAACGGGAATATCTTCACGATAAAACAGAGCTGAAATCAATTTGGCAACAATATCTTGATGGTCAGCAGTCTGAATCCAAGGGGTACTGTTTGGTAAGCGGTCAAGTAGCCCCCATAGCACGAATTCACGATGCGATTAAGGGAGTAGCCAAGGCGCAGACGTCCGGAGCAGCCATGATTTCTTTCAACGATGACGCATATGAATCATATGGAAAAAAACAGAATTACAATGCCCCCATGGGTCAGTCAGCGGCATTTGCTTATGCAACGGCCTTAAACTTTCTTCTGGCCTCGGACAGCAAACAGAAAATCCAAATCGGTGATGCGACAACCGTATTTTGGACGGAACGTGAATCTCCGATGGAAGGCATGTTCGGGATGATGCTGGACCCGAAGGATTTAGATACACCCGATAGCGCTAAATTGCGTGATTGTCTGGAAGCGGTTCGCAAGGGAAAGCCTTTGGAGAACATCGATCCAAATGTAAAGTTTTACATTCTGGGCTTGTCGCCTAATGCTGCCCGTTTGGCGGTACGGTTTTGGTATGTCTGCTCGGTAGGACAATTGGAAGAAAAAATCGGTCAGCATTTCCGCGATCTGGAAATCGTACGCAGCCGTGATACCGATCCGGAATTTCCCGGCATCTGGCGACTGCTTCGAGAAACGGTCAATCCAAAGGCGTCGGATAAATCGCCGCAACCCCTTCTGGCTGGGGCCGTAATGAAGGCGATTCTGGAAGGAACCCCTTATCCGCAAGCGATGCAAAACGCGGTGATTAACCGTATTCGAGCAGAGTCAGCTCTAAAGGACAATAAAGGAAAACCTATCGATAATGTAAACTATGTTCGTGTATCAATCCTGAAAGCAATCTTAAACCGTAAACACAGACTTTTCAATCAAGGAACGGAGGTTTCTATGGCATTAGACACAGAAAACAAAAATCCGGCGTATTTATTGGGCAGACTGTTTGCAGTTCTCGAAAAAATCCAGCAAGAAGCATCGCCCGGCATCAACGCTACCATCAGAGATAGATTTTGGGGATCAGCATCTGCAACTCCAAAGGTTGTGTTTCCACAACTTCTGAATCTAAAACACCATCATATCGCCAAGATGGACAATCCCAATCGTGCTATGTTCTTTGAAAAATTAATCGGTACCATTATAGACGATATTGAAAGCACGGGTTTTCCTGCTCATCTATCTGTTGATGAGCAGGGACTGTTCGCTATCGGTTACTATCACCAACGTCAAAATTTCTATAAAACCAAAGAAAACCAGAAGAATAGCCAACAACAATAGAATGTCGAAAGGAGAATTTTCCGATGAGTAATGCAATTCAAAATCGCTATGAGTTTGTCTATCTGTTTGATGTCGAAAACGGCAATCCCAACGGCGACCCGGACGCAGGCAACATGCCGCGCATCGATCCTGAAACCAGCTACGGCATCGTTACCGACGTATGCTTGAAACGCAAGGTTCGCAATTTCATTCAGATTGTCAAGGACGATCAGCCCCCTCATTGTATTTATGTCAAGGAAAAAGCCATCTTGTCCAATCAACAGAAAAAAGCATACGAAGCTCTTGAAATCGATAACAAAAAGAAAACCGGAACGGACATCGAAAAAGCACGTCTGTGGATGTGCCATAACTTCTTTGATGTGCGCACCTTCGGGGCTGTAATGTCTCTGAAAGACTTCAATTGCGGACAGGTTCGCGGCGCTGTACAAATGAACTTTGGCCGAAGTGTTGATCCGGTTTGTCCGCGTGAATTAACCATCACCCGAATGGCCGTTGCAACCGAAAAAGAGGCCGACGCCCAATCCGGTGATAACCGCACAATGGGTCGAAAAAGCATCGTTCCGTACGCGCTCTACAGAACGGAAGGATATATCTCCGCCAGTTTGGGACAGCAAACCGGATTTACCGAGGACGATCTGAATCTGTTATGGGATGCCTTAATCAATATGTTTGACCATGACCATTCCGCAGCGCGAGGCAAGATGTGCGCCAGACGATTAATCGTCTTCAAGCATGACAACAAGTTGGGCAATGCGCCTGCCCACAAGCTATTTGATTCCGTAACCATCCAGCCCTGTGAAGGCAAGCCGCCCCGCAGCTTTGAGGACTACAAAGAAGGAATTGCTGCCCCTGCTGATGGACCGCTTGAGGAGCATCCAGGCGTAACAGTCATGAATCTACTGTGATCCGATGTTCTCCGAAGATCAGCTTATTCCGATTTCGGCGTTGCAGCATTGGGTGTTTTGTCCGCGGCAGTGCGGGTTGATTCATCTGGAGCAGATGTGGACGGAGAATCGGCTCACGGCCGAGGGCCGGCTGCTGCATGACCGGGTTCACGAGTCCGACACGGAAAACCGGCCGGGGATACGGATTGTGCGCGGGCTGCGGCTGGTCTCCTATGTCTTGGGGCTGGTCGGACAGGCGGACGTGGTCGAATTTCACCAAAGCGACAGCGGGATCGCGCTGCCGGGGGCGTCGGGCCTCTGGCAGCCGTTTCCGGTCGAATATAAACGCGGCAAGCCCAAAAAAGATCATTCCGACAACATCCAGCTCTGTGCTCAAGCCATGTGCCTTGAAGACATGCTGCAAACAGATATTCCCGTCGGCGCCTTTTTCTATGGCCGGCCCCGACGACGCACTGACGTGCAACTCGACAATTCGCTGCGGGAGTTGACCTGCCGTTCAATAGAGGCGGTACGCCATATGTTTGAAAGTTGTCAAACGCCAACCGCCCGCTACGCCAAAAAATGTGACCGATGTTCTTTGTATGCCCAGTGTCTGCCGAAAACGACCGGACTTCGCAAAAAAATCGACGTGTATTTGGCCAGGGCCTTTGACCCCGACCCAATGGAGGACGTACCGTGAAACAACTGCTCAATACGCTGTTTGTCACCACGCAGGGAAGTTATCTGGCCAAAAAGGGCGACACCGTCCTTGTCAATGTAGAACAGGAAACCCGCCTGCGCGTGCCAATCCACACGCTCGGCAGCATCGTTTGTTTCGGCAATGTGGCCTGCAGTCCATTTTTGATGGGGCTGTGCGGCGAAAACAACGTTCATCTGTCATTTCTGACTGAAAACGGCCGTTTCCTGGCGCGCGTCCACGGCCCGGTCAACGGCAACGTGCTGTTGCGCAAGGAACAGTACCGACGTTCGGACAACATCGAAGACAGTACCGAAATTGCTCGTGCAATTGTACTGGCCAAAATCGCCAACTGCCGGGTTGTGCTCCAGCGCGCCTTGCGTGATCGGCCGGATAACTTGCCGGATGCACAAAAGGCAATCTCTTCGGCCGTGAATGATTTGAGTTACACGCTTGACGAATTGCGGCGTCCTGCATCATTGGATGCCGTTCGCGGTTCTGAAGGCAGTGCTGCCAATGTGTACTTCGGCGTCTTTGATCAACTGATCGCCGCTAACAAAGAGGCATTCTGTTTCAAGGGTCGCAACCGCCGACCTCCGATGGATAATGTCAATGCACTGCTGTCGTTTGTCTATACCTTGTTGGTGCACGATATCAGTTCGGCTCTTGAGGCAGTGGGACTGGACCCGGCAGTGGGCTTTTTGCATCGAGATCGCCCCGGACGCCCCAGTCTGGCGCTGGATATGATGGAAGAATTTCGACCTTATCTGGCCGACCGATTTGTCTTGTCGCTGATCAATCGACGACAGGTCAAGCCGGCCGGCTTTGAAAAGACCGAATCCGGTGCGGTCACGATGGACGATAACACACGAAAAACCGTCCTTACGGCATGGCAAAATCGAAAGCAGGAAGAACTGGTCCATCCCTTTTTGCAGGAAAAAGTCAAGATCGGCTTGCTGCCTCATATTCAGGCGATGCTGATGGCGCGGTTTTTGAGAGGCGACCTGGATGGATATCCGCCGTTTTTGTGGCGATGAAGATCAGGAATAATACGAATGATGATACTGGTGGCCTACGATATCAATACCGAGACGCCGGCTGCGCAAAAGCGGCTTCGGCATGTAGCCAAGCTCTGCGAGAATCGCGGCCAGCGGGTGCAAAATTCAGTCTTTGAGTGTCTACTCGAACCGGCTCAATGGGTGCAATTGCGAAATCGGCTGATTGAGGTCATTGATCCTGAAACCGATAGTTTACGATTCTATTTTTTGGGTAAAAATTGGAAAAAGCGGGTTGAGCACATCGGCGCCAAACCGGGATATGACCCGCAAGGCCCGATTATCGTCTAATAATGGCCCCGCGAACCTAAAGCAAACACGATAAGAAAGGACGGTTCGCGATGGTCATAAGTTTCTCTTTGAAAAGTAAATAGAGAAATGAAGTGTGTAGAATGCCTGCTCGCTGGCCGAAAACCATAAGGGTTCGCGTAACAAGACCCTTTCTTTTGAAATAGAAATAAGATATATACAGGACAGTCGCCCCCATCACGGGGGCGTGGATTGAAACCAACGGCGAAGCCCGCCCTCAACGTTTTACAGACGTCGCCCCCATCACGGGGGCGTGGATTAAAACACCCCGTCAACCGGACGTATTGCGTAACGGATAGGTCGCCCCCATCACGGGGGCGTGGATTGAAACGCTCGTCTGGTCGAGAG
>JBNRMN010000089.1:0-104416 GCA_050309605.1 Anaerohalosphaeraceae bacterium
TTACGCTCAAACAACGCGGATTAAACCCCGTGAATACAGTAAAAGAGGCGCTGAAAATCTATCTCAAAACCGGCCAGCTGCCGGCATTGAAAGAGTTCACTGCTTCAAATGGCTAAAATCTTACGAATGAAGACAGTAAACAGAGACAGCCATCGCCCCGCTGTCGGTTTTCACATCCGCATATACAGCCCGCCGTTGACGGCCAGGCATTCGCCGGTGATAAATCCGGACGCTTCACCGCTGGCCAGAAAGAGAATGGCTTTGGCCACGTCGTCGGCGGTTCCGTTTCGTCCCAGCGGCGTTTGTTCGGCGGTTTTGCGTTTTCGTTCGGGCGTTGAAAACTGCTCGTGAAACCGCGTCTCGATCAAGCCGGGCACGACGCAGTTGACGCGAATACGGTACGGGCCGAACTCCTTGGCCATCGCCATGGTCAGCGTGTGCACCGCGGCCTTGGCAGCAGCATAGACACCGGAACCGCCCCCGCCGCCGTAGTGACCGGCCACCGAACCGACATTGACAATGCATCCTTTGGACGCCTTCAGACTGGGCAGCGCCTCGCGCGTTGCCAGAAAGGTGCTCCGTACATTCGTTGCAAACACATCCTCATAAAACGCCAGCGGCATCCCCTCAATGTCCACGCGATCCAGCAGCGTCCCGGCGTTGTTGACCAGCACGTCGATGCCGTCGGCCTGTTTGGCAAAGTCCCGAATCATGGTCTGTACCTGGGCCTCGTCGCGCATATCCGCCCGCAACAAGCAGCCGTCCGTCAGCGCCCGCACCTTGTGCAGGGTTTGTTCAGCGCCGTCCTGCGTGTGAAAATAATGCACGCCGACATACGCCCCCTGAGCCGCGAACAGCTCGGCCGCAGCCGCCCCGATGCCGCTGCTGGAACCTGTGACAAGCACCTTTTTTCCGCGTAAATCCTGATACTGCATATCCGTGTCCTTTACTTTTGCCGTGCCGTGTTATTCGTTACCATTGCGTGATGGGTTCAGTATCTGAAAAAATTCCTTTTCGTCAAGCACTTTGATATGGAGCGCGCGGGCCTTGTCCAGCTTGGAACCGGCGTTCTCGCCCGCAATCACATAGGACGTTTTTTTGCTCACCGAGGCACTGACTTTGCCGCCATGGTCTTTGATGAGCTGCTCAATGTCCGATCGCGGTCGCGACAGCGTGCCGGTAATTACAAAGGTCTGTCCGGCCAACACCGTAGAAGCCTTTTGTTTCGGCGGCGTCGGTTTCACACCGGCAGCCAGCAAGCCCTTAATCACCTGCCGGTTGACAGGATCTTGAAAGTACTCCACAATGCTTTGTGCCATCACCGGCCCGATCTGATCAATCGCCTCCAATCGGGCTGCGTCGGCGTTCATCAGGGCCTCCAGGGAGCCGAATTCCTCGGCCAGAATCTGCGCCGATTGGCCGCCGACGTTGCGAATGCCCAGCGCCGCAATCAGCCGCCAGAGCGGGCGGCTTTTGCTTGCTTCGATACTTGCCATGATATTTTCGGCACTTTTGGTTCCCATCCGGTCAAGCGACGAGAGTTTGAAAACATCGAGTGTGTAAATATCGGCAAAGTTTTTGACCAGGCCTTTTTCGACAAGCTGGTCAATCAAGGCCGGGCCGAGTTTTTCGATGTCCATCTGGTTTTTGCCGACAAAATATTCCAGCCGTTCTTTGAGTTGGGCCGGGCATTGGGCGTTCACGCAGCGCAGATAGACGCCGTTTTCGTCTTTTTTGACCTCGCCGCCGCAGGCGGGACACCGGGTTGGCACGGCAAACGGTTCGCTTTCGAACAGCCGGCGCTGTTTTTGGACGACTTTGACAACCTGCGGAATGATCTCGCCGGCCTTTTCGATGACAACGGTATCGCCGCAGCGGACATCAAGCTTGTGCAGCAGGTCGAAGTTGTGCAGGCTGGCGCGCTTGACCGTGGTGCCGGCCAGTTTGACCGGTTTAAGATTGGCCACCGGCGTGAGGATGCCGGACTTGCCGACCTGGACGGCAATGGATTCAACCACCGTTTCGGCCTGCTCGGCGGCGAACTTGTAGGCGATGCACCATCGCGGCGCCCGACCGGTTGAGCCAAGGATGTCCCGCTGATCAAAGCGATTGATTTTGACCACCAGCCCGTCAATCTGGTAATCCAGCGATTGCTTTTTATCCTCCCATCGATGACAGATTTCAAGTACCTGGTCAATCTCGGCGGCACGTTCCGTTCCGGGATTGACCGGCAGGCCGAGGGTTTTGAAATGACCCAGGGCATCCCAATGCGTTTGGGCAAACGATTCGGAACAATACCCCAGCGAATAGGCATAGAACGACAGCTTGCGCTGCGCCGTGATGCGGGCGTCCAGCAATTTGAGCGATCCGGCCGCGGCGTTGCGCGGATTGGCAAACAGCGGCTCGCCGGCGGCCTGACGCTGCCGGTTCAGTTCGGCAAACGCCTGCAGCGGCATAAAAACCTCGCCGCGGACTTCCAGCTCCGCCGGAATCGCATTGTCTTTCAGATGCAGCGGGATCGAGCGAATCGTGCGGATATTGGCGGTCACGTCGTCGCCGGTGCGGCCGTCGCCGCGGGTGGCTCCGCGAATCAGCCGGCCATGCTTGTACAGCAGGCTGATCGCCAGCCCGTCAATCTTCGGCTCGACGACATAGTCGTAAGCCGCCCCTTCCAGCCCTTTGGCGACACGCTCATCAAATTTGCGCAATTCCCCTTCATTGTAGGTATTGTCGATACTGAGCATCGGAATCCGATGCGCCACCTGCTCAAAGCCCTCAATCGGCCGCTCCGAAACCCGCTGGGTCGGCGAGTCCGGCGTCACCAGTTCCGGATGCTGTAATTCCAGTTCTTTGAGCTGTGCAAACAACCGGTCATACTCCCGGTCGCTGATTTCCGGCGCATTCTTGACATAATACAAAAAGTCATGCCGCCGAATCTCCGCCCGCAGGCGCTCAATTTGTTCGACCAATGGATCGTTGCGCATTTGTCTATTTTACCGATAACAATTTTCTGTATTATACATCAAATAGCGTCCCGACCAGCCTGAAAAAGAAGACGGCAAACCTGCCGCCAAACCCGATTTACGGCCAACGCCGCAGCCGTCGTTATTGCACTATCCGGCCGGGGGGACGGTCAGGAGCTTCCACGCGCCGGCGACACAGACGGCTATAAAAAAACCACGTACAATCTGACGGGGCATCAGGTGCATCAAATGGCCGCCGAGAAAGCCGCCCAGCAGGGCCGTCGGGATAATATAGGCCGCGATTGTGAGCGACTCGGATATGGCTATCCCGTGCGAAGGCAGCGTTGCGGTCTTGTAGATAGCCCCGATCCAGGCGATCCCCACAATCACGGATGCCGAGTTGCTCATCGCGCGTTTAAGCGGCAGCCGCAGGAAAAACTGCTGCATCGGTGTGGCAACCGAGCCGGCGCCGATACCGAGCAATCCGGCCGCCAGACCGGTAATCAGCCCGATACCAGCCGAGCATATCTTCAGCAAAGGGGTCTGGTAGGCATGGGGGTCGCTGCCGTTGACACTGGGCATAGGCGGACGGAACAACCGCGAAGCATTATACACCGCCACCGCCGCCAGATACCCCCCGAACAACCGAGCCAGCACGTAACTGTTTCGTCCGGCAAAAAAGGAGAGATTGCTCAATGCCACGCCGGCCAGAATGCCCAGAACGGCCAAAGGAATCATTCGCCGCAAAACCGCGGGAACCAGCGCATCGGCCTTGTGATGAGCCAGCAGAGAGGCGATTGCAACGCAGAAATTGCAGATCATCGAGGCGGACTGATACAAATGCTGGTTTTCGCCGTAGAAGAACACCAGCGCGGGAATCATAATCAGCGATCCGCCGATGCCAAGCATCCCGCCGAACAGCCCCATGGCCAAACCGATGCCGACCAGAGTAGCTGAATCCACTACGTCCGCCTCGGTTCGAACAGCTCGTTGAATTTTTCGGCAATGTCCGGCGCAGCACAAAGCGTCTGGCCGATCAGCACGCCGCCAATGCCGAGGCGAATCAGTTTTTCCACATCGCGGCGGGTTCGGATACCGCTTTCGGCGATCAGTTCACGTCGCTGCTCCACCAGTTCAGCCAAACGACCGGTGGTACGAATATCCACCTGCATCGTCCGCAGGTCGCGGTTGTTAATGCCCAGCACACTGTAATGCTTTTGCGGAAAGCCGATCAGACTGCGAACCTGCAGGAGCGAATCGGCATCGTGCACCTCAATCAGAGCCGTCAGCGTCAGCTCGTTGGCCAGAATCAGCAAGTCCATCAGCATCGACGGCGTCAGCGCCTCGGCAATCAGCAAAATCGCATCAGCCCCGGCGGCGCGGGCCTCATAGACCTGGTACGGATCGACAATAAAATCCTTTCGCAGCACGGGCACTTTGACAGCCTTCTTAACGGCCGTCAGATAATCCAGACGCCCCTGAAAATACTTTTCATCAGTCAGAACGCTGATCGCATCGGCGCCGCAGGCCTCATAAGTTCGTGCAATCTGAACGGGGTCAAAATCGTCGCGTATCAGACCGGCCGACGGCGAGGCTTTTTTGATTTCGGCAATCACGTTCAGACCGCGGGGATTGGGCTTGGTCACTGCATGATACAAATTGCGGCATTTGGGCAGGCCGAGCGATTTTTCCTTCATCGCTTCAATCGAAATTTCCGTTTTGCGCTGCGCCACGACCTGCCGCGTATCTGCCAGAATCATATCGAGTATGGTATCCATGGTCGCCCTCGGCTCAGAGTTCAGAAGACAGAGGACAGAGGTCGGAAATTAAAACGTGTTCTGTCATCCGGCACCGGTCAACTGGAGCTATTTTGATAATTCCACAAAGGCCATCCGCAACTGACTGAGCGTCGCGTCGAGCATGGCCTTTTCTTCGGGCTGTAAATTGTCTTTGCATTTGCTTTCAAGCATATCCAGCAAATCAATATTGTAACGCGCCATCGCCCAGTCCGGCTCGATGTGTTTGTCTTTGTTCTCTTCGGTGCGAATCAGACCGAGGGCATAAAACGCCTGTGTAGCCAGCATACTGACCAGTCCCGCAAAATCCGCCTCCGGCAGATCGGAACGCTCTTTTTTGGAGGAGGCCTGATCAACTTGTTCTTTTAGGTTTTCCTTTTCTTTCTGAGCCTGTGTTTTCCAGTCTTCATCAATGATCAATTTTTTCTCTTTGGATTCATCCGCCATGATGTCGTCCTTTCTGAATTTTCGGGTTTGGCTCCATCGTTTCATATCCGACGAAAGCTTCGCTTCAGATCACGTTTGGCCTGCTGTTCGTGCAATTTTTGGCGTTTGTCATATTGGCGCTTGCCGCGGGCCAGACCCAATTCGACTTTGGCCAATCCGCGCGAATTGAAATAAACACTCAACGGAATCAGCGTAAAGCCGCGCTGCTCCAGCTTGGTGCGAATTTTTTTAATCTGGCTTTTATGGAGCAGGAGTTTGCGCTTGCGCAGCGGATCGTGATTGACATAGCCGCCCTGTGCATAGGGGGCGATTTTACAGCCCATGAGCCAGCATTCGCTATCCAAAATCCGCGCAAAAGCCCCTTCGAGATCACACTGTCTGTTGCGCAGACTCTTGACCTCGGTACCCACCAGTTGGAGACCGGCTTCCACTTTTTCGATAATCTCGTAGTCATGCCAGGCCCGTTTATTTCGGGCAACCGAACCGGCGGCAATTTGTTGTCTCGGCTCTGCCATAAGCGGCTATCATACCACAAGCCCCGGCGTTTGCAAGGCCGAAGCGGGTGCGGTCAATTGCGCCGGCTTTCTGCCCATATAGGACTGGACGAAACCATAAAAGAATGTAAAATGAAAGGGTACCAATTGAACGTGTTGAATGCCTCGACTGTCGGCGGCTGCACAGAAGCCAATTTGATATATTTAGGAGCCAATATGTTTCGTTTCTTCTACCGTGGCGACCCGTTCTCTCAGGCGGCCAAGAGCCTGGCTTGGGGAGCCTTTATTTCCGGCCTGCTGCTGATCGGTTTTGGAATGCTGGTGTTTATTTTGAGGGATTTGTTCGCATTCCTGGCGGCGGCGGTCTTCTTTCTGGCCGGTTTTTCGGCAATCGGGTATGCTGTTCGCCTGATGATTGCCCGCCATACCATGAAAAAATCAGACAATTTGTATCGTGATAATGTCGAAATCCACTTTGATAATGGTTTTGACACATAATCGATGTCTCAACGCCCATCCCAAAAGCGGATTTGACAATTTGCCGGTTTTGCTCCCCGAAGACAGAGACAATCAGTTGCACGACACCTGGAGCGAGGCCAGCGCCACGACCTGATTGTCAAGAAACTGAAAGACACTGTCCAGGCCGGTGAGGTTGAAAATCGACTGCGTCTTAGGCTGGACTGAAGACAGGATAAGCCGACGGTCATTGTCAAAGAGGAGCTTGCGAAGTTTGAGCAGCTTGGCAATGCTGGAGGACGTAACGATCTGCACCTCGGCAAAGTCAATCACCACGTTCTTTTCCGGGTGTTCGGCAACCATGGCAATCGTCGTTTCCAGCTCTTCCCCCATATATGGTTCCGGAGCAAGATTCACCAAAATAACCGATTCTGACCAGTTTTGGATACCCATACAAATCTCCTGAATAGGGTCAAACACTTGCGTAATCTCTATCGACACGGGATAAACGGCAATTAAGCAAAATCCTCTAAAATCCCCCCATGCTCCGTATAATTTGCCAGGTCAATAGGGAAATTTACGGACTGCGCGGCCTAAAAGAAGCAAAATCCTTGCTTTTGCCGCCCAAACAAGGTATAATATGGAAAAGAAAATATTTCTTTACCATATTTATGGGGTGGCTTAAAGGATTGAACGTATGAAAAAGGCACGATTTCAAGGCCTGAGTTTGCTGTTTATTCTGTCGTTGTTTATCGGACTTTTCGGCGATATCAGAGCCGAAGCGACAGTTCGACTCAACGCCAATATGCAGGTGACGCGCATCAACAAGCCGGCGCCGAGCGAGCCGTACGCCGCCGCAGCCGCCGTTTCAACAGCTCAACACACCCTTGCGGCGCCGCATCCGGTTCCCCCGCTGGCGGGCTTTTCGCCGCTGGTGGCCATCACGGCTTCGAACAAACGCAGTTTTGAAGAGTTTAACCCCGAACATCAGCTTGAACCGATGTACACCGGTTCGCCGCTGATCGGTTTGGCGGCTGAAAACTACATTATCGGCGTGTTTGACAGCGGCGCAATGGTCGATCTGGTCGCCGGTCAAAGTCAGGATATGCTGGGCATTGTCGGCCCTTATCTAACCGACCGAACAATGCCGATCGGCGGCGTCGGCGGACAAATTGACGCGCTGATTTCCCAGCCCATCGGAATGTTTGCCGCCGGCCTGGAAGCGATCGATCCCAACGGTACGCTGGATGTATCGCAACTGAAGGGGCATTCCAATACGTGTGTTCTGGTGTCTCCGGAAATTTCCTGCGATACGGGAGAATCCATCACCGGCGTCATTGGTACCCCCTTTGTCGGCTTTTACACCACTGTCATTGAAAACGACAACCCCAAAACAGTCTATCGTAACAACACGTATCACAGCAGCCCCAATGTCAAAATTCTGCAGCCCTACAGCGGTTCGATCCCCCAATATCCGCGACGTTTCTCGATGGAGCTGAATACGCCGGCAACAACGGCCAGCTATTTTCAGCTTTTTGACATTGACACATTTGAAACCACCGTCGAATCGCCGACGATGTTGTCGCTGTATGCATTCTCGATTCCGTTCGGCGGGGTATTTATGACAACGATTTATGTAACCGAGGGCCAGCCCGACCCGACCAATCCGCCGCAGCCGATGCGTGTGATGGTCGATACCGGCGCGCAAAGCTCAATCATCACGCCGGCCATGGCCGCCAAGCTCAGTTTGCCGCTCACGCCCGATTACACCATTGACGTCTGCGGCATCGGCGGCACAACCACCGATGTGCCGGTCTATGAGATTGATTATGTCCGCATCAACGCCCTCGGCGGTGCCATGGAGTTTTCCAATGCGCCGTTTGTCATGCTGGATTTGAGCCTCGGCGACGGCGGAACGCTGGACGGCGTGCTGGGAATGAATTTCTTCTGGAATCGCAATGTGATATTTCAGCCTGAATTGCTGGGCAGCAGCTTTTTCCATGTTTCGGATCCGGTACTTTACGGCCATGCAGACTTCAACCATGACGGCGCCGTTGATCTGGCGGATTTTGCGATATTTGCCGCCGCGTGGAAGAGTCAGTCACCGGATGAGGCGTACAATCCGGCCTGCGATTTTTATATGGACGGACAAATCGACGAAAAGGACTTCGAAGTGTTTTTGCTGCACTGGCTGAATCCTTAGGTACGTCAACTCTCCGGCGCACCCTGCCGCAGGCTTTGGGCATCGTGCTGACATCGCGATGTCAGGCGATGGTGTGCATCACGATGGACCAGCGGCTTTGCGGCGAGAGCAATTCTTCCGGCGGCAGCAGCAGGATGTCATCGCCTTGTTTCGCCCAGTCGTTCTCCATACACAGCGTTTCGACCTGATTGAGCCACGCGGTAAAATCCCCCGGACAGATCATGTGCACACTGAGCACGCCGTAATAAAAAGCCAACTGCCGGGCAATACGGTCATTGGGACACAAGGCCAGCACCGGCACATCGGGCCGCATCTTGCTGAGTAATCGCGCGGTCTGGCCGGAGGCGGTCCAGGCTACTATCAGACGTGCCGTGATGCGGTCGAGCATCATCGCCACCGAACGGGCCAGCGCCTCGCGGTCGTGCAATTCCGGCCGAGTCTCAATGGGCGGACGCAGTGCATCGGTTTGATCCAGGTAGCGCTCGGTTACCCGACAGGCGTGCGCCAGAAACTGCACCGCCTGTATCGGCCAGTCGCCGACGGCGGTTTCTCCGGACAGCATCACGGCATCGGCATAATCCATAACGGCATTGGCGACATCGGACGCCTCGGCCCGCGTCGGCACGGGATTCTTCATCATCGACTGCAACACCTGTGTGGCAACGATGACCGGTTTGCCGAAACGCCGGCACAAAGCGGTCATTTTCTTCTGGGCTGGCGGGACGTGCGCCAAATCCATTTCCACCCCCAAATCGCCGCGGGCCACCAGCAGTGCATCCGATGCGTGCAGAATCGATTCAAGATTGTCCACCGCCTGCGGTTTTTCAATCTTGGCGACAATACGGATGGGACTGTTCTGCTCGATCAGTCGGCTTCGCAGTTCTTGGATTTCTTCGGCCCGCTGAACAAAACTCAGGGCCAGATAGTCCAGGTTGTTCTGAACCGCCCACGCGACATACGCCCAGTCCCGCTCGGTAATTGCGGGCAATCGCAGATGGGTATCGGGCAGGTTAATCCCCTTGCCGGTGGAGATTTCCCCGCCGACCTGCACGGTACAAATCAATCGGCCGGGCTGTTTGTCGGCCGCCACAAGTCGAATCGTGCCGTCGTCAATCAAAATTCGCTGGCCGATTTGAACATCCTCGATCAATTGCGGTGCGGTGATGCCGAAAGCATACGGCGTGCCCGGCTCGCTGTCGGCACGAAGCACCACCTCATCGCCGATCTCAAGCCGCCCTGCCGGTTCAATGTGTGCGGCACGGATTTTCGGCCCGCATAAATCCCCCATGACACACACCGCCCACGGAACACGCCCGCTGACGCGGCGTATCGTATCCAGCGTCGCCTGATGAGAATCGAAATCGCCGTGAGAAAAATTGAGCCGAAACACCGTAACGCGCAGATCGATCAGGGCTTTGATCATCTCTTCTGAGGCCGTGGCCGGCCCGAGTGTAACAACAATGGTCGTCTTGGTAATCATCGTCAATCCCGCCGACAGGGGTGTGTCAGGTTGCCGGGTTAGGCCTTCAACGTCGCACGAATGCGCTGGATGCGTTCCAGCGTTTGACGGACATCACTTGTCAATTGATCAAATTTTTTCTGCTGCACGAGGGCTTGGGTAATCAGCTTGCTGCCCATTCCGATACAGGCCGCGCCGGCGGCCAGCCATTCGGTCAGGTTTTCTTCGGTCGGCGAGACGCCCCCGGTCGGCATGATGTCCGTCCAGGGCATCGGCCCTTTGATGGATTTGACAAAGGCCGGCCCGCCGACACAGCCGCCGGGGAAGACCTTGCAAATCTCTACACCAAGCCGATGCGCCCGATGCACCTCCGAGGCCGAGCCGCAGCCGGGGCAATACGGAATCTTGCGGGTATTGCACAGTACGGCAGTGTCCTCATCCAGGACAGGCCCGACCACAAAATCTGCGCCGGCGGCGATATACAGCGCTGCGGTCGGGGCATCGACCACCGAGCCGACACCCAGCACCAAATCCGGTTGCTGTGCGTCGCGAAACTCAGCCAAACGACCAAAGACCTCAACCGCCCGGTCGCCGCGATTGGTAAACTCCAGCACCGTCGCCCCGGCGGTAACGCAGGCACGGGCAATCTGAATCGCCACGTCGGGATCGCTTTGGTAATAGACCGGCACCAGCCCGATGCGCTTCATTCGACTCAACGTCTCAAGACGCGAATGCCTTGCCATAGCAACTAAACTCCCAAAACAGGTTGACGTGATGTTCCATTCGGATTGCCGCCTAACCTTCAATCAAATTCAGCAGATTCGGCAGCCACATCGACAACGGCTCCCAATAGGTAATCACCATCAGCGCCGCAATCATCGCAAGGAAAAACGGAATCATCGACGGCAGCACCTTGGCGATACTGATTTTGCCGATGCCGCAGCCGATAAACAGACACGTCCCCACCGGCGGCGTACAGATGCCGATACACAGATTGGCAATCAGCATAATGCCGAAATGGATCGGGTGCATTCCCATTTCCATCACCACCGGCAAAAAGATAGGGGTAAAGATCAGCACCGCCGGCGTCATATCCATAAACGTCCCGACCACCAGCAGCAGGAAATTGATAATAATGAAAATAACAATCGGATTTTCAGAGATCGTCAGCACCGCGGCGCTGACCGACTGGGGGATGTTTTCATAGGCCAGGATCCAGCTCATCGCCGTACTGCATCCGACCAGCAGCATCACCACGGACGTGGTAATGCCGCCCTGAAGCAGAATTCGCGGCAGATCTTTGAGCTTGACTTCACGATAGAGCGCCATCGACAGCAGCAGAGCGTAGGCGACCGCAATCGCGGAAGCCTCCGTCGGCGAAAAGAACCCCGACAAGATGCCCCCGATGACAATAATAATCAGCAGCAAACTGGGCAGCGCGTCAAAGAAGGTCTTGACGATGCGCGGGGCGGACGTCTTTTCCGGTGTACCATAGCCGCGCATGCGGCTGATGATCGCACAGACAAAAATAATCGCCAGCCCGACCAATATGCCCGGTAAAATACCGGCCATAAACATCGCCGCCACCGACACATTGGATACCACCGCATAGACAATCATCACGTTGCTGGGAGGAATCAGCAGGCCGGTCGTCGCGGCGGTGGTGGTGACGGCCACATTGAACGCCCGCGAATAGCCCTGCTTGTTCATTTCAGGAATCATAAAGCCGCCGACCGACGAGACCGCCGCGGCCGCCGAGCCGGAAATCGACCCGAACATCATACACGTCAGCGTATTGACATAACTCAGTCCGCCTGTCGCCCAGCCGACCGCCGCTTTGGCAAAACTCATCAGGCGGCGTGCCATGCCTCCTTCGCCCATTAGAATACCGGACAAAATGAAAAACGGAATCGCCAGCAGCGGAAAACTGGCTATGCCGGACGCTATACGCTGGGCAACGGTATAACTGCTGGGAATATCGCCCAGCGACAAGAACGTTAGATAGGTGGCCAGACCGATGCAAACCGCAATCGGCACATTCATCAACAGCAGCAGAACAAAGCTGACAACCAAAATTAAAACCTGTGTTTCCACGTGTTATACCTCCCGCTCAACGGTCTCGGGTTCCACGGTTTCAGGCGCCGACCGCTTACCGGATATGATTTCGATGATATTTTCTATGCAAAAGAGCAAGATAAACAAACCGCTGATAGGTACAGCCAGATACATATACCCGATTTTGACCTGTAAGGCCGGCAAGCGTCCGCCCCCCTTGAGCGTCTCGCTGACCAGGATATATCCGCCGCCGATTAAAATCACGGCGGCAAACAAGCCCACGATGATATTGACAATGATTTCGGCCAGCGCCTGAGCCTGAGGATGCAGCTTGCCGACAAAGTAATCCACGCCCAGATGAGCCTTTGCCCCATAAGCCACACTGGCGCCCAGCAGCGAAACCCACATCAGCAGATTGATGGCGACCTCTTCGGTCCACAGCGTCTGGCCGCGCGGCAAAAACGCCCAGGGTTCATAACCCCGTTCGACCAGTTTGGCCACTATTCCGCCGCTGGCACGCGAAATAACGCCCCATAATACATCCAGCACCAACACCGCAAACAGAATGATCACCGCCAATTCAAGCAGTTTGACCATCCCTTTTTTGATTTGAATCAAATGATTGACCATCATTATTGGATTTCCTGGATTCGTTTGACCAATTCGCCGACGCGGGTATCGTCATACCGCCTGATCAGCGGCTGTACCTGCTGAACAAACGGTTCCAAATCGGGATAAAATACCTCAACGCCCCGCTCCTGGACCTCCTCCAGTGAACGTTCGGTCTCAATTTTCCAAAGCTCACGTTGATAGACGCTGGATTCATCCGCCGCTTCCTGAAGCCACGCCTGAACCTCAATCGGCAGCGCTTCCCAAATATCGGCGTTAATCAGCAGGACATCGGGAATGCGTGTATGCTCATTCATTGAAAAAAACTTGCAGACTTCGTAATGACGGCTGGTGTAAAAACTGGGCGGGTTGTTTTCGGCTCCATCGACCACGCCCTGCTGCAATGAGGTATAAAGCTCACCCCATGAAATCGGCGTCGGTTCGCCACCCATCACGCGAATCATATCCATCGCGGTACGGCTTTCCATCACGCGGATTTTTTGGCCGCGCAGGTCATCCGGAGTCAAAATAGGCTTTGTCGTAGTATAAAAGTTTCGACTGCCGGAATCATAATAACACAACCCCCACAGCCCCGCCTCATTTCCCAGCGTCAGCAGCTCACGCCCCACCGGACTGTTCAACGCATTCCAGAAATGATCATGGTCACGGAAGATATACGGCAGCCCGAACACGGCCATTTCAGGAATAAAAATCTCCATTGCCGCGGCCGAGACCTTCGTCATCGCCAGTGAGCCTTTCTGAAGCTGCTCGACATTGTCGCGTTCGGAGCCTAATACCCCGCCGGCAATGACCTGAATGGTTGCTCGGCCTTCGGACTTTTCCGCAAGCCGCTCGGCCATATAGACCATCCCTTTATGCACCGGATGGGACGGATCCAGGCCGTGCGCGAGCTTCAAAACAATAGTGTCGCTGCCTGAAAATTCGTGGGTCCGCACGTATAAGGTAAATGCGCCCACCGCGACAATCATGCCCGATACCAACCCGACAATGAATAGAGAAACGCTTTTTCTGTCCATACCGCTCTCCTGATGACGCAATTATCTGTCAATTTAGGCTGCTTTTTTATCCGGTCTCCACGGTCGCGGGTAATTCTACACGCCTTGAGATATTATTTCAATAAAAAACACGGATAAATCATATTTTCCGGCCGTCAGCACCGCCATATTTGCCCTACGGTCATTTATTTTCTATATTTTTTATGGATACGTATAGATAGTTCGCGAGGCTGTTATGTCACTTATTCGACGCGAAGACAAAGAAATCATTCATAACCTGTCGCTTTTGGGCGCTCTGTTTGGAGCGGTCGTCGGCGGTTTTCTGGTTCTGCATTTCCATCAGAAGGCACTGCTGCAAGTCGATTCCGAATCCGCCGTCGTTCAAACACAACGGTCGTTGGTTCAATTGACCAGCAATCTGACCTCTGAAGAGGCGTCGGTCGCTCAGGCAGCCATTTCTCAAGTCAACCCGGATTTCCAGCCGGAGGTTCCGGAGGATCCATCTGAAACAAGTTTCTGGGTCACTTTATCTCCCTGGAGTGTGAGAGGACTGTGCGCCGGTGCGGCCGCAGTCGGCGGCATCGCCGGATATCTGTCGCTCTGGGGCGCCGGCTGGGTCGGCGCACTGCTGACCTACAAGCTGATTCGGCTGGTTTATCGCGTGATTCGCACGGTTGCGCCGAATTGCGCAGCGGGACGCCGTTCGGCCGTGCCGTCAGGGCCGGTGTGTACTTTTCAAAGAGACCAGAATCGGCTGCTGCCGACGCTGATAAAACTGTTTATGCTGCTGACCATGGCGCTGAGCGTCCTGGCGGTGGTCGTATGGTACCTCATCTCGTTATAAACAGAAACAGAACGCCGAAACTGATTTCCGATGCTCGACATCGGCTGCCGGCTCGCTGTTATCACCGACTGATTCGCGCAGATGCCCCTTTCATGACGCGCTCGACTTCCCTGAGCGAGGCGGTGGTGGTATCGCCGGGCGTGGTCATTGCCAGCGCCCCATGGGCGGCGCCGTAATTGACGGCCTGCTGCGGGTCTTTTTGCTCCATCAGGGCGTAAATCAAGCCCGACGCAAAGCTGTCCCCGCCGCCGACACGGTCAAAAATCTCCAGGTTTTCCCGCATATCCGCCTCGTAAAATCCGCCGTCATAATACAAAATCGCCCCCCAATCGTTCACGGATGCGGTCTTGGCGTTGCGCAGGGTCGTGGCCACCGCGACGAAATTCGGAAATGAACGCACCGCTTCTTCGATCATCTTTTTGAAATTACGAGGGTCCAGTTTGGAGCAATCGGCATCCAGACCTTCCACCTCAAAGCCCAGCGCCGCGGAAAAGTCCTCTTCGTTACCGATCATCACATCGACCAGGTGAGCCAGCCGGCGGTTGACCTGCCGGGCTTTGTCCTGGCCGCCGATAGCCTTCCAGAGCGACGGGCGATAATTCAGGTCATAAGAGACGATCGTGCCGTAATGTTTAGCAATGGTCATCGCCTCGATCACCGCCTCCGGCGTCGTATCCGACAGGCCGGCAAAAATACCGCCGGTGTGGAACCATCGCACGCCGTCTTGACCAAAGATTTTTTCCCAATCAAAATCGCCTTTTTTGATCTGCGCCGCAGCGCTGTGGCCGCGATCCGAACAACCCACCGCCGCCCGAACGCCAAAACCCCGCTCGGTAAAATTCAGCCCGACACGCACCGTGCGTCCGATGCCGTCAAACGGAACCCAATTGACATACTCCATACTGACGCCGCCCTGTAAGATTAAATCTTCCAGCAGCCGCCCGACGGGATTGTCGCAGACGGCCGTGGCCACCGCCGACCGCTTGCCGAAACAGCGTTTCAGGCCACGCGCCACGTTGTACTCGCCGCCGCCTTCCCAAACGCGAAAATGCCGCGTGGTATGAATGCGCTGATCGCCGGGGTCAAGACGGAGCATGATCTCGCCCAGTGAAAGAATGTCGTATTTGCACTCATCGGGTTTTCGCAGTTTCAAGTGTGCCATTTTTCAGCCTTTTCCATTGTCATCTGACCTCTGACCTCTGACTTCTGACTTCTGACCTCTGACCTCTGCGCCTGTCTTACCGTGCCAGCCAGCCGCCATCGACGGCCACCGTATAGCCGTTGACATAATCGGAAGCGGAGGAAGCCAGGAATACCGCCGCGCCCTTTAAGTCTTCCGGTTCGCCCCACCGTCCGGCGGGAATGCGATCCAGAATCGCTTTGTTACGCACCGGATCCTCGCGCAAAGGCTTGGTATTATCGGTAGCCATATAGCCGGGGGCAATGGCGTTAACATTGATTTGATGCGGCGCCAGCTCATTGGCCAGCAGCCGGGTCAGCCCCATCACCGCGCTCTTGGAAGCGGTGTAGGACGGTACCAGAATACCGCCCTGAAAACTCAGCAGCGACGCGGTATTAACGATTTTGCCTCCGCGCCCCTGTTTGATCATCACTCGCGCGGCAGCCTGACTCAGAAAAAACAGCGACCGGATGTTGATGTTCATCACATCATCCCAGTCTTTTTCCGTAAACTCCGTCAGCGGCGCACGGCGAATGATGCCGGCGTTGTTGAACAGGATGTCCAGCCCGCCGAGTTTCTCGACCGTGGTGTGGACAATACCGTCCACGCATCCTTTATCGCTTAAATCAGCGGTAATGGCGATACATCGGCGACCGAGCTTTTCAATGTGCGCCTGGCTCTCACTCATATCCAATAGATCGACCAGTGCCACATCGGCTCCGGCCTCGGCCAGTCCGAGGGCCATCGCTCGGCCCAGTCCGCGGGCGCTGCCGGTAACGACGGCAACTTTGCCGTCCAGTTTGAATTGATCAAGAATCATCGCGACCTCCGTTTCTGTCTATTTCAACTCACTGATCTTCAAATGATCCATATCGTCAAACGCCTGATTTTCGCCGCCCATACCCCAGCAGAACGCATAGGACTTTGTGCCAACGCCGGAATGCAGCGACCAGCTCGGCGAGATAACCGCCTGCCCGTCGGCAACAACGATATGCCGGGTCTCTTCGGGCTTGCCCATCAGGTGAAACACACGGGCATCCTCGGCCACGTTAAAATACAGGTACATTTCCATCCGTCGGTCGTGGGTATGCGGCGGCATGGTATTCCACACCGATCCTTCGGCAAGCCGGGTAAAGCCCATCACGAGCTGGCAGCTTTTCACGCCGTCGGGATGAATGTATTTGTAAATCGTTCGCTTGTTGCATTCCGCATCCGATCCCAGATGCGTCGGAGCGGCCTGATCTTTGCTGATATGCGTTGTTGGATAGGACTTATGCGCCGGGTAACTGAGCAGATAAAACCGCGCCGGCGCCTTGGGATCGTCGCCGGCAAATACAATTTCTTTGGAATCGCGACCGATGTACAGGCCGTCCAGCGGAGCCAGCTTAAAGGCCTTGCCGTCCACCGTGATGGTCCCGGCCTGCCCGATGTTCAGCACACCCAGTTCGCGACGCTGACAAAAATAATCAGCCCGAAGCTGGGCAGCACCAGCCAAAGTCAGCGGCCGTGAAACCGGAACCGCCGAACCGGCAATCGCCCGATCCACATCGCAATACACCATCGTAATGGCATCCGGTGAAAACAGCGTCTCAATTAAAAATTTATCTCGTACTTCCTGTGTTGTCATCCGACAAAATGCTTCCGGTGCAGGAGTATAACGTACGTCCATCATCAACTTCCCTTTCTTACTGTAATGTGACCTTGACAGGAGTTTCCAGTTCTTGTGCAAACGCTTTCAAATAATCCGTCCACTGATCAAAACTGCCAAACTCCTCATTTTTGTCCCAGCACGAACCGGCATAATACACCACCGGCTTATGGATCGGCTGCGTCAGCGTCAGCAGCCAATGGCCGTCGGCAGTGACCACCTCCGTTTGGGTATCGGAGCCGAATACGACGCCGCATCCCATCCAGCCGAGCTTCGGATCCGGATCGGTCGGAAGCCAATATGCAATCGCCTGTTCCCGCGACCAGGTTTTATTACTGGTCGGCTGCAGAACAATTCCCGCGGCCAGCGGAACGGTATCGGTATTTTCACCGGCGTACCGACATTCAATGCGGCTCAGATTGCTGCCCAGATCGATGGAGATCCGCTTGACTTCGCTGACCGTCAGCGGCCCGGCCTGCCAGGGCTTGTAAGTCAGTTCAAAAATGGAACGAATCGGCCCGTTGGCGATAATCTTCCACGAGGCAAAATTGCGCGGCAGACGAATCCTGCCATCCACAAACGGCGCCATCCCCCCGCAGCCGAGGGTATTGCCGACCTTGTAAAAATCGCCGCCTTCGCCATGGTCCTGGTGATAACTGACGCCGCGCTCGTTATACGCCTTGAGCATTTTATCCATGACCGGATACGGAACGCGCTTGCCCCACGCGTCGATACCGCAGGTAATTGTTTCGTCTTCCAGTGCCGGGCCGTACATCCGATAGGCCGCCTTGTCATTTTCCCACAGGAAATCGTCTTTGCGGTCGGGGGCAAACCGGCAATAGGTTCGACTCTCCGTCGTCGGGGCCGCCACCCCATCGGGACGTTTCATCAGCCATGCATACCGAATTTCGCCGGGCGCCATATCCATCTGAAACAGCAATTCATCGAGCCTTCCGTCGGCGTCATTATCCACCGGCTGTGTAACCCAAAAACGCTTGTGCTTAAAATCAAATATCGCGGCGTTGTCTTTTGTGATACCCGGTATTGCCCTGACATCGCTCCAGTCGATGCGGATCGTAACCGCATCACGAAACCGAACAAGCGGATTGACCGCTGTAATCATTTTGGCCGGTGCGGCTTTGCGCATCGCCAGTTGATAGACTTCGCTGCCGGCCAGCAAAAACGCCCCCACGCCGTACACCTCCGTCTGATCCTCATTGACATTACGTTGCGGATCGCCCCCGATAGGCTGGACATAGCCCAGTTTGCCGTCGGGATGGACGCACGATACCAGCCCCTGCCAGGCCTTCATTATCGCCGGGATATAGGTTTTTCCATCCAGATAGCCGTGATTGACGCCCCAGGCAAGGCCGTAGGCAAAAAAACCCGTCCCGCTTGTCTCTTTTGTCGGGTAACTATCCGGATCCAGGAGACTGGCACGCCAGAGGCCGTCCTCCGGCTGAATGGCAATGATTTTAGCCGCCATTTCACGGAACAGTTTCTCATACCGGGGCCGGTCGGGATAGTCGGCGGGCATTTCCTCCAGCACCTTCGCCAATCCGCCGAATACCCAGCCGTTGCCGCGCGACCAGAAAATTTTCTCGCCGTTGGCCTCGCGCTGATCAAAATATCGGTCATCGCGAAAATACAAATGCTCCTCGGTATCGTACAGATAATCCGTCGTCGCCCACCACTCCTTGTTCATAAAGTCCAGGTACCGCCGGTCGCCCGTAAGCCTGGCCAGTTGGGTCCAGACAGGCGGCCCCATAAACAACGCATCACACCACCACCAGCGGTCTTCGCCGTGAAACGCGCCGCCGTAACTGAGGCCGGAATCGCGCGCCTTTTTGAATTCGAGGGTCTTTGTCGAGGGATGGGCCAGGATATAATCGAAACGATCCTTGATTCCCTGCATCATTTTCGGGTCTTTGAAGCGTTTGTACATCTCAAGATACATTATGCCGACCACGTGATCATCGGCGTGGTATATCCGCTGGTGCGGCTGCCAGTTATTTTGCTCTGCGAAACCGCGCAGCGCATCATAATACGTATCCGTATCGGCCATGTGCGCCCATGCGGTAAACCCGGCGTACATCGCTCCGTGCGCCCAGTGGGCCGGGTGATGCCGGCCCGGATTGGCAAGCTGCCAGTCAGCCACTTTGGTCATCACCGCTTTGACCGCCGCCGGCTCGGCTTCCGGCGGCAGCTGAACCGTCTGCTCGGCTATGGCACACCCCCCCAACAATCCCATCACAATGCTCATCAGTCCGCTGCGTACTTTCATGGTTTAACTCCTTAAATGTGAGTTTCTCGACCGATTCAACCGCTATGTCCGATTTTCGAAGACAATTCTGCGGCCGCCTGGGCAACCGCCGTGACAATCTCGTCCATACGTTCTTTCGTAAAGATACTGGTCGGTGCCGTTACGCCGACCGCCGCAACAACCTGCCCGCGGATATCCCGCACGGGCGCCGCCATACAGCGGACATGGGGATGGTATTCCTGCTCATCGACCGCATAGCCGCACTGCCGAACATCGCTTACCGCCCGCTGGAGATCTTCAAGGGTGATTTTTGTGTTTTCGGTTCGCCGCTGAGGCCGCACCTCATGACAAAACGCTTCAAGACGGTCCGCATAACAAAACGCCAAAAAGAGTTTGCCTGTTGCCGAACAGTGCAGATCGGCCAGCGTTCCGGGACGCGAGGCGACACGAATCGGCTCGGTGCTGTCGCAAACCTCAAGGATCAGCGAATGCCAGCCGCCGGGAACCGCCAAATGTGAGGTCAAGCCGGTCTGCCCGGTTAATCGCTGCAAAATAGGCACGGCCGACTCACGCAATTGCGATTTGCGTAATGCCATCAACCCCACTTCCAAAAGCCCTGCACCGGCATAAAAAAGAGAGCCTTTCTTGTCAATCATCCCGTCAAGGGTCAACGTTTTGAGTATCCGAAAAGCGGTGGTGCGAGGAATGCCCAGATGCTGCTCTATTTGAACCGCAGAGATTCCCTGTTCGGCTGAAGCCAGCATTTTCAGCACAAGGATCGCTTTTCTCAAATTGGGGACGGCATACTTATTCATATATGAATATTTGTGTTTTTATTTGAACTTTTATATAAAATGCGCGTTTTGACCCGTGATGTCAAAGGAAAAAACAAAGATTGCGCTTATGGTGATACACATTCTGTTTTTTTCGACGAGCAGCTTGTCCCCGCCAACCGCGCAGCAAAAAACCCGCTTCTCGCGGGCTTTGAACAGGGCAACGGTGTTACTGCACGTCGATATAATCGAATTCGATAAGCAGCTTCTTGGCTGCAATCCCCTGTCGTATATCGAAGACGTCGATTTTCCGTGGCATCATTCGATCCAGCCGTGCATTGAATCGCAGATTGTAGGACTGGGCCAGCCAATCGATGTCTTTGCCGTCGGTGAGACGAACCAGCTCCATTCGTCCGGTCGCAACGTTTCGATACACAGTCAGTGTATGCCCGGCGCTGGCCCTGCCGAGTCGAAACGATTCGTATCGACGTCCTTCGATGCCGGCCGATTCACCCGGCGTCAGTCCCGCCGGCTCAAAGCCGCCGCCCGCAGTAAAACTCACATAAAGCAACTCCGCCAGCATGGCATTCATCAGACCGGCCGGCAGCGATTTCATAAACGTCCTGTTCAGGCCGGATGACGAAAATTGCCCCTTATGATAAGTACACCGCCACGTTCCTTCAGGCTCTGTGCCCCAGGCATCCATCACCACCGATGCGGGACAAAAACGCTGCCGCTGGTCAGTCCAGTAAGGCGAATCGTTCAGATGATATGTTACCACACAACGGGTTTCAATGCAGTTTTGACGCGGCTCGGCCGTTTCATCCGACGATTGTCGGTTGACCGTGGCACACCCGGCCATCGTAATCGCCGCCGCCGCAACAATCATATCATATCTCATACAATTAGTCCTTTACTGCGATCAACCATCTTTACATGTTCAGCACAATGCGGAAAAAAGCCCGACGCCGTATCATCCGGGCCGGGCTTGTTTTTCCCATCATCAGCACTCAAGCTGCGCAAGTTTTTCCAGCAGCGCAAATCGGCGCGCCGCAATCTTTTTGGCCTGTTCGACCAGTTCCTCGGCCACCTGCGGCTTGGACTGCCTGAGCGTGCGGAAGCGGTTTTGCGAAAATGCAAATTCGGCAAAATCCGCCGACGGCGCTTTTGAATCCAGTTGCAGCGGATTCTTGCCTTCGGCGCTTCGCCGGGGATCAAACCGGTACAACGGCCAGTGTCCGCTGGCGACCGCCTGTTTTTGCGTCTCGTATCCACGAGCCATATCAATGCCGTGCGCGATACAATGCGAATAGGCCAGAATCAGCGACGGGCCGTTGTAGCTTTCAGCCTCCATAAACGCCTTGACCGCCTGATTCGGGTTGGCGCCCATGGCCACTGTGGCGACATAGATCCCGCCGTAAGTCATCGCGATCAGACCCATATCTTTCTTGGGCATCCGCTTGCCCCCGGCGGCAAACTGCGCCACCGCCCCGAGCGGCGTCGATTTGGACATCTGGCCGCCGGTGTTCGAATACACTTCAGTATCCAGCACAAGAACATTGATGTTGTCCCCGCTGGCCAGCACGTGATCCAGACCGCCGTAACCGATATCATAGGCCCAGCCGTCGCCGCCGAGCACCCAAACACTCTTGTTGACCAGGAAATCGGCCACACTAAGAAGCTGATCACACTCGCTGCAGGGGTCTTTCTTCAGCGCCGTCTTGAGCTGTTCGACGCGCTGGCGCTGCTGTTCGATATCGGCCTGGGTCTTTTGCGTGGTCATGGCTTCCAGCAGCGATTGGGCCAATGTTTTGTCAATACAGCCCTTTTCCGCTGTTTTCGCGACCAATTCAGCCGCCCAAACCTTGAATTTGTTGACCGCCAGACGCATACCATAGCCAAATTCGGCGTTGTCTTCAAAGAGGCTGTTCGACCAGGTCGGGCCGCGACCGTCAAACCGCTTGGCGTAAGGCGTCGTCGGCAGATTCCCGCCGTAAATCGACGAACATCCCGTCGCATTGCCGATATACAATCGGTCGCCGAACAATTGCGTCAGCAGTTTGACGTAAGCCGTTTCGCCGCATCCGGCGCAGGCGCCGCTGAACTCGAACAACGGCGGCACCAACTGACTGCCCTTGATACTGGCCAGCTTGAACTTGTTCGGATCGGTATCGGGAATCGACAAAAAGTAGTTGAAGTTCTCACGCTCGGACAACCGCAGCGGTTCCTGAAGCTCCATATTGATGGCCTTGCGGGAGGGATTTGTTTTGTCCTTGCCCGGGCAGTTGATCACGCAGGCCGTACAGCCCGTGCAGTCTTCCGGAGCAACCTGCACCGTGAACTTCATACCGGCAAAATCTTTACCCTTGGCCTCGGCACTCTTGAATGCCTTCGGCGCGTTTTCGAGGTGTTCCGGATCATAGGCCTTGATGCGAATAGAAGCATGCGGACACACCAGCGAGCACTGGCCGCACTGAATACAAATATCCGGTTCCCAGACGGGAATATGGACGGCAATGTTGCGTTTTTCGTATTTCGTTGTGGCCGTGGGGAATTTACCGTCGCAGGGCATCTTGCTGACCGGCAGCATATCGCCGCGTCCGGCCAACAGTTCGGCCGTAACATCCTTGACAAAGGCCGGCGCCTCATCCGGAATCGCCGAGGCGATGTGCGTTTTGCTGGTGACCTGGCCGGGCACCTTGACTTCGTAAATCTTATCCAACGCCGCATCGACGGCGGCATTGTTCATATTGACCACTTTTTCGCCTTTTTTGCCGTAGCTTTTCTGGATCGCATCCTTGATGGCCTTAACGGCGGTATCCAGATCGATCACCCGGCTGATCTTAAAGAATGCCGTCTGCATGATGACATTAATGCGTGCACCCAGCCCCAGCTCTTCGGCGATACTAAAGGCGTTAATGACATAAAATTTCAGCTTTTTGTCAATGATTTGCTTTTGCACCTCAGCCGGCAGCGTATCCCACACCTCCTCCGGCCCGTGAATACTGGTCAGCAGGAAGACGCTTGCGGGCTTGGCCGCCGAGAGCAGATCGTATTTTTCAAGAAAACTCGGGTTGTGGCAGGCCACAAAGTCGGCTTTTTTAATCAGATAAGGACTGCGAATGGGATCATTGCCGAAACGCAGATGCGAAACTGTTATGGAACCGGCTTTTTTCGAGTCATAGACAAAATAGCCCTGGCAGTAATTGTCCGTCTGTTCGCCAATGATCTTGATGCTGTTCTTGTTGGCGCCGACGGTGCCGTCCGAGCCGAGTCCGTAGAACATCGCGGTAAAGGTTTTCTGCTCGGTGTCAAAGGACTCATCCACGTCAAGGCTGGTATGGCAGACATCCTCCACGATGCCGACGGTAAAGTGATTTTTCGGCTGTTTGGCGTCGAGATTGTCAAAAACCGCCTTGACCATGGCGGGCGAAAATTCTTTGGACCCCAGTCCGTACCGTCCGCCCACAATAACGGGATAATCACCAAACGGCGCCGATCCATCGGCCATCGCTTCGCCGACGGCCGTGCGAACATCCAGATACAGCGGTTCGCCGATGGAACCGGGTTCTTTGGTGCGGTCCAGCACCGCCAGCTTGGAGACCGTCTTGGGCAAGGTCTTGATAAAGTCGCCGACGCTGAACGGGCGGTACAGCCGCACAATCAGCACACCCACTTTCTCGCCCTTGCCGACCAGGTAATCAACGGTCTCGTGAACCGTTTCGGCGCCGGAGGCCATAATCACAATCACCTTCTCGGCGTCCGGCGCACCGATGTAATCGAACAGATGGTATTGCCGGCCGGTAATGTGGGCGAATTTGTCCATTGTTTCCTGGACAATCTTCGGCGCCCCCAGATAAAACGTGTTGACGGTTTCGCGGCCCTGGAAATACACATCGGGGTTCTGAGCCGTGCCGCCGATCATCGGACGATCGGGGCTTAAAGCCCGATTCTTGTGTTCGGCCACGAGTTTATCATCAATCACCGCCCGCATATCGTCATACGTCAGCTCTTCAACTTTCTGGACTTCATGGCTGGTTCGGAAGCCGTCAAAGAAATGCAGAAACGGCACCCGACTGGCCAGCGACGCCTGCTGGGCGATCAGCGACATATCCATCACTTCCTGCACATTGGACGAGGCCAGCATCGCAAAGCCGGTCTGCCGGCAGGCCATCACATCAGAGTGGTCGCCAAAAATACTCAATGCCTGACAGGCCAGCGAACGCGCTGAAACGTGAAACACCGTCGGCAGCAGTTCACCGGCGATCTTATACATATTGGGAATCATCAAAAGAAGACCTTGCGAGGCGGTAAATGTCGTGGTCAGCGCCCCGGCCGCCAAGGCGCCGTGTACGGCCCCGGCCGCCCCGCCTTCAGACTGCATCTCCGTAACCGACGGGATCGTGCCCCAGATATTCGGCCGACCGGCCGCCGTTTTGGCATCCGAAATCTCACCCATTGGCGAGCTGGGAGTAATCGGATAGATCGCAATAACTTCGTTGGTAGCGTGCGCCACGTGGGCAGCAGCCGTATTACCGTCAATTGTGACCATTTCGCGCTTCGTCATAATAGGCAACTCCGTTTAGATTAAACTATAGATTACCAAACGCCGGCTTTGGGTCTATACAAAACCGGCATTGTTAGACATAAAGAACGATCACTATAACACAATTGCCCAAGGCAGGCAAAACTTTTTTGGGATTCTTGAACGAACAATCAAAAGGCGGACAGACTCATACATTGTAAATCCGGATTGTTCTCTTTTTTTATGCCTGCCGATATCCGCTCGCCGAATCGTCGAGGGAAACCGGAGTGCTGAGTAAAAACAATTTGACGGTACTCCGGACAATTGCTATAGTCGCTCAAAATTGTTTATTACGATTCACAGGAACGTCACTATGAGGCCCAATCCGGTCATTCCATTTCAGTTGCAGGATATGGTCAATCAGGAGCTTGAGTCCGGCGAGCGGATCACATGGCAGGATATTATCCGAAGCGCAGTTTCTCCAACTCATGCAGATGTTTCCAGGCGCCGCGGACAAAGAACAGGCCCAATCCAAGCGATCGCATCGCCCAATCCACCGCCGTTGCGATCCAGACGCCGGGCAGCCCCAGCCCCCATACATGCACCAACAACATCGTCCCGCCCAGCCGAAATACAAGGGTACTGGCGACACTGACAAACAACGGCGAGCGCGTATCTCCGGCGCCGCGCAGCGCCCCCATGATGATAAACGTCCACGACATAAACAGCAGTTCCGCCGAAGAGATGCGAATCGCCACGCCGGCCTGTGCAATCACCTCCTCTGTCGCTCCGAAAAGCCGCACAATCAGCGGACCGAAAGCAATAAAGATCAATCCGAGTACCCCCATCAGCACGGCGGACATCAGCATCATTCGCCTGACGGCGCTTTCGGCAATATGCTCCAGACGAGCACCGACGGCCTGTCCGACAAGGGTAGTGGTGGCAATTCCCATTGCCCAGGCGGGCATAAACGCCAATGATTCAACCTGCAGGGTGATTTGATGGGCCGCCAGGACGGTTGTACCCAGGCCGGCCACCAGTCGCATAAAAGTCAAATATACAAACGAATTGCCCAGGCGTTCAGTCAGTATCGGCCAAGCCAGTCGCCACATTCGAGTCAGCATCCGGCGCTCAAAACGCACTATCTCCGCAAGCCGAACGCCGACGCCGCGACGATGCACAAAGTATCCCCCGGAACAGGCAAATCCCACCGCCCGGGCAATCACTGTTCCCCAGGCGACGCCATAAACCCCCATCGCCGGCAGCCCCATCCAGCCAAACGCCAGCACAATACTGGCCAGCACATTGACGCCGTTCATCAATCCGGTAATCAGCATCGGGGTGTGGGTATTGCCGGTGCCGCGGATGATGGCGTTGGCCACCATCATCGGGTAGCCGCAAAAACCGGACAACAGCAAGATCCGCAGATAGCGCCCGCTGATGGGAGCGACATCGTCGGCGGCACCCAACAGACGAACCACCGCGTCGGCAAAGGGATAGGCGACAAAATACATCAGAATCGCCAGCCCAAGCGACAGCCCTATCGCAATGCCGGCACAGTGCCGCGCTGTTCGGAAATCATACTCGCCCCAACAGCGCGATACAATCGAATTGGCCGCCGCGCCAAAGGCGATAAACGGCGCATTCATAAAGAACATCAGCAGCCCGGCCAAGGCGGTAGCCGCCAGCATCCGCTCGTCCCGCAGCCAGCCGGTAATCAGCGTATCCGAGATAAGCACCATCGTGAACAGTAGATTTTCAACGACCGCCGGCCACGTCAGCCGCCACAATGTACCGTTGAGGGTGCGCAGACGAAGATCAAGCCGCCGCTGCCGGCTTGGTGTCGCGATATCTGACGCGATCTCTATGGATTCGGGTTGACGATTCGGCTTTTCCATCTGGATTATCGATGCGGGCTAACGGGTTCACAAAGTGTGTTAGTGTACCCCGCGGCGGCATAATTGACAAAGAAATATTGACCTGCCCGACATGAAATCTATAATAATCCCAGTGATTTGAGCTGTTCCTATCGACTGCCGTCATCGATCGGCACAACACATTGTGGAGACATCTAAAATGACAACAGCACACGCTATATCCTCCGTAAGGTGCACAGCCGTTTTTTCTGACGTGGTGGTCCGTGCCGCCGGTGCGCTCTGGCTTGCCGCGGCAAGCTTTGCACTGGCCATCGACATTCACGACCCGGAAATCATCAAACAAGATAAGTTCTACTATATTTTCTCGACCGGTCGTCGCGGCGACGTGATTCAGGCCATTCGCTCCGATGACTTGCTAACCTGGCAGCGAATCCCGTCACCCTTTGCGTCAGTGCCCGATTGGGTGCGCCAGGAAATTCCCCGATGCCGGGGTTTTTGGGCGCCGGGCGTCCATTATTCAGATGGACGATACCTGCTGTATTACTCCGCCTCCAGCTTCGGCAGTCAGCATTCGCTGATCGGACTGGCCAGCAATGCAACGCTGGATCCACAAGATCCGAATTATCACTGGAAAGATGAGGGCAGGGTCATCGAATCCCGCGAGGGGATGGATTTTAACGCTATTGATCCGGCACTGATAACGGATATTGAGGGCGGTTTGTGGATGACATTCGGTTCATTCTGGGGCGGAATTATGCTGGTGCAACTGAATCCGGAAACCGGCCAACCGCTCAGCGATGATCCGGACATCATCACCCTGGCCCGGCGTCCTTCGGTCCAGCACAATCCCATTGAAGCGCCGTATTTGATCTATCGCGACGGATATTATTACTTGTTTGTGTCGTTCGATTACTGTTGCCGCAGGGCCGAAAGCACCTACAAGATTATGGTCGGTCGTTCCAAAGAGGTCACCGGTCCGTATCTCGACGCCGAGGGCGTCTCAATGCTCCAAGGCGGCGGCACACTGGTTGTGGAAGGCGGCCCGCGGTGGAAAGGCCCCGGCCACAATTCCGTCCTGAATGACAACGGCGCTTATTATCTGGTGCATCACGCCTATGACGCCGAAAATCGGGGAATGCCGAGGCTCCATATCCGCCCAATGACCTGGACACAGGACGGCTGGCCCGTCGCCGGCGACCCGCTGGAAGGGCTGCAACTGGACGAGCAGGAGACCGCTCCGAACAGCCGACGCTGACTCGTCCAGAAAGGTTATGCCTCGTGTTTCTCAGGGACACATAACGCCACCGCCGAGGCCATGGCAACATTGGCGGTATGGGTAATGCTCAGGGTGATGGGACCCAGCCGCATTGACTCGGCCAATTCTTTAACCCGGCCGCGAATCGCCACGACCGGCTGACCCAGAGGATTATTGACCACTTCGATATCGGTCCAGGCGATCCCGTCCCGCCAGCCGGTGCCGACCAGTTTCATCACCGCCTCTTTGGCCGCAAAACGCCCGGCCAGTTTTTCAATGCGATTTTTAACCGCAGCGGCATCGGCCTGTTCCCGAACCGTAAAGACGCGATCCAAAAATCGCTCCCCGTGCCGTTGGAGCATCTGCTCAATACGCCCGAACTCTACCAGGTCAATCCCGTGAGCAATCGAAGTCATGCTTACTCCCCACGGCTCCACCGATCATAGGCGGTCTCAGCGCAAAACTCGGCAAACTGCTCCAACTCCACCCGATCCACCTGCTTCATCAATTCATTGATATAGGTGTCGTATTGCTGCTGCCGATGCTGAAACTTGAGCTGCTGCTCGATCAGCGGCTGGACTTCAGTAAACGGTTTGCATCCGCCAAGTTCTTTGCGATCCAGCCGCACGATAAAAAGATGTCCATCATTGGCCACCGGCGCCGACACCTCGCCCGGTTCCATCGCCAGCGCCGTTTTTTCCAGTACGTCATAAGGCGCCGGCAAGGCATCGGCGCCGATGGTGACCGGCAGCCACCGCCCCCCTGATTTAGCCAACGGCCCGTGCGAATACGTTCGCGCCAATTCCGCAAAATCCTCGCCGGCCCGCGCCCGCGCGGTCAGGGCCTTTGCCAGTTCCCGCGCAGCCTCCTCGGCTGTTTGTCCGGCGTCGATCTGATCGGCGGCAAGCTGGTCGGGCACAATATCAATGGCATGAAATTCCAGCGTCCCGCTGCGGCAGAATTGTTCGGCCTTGACTGCTTCATAATGCTCCAACATGCGACGGTGTGTAAACCGGACATCGTCATTTATTTTTTTCGACAGATACGAATGGGTCAATATCAGCTTTTTTTGATAGTCGCGAAACGTCCGCCAGTCCATTCCCATCCGGCGTATGCTGGCCTCGGCCAGCGCATAATTGTTTCCGTAGCTGGCGACAAAACGGTTAATCTCCTGATCGACCGCCTTGTCCAACGCATCATTAATCGTGGACGGAGCCTGTTTTCGCGCCTGTTCGTAAAGCAAAATATCAGCCGCTTTGCTGCGAATGGTCTGCCGCAGCAGCGGCAGAGCCTGACGGACAAACACCTGTCGTTCCATCCGGGCCGCGGCCGGCCTGAGCGGCTCTTCAACCGCCTGCAAAATCTCATCGGACGTGATCGTCTCGGTGTAAAGGCTCATCGTCATGGCCCCGCTGGCCGTAGGCAGATCGTATCGATTGGCCAGGGGAATCGACTGCATCTGCTCCTCTGAAAACCGCCCCTGCTTTTTACCGCAGCCGGACACCCCGCAAAGAACCGCCGCACATAAAACCACACCAAATACCTTGAAACCCATACAGTATGTCCTTTTAATTTTATGTCTGATTTTTACCAAAGCATAGGCAGATTATATAGGAAATTCAAAAAAATTCAAAAAAACAGCGTATGGACGACGAATTTTTTTGCCGAAAGTTCGCCGGTTTGTTACAGTGGGGGGTATGAAACAACAACAAAACAATCTGAACAATCCAGCGACGGCACCGCTGTCGGCTGCCTCCATTGAACCGGCTGACGGCAGCGACGATCCTGGGCCTCGACGCAGCGACATAGAACAAGGCAAACCTCTATAACCTTCGGCGGTTTTTCTGGTTTGCCTTGGGGTCGAACGGGTAACGACAATGGAAAGGGCAGACCAATGAAAAACCCATTACTCATTCCTGAATTGCGGGAATTGATCGCGGCCAATGATATGGCGGCCATCCGTGAATTCTGCGCTGAGACTCACCCTGAAACCGTGGCCGAATTGCTCGGCGGCCTGGAACACCCGGAGATTTGGCGCATCCTTCATATGCTGGACACGCCCTTACGCGCCCATATTTTTTCCCATTTCGAACTGGATTTGCAGGTCGAACTGGCCACCGGCCAGAATCGCCGTCAGATGGCTCGATTACTCGAAGAGATGCCTGCCGATGACCGCGCCGATTTGGTTCGGGAGCTTGACGAAAAAGTGCGTGATGAACTGCTGCCGCTGGTCGCCAAGGCCGAACGCGAAGACATTCGCAAACTGGCCCAATACGAAGAGGAAACCGCCGGGTCGGTGATGAGTACCGATTACGCCGTGCTTCGGCCTGATATGACCGTCGAACAGGCCATCGAACAGCTTCGAATCCAGGCCCCCGAAAAAGAGACGATTTATTACGTTTATGTGGTGGATGAAAACCGTCGGCTCATCGGCTTTGTCTCGCTCAAAGATATTATCGTCTCCAAACCCGGTCGGCAAATCAAAGATTTGATGCACACCGACGTCATCAAGGCCAACGTCAACGACGACCAGGAAAGCGTAGCGGAACAGGTCGAAAAGTTTGACTTGATTGCTATTCCGATTGTGGATAACAACAATGTGATTGTCGGCATTGTTACCCATGACGACGCGCTGGACATTATCCGACAGGAACAAGCCGAAGACATCGAAAAACTCATGGCGATTTCCGGCGAACACGAAACAACACCCTATCTGAAAATTTCCGCCTGGCAGCATTTTCGCAACCGAATTACCTGGATTTTTATTCTGGGACTTATCAGTTTATTCGGGGGATTGGTTATTCAGGTTCACGAAGAGCTGCTGCTTCAATTCGCGGTGTTGACCACGTTAATCCCGATGCTAGCTGCTACCGGCGGCAATACCGGCAGTCAGTCTGCGACGCTGGTGATTCGCGCGCTGGCGGTTAAAGAGATATCCGGACGCGATGTTCTGCGCGTGCTGTCAAAAGAATTCATGGTTGCCCTTCCATTGGCAATGGTCATGTCCCTGCTGGCGTTTGGTCGGTTACTGTTATTTGCCGATCCCGGATCGGTGCCGCCGGAGGCTTCATTAATGGCTCTGGGAACGGCGGCGGCGGTAGCGCTGGCTCTGCAAGTCCTGACCTCAACTCTGATCGGCGCCCTGTTGCCCTTGATAGCGGTCTTTTTTAAGCTTGACCCGGCCGTCGTGGCCAGTCCCGCGCTGACGACCATTGTGGACGTTTCCGGACTGATTATCTTTTTTGCTGTTATCAGTTGGTTTATCACCCCGATGTAACGCCATGTCGATTAAAGGCGTTGGGGTTCAATCAGTGACCAAACTTCCTCAGGGATCATTATTAAGGCACGGGCACCGCACCGGGTATTGTGGACAATTGGGTTTCAAGCTGACCGGTGTTCAAATTGTAATGAATATACGGCACACGGGCGCCGTTGACCATACAGGGGCGATTTTCAGTGCCCGTAATGGACAGCCATCCGTCAGCCTCGACGTCGTAGATGAGCGTGTACCCTTCGAGCAAATGCTTGCCCCGTTCTTCAAAAAAGACGCGCTCCCGGGCGGTCAGTCGGACAAGCCGGTTTCGTCCATCGGTCTCGTCCGCAAAGTCCATTTCCACCCGTCCGCCGGCCGCCCGAATCATCCGGGACGGCGCGCCGTCGATCAGCGGGATATAGGCCGCTTCCAGCACATCGGCTTTGCCTTCGGCCGTGATTCGCCGCTCGGCGGCGATCCATTCAATACGGTCGAAGCCTTCAATCCGCGCAAAACTCGGCCCGCGCAGATCAATGCCGTCGGCCGAACCGGTCGATTCAGCCTTGCTGTTATCCACCTCAATCTGTCCCGGCCCGACAGCGACCAATCGTTCATCTTGCCGGTCGAAGAGAATCTGTTCACAGTTCAGCCGAATGTGCGCCAGCTTGAGCGTCTCATGCGTGCGTATGGATTCGGCGTAAACGTCGCCGTCGCGCAGGACAATTTGACGAATGTCTGTTTGGTCCGCCGCATCGCGTCCGAGCGTAACGACCATCGTATCGCAACGGAAGGCGTCGTTTTGCGTATAGGCGGCAAACTGCTGTGTCCGCACCCCGTTGACATGGCGATTGAAGATGACGGTCTCGATTTGACGGTCGTCGCCGGCAATAAACTCCGCATCGCCGTCAGCGGTAATTTCAACCGGCCAGGAATCGGTCAGCAATCCGCTGTTGGGGTCGGCCTGCTGATAAAACACAAATCGCACCGGCCCGACGGCCCGACCGGAGCCGGTTTGCAGATCATAACGGATGGTGCGTGCTTCAAACCGCGCAGGGGGGTGGGAAGTCTGCGATTCGGCGGTCTCCAGCGCCGCCGCGGTGGTGGTCTCAAAACGTACCGGCTGAACCGCGCCGGATTCGTCGGCGGCAAACGCGATAAACGCCGCTTCCGTTTGCAGATGCCCGCTGTCGGAAAGCAGACGAACATCGCCGGCCAGATCAGCCCGGGCAAGCTGACGTTGGTCGTCAAAATGAAACACCGCCGTATCAGCCGCGGCCGAGGACGGCGACGCAGCGTCTGCGTTTTCAAAGCGTACCGCGCCTTCGAGCCGGGCGGCGGTCAGCGCATTGCCCGATCCAAAGGCCAGAAACGCCGAATCAGCCGCGGTTTTCAATGTGCCGCGGCCCTGTAAATCCGCCGCCATACCGCCGGTCAAATTCACCGCAGCCAGTTCCAGTGCGGACGATTGGGCGGGCGGCTCGGCAAAAAGCAGCTCCATCTGACCGGCAAAGGCAATTCGTCCGGCCTCGGTTGAATCGTCCTGTGCGCCGTGCACATACACCACCCCCGGACCGACGATCTGGGCCTGATGGGTCTTGCGATCCCATACCACCGGCCCCTGCGTCTCAATGCGTCCGGCGGTTGATGAACCGCCGCCGAGCAAAATGTCGCTCTCGATCGCGCCTCGGAACAGTTTGAGCACATCGGCGCTGATGTCATAATGCAGCAGGCCGCAATGGACCAGCGGCAGCGTTCCGTTCGGCGATTGAGGATCAAACTGCTCGATTCGCAGCGGCGCTCCGTTCATCTCAACCGCCATTGCCGCCGCAGGGAATCCATCCGAAACATGGTTCATCGGCTGAATCACAATCCCCCCGTCGCAGGTCACTATCACATCGCGGCTGTCGTCCGAATCAGTCTCGACCGGCGCCGTCGCGACGGGCGCCGGATCGACGGGCAAGGGGTCTGAGGGCGGCTGGTTCGGCAGCGCCGCGACCGAAGAAGTAGAGGATGACGCATCAATCCGTTCCGCTGCAGATGATTCGGCAGCAGTCGCCTGTTTAGGCGCATCAGGGTCCGGCGAACGAAACAGAATGTTTTGAATGTTGACCTGATCGGCGCCGCCCACCACGATCCGGTCGCCGTAGCGAATCACGACATTATGTTCAATCACGCACTGATAGAGGCGCGACTGTTCGACGTCGTCGTCTTCAGGCTCTTTTGATTCAGGCTGCGACGGCTGCGTCTCCTGCGCAATAACCGCGCTTGACGGCGATGCGGCCTCGTTCCCAGCGGAGGGGGCGCCGGGCTGCGGGGCCGGCTCGGCCTGTACAACATTTTTCAGACGAAGCGACTCCAAATCCAGAATGTGCAGATATTCGACCTGCCCGTCCTGGGCATTGATCATCAGCACCAGGCCGCGACCTGACAGATCGACCTGACTGGATATCGCCCGAACGGGGCCATCGGTCGAAAATTCCGTTCGTTCGCTGCTGAACATCAAATCATCCATCAGAATCGTGGTCTCGGCCACGCGACTGTCCGGGGCGGGTTTGACCCGAATGACCACGTTGCCCTCCAGCCGACCATCCTGAGGCACAACGCTCTGGCCGGTGCGCTCTATTTGAAATAGGCCGTTGTCGGCGTCGATGCGATATTCATAAGCGGATTCGTAAAAAATAATATACGGTTTTTCGACCTGCCAGCGGGCGGAGGGGCTGGACGGATTGATCAGACGCGAAAACCCGAACACCCGCGTCACCTGGCGTGTTTCAGGATCGCGGGTGACATAATAGGACTGTTCGGCGCCGTGAATATAGGTTTGTCCGATGCGCCCGGCGGTATCCCCCGTCGCGGGCAGTTCCAGCTCTCGGCCGTTGTGCGTCCGCGGCGGCTCCAGCGTAGTTGAGCCGCTGAATCGGATATAGCCCCAATAGGCCGCCCCCGCCGCTGCCAGCCCCGCCAGAATGAGAATGACTTTTCGCATCGCAGTCCCTTTGTCTCTTGTATTCATCGTCTGTAACGCTGCATCAACGGCTCCCACACGCCGGCCTGCTTGAGGATGTATTCGATGGTTTCGCCGACGGCGCCGCTGCCGCCGGATCGGCATGTGGCCCAGTCGGCAACCTGCTTGAGATCCTCTGACGCATTGGCAACCGCCACGCCGAAGCCGACCCGCCGTACAATCGGAATATCCATCAAATCATCGCCGACATAGGCAACCTGTTCGGGACGGAGGTCCAGTTCACTCAGCAGCGACTCAAAGGCCGGCAGTTTTTGCGTACAGCCCTGATGAACATACTTGATGTCGAGCTGTTCAGCGCGCAGCGTCGTCGGTCGGCTGTCGCGCCCGCTGATGATCGCACTGAGACGCCCGGAACGATGCCACATTCGAATACGGTGGCCGTCATAGACGCAGAATCGTTTGCTCTCGGAGCCGTCCGAATGCACAATGATCCCGCCGTCGGTGAGCACGCCGTCCACATCCATAATCAACAGTTGAATTTGGTTGAAATCTATCGCTTTGCCCATCGATTCTGTTTTTCTTTCTCTGACTTCTGACTTCTGACTTCTGTTCTCACCCGACAATCTTAATCGCGACGATATCCTGTACATCAATCAGACCGACCGGACGGTTGTCGGCATCCACAACCGGCAGTTCATCAATGCGGTACTTGTGAAAAATGGCCATCGCCTCAGCCGCCAGCGTATCGGGACGAACGCGCTTGCAATCCGGCGTCATCACCTGCTGCGTTTTCATTCTCAAAGCATCGGCGCCCGCCGTCGAGATGGCCCTCCGCAGATCGCCGTCGGTGATAATCCCGGCCAGCCGCCCGTCGGCATTGACAATCATCACCGCCCCGCGGCGTTTCAGAGCGGCCGTTTTGTTCAGCATCTGCTCTACAGTATCCGTTTCCAAAGCCTGCGGCAGCGGCTCGTCGGGCTTGAACCACATCGTTTGTCCGACCGTCATCAGTTGCGCCCCCAGCGCCCCGGCCGGATGAAACCGTGCATAATCTTCAACGCTGAACCGCCTGGCTTTCATCACGGTCAGCGCCAACGCATCGCCGAGCGCCAGCATACAGGTCGTTGAAACACTCGGCGCTGCGCCTAATGGGCAGGCCTCGATGAGTTTGCCCATGCACAATGCCACATCGCTGTGACGCGCCAGCCGCGATTGCGCATCGCCGACGATGGAGACCAGACAAATTTCCCGCTGCTTGAGCGGTTCAACCAGACGCAGGATTTCATCGCTTTCGCCGCTGTGGCTCAACGCCAGCACCATATCGTCGTTTTGAATCCGCCCCAGGTCGCCGTGCACCGCCTCGGCCGGATGGAGAAAATGACTGGCCGTGCCGGTGGAGGCCAGCGTCGCGCTGATCTTGTTGCCGATTATGCCCGCCTTGCCGATGCCTGTAACGATCACCGAACCGCGGCAGGTTAAGAAAAGTTCCGCCGCGCGGACAAACGCCGGATCGCGCACCACCGGAAGCAATCCGCGAACCGCCGCCGCCTCGGTCTTGATCACCTGTTCGGCAAACGCCGGATCAATCCGCCCGGCTGCGGTATCGGGGGCTGCCGTCTGTTCATAAGGCGTAGATTTCATCATGCGACTCCTCACGCAAACTTCACCGCACTGCCGCGTTCATCAAAACATTGAATTTGCACCGGCTCATTGTTGGCGCCCCATAAATCCGGAATGACGACCACTTGTTTTTCCAGGTCGGCTTCAAGCCGCGCCAGCACCTGACGTTTGTCATTCTGAAGAAACAGCGCCACTTCTTTGGGAGCGGTAATCTCGATGCGCTTGATTTCTTTGCGGGAGGTCGCCAGACGCAACTGCCGCAGGATTTCAATGGCCTGCGACTCGAAACTTTTGATCATCCCGGAGCCTTTGCAGTGCGGACACATCAGATACGTACTGGATTGCAGCGAAGGGCGCATCCGCTGCCGCGTCAGTTCAATCAGTCCGAATGCGCTCATCTTCAGCGCACGCGACCGCGCCCGATCGGTGCGAAGGGCCTCGCGAAAGGCTTTTTCCACTTCACGTTTGTTTTTGTTGTCGCGCATATCGATGAAATCACAGATAATCAACCCGCCCAAATCCCGCAGCTTGAGCTGACGAACGATCTCACGCGCCGCTTCCAGATTGATCTGCAGAGCCGTCCGCTCGGCGTTGTTCTGTTTGCGGTATCGTCCGCTGTTGACATCAATAGCGACCAGCGCCTCGGTTTGTTCGATCACCAGCGAACCGCCGCTTTTGAGCTGCACATGGCTGGACTGTATCTTTTCGATTTCCTTCTCGATATTATAACGATTAAACAGCGGCGCCTTGCCGTCATAATAGATGACGCGGCGTTTCAGACGCGGCTGGACAATCGACAAAAAATCGCGGATTCTCTTCGTCACCGACTCGCCGTCGCAATAAATCTTGCTGATGGTGTTGTCAAAAATATCACGCACGGTTCGAATCGCCAGATCGGATTCCTGATAAAGTTCACCCGGCACCTTGTCTTTTTCAATTTTCTTGCTGACCACACTCCAAAGGCGGTTCAGATAAGCAATATCATTTTGCAGCTCGCGTTTGTTGGCCATCTGCGCAGCGGTGCGGACAATCAGTCCCGCCTGCCGCGGCAGGTTCAGACTTTCCATCGTTTCGCGCAGTTTTTTGCGCTCGGCCTCATCTTCGATTTTCTGCGAAATGCCCACCCCGCTCATCCAGGGCATCAGCACCATATACTTGCCCGGCAGCGACAAATACGTCGTCAGGGTCGGACCTTTGGTATTGATGCCTTCTTTGATCACCTGAACAACGATGTCCTGGCCTTTTTTAAGACATCGCTGAATGGGGGGGCGCTGGCTGAGGGCCTTGCGGCGTCCGATGTTTTCCACCTCGTCGGACTTGCCGCTGAAATAGCGGGGGTGCAGATCGCTGATATGCAGAAATCCGTTTTTGGCCGCGCCGAAATCGATAAACGCCGCCTGAATAGCCGACTCGACATTGATCACCCGCCCTTTGTAAATATTCCCGACGTGACTGACCAGGGCAGTTCGCTCGGTATAGAGCTCTTCCAGCGACCCGTCCTCAACGACAGCCACGCGACATTCTTCATCCGTTACATTAATCAGCATTTCTCGCGTCATGATAGATTTTATTCTCCTTGCCAATGTTTTGCTTGCGATACCCAGCCTGCGGCAATACGCCGCACCGGTTCGGCCAGATCGGCCGGGGCCAATTCAAGCCAGCGCATCAGTTCATCAACACGAACCGTCCCTTCCGGGCGAATCGTGCACTGTACCTCAACATTTGTTCCAGTGTGGGTTAATTGCCTCAGAAAGGGACCAATATCGATTTCTCGCTGTTTGCGCTGTTCCGTTTGTCGCCGCAGAACAACAGGTTCACGCGCCTGCAACTGCCGCAGACAACGGTCAAAACGGGCCTGCCGCAAAGGATCCGGCGGCCGGGTCAGTATAAATTGATATGTCGCCGACACAGGATAAAACGACGCCCTGCCCGGAACAACATCCGTAAAAATCAGTGTACAGCCGTCCGGCAGCAGCGGCACAATCGCATCACGTGCCGTTTGGGCGCAAAAGCCCTCCGCCGACACCCGCGCGCACAATCGCTCACAATCCGACTGCACACCCACACTGCGCGGCAGCGGCAGCGACAGGCGCGGATGCGGATTGTACCCCTGTGAAAAGATCAGCGGCACCTGCGCTCGCACCAAAATCCGCCGCCACAACGACAACGTTTCCTGATGTGACAAAAACGCCAATCGGCCGTGTATCTTAAAATCCGCAATGAACGTCACATACTCCGTTTGCATCCGCCGGTCTCTAAAAGTTTTCCGGCAAAATTTTCAACGCCGCATCACGCAGCACATTTTTGATTTGCCGACTCGAATCCAGCGCGGCGGCCCGTCGAGCCAACTGGCCGCATTCTTCTATCGAGACGGAACGTATAATCTGTTTGACCTCCGGAATCATCGGCACCGCCAGCGACAACGTCCGGACCCCCATCCCCAGCAGCAGCATAATAAATTCCGGATCCGACGCCACCTCGCCGCACACGCTTAGCCCGATTCGGGCCTTGTGGGCGTCCTGAATCACGCCGCGAATCAGACGCAGCACCGCCGGTTCGGCCGGCGAAAACAGCGTCGAAACGTGCTCATTGGCGCGATCCACCGCCAGTGTATATTGAATCAAATCGTTGGTGCCGATGCTGAAAAAATCCGCTTCCTGCGCCAGCAGCCCGCCCGTCAGCGCCGAACTGGGCGTCTCTATCATAATCCCGACCGGAATATCGGCATTATACGGCACGGCGTACTCGTCCAGATCCTCCATCACATCCCGCAGAATCATTTTGGCCTGCCGCAGTTCCTGCAGGTTGGTGATCAGCGGAAACATCACACGCAGATCGCCGAGCACCGACGCCCGCAGAATCGCCCGAAGCTGCGTCTTGAACATCGGCAAATCCTGAAGACAATAGCGAATCGACCGCAAACCCAGCGCCGGATTCGTTTCATTGGGGTGCCAGCTTGAATGCGGCATCTTGTCGGCGCCGAGATCCATCGTGCGAATCACGACGGGTTTGTCTTTCATGGTACGGATGGTCTCCGCATACGCATGATAGTGGTCGTCCTCGGTCGGCTCCGACCCGCCGTACAAATAGAGAAATTCCGTGCGGTACAAACCGATGCCGTCGCCGCCTTTTTCAAGCACCTGTTCGGCTTCATCGGGAAATTCGATATTGCCCATCAATTCCACGCGCACACCGTCGCGCGTCTGGGCGGGCAATTCGCGCAGCACATTCAATTCGCTGACAAACTGTGTGACGCGCTCGGCGTAGCGCGCGTATTGCTGGAGCGTCTCTTCGTCCGGATCAATAATCACCACGCCGCGATTGCCGTCCACGATCACCTGGCATTCCGGCGGAATTTCCGAAGACAGATCCCCCAGCGCCACCACCGCCGGAATCCCCAGCGAACGGGCCACAATCGCAGTATGGCTGGTCCGTCCCCCCCGCTCGGTGGCAAAGCCCTTGACAAAGGATTTATTAAACCCGGCCGTCTGGGTGGGCGTCAGGTCATGGGCCAGAATCACCACCTCATCGCGCAAGTGCTCAATATTATCTTCAACGCGCCCCAGCAGGTGCTTGAGCAGGCGCTTTTCAATATCGTAAATATCCGCCGCCCGCTCGCTGATGTAGGGATCGTCAATGCCGGCAAAGTGCGATGCAATCTCGCGCAAAATAGTGGACACCGCATACTCGGCGGTCACCATTTCTTTGTAGATTAAATCGGTGATGCGCTTGCGAAAGCTCTTGTCCCGCAAAAAACGCATATGCACCGCAAAAATATCGCCGATTTTGCTTTCTTCAATCCGTTTGGCCGACTTGATGTCATCCAGTTCCTGGATCGCCCGGGCAAAGGCCTTGCGCACCCGCTGAATCTCGGAGGCCCGCTGCGAAGCCATAATCGACCGTCGCGGAATACGATAGTCGCGCGAGTCAATGACCATTGCTTTGGCAATCGCAATCCCCGGCGAAACCGCTATGCCCTTTCTAATCTCCATATATGCTTAACCGTCATCCTTTTGGCCGACGCCTGATTGCGACGACACATCCGAAACAATTTGATCGAGCAGTTCCTGCAAAGATGCAATCGCTTTACGCGCATCGGCGCCTTCGGCACGTATCTTCAATCGCGTTCCGCAGGTCGCCGCCAGCATCGTCATCTGCATAATGCTTTTGGCATCCACCGTGGTGTCCTGATTACTGACCGAAATCTCCGCATCAAAGGTATTCGCCAGGTCCACAAACTGCATGGCAGGCCGCATATGCAGCCCTTCGGGGTTGCGAACCTCAACTTCAATTTCATAACTCGATTCGGGCACCTGACGCTCCTTAATACGTATCGGCACAGATCATTTCGACCCCGGACCTATTCAGACACTTCCCCATCCGAATCCCTGATCGCTTCGATAATATCCTGTGCACTTTGAGACTGACGCAGAAAACGACGAAAATCATCGTTCTGGAGATTTCTGAAGATCGTCTCCATGGCCTGAAGATGCTTGTCCGGGTTGGTGGTCGGACTGAGCAGCAGAAAAATCGTATAAACCGGCTGCTTGTCCAGCGACGAAAAATCGATGCCCGACGCCGAACAGCCCACCACCGCCACCAGCCGCGTGACGCCTGTATGTTTGACGTGCGGCACCGCCACGCCTTTGCCGATGCCGGTACTGGCTTCATTTTCACGCTGGATGACCGCACGAGTCAGCGTCGTCGGGTCCGCTTTACCCAGTTTCTTCTTTTTATGCAGCGACATAATCAACTCTTCAATCGCGGCATTTCGATCGGTAGCCGCCAATTGGGGAACAATCGCATCAAAGCAAATGATGTCAGACAATTTCATAGTTTCTCCTAAAGCGAACTGTCTCTCGACGACCTGCAATTTTCGGCGTTGCCGACTCAGGCCACGTCTTCTTCCTGAATCTGCGTTTTTTCGGCCAGCCGTTCACGTTCAGCCGGCGCTGGGTGCTTGTTGTCGCGCTGTTTTTCTTTAAGTTTGCGAAGCTGACGCTCCATCTTGTGCATGGCCAAATCGATGCACGCATACAGGTCTTCTCCGCTTTCCCGGGCGACCACATCGTCGCGATGTTCCACGCTGGCAATGATTTCGACGCTCTGCATTACGCCTGTGCTCTTTTCCACAATCACTTCGACCTGGCTGACCGAATTAAAATAACGCGGCAGTTTGGCCGCTTTTTCCTCAATGTGAGCACGTATGGCGTCTGTAACTTCAATGTGCTTACCCGTGATTGTAACAATCATAATTTCTTCCTGAAAAAAGTTATTATTTACCAGACTTTACCTGTTTCTCCGCTTCAAAAGCCATCTGCTCGGTGGGGGTAATCACCCCCCCGCTGATCACAAAACGCAGCGCTTCTTCAATTGTATAATCCAGCTCAATAGTCTCGCTTTTGGGTGTCATAATAACATATCCCGTAAACGGCGTCGGCGAGGTCGGCACAAAAACCGTCAAAAACTCATCCTGGGCGGCCGAAACCACGCGCTTGATTCCGGTACCCGTCACCAAACCGATCGACCACGTGCCTTTACGCGGATACTCCAGCGCAACCACCTTGCTGAATGTTAAATCTTTTTTGGCCAGCAGAAAATCGGTTACCTGCTTGATATTCGGATACACACTGCGAATCAGAGGGATATTGGCCAGGCCGTTCTCAAAAAAACGCCACATCGTCCGACCCACCACACTGGCCAAAAATGCCCCAATAAACACCACACCGATAACGGCGATGAAGAACCCCGTTATTTTCCCCGGCCCATCGACCCAAAACTCAACCAAAAACGCTTTGGAGTAATGGGGAGCCAACCAAAGGATAACGTGCACCACGCCGCGGTTGATGTGAACACTGATTTTATCCTGAATAAAGATATAACATTGTACAAAAATCCAAATTGTCAGAATCGTCGGCAGTAACGCAGCCAAGCCGCGAAAAAAATAAGTTCGAAAATTGCGTAACGCTTCCATTGCCTTAAACGACAATCCTTTCGGGCCGTATCCGACCGTTTTTGCCTGACGCCCGACTTATCTCAATAACACATCGTGCAAACGCTGCCGACCCATCTTTCGATTTTGTGCTGGTCATATCTACTAATCTATTGCATTGTGAGGGTTTCGTCAATACAAAATATTCTCTGCGCTGCACCTTGGCGGTATCGACAAAGACAACCCGACACCGTGCGGGGCGTCAGTTGTCTTATGTATTTCGTTCCTGCGGCATTGCCAATTAAGATATGCGACACAGAAGAATGGCGATTTTATGTTATTTAATGAAGGATTTGTCTGCAATAAAACAATAAAAATAAACACCAAAGTGTGTCTTGTTTGGAATTTCCGCTGCGTGCGTCTCTGCCGAAAAGGTCAGCACAATCTCCCCCTGCGAGAATGGACGGTTTCATCCTCCAGTACAAGGTATGCCGAGAATCCGCGTTAATGTCGCAAAATCAAAGATTAAAAATCAAAATGCAAAACTGCAAATCAACATTCAAAAAGAGCGATTTGCCGACGGCTAATCCACATCTGTACCGTAAACCGCCTTGAACTGCATCGCACGCCGCATCTGCGTATCAGCCGCCCGGCACGTAGGAACGCTGCATAAATCGGATGTCGTCCCACGTTTCATTCGCCTTGGGAACCGTATTTCGAAGCGGATACAGCGACCCGTCGGGATTCCCTTCTGCATTTTCAATCGTCGATTGGTCTATCCAGTTATGCATTTCGGCATGGCCGTCGGCAAATCCGAGCGTGCCGCGATCCTTGTGCCAAATGGCGATGGGATCAAACCATTGAGGAGAACTGTAATCCATAATCCATGACCCAATCGCCCAGCCGCGACTGTCCATATTTTCCAAAAAGACAACCTTATTGCCCGCTGCCTTGATTTCACTCATCTTTTTAATCGGCTGCTGATTGCCTACGCGCTCACCGTTCATCAGGCCGGTAACCGAATAGCTGTTCAGCCAGGCGCCATTGGGGCTGATGTGTGAGAACCGTGTTGTACTCCTGTCCCCCGGACATTTATAGACATCCACCGCATTGACATAGGGAAACAGCGCCCCTCGCTCAATGCCAATCCGCTCATATTCAGCCGTAACAACCGTCGCACCGCCGCGATAATCTCGGGCTTCATTCTGCGGCGGCTCTATCCAGTAATTAACACTCTTGTCCCAGCGATCAATAGTTGGTACATCACCGCAAACAATTTCCTGGTCATTCTCCATCGCATACGTGTGCCACGCAATCGTAATCTGCCGGATATTAGACAGACATACCGCACCGGTGGCTTGTTGTTTGACCCGTTTGAGGGCGGGAACAATAATGGACAGCAACAGTGCGATAATTGCAACAACCACGAGCAATTCAATCAGTGTGAATGCGTTTTTTTGCCTGGTTTTCATTTATGACTCCTCTTTTACCGGATTGCAACCAAAGGTTGGATTTTCTGAAATTTATTATATTGTCCCACACGACACCGCCTGTGTCCATAGGAAAGACGTATCAATTATAGGACAATTGTAACTTTTTATCTATCATAATCGGGGGTTATCGTCAATTTTTTTGAAAAATAATTACAGTCATGCCCTGTTCATTTATTACCAAATCAACACACGCTATCCGCCTTCCAAAATAAATCCTTCCAGAACAACATTATCAAAGCGATTATTTCCGGAGATTTCGGAGGCATTGGTGCCGGTAAAGACAGTGCGTATCTCAAAATCCGGATTATTGTTGACCCCCGACAAATCGGACAAATCAAAGGTGTAATGCTGATAGGTCTCGGTGATCGTCAATTCATCTCCAAGCGGCTGCCAACTATCCATCGGGCCGGTGCGGTATTCGACGCGCTGGTACTCAGCGCCGTTTGAAGTGCGTCTGGCCGCATAGCTGAACTGCACCCGTTCGTATCCCGTGGTCGGCACTGAAAATACAAGTTGTCGGGTATGCGAAGGATTCCGCACCCGCAGGCCGTTGCCCGCATCCAGCCCCATTTGCACATTGATCGTCGAACCGTCGGTTGTATCCATATAGCCATCACCATAGCCGGGATATGTGATCAGCGCCCCGGCCGCAAGCGAATAATCCGCCGGGACGAACGAGAGATGGCCGTCTGTGTCATTAAAATGCCAGTAGTGCACGATACGGGCAATCGATTCGTCAGGCGCCTGTCCGGGCGACGGCACGACGGCCTGCCAATTGGCCGCATCGCTGCCGTAGCGTCTGTTATCGCACCGACCCAGTGCCATCCCCCCGCCGTTGGCCTGAAAAGGCCACGGATCCTGTCCGACGGGATTCAGGCCGTTGCTGTAAGCGACCCGGTCAATGAGCATATAACGGCGTTGCCCGTCGTCGTCCTGTCCGGGTCTGAGCAGGTCGATTGACTCGCCGGCATTGTTCAGCCGTCCGTCGTATGGCCCAAAGATCAGGTCCGTCGGCACGTCAGGGTAACGACTCTTAAAGGCGTCGATATTCCGCACCACCACAATCACCCCGCCGGGCGGGATAACGCTGCCGCTCGGAAATTCAAATTCCACCGCATCGCTTAATTTCCAACCGAAAGAAGCCTCCTGTTCGGCGTCGTATTCATCCAGTGCCACCGGATAACCGGCGATATTGCACAGTTGGACGTATTCATACTCTTCTTTGTCGTATGCGCCGCCGGACGGCGGATGATACATCACTTCCCGAATCACGACCGGCCCGACAGCCGGCTCAGCGTTCGGCCCGCCCGGCGTTGTCTCGCTTAACGTCGTAAAATCCCAATGGGGGATATTATGATTATATCTGCCAAACGACCGCCCCGGCTGCGAAACGCCGAAGGACTGTTCAGTATAATAATGACCGGTGATTTGACCGTCCTGACCGGAAAACAGATACACCGTTTCGCCGAATCGGCTCAGTCCGAATGCCTTAAGCGTTCCTTCCGCCTCCGGATTTCCGAACGTACTGTCTTCCTCAAAGACCAGATACCCGCCGGCCGGCAGTACCACCGTTGGCGGAATCTGATAGTAACGCCGCCGGTCATCGTCCGTATTGCGGTCGCTCAGGAACCAGCCGCCCAGCGGAATCGGTTCACTGGTGGTATTGAATAATTCGACCCAATCAGACCGTCCGGGATCGTAAGCCAGAATCTCGTTGATGAGGATGCTGCCCGGCGCAATGCCCCACCCCGGATCGTCCAGCCCCGGCGAACCTTCGCGGGAGGAACTTGCGCGCCAGCCCAGTTTGTCGTTCCAGCATGTTAGCGGCGAGCCGGGCGGGTCGTGCTTGGTCAGCGAAAACCCCTGGCCGTCAGTCAGCGGATACCAATCGTCATCGTATTCAAACCGGTGAATCACATTGCCCTCGGCATCCCAAAGAATCAGCTCTTCGCCGCTGTTGGACAATTGCCCGTCGTAGCCGCCGAGCACCGCGACACCCTGCGGAACCGTAAAGCGAGATGCGAACGCCTGCGGGGCTTTGGCCAATATCATATATTCGCCCGGCGACAGCGATACGCCGTCCGGGAACGTATAGTAAATTCCCTCGGCAAACACAACCCCTCCCAGCGGCAGCGGCTCATCGCCTGTGTTGAGCAATTCCACGTACTCATAATCCTGTGTCTCAAAGTCCGTCGCTTCGACCGGCGACGGATTATACATCAGCTCCGTAATCCGCAGATAGCGCTGGGCGTTGCTCGGATTGCCGTCAAACGCCTTGACAGCGACCGCCCGATGCTGCGCATCATACAGCGTCAGCGTACCGCCCCACCGCGACAATCGCCCCGCATAATTGCCCTGCACAAACCGATATTCACCGCCGCGCGGCGATTGGGCGCGATGGCGAAACGCAATGGCATGGGGTGTCAGATACAGCGCATCGCCCGCCGGGATCACCGTCCCGCCGGCGAACGTATGTTCAATACCCCCGCCGTTCAACATCCAGCCGCTGATGTCGGCGGCAAAGGCATTGGGATTGACAATCTCAATATAATCTTCATCCCGATTGCCGCCGCCTAAGTTTGTTTCGACAGCTCCGATTTCTATGGTCAACTGTTCCGGCTGGGCGTCGGGAATGCCCGCCGGATCGTCCGGCCACGACGACCCTTCGGCATGATTAACGTATAAATGTGTTCGTCGTATCGGCAAATACTGCGTTTTGATCGCCTCAACCGCCTGCCAATACGCCGGCGTGTCAAGCGCCTCGGCGACCCATTCGGCCAGCTCATCAATGCGGCGTTCGTAACGCAATTGCGCTGACGGCGTATCCGGCGGCTGAAGGCGCGTGTCCATCAAGGTACGCAGACGCCGCAGATACATCTGCCGCGCCTTCGGGTCGGCGAACACCGCATCAAACAGACGATTCCATTGATAATCAATCTTTTGATGAGACTGACTGCCGTAAAACGGATGGCTGGGCGAACGTAACGGGTCATCCGGCCAGTCCTGATCGGCGATCACGCCGTCAATCCCGTGATTGAGGCCGAACGTCAGATCCTTATCCCACGGAATAAACATCCATTCGCCGGTGCGGTTGGTATCGCGATAAAAATAGTAGTTTTTGTGGGTGTGGTCGTTTTCGTGGATGAGCACCGAAGCGGCTAAATAACTGATGACCGCCGGCAGATTGACGTGATCAAACAGAAAAACGCCGCGGTCGGGATGATCCGGTGCAATACCGGCTGCAAAAGCTTTCAAATCACTGTTATCTTCATCCAGACGTGTGAGCTTCCGTTCAATCTGTTCACCGGCAAGGCTGGGGTTTAAGTCCGTGTACATCTTGTAATACGCCCCGTTATCGTCCAGACCCGCCCGCCGCAGAAAATGCCGATCAGGCTGTTCGACCAACAGCCGCACCATCGGCTCGCTGTTATTGCGAATCACACGCAGCGGGAAGGCAATGCTGCTCGGCACGCCCGCTTCGGCATACGTCTCAAACGACAGCGGCGGACGAATAAACGTCATATCCGCCCCTTGGCCGTTCAGGTTGATTTCATCGACGCGGTCAAACCGCGGATGAAATCGGAATTTTTCACCGTCGTTAAAATCGATCTTTCGGCTGCCGGTGCTTGCGGCATAATAACCGCCGCGCAAACGGATGAACACATTATCATAAAACTCATCCATAAAAAAGACCGAACAGCGGGTCCCGTTTTCGGTGGCTTCGGCGGCGGTATCCTGTACAAAATAATACAGCGTCTGCAAAGGCGACTGTACAGACGGATCACGAACGATCGTCCCGAAATAGCGAGGCGAATTGTCGGCAAGCATAAAAGCCGGCTTTCGCGTCTCGATCCCCTGTGTATCCCGGGCGCGCACAAACCAGCGTACCATCTGGCCGGTCTGGTAAGCCGAGGCGGGAATCACCGCGGTGTATAGTCCGTCATCGGAAACCACATCGGCCCCTTGTCCGTCATCGCTCATCGGCACGGTAATCTCCTGACCGAATCCGATGCGATAGGTCATCTCAACCCGGTCAATCGGCCGGCCGGCAGATTCAACAGCAGCGGTAATGACCAAATCTTCGCTCTCCGACGGCGGCGCGGGATTGCGTGTGACATCACGAACCAGCGGCCCCAGGGTCATTTGTCCGCTCGAATTTCGTGTACCGGGAGTCGGGTCATGAAAATAGGCCTCCATCGAAGAGGCGACCGCAGCCGCTTGTGCGCGCCGGGCTGTCAACCGCGGCAGGATCAGCAAATCCGAGCTGTACGCCCCGCGATTCAGGCCGTGTATCGACAAGACATTAGACCCGTTTCGCAATGACTCGACCGCCTCCGGCGATACCGCAAAAGATTCGTACCGGTCGGCGTCCTGCGAGCGCATCGCCTGGCTGTTCCACGTTACCACCGGCGGCGCATTGGCAGAAGCCGCAAACACGCCGTTCAGATAGGCGACGAATCCGTCATCGTACATCATCCACAGCGCCACTTCTTCAAGATCGCTCGGATCATCCACCTCAAACGGCACGCGAATATAGACCGAGGTGTTCACGCCGTACATAGCGCCGACATCCAGCCCGATCCAGGGTTCGTATCCGGTTTGCCGTTCATACCCCACGCCCGTCGTGCCCGTCAGCCAGCCGACCGGCTCAAAATCAACCGCCGTCCAGGTCAGCCCCAGACTGTCATCCGCGGGGATTTTGGCATACGCCGCGGCCTGCGCCGAAAGCAGGTCCACTGTGAGCGCAGCACGTCCTTCCGGAGCGGCCAGACCATACGACACCGCTCCGTATTGCGTCGGATACGCATACTTATGAACAATGGTTTGACCGTCCGGCGCAACCAGCGCCAGGTAATCCGGATCGCTGGTGAGGCTGAAGTTGGTATGATACGGCTCGCCGGGCGTTCGGCGATTCTTGCCGGAGGCGAATAGGACCGCAAAGCCCTGCGGCTCCAGCACCAGCGGCGGTATCCGCCAGCGCGTCGGATTGTCCGGCTTGTCGGTTAAATACCATCCGTCCAGATCGACCGCCTGGCCGGTCGGGTTGCATAATTCAATCCAGTCCGATGAATCGCCGTCTTCGTCCACGATCTCGTTATCGGCAAGCGGAGGCTTGGCCCGATTGACCGCCAGAAATTCACTGATGACCGCCGACGGCCCGGCACGGCGCCAGTGTTCCGCCAGCAGTGCAAAATCCGTCAGATTAACGCCGTCTTGCCGCCCGCCGGCATTTGGCAAATCACCCGACGGCCAATCCACCTGAAGCCAGTACTCAGCCAGCAGCGCCAAATCTTCACTATCGACACGGCAATCCTGATTCAGATCCCCCGTCGGGCACAGCGATTCGGATACAGAGACCCGCAGGGTATCGCTGACCGAATGATGCGTCGTCGAAGCGGTCAGCGACAGCACATAAACACCGGTCGTCGCAGGAAAAACTACGCGGGGATCAGCCACAAAACGACTCGGCGAAAAGATCACGTCCTCCTCGGATACTCCCTCAGGAGCCGACTGAAGCGCCCACTGAAGCGCTAAAGTTTCCTCTTGCCCGAAAACCGTCGCCCGACCGGCCAACTGCACCTGATTAAAAGGCAGCACGATCACCTGATCCGCACCGGCACTGACCTCCGGCGGCCATCCCCCTTCGGGCACTCCGAGCAATTCCACCTCGGCAATTTGCATACTGTTGGCCGCGGCGGGATTTCTAACCGCTGTAAACAGTAATTGATAATGCGAATATGGCGTTGTATTCGAGAAGAAAATGGGCGTCGCATTGGGCGTATAACGCGGCCAGGGCGTCGTTTGATTGAAATCGGCAATCTGGCCGGAGACGATCAGCACGTAAGGCCCGTTGATGCCGTCGTTGGAACCGTACAATTCAAACGCGACCGGATCGCGGTCCGGGTGGTCATTGGCCGTCGTGAAGCTCAGTCCGACCACCGGCGTTAGCGAAACACTCGGCGCGACGCGAAAGCCGGACGACTGCCCGCCTCCGTCAAAGTGCAGGTATTTGGTGTTGACGTCGTCATCGATGGCATTGGGCGGGCTTTCCTTTGACGGCCAGTTTCCGTTGTTCGGAACGCCGACAACCGGATCACCCGGCCGGGTTATATCCGCCGATGACGCTGTTGCAAAACCCGTCAGCAAAAGAACACAAACACATCCTATCGACACCACCGCACCTCGGCTGAAACTCGAATGTCCGCTGTCTTGCAGCATCCCCCATTGCCTTTCTCAATCGCATTGCCAATCGCCGTACAGAAAAAACGGACTGCGCCGCGGTTCCGACACAGTCCGTTTCTTTCTCACATAATCACCTACATCATTTTACATCTTCAGATCGTTACCACTGAGCATACGGATCTTCGCATGTCGGATCAGCCGGATCGTTGCACCGGAGCCAGTCTTGAGCCAGAATCACCAGATCGAGGATGTCCACGCGGCAGTCCTCGTTCAAGTCGCCGGCCAGAAGCAGTCCGTCGGCTTTAACCAGGTCGCAACTGGCCTCGATGACCTCAATGGTCACATCATAATAGATGTCTTCCTCAATGCCGTACATCCCATCGCTAACCAGCAGACGGAACGTATAGTCACCCGGCTGGGTAAACGTCACTTCCGGTGCGGCCACATCGGTTGCAGAGAATGCCGCCGCCGGCCCCTCTTCGGGATCCGGATACGTCTGCAGCCATTGATACAGGATTTCGTCATCATGGGCGTCAAACACATCCGCACTGAAAACAACGGTTGTTTCGCCCTTCAAAATGATCGATTCCGGCGCATCGACACCCACGACCACCGGCGCCGAATTCAGACCCATCTGCACCAGCGAACGAACGGTTGCTTCATCAATCGCGTAGCTGTACACCCGTAAATCATCCAGCGAACCGAACATATAGTCGCCGGGGTAGCTGTCGGGGTTGACGTTCTTGTTCTTGGCGCCGATATAAAGTGTCTGCCCCTCATAAGGATGCAACGCACGATACGTATCAAACTCCTGAACACCGGCCAGAACGCCATCCACATACATCTTAATCGTCTTGCCGTCGTAGGTTGCCACGACGTGATGCCACTGCTCGGCGGGGAACAGCGGCACATCCAGCATCCGATCCCTGAACGGCGATGCAATAAAGCGAAGCGAACTGTTTTCGCGCAGCAGACGGAAGATATTCACATCATCGTTGCTGTCATTGCCGAACTGGGCGATACGCCGGTTGCCGTCCCAATCGTACGCATTGACCCATGCGGCCACCGAAATGCCGTAATCGAGATTCTGCAAGTTGGGATCCGACACGCTGTTGGCATCGGGAATCACCTGCACATAACCGAAATCCTGGAAATGCAGGGCATAGTTGTTCTGTCCGTCAGCAGGAATCCAGCCCTCAACAAAGTTCGGATCCAGATCGGGATCGTTGTGATAATTGCCCATAAAGCCGCGATTGACATCATCGGACGAATCATCAATAAACGTCCCCTCGCCCTCATTAAACGTCCAGTAACCCACCAGCTTGTTATCCAGTTCCGCATCCCACACGCGCACGGTTGTTTCCACCGGATTGGATTCATTGCCTTCGCTGTCGGTTACCAGCGCCCGCAAGACGTAGGTTCCGCGTACGGCCGGTAATGTCAGCTCAACCGCTGTCTGATCCTGAACGTTATCCAGATCGACCGCCGTCGGCCCGGATACCTGCGTCCAGAGCACATCCCAGCTTGTCGAATCAAAGTCATCAATCTCAACGCTGATCTCAACCGTTGGATCGGCGGCATCAACGACCACCGCAGCAGGGCTGATCATCACGGCCGCGGGCCAGCCGTTTTCCGGCGGCGCCACCAGTTCGATCTCGGCAATCTGAAACATTGAACTGCCGCCTAATGTCGGGAACATCAATCGATAATGCAGATACTCGGTCTGATTGTCAAAGATGATCGGCGTCTCAATTTTTGTTAACCGGGGCCAGCCGCCAATAAAGTCCAGAACCGGTCCCTCGGAAATCAGTGTCCAGGGACCATTCACACCGGCATTGGAACCATACAACTCGTAACTGTGGGGATCACGGTCCGACGCGTCATTGGCAGAGGTCAGTGTGATGCCCTGTACCAGCGTCGGCTGCGACTGTCCCGTTCCCAATTGCGGCGAAATGATGATACCTGCCACTTGGCCGTCCCTGAAATGGAGATACTTGGTGCTAACGTTATCATCAATCGCATGTTGAGGCGCTTCGCCGCTCGGCCAGCGGTTGTTATCCGGCTGCCCGATGACCGGATCGCCGGGCGTGGTCACATCCTGTCCCGGACGAGGCCATGGGACGTCCCCAAAACCAGTCGCCACGATGCACAGCATCAGGATTGCTAAAAGCCATAACGTTCTCATACTCAAATCCTCCGAAAAAAATAATACTATAATCCCCGGTTCACGACGCTGTAAGCCGGTGGATAACGCTTTCAATTCGTCAAAACCGTCATTAACGTTCATCGAGCACCAAATGCGGATTGACCAATACCGCCCAGTCGGAGCTGATACTGCCATCGCTTTCTGTAACCGCCAGGGACAAAAACCGGGCGGACAAATCCAGCGGCACATCCATCTCGAACCCGCCGTCGCTCATCCGTACCCGCTGATGCGCACGCACTTGCCCGTCCACCAGCACCCAGAATTCTACCACAGGATCGCGGTCGAAATAGTCGGCAACGGTTTGCGAGATACCGGCGGTGGAACGAAACCGTGTCAGGCCGAGACCGGGCAGCGCCCGCCGAATCTGCTGCAGATCAAACGTAACGCCCATGTTGGAATGGATGGTGATCGCCTGAATCGATGAGCAATCCAGCGTCACGTCGTCCAACACCAGCGGATGTCGCGGTGCGTCCGTGCCTTCGTGCCAGGCCCCGTTGAAAAGATACCCCCAGAAATTCCCGCTGGTAACCTCAAACTGATCGCACACCAGATAGGTTGAGCTGACTTGTGTTGAACGTCCTTGCCCCCCCGGCATAAAAATCCCGTCAATAAACGCAAACAGCGGTGTAGCGATAAACCGATGCGGCGCGTTCTGAACATACGCTTCCAGTTCGCGGCGTACTTGCCCGGTCTGCATATCAATGCCGGCATCAGGCGTGCCGGAACCAAACCCGTTTCCGCCGCCAACGACATCGGCCAGATCAAACCGCCGTCCGGCCAGAAGGGCTTGATTGACCGAAGACAGATCACGTATAAACAGCGATTCTTCCGCCGGTCGCGGGGAGCCATCAAACTGCCCCTGATCCGTAACGGTCCCCGACAGCCCGCTGACAAGCTGCAGGACTCCGCCATGACGAATCGTATCCGGACCGCTTCGCAACTGAACCTTTCCTTTGAACACATGGGCCTCGGTGCGTCCGGTGCGTTCGACCAGCACGCCGAATTCCGTACCGTAATCGACAATCGTTGCCGCAGGTGTGCGTACCACAAACCCCAGCGCACTGGGCGGAACCGTCGAGCGGAGCTTTCCAAAATCCAGGTATAATTGATTGGTCCCTTCGGCCCGAAACCGGGCGGGCGACTGAATCAACACCTCCGCGCCGTCGTCGAGCCGAATCTTGACTAACCCTTCACGCAGATACAACAGCGCGTCGGTATTATAAAGCCGCATACCGACATGCCCGGTAAATCCCCGGTCCTGCCAGCGTGGCGCAACTGTCTCAATAATCGTCGCTGTCGGCAGTGTGACATGGCGCGGGTTGACAATGACATAACCGATCACCAAAAACAGCGCCGCCCAGCCGACCAGGGTGGTATAGAGCGCTGCCCGCGAAACACGCCGGGCTGCACGAATCTGACGTTTCTTTTCGCGGACGCCCGTAATCAACTCCGGCCCGGCATCCTCAACCTCAAGGTGAACCGTCTCGGCCTGACGCTCCTGTTCGGCCAGCACCTGCCAGAACAACGCATCGCAAACCGACAGAGACTCCTCTTCTGCCGTCTCAGGAAGCGACGTAGCCGACACGCCCGAACGGTTTTTGAGGCTGGCATGGACCAGCATAAAATCGTAGTAATACTGCCGCAGCTTGGGGGCATTCTCCATCGCCGTTTCAAGCCGGGCAAACTCCTCCGATGTGATCGTCCCATCGAGCAATGCCAACAGGGCCTTGCGAAACTGAAGATGTGAATACGGCTGGTTCATCAATCCGCCCCTTCCATCGCCAGCGACTGCCGCATACAGCGGATCAGTACATCATGAACACGTCCCATTGTCCGATAGAGAATATCCACAGACTTGTTGAGCCGCAGAGCCAGCTCTTTGATGGAATTATTCTGCTCATAACGTGCCCGAACCAATTTTCGGTCTTCCTGGTTCAACCGCTCAATGCACCGCCCAAGTGTCTCCAGCTTCAGTTGTGTTAAATCGGAATACTTCTGATAGTCCTCGGCCATCAGCTCGATGAGGCGATCGCTGAACCGGATCGGTTCGCTCGCTTTTTTGCGGCGAAACCCCAGGATAATATGGTGCGCAATACTGATACCCCAGGATACAAAATCACTGCCCGGGCGAAACTCGCTGTACTTACGCCACATAACGGTGCTGGTTTCCTGCATCAGGTCGTCAGCATCAAAGGCACGCGGCACCAGCGTCAGGATAAACGCATAAATACGGGGCTGCCCGGCAATCAACAAGCGGACAAACTCCTCGGTCTTCTCACTTTCCGGAGTAGTATTACCAAAAGTCATTCCAACTCCAACAATCAGGTCAATGTTTCGGCACACTCAGATATTGCGCCACACCTGTTATTTTTGTACGCTTTTTTCATTTCGATCAAAAATAAGATCAAAAGACATATCGACGGCATCTTCCAGGTATCCGTTTTGACCGACTGAGGCCCGCTGATCCCCCAAAAAACGCCGGTACATCACCTACCGGCGTCTGGTGCTGATACTGCCTGTCGGAGCCGGGGCTACTGATTGGCCTGGGCCAAAACCCAATAGGCCCGGGCATTGGAGGCCGGATACAGCAAATTCCATGCGTTTAATTCACCGCGTGCAGGCCTGTCCCATCGCTTCGGATACCGACCGTTGGAATCTCTGACGTGTTCATACAGATAAGCCGCCGCCCTTTGCGATACATCCTTCCAGTGCACCCGGCCCGTCGCCTCGGACAAGGCCACCCAGCCTTCAAGCAGCGTCCAAACGAACATTGCCTCACAGCGAACCGCACCCGTATCCGAATCAACCCAGTGCTCTTCTGCGGCGGCGGCAATCGTGTTGGCCTTGTCAAGATAACGATCCACGCCGGTCAACCGATACAGTGTGACATAGGTCTGAAGCGGCATTCCAGTGTTGTATGTCCACTTTGTCCGGTTAATGCGGCCGCGCGGCGTGACGCTGTCCATATACAGCCCATCCGAATCCTGAAGATGCTCATCCAGCCACGCCATCAGCGCCTTGGCGGTCTCCAGGTAGGCACGCCGTCCGGTGGTCTCATAAAACCGCAGACACGCAAACGCCGTCGGCGCCACCGAACAGGTATTCATCGACTGCTTGGGATCCTCGCGCCACCAAATGCCCCCTTCCTTCTGGTTGATACCGCTGAGCGAAAACTCAAGGGTCTTTTGGGCCCGTTCGAGGTAGTCCTCTTTGCCAACCGCTTCATAGGCGTCAATCAGCCCCATCGCCACCCAGGCGTTGTCATCGTAATACCGCTCAATATTGCTGCGCGGATGCGGCAGATGGTCATAGCCGCCGATGCCGCTGTGCTCGACCCAGTAGCGATCCAGATGTTTGATCAAATGATCCAGCGGCTCGGCATAGGTCGCAGCGTCAATCTGAGCCGCTTTGGCATAGGCCAGCAGCAGCATCGAATTGCCCCACGTAAAGGCAATCGCCCGTTTGTTCTGATCTTCATAATACGCGCCGGGCCGACCGGCAATCGCATGATCGCGCCGAACCACCGCGAGGGCTTCACGCCCCATTGTTTCAAAGTTAGCCGCCTGCGAAGCAAGAACCGCCTGCGGCAGACACAACATACACACCGTCATCATGGCCGAAATCGTCATCTTAACCTGTCCTTTCCCTAAAACGCCTGTTATCCGTTGTTCAAGTCCAGTTTTTCCGAAAGAAACGAAACCAGCTCCGCCTGCCCGGCGGCGGACTGAATCCGCTTTCGAAAAGACGCGTGCATCATATTTCGCGACAGACAGGAAAAAATCCGCATATGCGCATCGCCGCCCCGATCCGTATCCCGAATCGCCATCGCAATGACAACCGATACCGGCTTGCCGTCAAGCGCCCCCCATTCAACGGGGCGGCGGAGGCGAAAGACGCAGATCGAATTCAATAAAATATGTTTCGTCTTACAATGCGGAACCGCAAAGCCGTGTCCCAGTCCCGTTGAATAAATCGCTTCGCGCTGCCAGAAATCCCGCTCCAGCGCCACAGGGTCGGCGGTGCGCCGATCAAGAAACAGCGTATCGCAGGTGTATTTAATGGCCTCTTCCTTGCTGATGCAGTCGGCGTCAATATCAATCAGATTGACATCCACCACGCTGCGACCGGCGGCCTGCGCCACGTGTTCGGCCTGAATCGCATCAACCTGTTCGACCGTACGGCACATCACGGCCTGAGCGAGCATCTGACGACACGCCTGACTGTCATAGTCTGAACACATCGCCTTAATCTCCGAGACAAAGGGGATTGACACACTCACGCTGTCCAGTCCTGCACCAAGCAGCAGCGCCAGATTGTCCATCCGACCGGCCATTTCCCCGCAAAGACCGACATGCAGTTTAGACTGGTGGGCCTCATCGACGATCTTGCGAATCAGCGACAGAAAACCGGGATGGCGACACTGATACAGCGAAGCGACCCGCTCATTGGTCCGATCCACCGCCAGAAAATACTGCGCCAGGTCGTTGGTTCCGATACTGAGAAAATCCACCGCCTCGGCCAGGTGCGGAATCATGAACGCCGCCAGAGGAACCTCCACCATCATCCCCAACGGAAGGGTCGAGTCAAATGTCTCCGACCGCAGCGCCAGATCCGCTTTGACCTGCTCCAAAACCCCGCGCACATAAATCATCTGCTCGGCGCAGGAGACCATCGGAATCATCAGTTTCAATCTGCCGAACGCCGAGGCTCTCAAGATGGCGCGAAGCTGCGCGCGAAACAAGTCCTCAAACTCCCGATACAAACGAACCCCTCGATATCCGAGAAACGGATTGGCTTCCGTATTCAGATTCAAATAGCTGACCGTCTTGTCGCCGCCGATGTCAAAGGTGCGGATAATCACCGGCCGCCCATCGGCCAGTTCGGCGGCTCGTTTATAAACGGCGAACTGTTCATCTTCCGACGGCGGTTTTTTTCGGGACAGATACAGCATTTCCGTGCGGAACAGTCCGATGCCATCGGCGCCGTGTCGGATCGCGGCCTCCACCTCATCGGCGGTGGCGATATTGGCCATGACACCCAAACGCCGGCCGTCCCGGCTCACCGCCGGCCGATCACAAAAAACGGCCTCCTGCTTTTGTTTGATCCGATGTTTACGCTGCTCAAAGGCATAAAATCGCTCCACACGCTCATTGATCTCAGGAATCAGAATCCCGTATTCGGCATCCAAAATGGCCTCGGCGTCGCTGCGGCCCAACCCGTCCGTCTGCGCCAAGTCGGTCAAAACCGGTATCCCGAAAGAGCGGGCCAGAATGACCGTATGTGACGTGGCGCCGGTGCAGCGCAGGACAAGACCCGACAGCTTATGTCGGTCCAAATTCAGAAACTGCGACGGCGTCAAATCATCAGCAACAACAATTGACGGCTCCGTCAGTTCAACCGAAACCTGCTCCGTTGCGCCGTACAGCTCCGCAATCAATTGCATGCAAACATCCCTCAAATCCGCGATGCGTTCACGGATCAACTCACTGCGGGCGGCTTTCAGCAGCGAAGAAAAAAACACAAACGCCTCAACAATCGCACGGCCGGCACAAAGATGCTTTTCGCTGATAGTGTTGCGAATATACGCAACCAGTTCAACATCTTGAGCAATGGAAAGATGCGCCTCCAGTACGCCGATTTCGGTCGGCGACAGATTCTTTTTCTCAAGCCGCCGCGAAATCAGCCGACGCAGTTCGGACACGGCCTGATCGACCTTTTGCAGCTCTTGTTCAACACAGACCGGCGCCTCTGCGTCCAGACTTTCCGGCAGACGCAGGGCCTGGACAAAGACAATCTTGCCTCTGCCGAAACCGGACACGACCGGCAGACCGAACAGAACCGCAACACCGGCGTTTCGCAGGACCGGCGGCAGCCAGCTCTTTTTCGAAGCGGACGGCGGCGCCGGCAGCGCCTCATCGCATGACGCAAACTCGGTCTCAAGAAAATGCACAATCGTGCGGTACGCTTCATTACAGTCCTTGCCGCCGACCTCCAGAACGCACGGGTCGCCCGACTTGATATCGGCGCCGACCAGTGAAAGCACGCTCTTGGCGTTGGCCACCCGCTGATTGTTCAGATTGACAATCGAAACCCGGCTGGAGAACCCCGAGGCCAGCCGTTCGAGCGTATTGGCCGGACGGGCATGCAGCCCGTTAGGCAAAGGACAGGTAAAGGCATATTCACATCGGTCAATCGCTTCGGGCATACATCATTCCTTACCGGCTGCGCAACTGAGGCGTCCGGCTGAAAATGCTTTCGGGATCTTTCAGCGCCAACTGCACCGGCGCCTCAATCGTCGGCAAACCGTCAAAGCGTTCACTTTTTTCGATCATAATGTCCGCCGCAAGAATCAACACATCTGCGGATTTAATATCCTCGGCGCTCAGCTCGTTTTCAATGCCCATCGCACCCTGGGTCTCGACTTTGATCTCGTGGCCCAGTTCTTTGGCGGTCTTTTCCAGATTTTCCGCCGCCATATACGTATGGGCAATACCGGTCGGACAGGCGGTAACGGCAATGTACTTCATACATTCGACTCCCTTGCGTTAGCGGTAAACGTTTTCAGCGCATTGATCGCCAGGGCCGTAACCGCCGTCCCGGCGATAATCGCAACCACATACATGAAACGATGATCGACCACCGGCAGCACAATCGGCCCGCCGTGCGGCGCATGACCGCCGACGCCGCCGAGCATCGCAATAACCGAGGCCGTCATCGAACCTGCCATAATACACGGAATAACCTTTATCGGCTCCGCGGCCGCAAACGGAATAGCGCCTTCCGTAATGCCGATCATCCCCATTCCAAAGGCCGCGATGCCGCTTTCCCGCTGTTCTTCGGTCCACAGTCGGCGTGAAAGAAACGTCGCCAGCCCCATCCCCAGCGGCGGCGTACAGATCGCTGCCGCGACCGCGCCCATCACCAGATAATTGCCTTGCTCGATCATCGACGCGCCGAAAAAGAACGCCGTCTTGTTGACCGGCCCGCCCATATCAAAGGCAATCATCGCCCCCAGAACCATCGCCAAAGCAACGGAACCGGACGCCTGCATACTCCGCAGCCATGTATCCAGACTGACCATGATATTGGCGATCGGCAGGCTGACAAAAAACATCAGCGTCCCGATGGCCAGCGCCGATAAAATCGGAATAATCAGAATCGGCATAATCGGACGCAGCAGTTTATGCACCGGCATCCGTTTAATCCAACGGACGATATAACCGGCCGCCAAACCGGCCAGAAGCGCGCCCAAAAAACCGGCGTTGGCCGAACGGCCTGCAACCTCGTGAGGCAGCGAGGCAAAATAGCCGCCCACAAAGCCGGCCACCAGACCGGGCTTGCCGGCGATGGCGTAGGAGATATACCCCGCCAGAACCGGCAGCAGCAGCGTAAAAGCCGCCTCGCCAATCGACAGAATGTGAGCCAGAACGGGGCTGTTGGAAAAATCCGGCCCCGTCTCGCCCATCGGCGCAAAGGCAATCGCCACGGCGATCAGAATCCCCCCGCTGGCGATAAACGGGATGGCAAATGAGACTCCGCTTAATAAATACTGCTTTAGCTCTTGAATAACTTGTTTCATACCGCACCCACAATAGCCGTTTTATGCCTCTCATCGAGACGACCCAACGCTTGATCAACGCTTGATAGAGGCTTATTATACAAAAAACAAGCCCTCGAAAACCATAGAAAAAATACACCATTTATAGTCTTATTGTAGCGCAATTACCCTCTGGTTACGCGCAGCAACTCACCTCTTAGATGCCTAATTCCCTGATCTGTAACGTATTAGGATTGACACACATCGGTGCACCGAGTACAATCATAATGGCTTATATGACTGTCGTAACAAACGGCCGACAGATGGAAACACAATTAAAGATATTAAATATCCTCAGAAAAGTAAGATGCCGACACGTGTTGTTTGCCGGCAATAAGACTGCCCCGCCGATGATGGCCTTTGCCGTTCATTTTCCGCGTCTGACCATTCCCCTTACCGGAATTTATCATACCCAACTCGAGCAAAATCGCACAATCGTTGACCTTGCCCTCAGACCCGGCCAAGCCATCTTCATTCCGCCGAACTGCTGGGATAAGCCCGATATGAAGCACCGCTGCGAAACGCTGCATTTTCTGTTCGGTAAGCGCCACACGGGCATCAGCCTGGTCACAAGCGGTGCCGACGTCAAGGCCCTCAAAGTCGCGCTTTCCCACGCCATGGCCGGCCCGGAACAGCGTATCATTGACGCCATTCTGGAGCTGCAGCAACTGAATACCCATTTCGCCGCGTTTGATCACTTGGTCATGGCACTGCTGAGCTGTTATGAAAACCGGCTCACAAATTACGACGCGCCCATCCCGAAACATGCCAATATGCTGTTTCAGGAAATCTGCGTTTATATCCAGGAAAATTTTCAGCAGGAAATCTCACGTGAATCCGTCGCCCGACAGTTCGATATCTCACCCAACCATCTCTCGCGCTTGTTCAAAACGAACGGCTATATGAAATTCTGTGATTATGTCAATTACGTCCGCATCAATCGCGCCAAATTTCTGCTGCGAAATTATGATTTGCCCCTTTATCACATTGCCGCACGCTGCGGCTACAATGATGTGGTCTATTTTTGCCGAATTTTCAAAAAAATCACCAAAAAAACCACGAAACAATACCGATATCAGCTTCTCTGAGCTGAAAGCACGGCACAAATCATTCGCTGAATCCCGCAGTCAACGTCATCTTTATGGAAAAGAAAAAGGTCTTTTTTGTGCACTTTTAGGTGTTACTGCTCTCCATGTTGCTGCGCTGGGCAACCATGGAGTACACTTGATAAGCCGAAATCAGCCTATTTTCGCATAATTTTGTAAAAAATGTATTGACACCTTTTGAAAATGACCTATACTTTGCCCTTTTATAAAGGGAACTTTGGGAGTCGTACATCAATATGAAAAGCTATTTAGCCAAGAACAATGAAGTTGAACGCAAGTGGCGCGTCGTGGATGCCGATGGTCAGGTCCTCGGACGGCTGGCGGTCAAGGTCGCGATGGCCCTGATGGGCAAAGACAAGCCCGTCTATACGCCCCACGTGGATACCGGTGATTTTGTCGTCATCGTCAACGCCGACAAGATCGTGCTGACGGGCAATAAAGCCGAACAGAAATTCCATCAGACCTACAGCCGTTATCCCGGCGGCCAGAAAATCTATTCCTACGCTCGAATGATGGAACGCCATCCCGATCGTCTGGTCAAGCTGGCTGTTAAGCGGATGCTGCCGAAAAACACGCTCGGCCACAATATGTTCCGCAAACTGAAGGTCTATGCCGGCCCGGAACATCCGCATACCGCCCAGCAGCCCATCAAAATGGAACTGTAACGCAACAGAAACCCAAAGATACGTGCAGGAAACAAGACAAGTATGACAGAACTGAATAACGAAAACCCTTTGATCGATCCGAATATTCTGAACAAAACCCCGGTCGCAGTGCCTGACGCTCCGAAGGGAATTCCGGACAAAGGCGGTTTTATTTGGGGTACGGGCCGACGTAAAAGCAGTATCGCACGTGTCCGGATTCGTCCTGGTTCGGGTGCTTTGACCATCAACGGAAAAACCGTTGACGAGTATTTCAAGCTGCAAAAGGACCGCAACGCCGTTCGCGCGCCGTTGACCGCTGTGGGCGGCGGCGATCATCTGGATGTCTTCGTTCGGGTCGAAGGCGGCGGCACAACCGGTCAGGCCGGTGCTGTGATGCTGGGCATTGCACGTGCTTTGAAAAGCTATGATCCGACGCTCTTGCCGGCCCTGCGCGAGGGCGGCTATCTGACACGCGACAGCCGGATGGTTGAACGCAAAAAACCCGGCAAGCCCGGCGCTCGCCGAAGTTTCCAGTTCTCCAAACGTTAAATACAATGGTCAGCAGAATCTTACAGGGCGGCGAAAAACCGCCCTTTTTGTTGCGCACCGCCCCGTTATCCGGGCACACCTGAAAGCACGAACCGATCCGGACATCAGTCGATTTCCACCACATCCTGATACTGCGGCACCACGACGTCCCAGCCGGTATTCTCAACAAGATAGTCTTTGAAGGCATGGGCTGATTCTTTTTCGCCGTGCACAAGAAAGACCTTTCGCGGCGGGGTCTTGATGTGTTTGAGCCAGGCCAGGATTTCCCCCCGGTCGGCGTGAGCACTGAAGCCGTGCACCTGCACGACGTTGGCCTTGAGCGGATATGTCTGGCCCAGAATACGCACTTCAGGCGTTTTTTCAAGAATCAAACGCCCCAGCGTTCCCTTGGCCTGATAGCCGACAAACAGAATGGTGCTTTCCGGACGGGTGATATTGTTGACGAGATGATGTTTGACACGGCCGCCGGTACACATGCCTGAACCGGCGATAATCATCACCGTACCGCGAATATGGTTAATCGCCTTGGATTCGGCAGTGGACTGGACGAGTTTGAGGCCGCGAAAACTGAACGGCGATTCATTCTGCACGACCAATCGGGCCATCTCCTTGTCGTACAGTTCCGGATGGTTCTTGAAGACCTCAGTCACCTTGACGGCCATGGGACTGTCCAAAAACGTCATAATATGCGGGACGCGGTCTTCAATCAGCAGCTCATTCATATAATACAGCACTTCCTGACTGCGGCCGACGGAAAAACTGGGAACAATAATGTTGCCGCCGGCCTGATGCGCATCATTAACGGCCTTACAGAGCTGCTCCTTGGTATCTTCGACGGATGAATGTGTTCGGTCGCCATACGTCGATTCAACCAGCAGATAATCGGCTTTCGTAAAGGTCGCCGGATCGCGAAGGATAGGTTTGTCGGTCCGTCCAAAATCACCCGTAAACAGAATGGTACGGCACTGGCCGTTACGACAGACATCGACTTTAATCACGGCGGCGCCGAGAATATGCCCGGCGGTATAAAAAGCGGCCTCAATGCCGTCGCCGATTGGAACAACCTCCTTGAATTTGACCGGATGAAATCGGTCGAAACAGGCCTCGGCCTCCTGCATCGTATAAAGCGGTTCGACCGGACGCGGTCCTTGACGGCCTTCCCGTTTATGCCGTTTACGCTTATATTCTGCATCTTCTTCCTGCAGTTTGCCGGCGTCGAGCAGCACAATCTTGGCAATCTCGGTCGTGGCTTCTGTAGCGTAAATGTTCCCCTTAAACCCTTCTTTGACCAGTTTGGGAATCAATCCGCAGTGATCCAAATGAGCGTGCGTCAGCAAAATGGCATCCACGTCGGACGGCTCAACGCCGAAATCCTCCCAGTTGCGATACTGATAGTCGCGTTCCTGGTACAGGCCGCAATCAATCATCACTTTGGAATGATTGAACTCCAGCACATGCCGGGAACCGGTAACATTTTCGGCTGCCCCCAAAAATCGCAATTTAATATCCATCATATCCCCTAAGAAATGCGATCACAAAATCGCTCATTTAATCTGTCATTTTGCATTATCCGGAGTTTATTGCACGCCGGGTTTGAGGAACAGATAGTACAACACCCCTTCCTCATAAACCTGCCCGGCCATCTGTCCGGCCTGGTCGCCGATGCCCATATACACATCGCAGCGTCCCGGTGCACGAATCGCACCGCCGGTATCCTGATCCAGCGCAAAGCCGGTATAGGGCGCTTTGGCAATCCTGCCGCCAATCGGACGGGGCAGGCGTGTCTTAATCAGTGTTAAACCGCCGCGCGGATAGATGGCCTTGTCGGTGGCAATCGTTCGCATCGGAATAACCGGCTCATTCAGACTGCCGCGCGGGTCACCCTCATCTGTGCGGAAGAACACGTAACGCGGGTTCTGGTTGATATACCGGTCGATTTGATTCGGATGGGCCTTGAAATAATCAATCATTGCCTTAAGGCTCAGTCCCGAAGCCGGTACAATGCCGTCGTCGATCATTTTTCGACCGACGCTTTGATAGTCGTGCCCGTTGGTGGCCGCATAGCCGAGGGTGATCAACGTGCCGTCAGGCAGCCGGAGTTTGGCCGAGCCTTGCACATGGGCAATATACACCTCAAATGGGTCGGCCATCCAGGCAATCTCCTGACCCTCGAGCATTCCGGATTGTTCAATTTCCCGGCGCGACGGATACGGCACAACCGCGCCGCCGCCCATATCCCGTCCCAAAATCTCCCCTGTGGGGCCTTTAACCAAATCTTTCGGCTGGGCGTACAGCGGATAGCGATACGTCTCGGTTCGAGTCAGCGAGCCGTCAAAGATCGGCGTATAGTAGCCGGTGTACAAAACTGTCCCGCGGTCGTCGCAGCCGACGGATTGGTAAAAATCAAACTTCTCCCGAATCGCTGCTTCCAACGGCCGTCCGACCAGCCCCTGATCGAGCAATCGGCCGAACGCCTTTAAGCTGGCCACGGCGTGGTCGTGGGTAATGCCGTTGCTGGGGAAAAACTGACGGCTGGACGGCTTGGACAAATAGCTCAAACTGTGGTCAACCGCCCGTCTCAGCTCCATCGTGTTGTAGCAGGCAAAGGTGAAATCCGGTATCATCGCCGGATCGGTAATCTTACGCAGGGCATATTGACCCGGCGGCAATTGCCGTTCATAGTCCGGCGTCTCAACAATTTCAGCGGTTTTACATCCGGTCAATACGGTGATCGCCGCCCATACACACACCCCTATGCACTTCAACTTCATAATCACTCCATTGAACAGTATTTTGCCTTTTTTTAGACGCTGCGACCGGGCATCGCGCAGTACGCACCTGTCGTTCTGAACCGTGAACATTATTATACCATCGGGCAAATCAGGTGGATTTCTTTAGACTTGCCGGAGATAATCCGCTCCTCGGAAAAACCCACCGACACGGACAGGCAAAGGCAGACCTCGTCGTCGGCCGGCATAGAACTCACTTACCGACAAAATTTAGCGGTTATAATCTTATAAACCAGCTTGGCCGCGAAGAAATTCGCCCCCCAATGGGCATCATGCGGGCATAGCTCCACCACGTCAAAACCGACAAGGTTTTTCTGTCTGCACACCGCCTTGGCCAGTTCAATCACATCGTACCAGCCCAATCCCCCCGGCTCCGGCGTGCCGGTGGCCGGTAATACGGCCGGATCGAACGCATCCAGATCGATGGTTAAATACACCTGGTCGGTCAGCAGCGAAACAACCTGTTCGATCCACTCACGACGCGGCCTGTCGTGTATTTGGTGTGCAAAAAAGACCCGGCGGGTATCCATTACGCTTTTTTCCGAGGTATCCATACTGCGGATTCCGACCTGAACAATGGGACACAACTGCCCGGCTCGCGCCATTACACAAGCGTGGTTGTATGCACTGCCCTCATATGCGTTGCGGAGATCCGAATGGGCGTCTAACTGAAGAATGGTCAGATTGTCAAATGCCTCGGCCGCAGCGCGAAACGCTCCAATGCTGACGGAATGTTCCCCGCCGAGCACCACTGGAAATTTTCCTCGACGCAGCCAGTTGCCCACCCGCTGATGCACCGCTGCAACCATCGCTTCAGGCGTCTTAAGCTCGTCAATGGGCAAATCCGTATAAATGCCCCGACGATACACCTCACAGTCCATCTCGATATCATAGAATTCCAGATGATAAGAGGCCTCAAGGATCGCCGCCGGGCCGCGATCCGCCCCTTTGATCCACGTACTGGTGCCGTCATACGGCGCCGGAATCAAGACGCTTTGGGCGGTTTCAGGGTCGCGATACGCCGGCGCAAAATCACCGAATTGTAAAGGCCGTGCTGTCATGGCATCGGACAATCAGTCAAACAGGCACACCGCCAGGGCGACCGTTGTAGTCCACATATCCCTGACGCCGCGGGCGGTTTGGGTAATATTGGTCGTATTGATGAACAGTCCGCTGGATTTGTAGGCCTGCTCCTTTTCCGACCAGGCCAAATCCGGATTCACATCCACACCCAGCGTCGTGCCGAGCATCTCGGCGGCCAGGTCCTCGGCCATATCCTCGGCCTCGCGTTTGTTCATTCCGTGGCCGTGAACCTCGCTGAGGTAGCCCCACTTCGTATCGTCTTTGGGAACAGCCACGCCCACCGAAGAGGCAATCAGCCGACCGTGCTCATTGGTATCGCATCGCGCCAGTACACAAAAGCAGATGGAACCGGGCACAAGCTGCTTGATCCCCTCATTTCGGCTGATCACTTTGCATTTGGGCGGCAAAATCGAAGAAATCTGCACCAGGTTCTGCTGGGCAACACCGGCCTGACGCAGCGCATCTTCAAACGATTTCAACTGATATTTATGCTGACCGACTCCCTTGGTCAAAAAGATCTTTGTGGGAACAAGTTCGTTCATCGTACCGTTCTCCTTGCGTAAAGGTTATCGTGGCGATTCCCCAAAACAATTAAAAGCGGGGATTATACACAACAGAATCCCGATTACAACCAAAATCACACAAAAACCTTGAAGAATCAAGGGATATTTTACCTCAACAAGCCGCTTGAAACACAAAATAATCCGATCTGTCTGTCAATTTATTTCGTATAGTTTACCCTGATGAAGCGAACAACTGAATCGCAACGCGATAAATCGTATTAAGAAAAAGTGTGGGTTTTCGTGAAAAGTCAAAAAGCCTGTTGCCTATTCTAAAGAAAACCCTATAATTCCCGCGATATATTGGAGTCGGCCCCTTGCGGCCGGAGCTGTTTGACAGTGCGATAATCAATCAAAAATGGAGTGAAATCGAACAGATATGGCAAAGAAGAAAACAACGACGGGTTTATCCAAGAGAGAACTTGAAAAATATCGCCGGCTGCTGCTGGAAAAATGGCGTGAAATCGTCGGCGATGTGACCGCAATGGAAGAAAATATATTTCAGGGCGGCGGCGAGCTGTCGAGCATGCCCGTACACATGGCCGATATTGGGACGGACAGTTTTGAGCAGGAATTCGGGTTGGATTTGCTGGCCGAGGAAAAGAAAATCCTGGTCGAAATCCAGCAGGCCCTCAAACGCATCGAAACCGGCGAGTTCGGCATCTGCGAGGGGCTGGGCATTCCGATTGAAAAAAAGCGTCTGGAAGCCATTCCCTGGACGCGGTACAGCCTCGAATACGCCCAAATGCTCGAAAAGAATCAGGGCGGGTTCAAATACCGCAATCTCAAGAGCCGCCCCATCGATATTGACCGGACCGCCGAAGAGATCGACGAAGACGAAGATGACAGCGACGCCGCCGATTCCGACGATGTGGAACTGGGTGAAGGGATGGAAAGCCTGGACGCCCTCGAAGAAGAGGAAGAAGACCACGAAGAGCGGGAAATCGCGTAACAGGATTTCACGACCTCATATATCGGCATCGGCTATTTGCCCCGTTGCTCGTCGTACAGCATCACCTGCAGACGCGGCGAAAAGGCAAAGCCGGTTTGCAGGCAGTACTCGGCCAGCCAGAGGGATTTTTCGATATATTCCTCGCGTCGCACGGCCTGCGGCATCAGACAGATCCGCTCCGGATCGACGCAGCCGAGCCGCTCGATACAGTCGGCAATGTCATCCAGATCCTGCGGACGATCCACCACAAATTTCAATTGATAGCGATAGGCCGCCAGCAGTGCCGACAGCGCCGCCGTATTCAGCCGCGCCGACTCGGCCCTATCGTCTTCCGCTCCGACGGAATTGGACAATTTGGGGCTGACGCTCAGCAGATGAATCGGCAAATCGGCTATGAATTGCAGTCCGGCTGTTTCGAGCGTAATGAGATACCCCGCCTTGGCAAAGACATCCAAAAAGGCCGCCAAATCCGGCTGTACCAACGGCTCGCCGCCGGTAATGACCAGATGGCGCGTGGGATAGATGCCGACCCGACTCAGCAGTGACTCGGCGGTCTGTTCCGTGCCCGCCTGAAAATCCCGCGCATAAGCCGTATCGCACCACCTGCAGCGCAGCGGACAGCCCGCCAGGCGGATAAACACGCTCGGCACGCCCGCATAAAAGCCCTCGCCCTGCAGGGAATAAAAAAACTCACTGATTCGCATTCATCGGTTCCCGATAAGTCGCCGTTGACGCCTGCCGCGCGATCAGCCGCCGGTTCCCGATGCGAACTCGCCGCACCAGTTGCTGTCATAAACCTTCGGCCAGTGGATATCGGTTTTGTACGTCCCCAGGGCGTCGGATTTGGGGATAAACGCCGGGTCATTGGGGCGCGGGGCATACCGCCGACATTCGCCGTGGCCTTCGCCGACACGCTCGAAGTAAATACATTCCGGACATGTTGGACCTTGATGCTGCATCGTCATCGCAGAGCCTCCTAAAAAGAATCCGACTTGTTACGGTTCATAATGTTCAGTTTAATCGTTCCCGGCAGGCAGGTCAACAACGGATGCGAAAACAAACGCGGCACAACAAACGCGGCACAACAGCGCGGCCGCGCAAGCGGCCCGATGGGGCATAACGCCGTGGGTGGTGTCATCCGGCGGCTTGCGCCGCTCGGCTATTGTAAACAATAGCGCGGCCGCGCAAGCGGCCCGATACGGGATACGGATAGATGGGGCGTTTTGCAAGACGCAACATTATCCGACGGCTCGCGCCGCTCGGCTGGTGTGGGTGTCGTCATCCGGCGGCTTGCGCCGCTCGGCTATTGTACGTATCGCTATCCGGTCGCTGGCGCGGCTCGGCTGTTGTCGGTCCGCGCGGAGGATCGTGTTATGAGCAGCCCATCGAGTTGCCGCAGTTGTAGCATCGGTAGCAGGTTCCGTTTCGCACGCAGATGCTGCCGCAGACATCGCAGGCCGGGGCGTCATCCTGAAAGTGTTCAAACTGGTCGTTGAACTGGTGCATCAGGGCCGCTTCGCTGCCGTCCTGGCCGGTCAGGGTCGAACCGACAATCTGCACGACCCGATCGGACATCTGCCGGGCAAAACGGTCGGGGGCCGGTGCGGCGGCTTTGTGCTCAGCCGACGGACGAGGGGCCGGGCCGTCCTTTTCCCCGTTGTCGGATTTGTCAGGCGTGTCGGATTTTTTGCCGACGGCTTTGGCCTGGCCGATTTTTTTGGCCAGATCCTGGGTTTTCTGGACCAACTCTTTGGCGGTGGTCGAGGTCTTGTTTTCGACCGCCGGAGCAGCGCGGTTGGGCGTGTTCTTCTCGGCGTAGCCGGGGATGAACTGACAGCCCATCCAGCAGAAGATGTAATCGATCAGGCTCTTGGCAAAGGGGATATTCTTGTTGCTGGTCATCCCGGCCGGCTCGAAGCGGGCGTGTCGGAATTTATCAACCAGCGTAATCAGCGGCACGCCGTATTGCAGCGCCATCGAGACGCAGGTGCCGACAACATCCATCAAGCCTCCGACGGTGCTGCCCTCCTTGGCCATGGTGATGAATAACTCACCGGGCTGGCCGTCCTCGTATAGCCCCACCGTCAGATACCCTTCGTGTCCGGCCACGGAAAATTTGTGCGTGATGCTGTGGCGCGTTTCAGGCAGCCGGCGTCGGAACGGACGCGGTGCGGCAACCTCAGCGGTTTTTTGCTTTTTCTTGTCGCCGGACGAGGTTTCGGTGTTGACCGGCTGGAGCCGCTTGGAGCCGTCGCGGTAGATCGCCACGGCCTTGAGGCCGAGCTTCCAGCCTTCCATATACGCCGAAGCAATCTGCTCGGCGGTACTTTCTTTGGGCATATTGATGGTCTTGCTGATCGCGCCGGACAGGAACGGCTGCACAGCGGCCATCATTTTCAAATGGGCCTGATAGTGGATATGGCGGGTTCCGTTTTTGGCCCTAAACGCGCAGTCAAAGACCGGCAGATGCTCCGGGCGCAGCTTGGCGGCGGTTTCGATGGTGTCGTCTTTGTCGATGGTCTCACAGATGGCGCGGATATCCTCGGGGCCGTAGCCGAGCCGCTCAAGGGCCATCGGGACGGTGCGGTTGACCAGCTTGAGCATTCCCCCGCCGGCCAGGGTCTTGTATTTGACCAGCGCAATATCCGGCTCGACGCCGGTGGTGTCGCAATCCATCATAAAGCCGATGGTGCCGGTCGGAGCCAGCACGGTGGTTTGGGCATTGCGAAAGCCGTGTTGCGTGCCGGCGTCAAAGGCCTCATCCCAGGCGTTCTTGGCCGCACTGAGCAGATCGTCCGGACAGTACATCTCGGGAATGTTATAGGCGTGTTCGCGGTGCATCGCGATGACGTTCTGCATCGGCTGTTTGTTCTTTTCGTATTCGGGGAACGGGCCTTTGGTCGCGGCCAGCTCGGCGCTGATCGAATAGGCCGTGCCGGTCATGATCGCGGTAATCGCCGCCGCCCAGGCGCGGGCCTGATCGGAATCGTAAGGCATCGCCAGACTCATCATCAGACAGCCGAGATTGGCATACCCCAGGCCGAGCGGACGGAACCGATGGCTGTTTTCCGCAATGGTCTGTTCGGGATAGCTGCCGTTATCGACCAGAATTTCCTGGGCGATGATGAACAGCCGCACGGCGTGTTTGAAACGCTCAATGTCAAATCCCCCATCGTCGGTGCGAAACTTCATCAGATTCAGCGAGGCCAGATTGCAGGCGGAATTGTCGATAAACATATACTCGCTGCACGGATTGGAGGCGTTGATCGGGCCGGAATGGGGGCAGGTATGCCATTTGTTGATGGTGGAGTGGTATTGCAGCCCCGGATCACCGCAGACGCGCGTCCCTTCGGCGATCAGCTCCATCAATTCGCGGGCGCTGTAGCTGTCAACCGACTTGCCGGTGGTCACGGCCGTAGTCGTCCAGGGACCGTCTTTTTCGACCGCTTCCATAAACGCATCGCTGACCCGCACCGACAGGTTGCTGTTCTGGAACATCACACTGCCGTAGGCCTCGTCGGGCGAGTAGCCCTCTTCGATCAAGGCCCAGGCCTTTTTTTCTTCCTCGGTCTTGCAGGTGATAAACTCTTTGATGTCGGGATGGTCGATCTTGAGCGACTGCATCTTGGCGGCGCGTCGGGTTTTGCCGCCGGATTTGATGACTGCGGCGACCTGATCATAGACGCGCATAAAACTGAGCGGGCCGGAGGGCTTGCCGCCGCCGGACAGTTTCTCCCGACTGCTGCGCAGGGTCGAAAGGTCGGTTCCTGTGCCGGAGCCGTGCTTAAAGAGCATCGCCTCGCTGCGGGCCAGACGCATAATGTCTTCCATCGTGTCCTCGACCGACTGGATAAAACAGGCCGAGGCCTGCGGAAATTCATAGCTGGTGGTACTGGGAACGGCTTTATTCTGTTTTTCATCCCAATGGTAGTTGTGCTCGCTGCCTTTGATGCCATAGACATCATGCAGGCCGACGTTAAACCAGACCGGCGAATTGAACGCGCCGTACTGATTAACGCACAGCCACGTCAGTTCGTTGTAAAACGTCTCGGCGTCGGCCTCGGACGCGAAATAGCCGTCGCGTCGGCCCCGATCGGCAATCGCCCGACAGACGCGGTGGACAAGCTGTTTAACCGAATTTTCCCGCTGGCCGGAGTGGACATCGCCGTAAAAATATTTGCTCACGACAACTTTTGTCGCCAATTGACTCCAAAACGCCGGCACTTCACAATCGGCCTGTTCAAAAATCACCTTGCCGGCGTCATCGGTAATTTTGGCCTGACGGGCTTCCCATTCGATTTCCTCGAAGGGATGCACACCCGGCGTGGAAAAATGCGCGTCTATTTTCAGCCCCGCTGTGCGCGCGGATGCAGGGGCCTTCCAGGGTTGCAGGCCGGAATCGAATGCGTTGGTGTTGTCTTTGGAAATCCGTTCGTCTGACATAAGACATCCTCCGTGGTAAACCACTATATATAGATTAAGCCTTCTGTTAAAATAACAACATATTGCCAATTACTTCTACGATATGATACTGTTTGCGGGTTGGCCGACAAGCAAAAAATCAGCGAAAAAATGTGAGATTTTTGTTAGTTCTTGCAGTTATTGAACCTACGGGCATAAAAAATTTCGCAACGGCTTCAAAGAAGCCGATAGGCCGAGACCTTGTACACCGAAAAAGGCGCAATCACTGCTCTTTTTTTCAGACAGATGAATGTTTATGTTACAAAAACAAATTGTCTTGGCCTGAATCAAAAAAACTCCTGTGTTTCCTGGATTTAGACGTAAATACTTTGCGTTTTTTTATCAAAACACGAATTTTTCCCCTCTATTCAACGGAAAATTCTTCATAATAAGAGTAGCTAAGGGTTGCTTTTCGGCGATCCGCGGGGCGAAAATGATGTAGGCAGCACGTTATGGATCACAAGAAACAGATAAAAGAAGATAGGATGAGCGTAGAGTTTTTGCGGCTCTTTGTGGAGCATCAAAAATCGATTTATGCGTACATCTTGGCGATGGTTCATCAGCCGGCAGACGCCGAGGATATTATGCAGAATGTGGTTACGCTGATGTGGGAGCGGTTTGATGAGTTTCAGCCGGGGACGAATTTCGGGGCGTGGGGTGTTAAGATCGCACGTTTGAAAGTTTTGGAATATCATCGGGAAAAAAAGCGGGATTTTTCATTTTTTTCCGACGAATTGTTTGATTATTTAAGCCAAACAGCCTGCGCCAAGGTCGAATCGATGGATGATCGGCTGCGTGCCCTTCAGCATTGCCTGATGAAACTGGACGCCTCAGACCGGCGGCTGATGCAGATTCGATACGAAAAGGGGTTGAGCATCAAGCAGATTGCCGGGATGCTCCAGCGGCCGCTGCCGGGATTATATAAAGTGATGGGACGAATTCATCGTGCGTTGGTACGGTGCGTGAAAATGACGCTGAACGCATGGGAGATGGGTGTATGAAGCCGCATGGCGACACCTCCGAACTGGATGAGCTGATCCTGCGAAAGCTGGACGGGTCGATCACGCCGAGTGAATATGAATCGCTGGTGCATCTGCTGGAACAGGATCGAGCGGCGGCGGATTATTATGTTGAGTTCGCCCTGCTGTACGCGGCGCTTTCGGAACCGGGCAAAATCGCCTTTGCACCGGACGCCGAGACGCTGGATCGGAACATCTACAATTCCCTGTTTGCCCAGCTTGCAGAAGAAGAAAGACGTGCTGCGTCCTCGTCAAGCCGTTGTGCGTCGGAAAAACAACCGGTTCTGATTGAAGGGGTTCGCGAACAGAAAAAACGCATCAAAAGGGATCGGCAAGTCTCGCGTTTCAATATGTGGTTTACACTTTGTTCCGTTGCGGCGATGCTGCTGGTGATGTGGTATGTTGCCGGCAATCCGCGCCTGGTTCAAATGGATGTGGCAACTTTGACCGATTCCGTCGGGGCAGTGTGGGGATCGTCGGAATCGCGTCCAATCGGCGCGCGTTTCAAAAACAATGCCGATCCGGTGTATCTTGCCTCGGGATGGGCGACGGTACGGTTTGATTACGGCGCTGAGGTGGTCGTGGAAGGACCGGCTGAATTTACGTTTGTCTCGGCGGAAAAAATTACACTGCATTCCGGTCGATTGTTTGCCCGTGTACCGTCTCGTGCGGTCGGGTTTACGGTGGATCTGCCCGGCGGCAGTATTATCGATCTGGGCACGGAATTCGGCGTTGTCGCCCGTTCGGACGGCGGCGATGTGAAGTTGTTTTCGGGCAGCGCGACCCTGCTAACGGGCGCGCAAGGGACGCGCCGCAGCAGCCGTTTGCTTGTTCCGGGAACAGCCAACCGCATCTCAGGGGATACCGGACAGGTCCATCGGATTGAGTTGAGTTCCGACGAGTTTGTCCGTCGGATCGATTCGGCGACCGGGATTGTCTGGAGGGGTCAGCCGCTGGATTTGGCCGATATGGTCGGAGGCGGCAACGGTCTTGGAACCGGCCAGCGGGAAACGGGAATGCATCCTGTCACAGGCCTTCGCGGCGGCTATCTGTCTGAGGATCGCGCCGCGGACAATCAGTATGTGCAAACGCGCCGGGAGCGTTATATCGACGGGGTCTTTGTGCCGAACGGCAAAACGGCCCAGACGGTCAGTTCGGAGGGGCATATTTTCACCGATTGTCCGGTAACCAGCGGCCTGTTTTACTCCGAGATTATCCACGGCGCGGGGACATTTCTGTCGGACTTTACCAACGGCACGCCGCCGGGCACTCTGGAAGACCGGTTCTACGGCACGCCGGAAAATCCGAGCATTTTTATGCACGCCAGTGTCGGTATCACGTTTGATTTGGATGCTATCCGACGGGATTATCCGGATTTTGCCGCGTGTCGATTCACCGCCGAAGCGGGTATCTCAACGGCGGCGCCGCGTGTGCCGAATGCAGATATCTGGGTGCTGGTTGACGGCGCCGTCCGATTTCAGAAAACGGGAATTTCGGAAAAAGGGACGGCCTTCTTAATCGACATCGACTTAAAACCGACGGATCGATTTTTGACGCTGGTGACAACCGACGGCGGCGACGCCGACCGGGGCGTTGATCAGTTGCGATCAACCGACTCCGATTGGTGCGTCTTTGTACGCCCCACGCTCTTGTCGGATTCAATGAAACCGAAAATACCATAACCATGAATCAAGAAAGGAGCGTGATAAATCGATACAACCAATACGAAGTTCAGATGCGACGGGCGGTCCGCCGCAGTGTGTCATAATGTTTGTCAGTGGAGGCTCTATCGATGGAAAGGAGAATGTTATATTAATGGTGTGCGGTAATTGAACTGTTGAGTTAGGTGGGCAGTTTGTCACGATTGACGGTTGGGGCAAACTGCGGAAAGTAAAAGAAGAATATGGATTAAGGAGACCGGTACAATGAGACACATAACACACATAGTTCTGCTGGTTCTTATGGCCGCAGTCCCGTTGCGGGCCGATCTTGTGAACCGGTACAGCTTTACTTCCGGCCCGGGGGCGATCGATTCTGTGGCCGGAATGGACGGCACGCTGGAAGGCTCGGCTGCCATCGCCGGCGGTCAGTTGGTTCTGGACGGCGGCGGGTATGCCTCGCTGCCGGCCGATGTGCTGCAGGATTACACCAGCGCGACCCTGGAGGCGTGGTTTACCGATGAGATGATGTCCGGCTGGGCGCGCGTGTTCGACTTCGGCGACACATCAGACAATGCCGGCGGATATACCTGGTTTTTCTCGCCCAGCGGTCCGGGCAATGCCCGGCTGGCTCTGAGTACCACGGGGTTTCCCTCGTGGTCGGTCGGCGAGGAACAACTGAACGGTCCGACTCTCGAAGCCGGCGTCACGTATCACCTCGTGTGCATTTTTGACGAAGACGGCGGCCAAGAGGGCACCCCGGCCATGCGGCTCTATATTGATGGCGAGCTGGTTGATTTTAGCGACGACACCTCGCCGCATCTGCTGGCCAATGTGGCGCGGGTGTATGCTTATCTCGGTCGAGCCACGTATCCGGGAGATCCGTACCTCCAGGGGCAAATTGATGAATTCCGCATTTATAATGCGCCGCTTGGAGAACTGGATATCTTCTTCAACATGCAGATGGGTCCGGATCGGTATCAGCCCTGCGTGATTGAGAGTATGACGCCGGCCAACGGCCAGGATCGCGTGCCGCGGATGCCGACATTAGACTGGACAGTCAAAGCGGACTTTGAACCGAGTGAATTTAATGTCTATCTGGGAACCGATCCCAATATTGCGGATCCGAATTTCACGGGCATTGACGCCTTTCTGATTGCCACAACGGATCAGACAAGCCTTTCCCTCGATGCCCCTCTTGAGTATTTTACGACGTATTACTGGCGGGTGGATTCTCTGATCGGCGAAGCGATTTATTTGGGTCCGACGCTGTCGTTTACAACTGTGGACCGATTGCCGGTGATTACGCAGCAGCCCGAACGCCAGGTGGTCGATCAGGTCGGACAAACGGCTGTCTTTGAAATCGAGGTGTACAGCGAATCGCCGGAACGGTACTATTGGTACAGAACATTCAACCCTGATGAGATCGACCCCGAAACAGATACGCTGCTGACCGATCCTGATGGTGCATTCTTCCCCGATTTTGTTATCTCGGATGTGCAGCTCGAAGATGAAGGGTACTACTACTGCCGGATTGTCAATGAAACCGGCGAAATCCTGTCTAATGTTGCCACGCTGGGCGTCAAACAGATTCTGGCCCACTGGACGCTGGACGGCCTGGTGGGCGGCCGGTACGCCGACGAACTGGGCAATTATCCGGCCGATCCCAACGGCACGCCGGTGTTTGTTGACGGCGCCAATCCTGACGTGACCGGTCAGGGGGTTGTCATCGATCAGGCGAATGGTTTTGCGACCGCCGGGACGTGGAATCCGTCCGAGTTCACCAACCAGTTGACCATCTCTCTGTGGGCCAAGTGGTATGGTCAAACCGACCCGACCACCTGGCAGGGTCTGATCTCCAAGGAAGTCTCCTATGGTGCAGACACCATGATGTGGCAGCTTGAAGTCAATCAGGGTTCTCCCTACAACATGGTGTGGAAGAACGGTCTGGAGACCGGCAACCTGACGACCCCGACGCTTCCGATCGATGTCTGGGAACACATTGTGGTGACCTGGGACGGCACGGTTGCGACGATCTACCGCAACGGCATTCAGGCGGCCAGCGGCAACTGGCAGCCCGGCACGATGCGGGATGCGCCGGTCAACATCGGCATCAGCGCCTTTAGCCCAACCATCAACCTGATGTTCAACGGTGCGCTGGATGATATCCGGATCTACAACTACGCCATGGACAGTATGGACATTGCACTTGAGTACACAGGTGTGTCCGGTGATACGGTTTGCTACGACCCTCCGGCATTGGATTATACCGGCGACTGCCGTGTGACGCTGGACGATTTTGCCGTGTTTGCCTCACATTGGCTGGATTGCGCCATCGTACCGGATTGTATGCCTTAACCGACAATTGTCGTGAGTAAAAGCAAATGAGATGAAAATCCAATATGCTCTATCGAAAGGAGAAATCATGAAACGATTTCTGTTAACGATGATGATTTTTTTGAGTATGGTTTCTGCCGGTCAGGCGTGGACGCTGCTCGACGACTTCGACAGCTATGACAACACCAATACCGCAACGACTATCGCGACCGGAGGCGTTTGGACCAGCGTATTTGACGGTACTGCCAACTCCAACATCATTGATTACGAGGATGGAAAAGTGCTCCAGACCCTTGGCGGAGCGGCGTGGCGTGGAGCCAAACGCGATCTGACCGGAACCGATGCCGCTGTGCTCATCGGTGAAGTCAAGACCTATTACTGGAGGGTCCGGTGTTCCTACAGTGGCCCCGACACCACAGATTGGGTTTATGACTTCATGATGGGCCTTGCTCCCGATGTCAGCAACATCGACCAGAACGACGCATGGCAGGACTTCAGTATCATGCCGTTCATCAACAACGCGCCGACGACTCCGTATATCAATGCGGAAGCCCCGACCGAGCCATGGTGGGCCCTGATGAGTCCGGACACCTGGACCAATGTCTGGGTGGTCATTAATAACGACGCGACGAATCCGTCGTTTGACCTGTATTATGCGACAGACGACGAAGCCCCCATACTGGTTGTCAGCAACGCGAATTGGCGGAACTTTCCCGTAGGCTCAGACCTCAATGCGATCGGTTTCATGGCCGCTGGCGGGGCGAACACTGAGTTCTTGATTGACTTCATCTGCTACACAGATGGCGAGTCTTTGGACATTCCGAGTATTGAGTACGGCGCGCCCTCGAATCCGGTGCCTGCCAACAATGCGGAAAACTACGGCGAGCGCGTCGGCGACAATGTCACGGTGCAGTTGCAGTGGAATACCGGTATGGACCCTGAAGACCCCGAACAGGTCTGGGATCAGATTCTGGTCCATTACCTCTATATGAGTAAAGACCAGGCCGTATCGAACGACGCCAATTTGTATCCGGTCGATACGCTCTATCCTCCGGCCGATTTTGAGATTCCCGCCGATGGCCCAACCGCCGAGGCGACCGTTACAGGCCTGAACTTTGACGGATGGTATCTCTGGCAGGTCGTGGAAGGCGTTGATGATGGGACCGGAAACCCCTATCCGCTTGGCGACCCCAACAATATTGCGGGGCCCGTTTGGGCGTTCGGTTCGCGCGTCTCGCGCCCGGTGATTGTCGAGCATCCGGACAGCGCCCTTGTTGATGCAGGCGAAACAGTGGAATTCTCGGTTTCCGTTGAAAGTATTTCGCCGGCCAGTTATCAATGGTTCAAGGCAGACGGTCCCGAACGCGACGAGGAAAATGATATCCCGCTGACCGATCTGAATATGGATAATGCGACCTTGATCTTAACGGATGTTCAGATCGAAGACGAGGGATATTATTACTGCAAGGTGGCCAATCCGCACATCGAGTATTCGAATATGGCGCGGCTGGGTATCCGCCGGCTGGTGGCCCACTGGACGCTGGATGAACAGGACTATGACCCCGTCGAAGGGCTGTATCTGGATCTGAGCGGCGAAGGCCGTCACGCCGAGCCGAACGGTGTGCCGACGTTTGTGGAAGGCCAGCTTGGCGATGCCGTGAGCATTCTGCGTCAGAGCGGCGCTGTGCCGAGCACGGAAAGCTGGGCCAGGGCCGGCACGTGGAGTCCGTCGGAGTTCTCCGGTCAATTGACGGTCAGCTTCTGGCTGAAATGGGCCGGAACAAACGGCACGTGGCAGGGTTTCATCGCTAAACGCTCGATGGGCGACTGGGGCAATGACACGGTGATGTGGCAGATTTCTACAGACAACAATCAGCCGCATCTGTGGCTCGAAAGTCCCCGCGGCCAAATCGCCGTCAACAACGGCTTGGTTGCCGATCAGTGGCAGTATATCGTGGCCACGTTTGACGGATCAACCGGCGCGCTTTATATTGACGGCGAACGCCGGGCCAGCGGCAATTTCCAGCTCGGCGACGCGCTGGATGCGATGCTGTGTCTGGGCGGTAACGGTTTTGAGGGGGCCGGCCGTGAATGGATGAACGGCGATCTGGATGATGTGCGGATTTACAATTACGCACTCGATGAGCTGGACATCGCTGTGAACTACACCACTGATGCGCCGGACAAGACAGCCTGCGTCCAGGGCCTCAGACCGGATTTGATGTTCGATCTGAACGAGGACTGCATTGTGGACATCGGCGACTTTGCCATCTTTGCGGCCGATTGGCTCGAATGCGGCATTGTACCGGATTGTCTGCCGTAGTCGGACGCGCTGTTAAGCATTATGAAGCAGGCACTTTCGCCCCGTCGGCGGCCTTACCAGATCGCCGACGGGGTATTTTCATGCGCTTACAGCCGGCGTTATTTGAAATTTTTCAAATCACCGCCAATCTACCCCCTGTATCCACTTCTATTTCCTATCAATTCGCCATCCTGTATCCACAAAACTTCCTATTTTTTATAAATTTTCTCTATTTTTTCTTGCATTACTGTAGGGAAAATTATATTATAGGACTGTTACGGGAGAAAGACGATTTTACCAAAGGGGAGAAATGCATCAAGGGAGGTCATATTTGTTAGCGCATTGAGCCGAACGGTCGGCAGGCTATGTGTCTGCTGACAGCGAGCTTTGTGTTTATATCCGTCATTTTCAAAATACTAAAATTCGGATATCGGGAGTGTGAGGAGGTGTGTTGCAATATCGAAATCAGCAACATCGAGTTTGAGTGTAAAAAACAAAGATAATTAAACCATGTTAATACGAAATACATCACTGCGTATGTATTTTGAGAAAGGGTACTGCGATGAAAAAGCGAATATGTTTTATGTTAATGATTTTCAGTCTCTACACCATTGCCTCTGCAGACATCACGATGACGTTTGAGGAGATTGTGGGTCATAACGGAGCGCCAATCAGCACATTTTACAGCGGAGTCAGTTTCACGGCGGGCGCTTCAAACCAAGAGTGGGTGGCGGCGGTTGGTCCCAATTACAACGTCTCTTCCTGGCCGTCAGGAACAAGCTGGAATGCGGGTAACTACTGGATTTATGGAAATGTAGGCGCATGGACGGAAGTTACGGGCGGTGATGGAAAAATTGCGTTTGACAACAAAAACGCAACTTACGTTGAACTTGGGTATTGTGCCTACTCGGCCTTCTGGCTCGAAGCTTATGATGAAAATGACAATCTCTTGGACTCTGCCTCCGGCCCCGCGAACCTGCGATATTTAAATGATAACCCGAATGGTCCCGGGACACTTCGTGTCGATTGGAATGGCTCCGACTACATTGCTTATGTTCGTGTCCACGACTCGGGAAATTACTGGATCATTGATAATGTCCGCACAGATGCGTCAGGGATTACAGGGGTTGACGGCGTCATTCCCGCTCCCGGAGCGATTCTGCTGGCGGGCATCGGAACAAGTTTGGTCGGCTGGCTGCGTCGAAAACGTGCGCTGTAAGTTAAACAGAGTTGGTTATTCACGAGTACGAAGGACGGGCACTATGCCCGGCTTCTTCCCTTTCAGATTCTGGCCCCACGCCGTAGCGTACTGCGGCGTGGGGTTCGGATTCATTCCCCGTGTCGGGTTTGTTTTGAAGCATTCCACGGCGGATCGACGGACAATAACGGCTTACAAGCTTGTCAGGTCGGCAAAATCCAGCCAATCAACGATTCCATCCCTGTTTCGGTCCGCACTGCCGCATGAATGAAACAATGGGCAATCGGAGTTGAGCCACCACTGAACGAGAAGTCTGAGTGAGCGGATTGTGCCGGCCTGCGCCGTTGCAATAGTTCGCGTCCGTGTTATAATCAATCTGTCTTATGGCAGATAACGCGACATTCAAGCTGACGCCGGCCCAGCGGCTGGCAGTGGAGACGGTCGGGCGCGATGTGCTGGTGACCGCCTCGGCGGGAACCGGCAAGACGGCGGCGCTGAGTTGGCGGTGTGTGCAGCGGATATGCGACGCTGCGTGTCCAGTTGATGTGGATCAATTGCTGGTGCTGACGTTTACCGATGCCGCGGCTGAGGAAATGCGGGCGCGAATCGCTTCGACGCTACGTGATGCAGCCCGTCAGCGGCGGGACAGCCGTCTGCGCCGGCAGGCGATGCTGCTGGACGGGGCCTGTATCAGCACGATCCATGCCTTCTGTAAGCGGGTATTGACGGAGTTTTTTCACGCGGCCGAGATTGACCCGGCTTTTGCAATCATCGATGAGGATGAACAGCGGCTCCTGAAGTCTGAAGTTCTGGAATCCACGCTCGAAGCGGCCTGGCAGGATGCGGCTCTGGCCGAGGCGTTGCGCATATTGTTTGCCGGACGCCGTATTCAGCCGGGGACGCGGAGTTTTGTCGATCAGATTATTCCGCTGTCGGCCTTTCTGGACAGCGTCGCCGGACGCGAGGCGTTTTATGAACGAGCCGCCCGAATCAATGACGCCGGGGATACGGCCTATGCCGAGCTGCTTGCCGCCCAGCGCGATATCATTGCCGATGCGCTGCTGATGATGCGTCAGCGGCTGGATTATGCGCTTGTACTGGATGGATATTACTGCGGCGGCGAATTTATCAGCGATCGAATCCGTGACGCTTATATCCCCGTCATTGAAAAGTGCTTTGATCTGATTGAACACAATCGGCTTGTCGATTGCGCAGAGTATATCAAATCGGTGGGTTTCAAATCTTTTCCGCGCGCCCCCAAAGATCTGGACGAAGACATCAAGAAACGCATCAAGGCCCCGGCCGAAACCGTCAAAAAGGAGTTCAAAGCCCTAAGTCAATTAGCCGCACTGAACCCGACCTATGAACGTCAGTTGGCCGGTGCGGTCACTTTGCACAGCCGTGTGCTGCTTGAATTGCTCAGACGGTTCGACGCCGCCTACGCCGAAGCGAAGGCCAAGCGGAATGTACTGGATTTTGCCGACCTGGAACATCATACCCTGCGACTGCTCGAACGTCAGCCGGCTATCGCCCGGACATTACGGCAGCGCTTCGACTATGTGTTTGTGGACGAATATCAGGACATCAATACCGTTCAACAGCGGATTTTGGATGCGCTGTGCCGGGGGGATAATGTGTTTGCCGTCGGCGACATCAAGCAGAGTATCTATGCCTTTCGCCAGAGTCGGCCGGACATCTTTCTTGACCGACTAAGCAAGGCCACCGATCGGACGGATGAACCGGCAGCACCGCTGCGGGTGGATATGGCCGAGAACTTTCGCTCACGGCGCGAAGTGCTGGATTTCGTCAATACTGTTTTTGGACGCATCATGACTGATGGTACAGCGTCGATGCGCTATGACAAGCGAGCGGCACTGAAGGCTGAATTTGAGTATGCCCCGTTTACCGCCAAGGGCAGCACCGCACATCCGGTGGAATTGGTTCTGCTGGATCAGGACAGCGGCGAGCCGAAACCGGCCGAGGATAACGACGAGTCGGAAGAGGAAAACGGAAACAACCGCGATACAACCCCCGAATTGATTGACGCAACGCAGCGTCAGGCGGCCTTTATCGCCCGGCGGATTCGTCAGATGGTCGGCGCCGACGACGGCACGGCGGAGTTTCAGGTCTATGACCGCACGCTGGGTCGCTATCGGGATGTGCGCTACGGCGATATGGTGATTTTGATGCGTTCGCTGTCCTTTAAGGCCAATACGTATGTGGAGGTGCTTCGGCTGGCGCAGATTCCCGTCAATGCGCAAAATGCATGCGGCTATTTTGAAACCACCGAAATCAGCGACTGTGTGAGTCTGCTCAAGATGCTTGATAATCCCAATGGCGATGTGGAGACGGCCGCCACGCTGCGCAGTCCGTTGTTCGGCTTGTCGGATACCGAATTAACCGAGATTCGTCTTTTCGCCAAACAACAACGTGATGTCAAAATCCCGTTCTATCACGCCGTGCGGCAATACGCCGAGAACGGCCCGAATGCCTCGCTGCGGCAGCGGCTTGGCGATGCGCTCCGGCGGCTGGAGCGATGGCGGCGGCAGGCCCAGCGCGGCAGTCTGGCGACCCTGCTGGATGCGGTCTTTCGTGAAACCAACCTGGTGTCGTTTTACGCCGCCCTGCCCAACGGGTCGGTGCGGCGGGCGAATCTGCTCAAGCTGCATGATCGGGCGATTCAGTTTGAGCGATTTCGGACTTCCCGGCCGGGCATGGGACTGGCGCGGTTTGTGGAGTTTCTCGAAAAACTGCAAGAGGAAGATCGCGACTGGGCGCCGGGACAACCGGACAGCCTCGAAAACGCCGTGCGGATTATGAGCGTTCACAAAAGCAAAGGACTGGAGTTTCCGGTGGTCTTCGCGGCGGAGCTGAACACGCCGTTTAATCTCTCCGATCAGCGCGGCGAGTGCCTCATCGACGAACAGACCATCGGTCTGCAGACGATTGTCGAGGGCGGACGATTTCGGCTCAGTTCGCCGGCCCATCAGGTGCTGGTTGAGCGAAAACGACAACTGAATCTGGCCGAAGAGATGCGGATTCTCTATGTGATGCTCACGCGGGCACGGGAAAAACTAGTCTTGACCGCCTCGCAGAAAGATCGGATCTGTCGTTCTCAGTTGACCGAGTGTGCCCTGATGTCCAATGGCTTGACCGACTGGAAACTGCGTGAGGCGCGATGCCATCTGGATTGGATTCTGGCGGCGCTGGCCTGTGAGGCGACGCTGCATACGCTGTACAAAACGGGATTTGAAAACCATTTTGAACAGCGAAATGAATTCGTCGCCGACCGCATTGATCAAAAACAATTGGACACGTTGACCGCCGAGCTGCTTGAGAGTAAGCGCTCGCTCAAAAGCGTTACCCAGCCGCCGACGCTTTCACAAGAACAGCAGGACACCTATGCGGCGGCATTCGCCCGCCTGGAGTCGTCGCTGACACGGCGGTATCCGTTCTTCGCACAGTGCGGCATCGGCGCCAAATACTCGGTCAGCACACTGACGCATCGGGACGACGAATTTTCGGCGGTGGATGTCAGCGGCGCGTTTGACGCGGCGCCTGCGGCGGTTCAGGACGGCAAGACCGGCCCTGCGGATATTCATCGGCGACTGGCCGGCTTGGCGGCGCATCTGGCCTTTGAACACGTACCGCTTGGTGAACCAGTAACGGTGCAGACGGTGGAACAAACGCTTGCCGCGCTGGTGAAAAACGGGCTGATCGCCCCGCCGGTCGCCGGACAGGTTGATGTCGCCGGCATTGCGGCGTTTTTTGATACCGCACCGGGCGCTGCGGCCGTCGCTGCGGGCACGACCGCCCTTCGCGAGTGGCCCTTCACGCTGGGCATTGATGCGACCGAACTGGGCGCCGACGCGCCCGGCGAAACCGTCATCATTCAGGGCATTGTTGATTTGATTGTTCCTGCTCCTGAAGGATTGATCCTTGTCGATTTCAAAACCGACCGCATCGCCGACGATGCCGCCCTGCAGCAGCGTATCGATCGCTATCGACAACCGCTGGCGTGGTATGCACGAGCCGCCTCAACAATTCTCAACAAGCCCGCGGCCTCCTGCTGGCTGTATTTTGCCGACTGCCGAAAGGCCGTGTCGATTGACCTGAATCCAAGCGCTTGAAAGCGTGCTGCCGCCCAAACGAAACCAGCCTCATTCAAACAAACCGGGGCAAAGACATAACGTCCCCGCCCCGGCCGCACTCAAACATCTCCCCTCGCGATTAAACTGCATTTCGCCGCCGAAGCCAGCCGACCATACCCGTACCCATCACAGTCAACAGCGCCGCACCCGGCACGGGAATGACCGTATAACCCGCATTTCGAAGTATCTCGTAATCACTTTCCTGGAGATATTTGCGCTGTCCGGTTCCAATCTCTGAATACATGACTTCATTCTGCGTCAGTGGCGTGCTCGACCACACAGTCGAAATACGGTACTATTTTCGTCTTTGCCGCTGAGCTTGTCAATCCGGATTATTACTGATTTTACACTGAAAAAAAGCGTTGTGAAAACAGAAGCCGAATTCCAAGGAATATCCGCTTTCTAAATTGGGCTGTTTCGGTTACAGTATGATTCAAATTCAGCGAAAAAGAAACCTACATTCCGGAGTCCATAATGCAGGTTGGCTTGTTGACCATTACGATTCATCTTCACGCAATCGCTTCGCTCAAGGACAAACGCCGCATCGTCAAGAGTCTGGTCGAACGGCTGCGCAGCCGGTTCCATTGCGCCGCCGCGGAAATCGACGCCCAGAACAGCAAACTGATTGCGCAAATCGGCCTTGCCGTGGTGTCCAACGACGGACATCTCGTCAACCGTCAGCTTGACCTGATTGCCGACTTTGTCCGACAGGACGGGCGTTTTGTGGTCAGTCGGATGGGACGGGAAATCTTTGCCGCAAACGACGATTATCCTCTTGAATTCAGCAACTGAACGTGGTATAAATCAGCACTGAACGGCTGCAAACAGCCTTTTATGAAATGCTTATCGGCGGGAAAATACACAATACGGAGTCTTCATGGACAAAATGCGGCTGAAATTATCCTCTGCCGTGCTGCTGGGTGTATTCGGCGTGCTGTCGGGGTGTTCTACGGTCCGTGTGACCGATCCATCGGCTACGGCCACGCAGCAATATTTGACCTCCGAAGCGGTCTCCAGGGCCATCTCTCAATTGTCGTTTGAGTCGCTGCGAGGGCGCAAGGTGTTTATCGATAATTCCTATCTTGCCGAGGCCGAGAAAGGGTTCGCTACAGCGGAGTTTCGTGCGGTCGTTCTTCAGGCGGGCGCCTATATCAAGACCGAGCGCAGCGAAGCGGAAATCATTATTGAGATGCGGAGCAACGGCATCGGAATCGACCGCTATCAAAGCATGGTCGGTTTGCCGGCGATCTATGGCCCGCCGACAGGTTCCGAGGCAGCCGGGGCCGGCGCGATCACCCAAACGGTGGTGACGCCTGAAGTGGCCATCACGAAAAACATTCGGCAAGTCGGCTATGCCAGCATTTCATATGTCGCTTATTGGGCCGACACCGGTGAAATCGTGACCGGCAGCGGCCCTTATGTCGGCAAAACGCTGCGCGAAGACTGGTGGTTTTTGGGGTTTGGGCCGCGAACCATCGGCAATGTGCCGGTTGTGGATCGTACACTGGAACAATAACAGAATCCGTCTTTTCGACCATTCGTGGGGTATCTATGGCAGCTAAGAGAGCGCGGCGTTTTCGTTTCTTTCTAAAAGTGCTGCTGGTTCTAATTGTTATCGCCGTTGTCCTCGTTGTCCTGCTGGAAACGGGGCATGCCGGTCGATATGTCCTCCGTTTGGTCGGCCATCGCATGGGCATAGAGGTTGCGGCTCATCGTGTTCGCGTCGGTCTGGACGGCCGATTGCGAATCATTCAACTGTCTGCTGCACTGGAGGCGGAGCAGGATCCCTTTTTTTCGGCCGACATAATCGTTATCCGAATGAACAATCTCAAGGATCTGCTGGCGACCTTTGAGCTGAACATCTCGAAAATTTCATTGGCCGAACCGATGCTGGCACTGCGCCGCGATGAACAGGGGACGCTGAATATCGCCTGCCTGCTGGACCAATGGGCCGACCGACCCAGGCGATCCGGGCCGGCGGTCATCCCCGACGTCTATCTGATCAACGGGACCTTTCTTTTTGACCAGGCCGGTCAAACACCGCTGCGTATTTCTGATATCGCCTTTCACAGCACGACGGACAGCACCGGTCGTCTCAAGGCCACCTTGTCCCTGCCTGAAAACAACACGGTTGACGGCCTGATCGACTTGGATACGCTTGACCTTAGGCTCACCGCGGACATTCAAAATTCCGCTGCACTGCCGGAGGCGATTGCCACCCCCCTTGGCGATCTTAACCATCTCAAGGCTCAATGGAATGGACGCATCGCCTCGCAGCCGCCCTGGATGATCAGCGGCGATTTGCTCATTGAGAACCTCTCGTTCAACAAGGTAACCGGCAGTTTACAGGCCCACATTGCCATTCATCCGGACCACCTTGCCGCCGACATTGAACGGCTTGCCGTAGATCCATGGACACTGTGGGGATCCTTGGATGATCGCCCCGACGCGGTCACCGCCGACAAGGGAACCATTCGATATACCTACGCCGAGAGCCGCATTGATATGACGGCCCTGGAACTGTCGCTGCTGGACGGCAAGACGGTCATTGATGCGACGGTCTTTGCGCAGCAGCCGCAGCAAAGCCGGGTTGAGATTGAATTCACAGAGATTCAGCCGCCGGCCCCGCTGCTTTCCGGAACCTTATTTGAAAACACCTCGTTGAGCGGGGCATTTAATATGAGTCCGTCTTCGGATAGACGAGCCATGGAGCCGATAGCCGTTTCGCTTCGTCTGCGACTGGACGGCCCCCTGTTTCAGGCCGCCGATCTTGAAGAAATCACCGCCGAAGGGTATCTCGGCGATACACGACTGGTTACACAATCCGTTACCATTCCTGTATTCGGCGGCGTTGTCTCGCCGTGGATCAGTTTAACACGCCGCGACGAAGAAGTGTTTACGCACCTCATCACCGATTTTGAACGCATTGACATTGACCGGCTCGTGCACACCATCTACCCTGAAGCGCAATCGGTTCCGGGCGTCCTGAGCGGAACGGTGCGCTGCCGAACTTCGGGCAGTTTGCAGACGCTTTCCGGCAGTGCCGATATTGCACTGACCGATTCGGACTTGATGCAAACGAATATCATCGGGGCCGTGTATGCGGCGATGAATCTCAGCTTCGGCCGGATGGAACCCAGAGGACAAGGCAAGATCACACTGGCCGCTCAAAGCCGAAAAGTGGATATTATGAGCTTCGAATACTTCAATCGAGGCGTAGATATACGCGGCGCCGGAGCGATTGAAGATATTACTCAGGGCAAAGCCTCGCCGATTTCCGGGTTTGTGACCGGCTCGATGCGGCCGCTGCGCGACACCCGCATTCCCGGCCGGCGCGAACTGGATCGTCTTATCAGCGGGCTTCAGACCGGCCTGGCCACCGTTAAAGTGGAAGGCACAGTCGGCGACCCTGCGCCTCGCGTCGTTCCCATGCCGGAAATACACAACGCCTTTCGAGCATTGCTCTGGCAGCAGCTTCGTGAATGAACGCGACCTTTACGAATTGAGGTCTGAACACAGGTCTTCCAACCCCTTATCGAGATCTGCTGCGCGGCGATCCCACTGGTACCGAGCCATCGCCTCTTGTCCGCGATGGCTGCGGCCCTGCCAAAGATCACCGTTTTCCGTGCGATGAATCAGCCGTGCCAGTTTTTCGGTCAACCGTCCGACCGTCCCGTCGTAAAAAAATTCGTCTGGTTCAACCGTTTCTATGCTGCTGAGAATTTCCGGGTAGGCCAATCGCCGCGGCAGCAGCGGATAGGCCCCCGCCGCTATAGCCTCGACCATCCCGATGCCGAAAAATTCATGACAAGCGGTTGAAACAACGATGTCCGCCTCCGCCAGGGCCTGAACGTACGCCTGTCGCGACGGCAGAAACCCCCAGCGCTCAATGCGATCAGCAAACGCGGCTTGAGCCTGCTTGAACACCGCCGGGCAATCCCGAAATTGTTCCCCGATGACCGAGAGGCGAAAATCCAGCCCCTTTTTAACAAGATGTCGGATCGCCTCAAAGAAGTCTTCGGGATTTTTATCATGTTCCCAGCGTGCGGCCCAGAGAATTCGCGTCGGGCCGGGCAATCGCTGCGACGGCCTATCGTCAAACGACTCGATCCCCGGCGGCTGAATCCTCGCCTTCCCGACCAGCGATTCGAGCTGACGTGAAGGAAAGAAATCGGGCATACGATCAAACAATCGCTTCAGGGCTTCAAAAAATTCATCACGATGAAACATGGAATTGAACCAGACCGCGTCCGCGGCCAGCGCGGTCGTGAAATTGGTAATGGCATATTGAAAGTCGCGCTGGTCTTCTACACGCACCGGGTAAGTCAATTGATTTTCATGGAAATAAGCGACGGTCGGAATCGAGCGCAGCATCAAAGGCGCCACCCCGCGAAACTCCGCCAGGTTGAGCATATCCGAACAGAAGACGGCATCCCACGTCTTGCCCTCGGCAGCCAGCGTATCGACGCGCTCGGCAAAGGTAAACGCCCCGTGCCGCATCCGCCACTTCCACTTGTTCGGGGGCAGCGTCAGCACGTCCCACCGATGGCGCGAACGCCTGATCCAGCCGTCCAGGAACGCCCGATGTGAACCGCCATAGTACCCTTCCATCGCCAAAATGTGCTTGGTCTCAGTGGCTGTATTCATCATCCGCCGGCTGCCCCTGGTGCGGTTTCATCACTCGGCGTATTTGACCGTACAGCCGTAAGGTTTGGTTTCCGCAGTCGTTACGGGTCGGTCGGACAGAACATCGTCAATCGCATTTTTGACATAATGAATCCTCACGGCCTTGTTGCCCTGAGGATCGTCGTCGATGGCGCCGTTGTAGGCAATACGCCCGGCCTTATCGACCACAAACATATGCGGCGTTGTTTTGGCGTCATATTGTCTGCCGACGGTTCCGTCGTGGTCATCCAAAACCGGATACGGAAGATCATATTTTTCGGCAAATTCTTTATTTTTCTCCTGATTGAAATGGCTCGTCGTGTTGATGGCCAGCCAGACGACCCCTTGATCGGCATACGCCTCGGCCAGACCGACCATCGTACCAGCCTCATAATGGCGAACGACAAAGGGACATTCCGGATTTACCCACTCTAAAACAATAATTTTGCCTTTGTAGTCGGCCAGATTGTGCACTTTTCCGGTATGATCGGTCAGGGTAAAGGCCGGGGCTTCAGGACGTCCGTAGTCGGTTTCTTGTGATGTGTGCCCGGAATGTTCAGTAGGCTCAGTCTTGCCGCAACCGGAAATCAGCCACGGCGACAATAAAACGGCTAAAGCGATTTTCAATGTCGTTTTCATAGCTTTCCCCTTTCAACTGTCAGAATCCTTTTTTATGCAGGACTTGCACGTTTATAATTATATCCCTACGGAATTATTCGGCAATTGTTTATCCTTAAGTTGGGTTTAGAAAATAATTGTGTAACCGTCATGATGCCGGGTGGTCAAATGAGGATGTGTGCAAGACCCATAATTCGGAGTTGATTGCTCCAGCGGTTTAAGGTAAAATTTCGCCTGATAACGGTCGTTTCATTGAAATTCACAAAGGACAGTCGGTTCTTGAAAGGATTGCAGAGTGAGCCAGCGGACATCAAAGATGCTGTTTGTCGGGTTACTGTTGATCGGATGTCTCGTGTCCGGCGGGTCGGCGCAAACAATCACCCTAACGGTTCAGGCTGATCAGGCCAAGCCGATCAGTAAAGATCTGTTCGGCATTTTTTTTGAGGATCTCAATTACGCCGCTGATGGTGGTTTATACGCTGAGCTGGTTCAAAACCGCTCATTTGAATACAGTCGGGGTGATAACCGCAACTGGAACGCCCTGTCCTATTGGACGCCGCTTGAAAGCGGGCCTGATCGGATCACCGTGACGGTTGAGTCCGATCAATCGCTGCATCCCAATAATCCGCATTACGCCGTGTTGACGGTCAACGAAGCCGGACATCGCAACGGCCTGAGCAATGAGGGGTTCGGCGGCATCGTACTCAAGGGCGGCGATCCTTATGATGTATCCTTGTTTGCACGGGTGATTTCCGGCAATCCGGACGGCATTACGGTACGTCTTGAAGACCCGCAGGGACAGTCGCTGGGACAGGTACAGTGGACCGCACTCAAGAAAGAGTGGACTCAACACACGGCGGTGATTGAGCCGAAGGCTGATGAAACCCATGCCCGCCTGACAGTACTGATTTCCGGAACCGGAACCGTGGCGCTGGATATGGTTTCCTTGTTTCCGCAAAAGACCTTTAAGAATCGTCCCAACGGCCTGCGCCCCGACCTGGCCCGGACGCTGGCAGATATGAAGCCGGCCTTTATGCGGTTTCCGGGCGGCTGTGTGGCGCACGGTGACGGATTGGAGAACATGTATCGATGGAAAGATACTGTCGGCCCGGTCCAGCAGCGAAAGGCCAAACGCAACATCTGGCGCTATCATCAAACGTTGGGGCTGGGCTACTTCGAGTATTTCCAGCTTTGCGAGGATATCGGCGCCAAGCCGGTGCCGGTGGTTCCGGCCGGGGTGTGTTGCCAGAACTCCGGCAATTACCTGAATTTGGTCCCGCGCGGCCAGCGGGGCATCCCGATGGATGAAATGGATGACTATATTCAGGAGATCTTCGACCTGATCGAATGGGCCAACGGCCCGGCAACCTCAAAATGGGGCGCCAAACGCGCAGAAGCCGGCCATCCCGAACCCTTTGGTCTTGAATATCTGGCGGTGGGTAATGAAGACGCCCAGACGCCGGTCTTTCAGGAGCGATTCAAGATGATTTATGATGCGGTTAAGGCCCAACATCCGGAAATCACAGTCATTGGTAATGTGGGGCCGGCTCCGGATGGTCGAGAGTTTGAGATTGGCTGGACGTTTGCCCGAGCGCATGATATCGAAATGGTGGCCGAACATTATTACCGGCCGCCGCAATGGTTTTGGAACAACCTGGAGCGTTATGACAGTTATGACCGCAGCCAGGCCGAGGTTTTTGTCAGTGAATACGCCGCTCACGATACCGGACGTCGGACCACTCTGCGTTCGGCGCTGGCCGAGGCGGCGATGATGACCGCCTTTGAACGCAACGGCGACATCGTCCGGATGGCCTGTTATGCCCCCCTGTTCGGCAAGATCGGAAATACGCAATGGAATCCCGACTTGATTTATTTTACCAATACAGAAGTGGCTCCGACGATTAACTATGAGGTGCAAAAACTGTTTGGCAACAATGCCGGAGATGAATATCTGACGACCGCGATGACGGTGGAAAAACCGGCAGAGCAGCCCGACGAGACGCCTGTTCGCAACGGCGTGCTCCTGGGAACCTGGCAGACCCAGGCGCGATTTGATGACCTCAAAATTATCAGCGGATCCGAGACCATTGTGGAAGAATCATTTGAGCCAAGGATGCGCGGCTGGAATTCACTGTCCGGTCAGTGGCGCGTGGAGAATGGAACCTATGTCCAGACGTCCGAACAAACGCCGGCCCTATCTATGCTGACGTTTGAGGATGACCATAGCCACTATACCATTACGCTTCGGGCGATGAAAACCGGCGGTGATGAAGGCTTTCTGGTCGGATTCGGAGCGCTTGATACAGACCATTATTATTGGCTGAATCTGGGCGGCTGGAACAACACACGACATCAGATCGAAAAAAGTGTCGGCGGCGTCCGCAGTCCTATGGGTCCATCTGTACAAGGCCGAATCGAGTCGAATCGCTGGTATGAGATAAAAATTCAGGTCGTCCAAGAGCGTATTCAATGCTATCTGGACGGACAACTGATCATCAACATGACCGACCGCGGATTTGAGAAGACGCCGGACTTTGCCGTCTCGACAGTGCGCAACACCGCCACCGGTGATATTATCGTCAAGCTGGTCAGCCAAGCCGAAACGCCGACAACGGTTACGCTCGATCTGCGCTCGGTCGCTCCGTTCAACTCCGAAGCCCTCTGCACGGTGCTGTCAGGCGATCCGATGGCGGAAAATCGACATGGTCGTGAACCTGCGGTACGGCCGAGGGTTTCTGAGATTCAAGTATCCGAGGTCTTTGATTACGCACTGCCGCCGCATTCGTTGTCCGTGATTCGGTTGTCCCCACGTCCCCGTCAGTGATGTCGGTCGTGGAGTGAGAGAGTCAATTTATCCTAAACGAAAAGGAAAGGAAGAGTATGCGCAATCGTTATGTTGTTATCATATTGATGGTATCAGGATGGCTATCGGCAACGGCCTTGTCGGCTCAGTCGTTTCCGCTGGACAGGGTGGTTCTGCTGGATGGTCCTTTCAGACACGCACAGGATTTGAATCTGGAGCATCTGCTGCAATATGATGTAGATCGGCTGCTTGCCCCGTTTCTTAAAGAAGCGGGACTGGAGCCGAAAGGCGAGCCGTTTACCAACTGGGCCGGCCTGGACGGGCACATCGGCGGACATTATCTGTCCGCGATGGCAATGTATGCCGCAACAGGCAGCAAAACAGCCGAAGAACGGATGACGTATATGCTTGATGAACTGGCGGCCTGTCAGACGGCTCACGGCAACGGGTACGTCGGCGGCGTCCCGAACGGAACGCGGATCTGGTCGCAAATCGCACGGGGCGATATCCGGGCCAGCGCGTTCGGTCTGAACGACGGATGGGTGCCCTGGTACAACCTGCACAAAATAGTCGCCGGACTGTATGATGCCTGGCACTATGCCGGCAGCGAGCAGGCCCGTCGAATGCTGATTGATTTATGTGATTGGTGCGACGAGCTGGTTTCCGACCTGAGCGACCGACAGATGCAGTCGATGCTGGTCTCTGAACACGGCGGAATGAATGAGGTGCTGGCCAATGTCTATCACATGACCGGCGAGAAAAAATACCTCGATCTGGCCAAACGGTTTTCTCATCGGCTGCTGCTCGATCCGATGGCCCGCAGACAAGACAATCTGGATAATATGCACGCCAATACGCAAGTGCCCAAGGCCGTGGGGTTCCAGCGCATCGCCGAATACGGCGGCGAACCGCGATATGCCCAAGCGGCCGAGTTTTTCTGGAAGACCGTCGTTGAAAATCGCACAACCGCCTTTGGCGGCAACAGCCGCCGTGAACATTTCCCCGGCGCCGAAGCGGCCATGGAAATGATCGAAGACCGCCAGGGACCGGAAACCTGCAATACCTACAATATGCTGAAGCTGACCGAGGGTCTGCACCGGATGAATCCGCTGGCCCAATACGCCGACTACTATGAACGGGCACTGTACAACCATATCTTGTCCACCCAACACCCTGAACACGGCGGATATGTCTATTTTACCCCCCTGCGTCCGCGTCATTATCGGGTTTATTCAAAGCCCAACGCGGCGATGTGGTGCTGCGTCGGTTCGGGAATGGAAAATCACGGCAAGTACGGCGCCTTTATTTACAGCCATCAGGATGACACCCTGTTTGTCAATTTATTTATCGCATCGGAATTGGACTGGCGTGAAAAAGGCATTCGTGTGCGCCAGGAAACAGCGTTTCCGGATGAATCCGCGACCGCTTTAACCATCATAACCGATGCGCCGGTACGGTTTACCCTTCAGGTGCGCCACCCGCAGTGGGTTCCGGCTGGAAAGCTGCGTTTTGCGCTGGACGGTCAAACCTGGACAGCACAATCGCAGCCGTCGTCGTATGTTCAGATCGATCGACGCTGGCAAAACGGCGACCGGCTGAAAATCGACCTGCCGATGCACACAGCAACCGAGCCACTGCCCCATGTACCGGACTATATTGCGCTGCTGCACGGCCCGATCGTATTGGCGGCCAGGACAGGAACCGAAGACCTTCGCGGTCTTGTCGCCGGCGAAGGGCGGATGGATCATGTCGCACACGGCCGACTGCTGCCGCTTGATGAAGCGCCCATGCTGGTCGGTGAACGTTCGTCTATTCCCGACAAGGTCAAGCCCGTTGCCGGACGAAGTCTTCAATTCACTGCATCGGAGCTGATTCAGCCTGAACCCTATCAAAGCCTCGTGCTGGAGCCTTTTTTTCGCGTTCATGACTGCCGGTATATGATGTACTGGCGACTGGCTTCGCCGCAGGAGTATCAAGAGGTTCGCGCATCCATGAGCACCGAACAGCAGCAGGCCCTGCGTCTGGACCAACTGACCCTTGACCGCGTCGTTCCCGGCGAGCAGCAGCCTGAAGTCGAGCATAACTTCAAATCCGAAGGCTCCGAGACCGGCGTCTTTCAGGGCGCTTCCTGGCGGCACGCGATGGCGCCGGGATGGTTCAGCTATGAACTGCGCGTCGATCCGGAACAGCCGCTGGCCCTGGGCGTTCGCTATTGGGGCAATGACCAAGGCAACCGCACTTTTGATATTCTGATCGACGGACAGAAACTGACGACCGAAAACATTACGGGAAAATGGAATCGCAGTAACTTTGTCTTCGTGCGCTATCCGATTCCAGCCGAAATGGTTCGCGGCAAAGAATTCATTACCGTCACCTTTAAGCCGCATTCCGGCCATTTGGCGGGCGGAATTTTTGACCTTCGCATCTTAAAAAACCGAAACGATGGACAATAAAACCGAACGCGATCTGGGTCCGCAGCCGATTGCGGAGCTGATGGACAAACACAGGCTCAAGCCGCATGACCTTGTCGCAGCCTCGACCGAGCAGATTACGCACAAGATGGTCTCGCGGGCCTGCAAGGGGCGCAGGCTGAGCCGGAAAGTGCAGTTCAAACTGCTTGGCGCCCTGAACGCGGCAACCGGGCAAACGTATGCCTTGAAGAATTTGTTTACCTATTGAAGCGGGGACTGACGCCAAGCACTTGCCGTCAGTCGCGAAACGCTTTGGCGTGTCAGGTTTGGGGATACCGAAGCTGGTGTGACAGGATTGCGATGGCGTGAGCCACCGGATGGGTAAAGGCAGGCGTTTTATCCGGCCGCTTGCGCAGCTCGGCTGGTGCTGACCGGAAAAAGGGGTTTGGCAATGGTTAATAGAGGTGGTATAATGCCCGCTTATTGAACTGATTATAGCGATATTCAATCGTGGAGCTGGATTTTGGTAGCGATGACATTGCTTGAGACACAGGGGCTGGTCAAGAAGTATTCCGGCCGAACCGTGGTCAACGACGTGCGGATTACCGTCGAGCAGCGCAGCATTGTGGGCCTGTTGGGACGGAACGGCGCAGGCAAAACCACGACATTTCGGATGGCAATTGGAATGATTGTGCCGGACGGCGGGCAGGTGTTCTTCGACGGACAGGATGTGACCAGGCTGCCGATGTACAAGCGCGCCCGACTGGGGATGGGGTATCTGTCGCAGGAGCCGAGCGTTTTTCAGCGGCTCAGCGTGCGGGATAATCTGATCGCGATTCTCGAAACAATGGCGCTGAGCCGCGCCGAGCGCAAGCGGCGGGCCAACGAGTTGATCGAACGGTTCGGCTTGACGGAAGTGGCCAAGAGCCAGGCCCGTTTTCTCTCGGGCGGCGAGCGGCGAAAACTGGAAATCGCCCGCGCGATGGTCACCAATCCGTCGCTGATCCTGCTCGATGAGCCGTTCAGCGGGGTCGATCCGATTGCGGTCGAAGAACTGCAAACCGAAATCCGCCGCTTGGTCGCCTCCGGCGTGAGCATCTTGATTACCGACCACAACGTCGAACGCACGCTGGAAGTGTCTGACAAAGCCTACATCATCGACCACGGTAAGGTGATTGCCGAAGGCCCGCCCAGGGAGATCATCCAAAACGATCTGGTCAAACGCAGCTATCTGGGCAGTACCTTCAAAGGCGACGAATTCGATGAATAGAAGCAGTGTTTCCAAATTGATAAACATTGAAATAGCGGCTCATCTCAAGTTAGAGTGTATATTCGACGGATATTTTAAGGTTGTCAACAATGACGGATTACGCTAAATGCCAATTGACGCGGTTTCCGATGCCCGTGCTCAGTCGGCGTGCCGAGCCGGTCGGCCGGATAACCGACGACATTCGTACGCTGGCGGATCGGATGATCGACCTGATGGTCGAAACGCAGGGGGTGGGTTTTGCCGCGCCGCAGGCGGGGGTCAATCTGCGGATATTTGTTGTGTCGCTGGACAGCACACGCGAAAACGCCAAGGTCTATATCAATCCTGAAATAGAAGTGTCCGGGCCGCAAGTGGCGCACGAGGAGGGATGCTTGTCGCTGCCGGGGATTTACAGTTCGATTCCGCGGTATGCCCGGTGCAAGGTGACGGCGACTGATTTGGAGGGCAATCAATTTACCGAGGAGGCTGAGGGGTTGCTGGCGCGCGCGTTTCAGCATGAATACGACCATCTGGAAGGGGTGATGATTAAAGATCGAATGAGCCGTCCGGCCAAGATTCGCGCCCGACGTCGGCTCAAGCAGTTGATAGAGGAATATAACGCCGAGTCCGCCTCGTGAGGGTGTTTGAATGAACATCGTTTTCTTCGGTTCCGCATCGTTCGGCATTCCCGCATTGGAGTCCATCGCCGAAAGCTGCCATACGCTGGCCGGGGTCTTTACCCAGCCGGCGCGTCCGGCCGGACGCCGACGCAATCCCAAGCCGACTGAAGTGGCCCGGTGGTGCGCAGCACGGCATATTCCCTGCTGCGAAGCGCTGAATATCAATGAAGACCGCATGCGGCATCAGATCGCCGCCTGCGGCGGGGATTTGCTGGTGGTGATCGCGTTCGGCCAGAAGATCTGTCCGGAGGTCATCGAGCTGCATCGCTTCGGCGCCGTCAATGTGCACGCCTCGCTGCTGCCCAAATACCGGGGGGCTGCGCCGATTCAGTGGGCATTGATGCGGGGCGAATCCGAGACCGGCGTCAGTATTATTACCCTTGCTCAGCGAATGGATGCCGGTCGAATCCTGGCTCAGCAACGCCTGCCGATTGCGCCGGAAGATACGTTTCAAACGCTTCACGACAAATTGGCCACGTTGTCCGCCCCGCTGCTGCTGGAGACGATTGACGCCATCGAGGCCGGACAGGCGGCTTATGTCGAACAAGATGAGTCGCAGGCAACCCGAGCGCCGCGGCTGAAGAAAGAGCACGGCTATATCGATTGGAGTCGCTCGGCACAGGAGATTGTCAACCAAATTCGGGCATTGTGTCCCTGGCCGGGGGCGCAGAGCGTGTATGTCTCGGCTCAAACCGGCCGCTCGTGGCGCGTGACGATTTGCAGGGCCGAGGCGGTCGAACGGCATCACGCATTGGCCGATGTGCCCGGCCGGCTGGATGAGCAGTTCAATGTCATATGCGGGCAAGGGCGACTGCGTATTCTGGAGATCAAACCCGCCGGCTCCGGTGCAATGACTTTTGAAGCGTTTGCCCGCGGCCGAAACACACAGACGGGCGATTTGTTCCTGCCGATTGAGCGGGTGCTGCAGGGTCTGGGCGTATGAGTCCATGGCCGCATCAGTCCGCTCGCGCAGCGGCGCTGAAGGTGCTGCGCCAGTATAACACCCGTCGAAGTGATGCGGCCGAATTGCTGCATTCGGAGCTGGACATGACCCATCGTACCGGACAGGCGACCGACCTGGTATATGGCGTCATACGCAATATGCCGCTACTGGATTGGCTGTTGATGCAGGTCGCCGAGATTCAGCCGCGCCATGTCAAGCCGGCGATCCGGAGTATCTTGCGTATGGGCGTCTATGAATTGGTCTTTGCGCCGAAAACCGCCGATTACGCCATTGTCAATGAAGCGGTCAATCTGGCCCGCCAGATCGGGTCACGCAAAATCGCCGGTTTTGTCAACGGGGTGCTTCGGCAGATTCAGCGGCATATCGCAAACCGTGATGTCAGTTTTGAAGATCCGCAGGTCGATGTTCGTGCGATTATCCCGCGTGCCGACGGCGGCGGGTGTGCGTTGTCCTCGGCGCTGCTGCCGGATCCGTCGCATATTCCGGAGGATTATCTGCATCGTGTCTGGTCGCTGCCGCGATGGCTCGTGCAGGATTGGATCGCAGCGTATGGCGCCGAAACAGCGGCTCAAATCTGTCGGGCGTGCAATCGTCATCCGTCGGTGGTTGCCTGGCCGAATACGCAGCGCATTGACGGCGTCACACTTGCCGAACGTCTCGCCGCCGAAGGCGTAACTTGTCGCCTGCTGCCGGTAAACGGGGCAGTTCAATTGCGACGCGGCCGGGGTCCATTGACGGCGGTTCAGGCGTTTCGTGAGGGGCTTTTCTATGTGCAGGATCCGACCGCTGAGACGGTTAGCACGTTTCTGGCGCCGCAGCCGGGCGATTGTCTCGTGGATTTGTGCGCTGCGCCGGGCGGCAAAGCCATTGCCTGTGCGCTGAAAATGAACAATACCGGCTGTATCATCGCCTCCGATGCCAGCACGGCACGACTTGCACGACTTGACGAAAATACAGCCCGTCTGGGGCTGTCGTGCATTCGCCGTGTTTGCCAAAACGAGGTGGATCAGGCGATGCGGTCGGTTGATCGTCTGGATGCGATTATTCTTGATGTACCCTGTTCCAACACCGGCGTTTTGGCCCGACGTGTTGAAGCACGACACCGTCTGGCAAGGGGATTATCCGCCCCGCTGTTACGACGACAGCGGGAGCTGCTTGAATACGCACACGCCCGCTTAAGACCCGGCACAAAGCTGTTATACTCAACATGCAGTATTCATCCAAAGGAAAATACCCACCAGATTCAGGGGTTTTTGCAAGCCCATCCGGACTTATACCTCATTAAGGAACAAATCCTGTTTCCCAGCATTGAAAATGCCGATGCCGTGGATCATGACGGCGGATACATGGCGCTGCTGGGGACGTTTTCGGTCGATGATTCAGATCGTTTCAGCCGAATGACTGCAACCGCCTTCAACAGGTTATCCACAAAAGCCGATTGCGGTGTGAATAGACTGTGAAAAACAAATTTTTTTTTGGCGTAAGTCGCCTTCCTGCTTGCATCTTACCGGTGTGGAAAAGAATTCTTGAAAATGGCGGTTGAATCCACATTCGGTTTACTGCTATCATCGTTCCATTCAGTCAAGCAGCTTTGAGAAATGTGCAAGAGCAGTTGTGATAGATCCGGAAGGATGGGAAAAACCAATGCAGACAATGTTCACGGATGAAGTGAAAGCGATACATGAACGGATTGCTGAAAAAATCGGGGCCTGCCAATATCAGGTCTGGTTTGAAGGGGCGACCCAGATCGCTCTGAATGACGATGGGTTGCAGGTTACCGCCGCCAATCCGTTTGTATCGAATTGGATCGAAGGTCATTTTCATCAGGCGCTGAGCGAGTCGGCGCTGGAAGTGTGCGGTCGGAAAATGCCGCTGCGGTTTCGGATTGACGCCGGCTGCGCCAAGCCGCAGGTCAAACCCGTCCCGACCGCCAAACCGACCGGTATTGAGCGGCTCAAGACCAGTCAACGGCGTGTCCCGGCCGCCAGAGGACGCGACGGGCGTGCCCTGCCGCTGAAGCTGACGCTGGATACGCTGGTGGTCGGAAGCAAAAACCAGTTGGCGTTTAATGCGGCCCAGGCGGTGATTTCACAGGACCAAAGCCCCTTTAATCCGCTGTTTGTTCACGGCGGATACGGCGTCGGCAAGACGCACCTGCTGCAGGGTATCTGTAATGAGATATTTCAGCGCAAGCTCGGCTGCCGCTGGATGTATCTGTCGGCCGAAGATTTCGCCAATCAGTATGTCATTGCCCTCAAGACGCATAAGTTGGATGTGTTTCGCAATCGTTTTCGCAACCTGGACATTCTTGCGATTGACGACATTCATTTTCTGGCCAATAAGAACGCGATGCAGGAGGAATTTCTGCATACGTTCAACAGTATTGATCTGGCGGGTAAGCAAATCATACTGGCCTCGGATGCCCATCCCAAAGAAATCGGTCAGCTTTGTGAAAAACTGGTCAATCGGTTTGTCTCAGGCATGGTCGTTCGAATTGATCCGCCGGATTTTGAGATGCGGGTCAAGATATGTGCCCGCCGGGCCGAGCAGCTTAAGCTGACCTTGTCGCCCAAAGTGCTCGAATTTGTTGCCGACAGTGTGACCTCCGGCGTTCGTGAGCTGGAAGGGGCGCTGGTCAAGCTCAGTGCATATGCGGCGTTGAGCCGTGCCCCGATGACATTGACCACGGCCCAGCAAATTTTGAACGAACATATTACCCGCACCGATCCGGTCGTTCATGCGTCGGACATCGCGGCGGCGGCGGCCGATTACTTTGGGGTTACGGTAGCGGATATTCATTCGGATAAAAAGGACCGGACCGTCAGTTTGGCGCGGGCGTTTGTGATGTATCTGACGCGGCGTTTTACGCGAATGAGCTATCCGGAAATCGGACGTGTGCTGGGCAACAAAAACCACGCGACGGTCATCCTGGCCTGCCGCAAAATCGAACAGTATCTGACGGCCAATCGGGAACTTAAATGGCGCTGCCGATCAGGCTGTCGCCTCGTGTGCGCCAAAGACGTGCTTGACGCGCTGACGCAAAAGATTGCGTAGGCCTTATCCTGTCTTTGTCTTCAGCGGCGCGGCCGGCGGATACGGTTCTGTAAGCATCCATCGGCGCCAAAGAGGGCTTGTTATTCCGGTTTCAGATCAATCACGACGATTTCGTTGTTCGTGCCCAGCCGCATTCGCGGTCCCCACAGGCCGGTGCCGGACGTGACATAGAGAAAACTGTCCCCTTGCTGATGCAGGCCGTAGAGCGGGCGCTCAAAAAACCGGACGATCAAATTAAACGGAAAAATCTGTCCGCGATGGGTATGCCCAACCAGCGTCAAATGGATACCGGCCTGCGCCAGAAAGTCGATATTCATCGGCCGATGAAACATCAGGATCGAATACGCATTTCGGTCGTAGGGCAGGGCCAGCAAAGCGCCCTCGGCCTGGGCCGGATCTGTCATATCAGGCAGCCCTATCAGTTGAACGGAGCCGAGGTCCCGAACGCGATGGTCCATCAGCGTGACACCCAACCGTTCCAGCTCATCCAGAACCTGTTTTCGTCCGGTGTAGTACTCGTGGTTGCCCGAAACAAAATAAACCGGCCCGTTCAGTTGGGTCAAACGGGCCATCGCCTTCTGAGTGCTGCGGCTGAGATGATCCACTAAATCGCCTGTAATCAGGATCATATCAGGATCAAGCGAATTGGTTTTTTCGACGATTTTTTGGATGTAAGCGGCGTTCATCGAGCCGATATGAACATCCGACCACTGCACAATCCGCATCGCCTCCGGCCCGGTCAGGTTGATGGTGTTGACGGTCACCCGTCGGGCATTCAGTGTGGCATAAAGGGCTGCGATGCACACCACGGCGATGATGAGTTTGCCGCCGGTACGCGGTTGATGCGGGAGGATGTATTTAATGACTTCATAGATCAACATGCTGCAAAAAAGAAGCCACATCACCCCCAACCAGTAACCCGCGGCAACGAAAAATATTTCAATCAAGATATGGTCAATATAAGATTCCAGTATCCGCGAACCGATCAGCGAAATGGCGCCGAGAATAGTCAGGCTCCAAAATCCCCATCGTCGCCGGCAGCCGAACATGTCAAACAACCGCCAAAACACATAAAAGTGCATCGCAAAGAAGGTAACCAGCACAAATAAGACAAACAATGTCACATTAGTCCCTATTTTTGCCCTTGAGTTGATTGTACTTTTCCACCGCATCGGGCTGGCGAATATAAGACGGAAAAAGTGTATATATATCCGAAAACATGCCTTTTTGTGCCATTTTATATCCTGCCGCATAGACATGACGTGCTTTGACAGACCAATACGACGCATCAATCACCGTCGTTAAAGCAGATGCAAAGCGATCGGCGTAATACACCAGTCCCTCACCGAGCAGGCCGGTTTGGACCTTATCCTGATGGATCAGGGACAGTATCTCGTCCGGCGAAAGAAGCCTGTTGGGGTGGATTTTTTCCCAGCCGGTGTCGGTTTTTTCATAAAGTGCAACGAAAAAGCGATTTTGTTTCGCATCCAGAACAGCAGCCATTCGCTTCAGGTCTGTATGGGTTACATTTTCGACCAGGGCATCGAGGGTATCGACCGCCACGACGCGGCAACCGACGGCATAGGACAGCATTTTCGCAAGGGTTACGGCGATTCGGATGCCGGTGAAACTGCCCGGTCCGACGGTAATGTAAAGGGGGTCGATTTGGTCGGGACGAATTCCGACGCGGCCGATCAATTCGGTCAAAGTATCGAACAGTTCGGCGCTGTGCTTCATAAAACCGGAAAAAGACGACTCAAATAAAACAGAATCCGCTTGTCCGATGGCCACCGAGCCGACACGCCCCGATGTTTCAACGGCCAGACCATATGTTTTTTCCAGTTTCGCCACAAAAATACTCCACAACTTGTCATCGCCGAGGAACTATACTGCGTTTCACGGTCAAAAACAAGCCCAAGGCAAAAAGTTTCCATATTTTTTCGCTTGCAATAATTATTTTTTGTCTTTACACTTACGCCTCTAAACTGAAATTTTATGGGTGAGTGTACTGTTTGTGGACTTATTATTAGACTAATTTACGTTTTACTTGTGGAGGATTATTGTGGAAATGGCCTCATTTTCTCACAATTATCGTTTCAATGTACGGTGTGGTTTGGTGTGGTGTCTGGCAGTGCTGATGGCGGCAATGACGGTCGCGTCATTTGCCCAGTCGGACGAAGAAACCGCCAAACGGGCAAAAATCGATTCGTTTATTCAAATCGCTCGTGAACAAGTCAGACGCGGCTATTATCAGCAGGCAAAACAAGAGCTGGACCAGACTGCCGCATCGGAATTCGCCCCCTTTGTTACCGACCAGCAACAGCAGGACATTCGCTCGCTTCTTGAGGCAATCCAGCAGGCCGAGCGTCAGCGTCAACGAATCGCCGATGTTTTGCAGCAAAGCGAGGCGCTGAAAGAACAAGGCCGGTATGCTCAGGCGGCGGTCCTGCTGCGTCAGATTGAAGACAGCCCTTATATTTCCGAACAGGAAAAGAATTGGGTGACCGTCTCGTTGAAAGAACTCGATGAGCGGCTCGAAGGCCGTCAGGGACAGATGCAATCGGTTTACGATGCGGCTGTGCGGGATTATCGGGCCGGACGGCTTGACGCGGCGCGCGCCGCCTTTGTAGAAGTAGCCGAATCCGGAGTATCCGTCAGCGGTGACCGTCCGGCAGGCGATTATGTCGCGGCGATTGACCAGCAGTTAAAGACGCCGGCCGCGGCCCAGACGCCGGAAACGACGGTTCAGCCGGCTGCTGAACCTGAGGATGCGCCGGTCGTGCACGAGGCCGTGGAAGAGGCCGCCGCTGTGGCGACGGAGGAGGCCGAAACGAAAGCGGAAAGCTCCTATTTACAGGTGATTCGCCGTGATCGCGAGGTTCGAATCGATTATACGACAGCCATCGTCAATGACGCGTTGAGTCGGTGCAGCGCCCTGCGGCGGGAAAATCGGTTTGAGGATGCCCGGCAGATTTTGCGCCGTGCCGTGTCAACGGTGGAACGCAATAAATTATTGCTCGGCGATACGCTGTATTCGGAGTATATGGCCAAACTCAACAATGAGGAACAAACCATCGGCGAACAGCAGCGCGCCTGGCAGCAGCAGCAGGAACAACAGCGCGAAGAAGAAGCGGCCCAATTGACCCGACAGATTCGCGAGACCATCGACCACCAGCGCGCCGAGGCAATTGAAGACTATCTGGATCGTGCGTTTGCATTCCAGGCCGAGCAGCGTTATGAAGAAGCGCTGGGGCAATTGGAGCAGCTTTTGGCCATTGATCCGCAGCACCAGCGGGCCCTGATTATGAAGCAGACACTGGAGGATTGGACGCGCTATCGCGAACAGCGCCGTATTCAGCAGGAAATTGAACGCGAGGAGCACGAGCTTTTGCTTGAGGCCAATCGCAAAATGATTCCATTTTCCAAGGAAATCAATTATCCGAGAAACTGGAAAGACATTGCCGCACGGCGTGAAGAGGCCATTCAGGAAACGATGAGTCCGGAAGATATTCTGGTCAATCAGCAACTGGACGAGCGAATCAATCTGACAATGCTCAGAGAAGATACCACGCTTGCCGATGCCGTCAATATACTGCGGAACTCGGTCGATCCTCCGCTGACGATTGTGGTGCTGTGGTCGGATTTGAGCCAGAACGCTTTTATCGAGCGGGACACGCCGATCAATATGTCCGGCGAAGGACTGGTTGCAATTGTGTTGCGTACGGCGCTGAACCGCGTCCTTCAAGCGGTCAGCAGTGCCGCTCTGGCGGATCTGGACTGGGTTCTTGAGGACGGCGTCATTACGATTGCCACCCGCGAATCACTGCCGACGCGCTATGTCACCGAGGTGTATGATGTTTCCGATCTGCTCAACCCCCCGGCCAACTTTGATGAGGATTATTCTGGCAGTTATGGCGGCGGCATGGGCGGCGGTATGGGCGGCGGTATGATGGGGGGCATGGGTGGCGGCATGACCGGTGGTATGGGCGGCATGACCGGCGGTATGGGGATGATGGGCGGCGGCATGGGCGGCGGCATGATGGGCGGCGGC
>JBNRMN010000090.1:0-79382 GCA_050309605.1 Anaerohalosphaeraceae bacterium
ATACGCACGCCTTTGGTCCGATCGCGCTGCCGGCAGAAGCGATCAATCAGCCGTATGTGCAGTTGCTGTGGCGCTACTACCACATCGACGGCGACAGCGGCCCGCGAGCGCAACTGCGTCTGGATGATATTGTGGTAACCGGCGAGTCTGCCTCCTGAGTACAGAACGCGGTTACAGACCGATCATTTGCTCGCAGTTTTCCAGTTTGATTGTTGAATTGTCGCGAGCGGTGATGTTGACGTTTTTGAAGGTCCAGCCTTCGGCGTTTTTTATGGTTCCGGCGGTTCGTGCGCTGATGTCGATGTTTTGCAGCACAACGTTGCCGGCCCTTTGATTCTCACGTCCGCTGACGGAAATCGCCCGCTCGGATTCGGTTGCCTTGATGTCGGCGATGCGGATGTTGTAGATGTACGGCGTGCCTTGCTCCTGGGGCACTACCGTCATCAGTTTTTTCCAGTGCATCGGCAGCTCTTTGCCCTCGGCCTCGATTTCTTTTCGCACCTCATCCGGCACGGTGTTATACGCCGGATACCAGTCATAATCCAGCTTGATCGCTTCGCGAACATTGACCATCTCCACGTCGTGGATATATACATCCCGAACGGTTCCGCCGCGGCCCTGGGTGGACTTAAAGCGAATGCCGGTGCTGGTGCCGTAACCCTTGAGATTATAAGCGCGAACGTTGTAAATGCCGCCGGACGTTTCGCTGCCGAAAGTAATCAGGCCGTGGCCGCGGCGGGCGATACAGTCGCGAATGACCACATTGTATGTCGGACGATTGACCCGCAGTCCGTCGGCGTCGCGCCCCGCCTTCAGACAAAAATTGTCATCATTGCAGTCAATATCGCAATTTTGAATCAGCACATTGCTGGAGGAATCGATGTCGATGCCGTCGGAGCTGGGGCCGACTTTCTCATCCAGATTGGCGCGGATGGTCAGCCCGTCGGCCACGACATTCGTACTGTAGCAAATATGCAGCGTCCAGAACCCCGGCTCGCGCAGCGTCAGTCCCTCGATAACGACATTGGAGGCCTCATAGATCAGAATCAGACGCGGCCGCTTGCAATCGTAATCAACGACCCATCGCAACCCTTTGGGTTCGTATTCCCGCCGCATCGTCCAGTACTTGTCCCACCACATCGAGCCGGAGCCGTCAATCGTGCCTTTGCCGTAGATTTTCACGTTGGAAACATGATGCGCGTTAATCAATGCCGCCGGCCAGTGGGTTTCAATGCCCGCAACCCTTGTATAGACATCCGGATAGGCCGATTCGTCCTGCACGCCCTTGATCAGCACGCCCTCATCGACGCGCAAATCCACGCGATCTTTCAGGAAAATCGAGCCGGTCCTATAGGTTCCCGGCGAGAAGACCACCGTTCCGCCGCCGGCTTGGGCACAGGCATCAATGGTCTTCTGGATGTGTTCGGTGCAGATCGTCCGGCCGTCCGGTTTAGCGCCGTAATCATCCACCAGGAATTCTGCCGAAATGGCGATACAGGACAGACAACAAACACAAAGAATGATCGCCGCTGGTTGAAGCATCGTCTTCATTTGACACCTCTGGGGTTCAGGTTACCATTCAGTCCATCCTGCCGCCGATGGCGGATGGATACTGCTGTTGTAACACCAAACGCTTTTCAGAGCAAGGGGTGACAGACAGGACTCACGACCGATACGGCGTTTGTCCCCGCGATGCGAGTCATTGCCCAATACACGGCTGGCGGGGTTTTTCCTTGACCGCCGCTGGCGGCTCAAGTACAGTAATCGCCGTAGAGATTGCTGTTTAGGGAAGGTTTTTATGGATGCAAAAACGGTAAAAGTCGGTCTTGTGGGGTTTGGTACCGTCGGCTCCGGCGTGGCGAAAATCCTCCACGAAAACGGTCAGGAAATCGCCGAGCGAACGGGAATTCGTCTCCGGTTGGCCTGCGTAGTGGACAACGATATAACGACGCCGCGGGTGGTCTCGCTTCCCGACGAGGTGCTGACCGACGATCTGAGGCGGCTGCTGGACGATAAAAGCATCGACATCGCCATTGAGCTGGTCGGCGGCACGACCGCTGCGAAAGACATCGTGCTGAACATGCTCACAGCCGGCAAACACGTCGTTACCGCCAATAAAGCCCTGCTGGCTGAGCAGGGGGGCGATTTGTATCGAGCGGCGCTGAAGGCGGGGCGCTGTATCGCCTTTGAGGCCAGTTCCTGCGGCGGCATTCCCATTGTCTCGGCGCTGCGAACCGGGCTGGCGGCCAACGATATTACCGCACTATACGGCATCTTCAACGGCACAAGCAATTATATCCTGACCCAGATGACCGGCAGCGGGGCGGCCTTTGACGATGTGCTCAATGAAGCCCAGCGAAAGGGGTTTGCCGAGGCCGACCCGACACTGGACATCAACGGCACCGACACCGCCCATAAGCTGGCGATTTTGGCGGGTCTGGCGTTCGGCTGTCGTATTGAGATGAAGGATATCAGCATCGAGGGCATCCAAAATATTCAGATTGAAGACATCCGAAATGCACAGGAACTGGGGTATGTGCTGAAACTGCTGGCAATCGGTGAAAAAGATCCCGATGGTCGGATTTCGCTGCGCGTGCACCCGTCGTTTCTGTCGGAAGATACCCCGCTGGCCGATGTCGATGGGCCGTTTAACGCGGTCAGCGTGTTCGGCAATGCCGTGGGCAATGTGATGTTTTACGGTCGGGGGGCCGGTATGATGGCCACCGCCAGTGCCGTCGTAGCCGATATCATCGAGATTGCCCTTGGAACCAGTGAACGGCTCTTTGAACGGATGCCGATGGTGACCGAAAAACGCAAAGCCGCCAATTTCAAAAAGATCGATGATATCCAGAGCCGATTTTACATACGGATTATGGCCAAAGACCAGCCCGGCGTATTTGCCCGCTACGGCCAGGTGCTCGGCAGGCATAACATCAGCATCAGCGGGGCGATGCAGCACGAAGGCGCCGGCCCGGAGAATACCGTGCCGGTCATTATCACGACCCATCCGACCCGCCAAAAGAACATGACCGCGGCCCTGAAAGAATTGCAGCAATTGGATATTCTGCGCGGCACACCCGTCTGTATCCGAATTGTTGATATTCCGGAGGATAAGGAATGACCGCCAAATATGTCATTATCGTCCCGGACGGAGCGGCCGACGATCCGCTGGACTGTTTTGACGGGCAAACCGTCCTTGAAGCGGCCGAGACGCCGAACATGGATCGCATCGCCGTCGAGGGACGGCAAGGGCTGGTGCGAACCGTTCCGCCGGGAATGACGCCGGGCAGCGATGTGGCTCTGATGAGTTTGCTGGGCTACGACCCGGCCCAAAGTTACACCGGTCGGGCGCCGATTGAGGCGATTGCGCAGCACATTCCCCTGGCTCCGGATGACTGGGTGTTTCGCTGCAATCTGGTGACCTGCGCTGACGGGCTGATGGCCGATCACAGCGCCGGACATATTTCAACCAAAGAAGCCCGCGAGATCATCGACGAACTGAAGGCCGCGCTTGAAAGTGAGTCGGTTACCTTTTATCCCGGCGTCAGTTATCGCCATTTATGTGTCATCAGCGGGATTGATTTTTCGAAAGTTACGACGCAGCCGCCGCACGATATCCTCGGTCAAAAAGTCGCCAAACATCGGCCCAAAGGAAAACACGCTGATTTTCTCAATGACCTGATGGCCCGGTCTGAACAGCTCTTTGAAAATCATCCCATTAACCGTGTTCGCCGCGACCTGGGCGAAAATCCCGTCAGCACGATCTGGCTCTGGGGGCAGGGGCAAAAAGCGCTGCTGGAGCGGTTCAGCAAAAAATACGGCAAGCACGGTGCGGCCATCACCGCGGTCGATCTGGTGCGCGGACTGGCCCGTCTGATCGGGTTTGACCTGATTCCGGTCGAAGGGGCCACGGGCTATGTGGACACCAATTACGCCGGCAAAGGACAGGCCGCGATTCGGGCGCTGGAAAACTACGATGTGGTTTTCGTGCATATCGAAGCGCCGGACGAGGCCGGCCACAGCGGCAACCCGCAGCAGAAGAAAAAGGCCGTCGAGCTGATTGACAAATTCATCGTCGGGCCGGTCTATGACGCACTGGGGCAGTATGAATCATACCGCATTCTTGTTTTGCCGGATCATCCGACACCGGTGAACACCCGCTCGCATATGGCCGAACCGGTTCCCTTTGCCATGGCCGGCACGGGTGTCAAAGGCGTTCTTCAAAAACCGTTTTGTGAACGCCACGGGCAGGAGTCGGGCTTTGTCATCGAAAACGGCTCCGATATGATGGAATTTTTCCTGAAAATATAATCGTGGCCGGTTCTTTTGACATTTCGTCCTGTTGTGTTACAATCATTTTCAAACGCATTCGAACTCGACTATGGATTCAAAGTAGTAATACGAAGCGGCGTACGGGTGTATCGTCCCATATAGAAATTTGGGGTATATGGTCCAGATTCACCGAAATCTATCAAGATGTGTACAGCGTCTGCAAATCCGAGCCGGAAAGTGATTTTACACGGGAGATTGAATATGAAGATTAGAGTGATTTTTGCCGCGTTTGTCATCAGTCTGGGAGCCGTTGCCTCCGCCGATACCTTTCGCCACCGGGACACCGGAGAGGTCTTTTACGGTTTTCGCACCAATCGACGTGCCGGCGGCAAGTTGCAGGTGTATCACAGCGAAGAGAAAAAGATGATCACCATCGAAGAAAATCAGTACGACATCACGCTTGACGACAAGGGACGCCGGGACACGATTGTTCACATCCCCATCCGTCAGGCCGAGGCGCTGATCTCCAAAGTGGTGTCGGACCGCATCGCTCAGACCATTATTGACGCGGCCAACAGCGGACCGCAGTTGATTCTGATTGATATTGACTCGCCCGGCGGCCGCGGCGAATATGTCCGAACCATTGCTTCGGCCATCGAACAGACGACCCATTGTCCGACCGTGGCGTTTATATCCGGCGGGGAGTTTGCCGGGGTCTATTCGGCCGCGGCGCTGATCGCTTTGGCGTGCGATGAAATCTATATCGCGCCGAGCGCCTCAATCGGCGCGGTCGGTCCGATGACAGGCGCCTTCACGAATGAACAATTCGTGTCCTATCTGAATCTGTACTGTTCGGATACCCTGGCCGCCTACGCCGGTTATGCGATGTCGCTGGTCGATCAAGAGCCGCTGAGGCTGATTGTTCGAGCACTGGTGGATAAATCGGTCTCCGTCGTTGAAGTGGAAGATATTAACAACAGGACTTCATTTATCGAACGCCAGAATCGCCAGCCGACCCAGACCATTGTCCGCACACTGGCCGAAGGGGTCTCTGTAACGCCTTCTCGTGAGTCTTCCGCAGAAGGGCCGTTACCCGCTGAAATCATCGGTCGCGTCCTGATGCTGTCGTCCGCCGAGGCGGTGCGGATCGGCCTGGTGGACCACACGGCCTCTTCGGTTGAGGATATTACCCGTGCACGCGGCGTGCCCGATGCCCGGGTGATTCAGTCCTCCGACATTAACGCCACGGTCCGTCGATTTGCGGCCGCTCGGCGTACCATCGGACAGGGGCTGGCAACGATTGAACGGCTTGAAGACTACGCGGCCACACTCGAAAACCAAATCGCCCGCGTGGAAGATCAGCTTCGCACAGGGACCGTCACCCGTGAGGTCAGTCGTGTGGAGCCGCTGACGCGCCGCAGGCGGGTTGATTTTCCGAGGAGAGTGGACGAGTTTTACGGCATTGATTTCGGCGACACCGCCATTACACGAAACAGCCGCACCCGCAGTACACAGTCGGCGCGTGCGCGTCGGCAAAGCTCCGAATCCGAGCGCGTTATCAGCGATCAGCCCATCGCCAGCCTCGAAGTGCTGCGTTCCGAACAAGCGGTCGTGCTTCGCAACTTGATTTCCGAATATCGCCGCATCATTACGCTGGCGCGCCGCTGGCCCGGCGGTCTGCCTCCGGAGCTGCCCGCCCAAACGCTCGAAAACAATATGAACTCCGCCTCGGCCCTGCTGGATCAAATTATGCGGCTGCCGATACAAACCTACCAGCCGCCTACGCAGCGAATTCCGGTACAGCCTCCATCACGTCGCTGAGAAAGCGACGCGTCGCGCTGCGGTGCGGGTGATTTGCCGTTGCGGGGCGCTACTCCAGACTGGCGATGTTGACATTGCGCGCCGCGGCGGTTTCGTCCAGGCGGCCGACCGGCGTGGTAATCGGTGCGTTTTTCAGGCTGTCCGGATTGGTTTCGGCCGTGCGAGCCAGCTCAATCATTGCCCCGATAAACGCATCCAGCGTCTCTTTGCTTTCGCACTCGGTCGGCTCGATCATCAGCGCCTCTTTGACGATCAGCGGGAAATACATCGTCGGCGGATGAAAACCCGCATCGATCAGTCCCTTGGCCAGATCCAGCGCGTGCACGCCGTGTTGGGTCTGACGCGACGCGCTCAGGACGCACTCGTGTTTGCAGGTCTGCGGATAGGGCGTCTCATAATACGGCCGCAGCTTTTCCTTGATGTAGTTGGCGTTGAGCACGGCGTTTTCCGCGACGCGCTTAAGCCCCTCGCACCCGACCATCAGGAGATACACATACGCCCGCAGAATGACGGCAAAGTTGCCGTAAAACGGGGCGATATAGCCGATGGTCTTGGGGCGGTCATAATCAAGGGCAAACGTGCCGTCCTGACGCTTGACAACGGTCGAAACAGGCAGGTAATCGGCCAGCTTTTCGACCACGCCGACCGGCCCGGCGCCGGGACCACCGCCGCCATGGGGCGTGGCAAAGGTCTTGTGCAGGTTCAGATGCACGATGTCAAAGCCCAGATCGCCCGGACGGACTTTGCCGACGATGGCGTTCAGGTTTGCCCCGTCGTAGTAGGCCAGGCCGTCCACGCTGTGGATAAGATCGCAAATATCCTTGACGTGCGGGTTGAACAATCCCAGCGTATTGGGACTGGTCAGCATCAGCCCGGCCACCTCGTCGCTGAGCATCTCCTTCAGCGCCGTCATTGACATCACGCCGGTTTCGTCGCTTGGTACGGTCTTGACGGTATAGCCGGCAATCGCGGCGCTGGCCGGGTTCGTGCCGTGGGCGCTGTCCGGAGCGAGAATGATGCTTTTTTTGTTGCCGCGGTCGCGATGGTAGGCCGCCATCATCATAATACCCGTCAGTTCCCCGTGCGCCCCGGCCATCGGCTGCATCGTAAACGCGCTCATCCCGCAGAGTTCACGCAGCAGCCTGTCCATTTCGTACAGCACCTCCAGCGCCCCCTGGGTCAGCATCCCGCCGCCGCGAAGCTGGGGCAGCAGCGGATGCAGATGGGCAAAGCCCGGATACGACGCGATTCGCTCACAGACCTTGGGGTTGTACTTCATCGTACACGAGCCGAGCGGGTAAAAGTTGGTATCCACGCCGAAATTCCGCCGCGACAGCTCGGTAAAATGCCGCACCACATCCAGCTCGCTCAACTCCGGCAGGGCGGCGTCTTTTTCCCTCAGCAAGTCCTGCCGCAGATGAATGCTCGTCGGCACATCGCTGGCCGACACACGCAGACCCTGACGGCCCGGCACACTTTTTTCATAAACCAGCTTCATTTTTATTTCCTATTTCAAATTATTTTGCCACAGAGGACACAGAGTTCACAGAGGTTTTTACGATTTATGACAGAGCTTACACAGCAACTGGCAATTATCAATGTCATAATCTTTTGAGGCATCTATTCTATGTAAATGAACACCGCGTAAAGAAGGGAAAGGTTTACCGCATATTTGACAGGCTCGAATGCCTGAATCCCACAACGCCTGCTTAAATGGTTTTTTCTGTTGTCGTTCATCTTGCATAAGTCGTGCATATACCCACCGGTTTATCTTGAAACGCAAATCCGCATTTCCATTTGCGGCTTCTGTAATTGCGATGCGCGTCTGTCGGAGAATCTCATCACCGCGTTCTTTTACCAAGTTCTGATTATTGGACCTATCGGCTATGTTTTCTGAAAGTTTGATTTTGACATTTCCAGAGAACTCTTCTTGAAATCTCCCCTTACAAATCTGGTAGCGATACCAGTTCCAATGCGTATTATTCCATGCGCTATCAGGGAAATAAGTCAAAACCTGTTGTTCCAGTTCCTCTGGATTCACTGCCCCATCACTCATCCGTACAAAATCGAAAACAAGTTCTTTAATTGTACGATATTTTTTATTCATTTTTACTCTCTGTGTTCTCTGTGCCCTCTGTGGCTAAAAAAGCGATGGGCTAAAGCCCATCCTACAGAATTTACAAGATTGCTTCCAGTTCCTCGGCCAGCATTCCGATTTGTTGTTTGGTGCGTTTTTCGGTTACGGCGATCAGGATGGCGTTGTCCATTCCCTTATAGTATCGGCTCAGCGGGAAGCCGGCGGCGTAGCCTTTTTCGATCAGTCTGGCCGCAACATTGGCCGCATCGCAGGGCAGATCCAGCACAAATTCATTAAAGAACCATTTGGCGTGGAAGTGCGGCCTGACGCCGGGAATAGCCGTCAGCCGCTGATAGGCATAGCTGGCCTTGTCCGCGCAGAGCTGAGCGGTCTGTTTGAGGCCGTCTTTACCCAGCAGGCTCACATAGATCAGCGCCACCAGTGCACACAGCGCTTCATTGGAGCAGATATTTGACGTTGCCTTGTCGCGTCGGATGTGCTGCTCGCGGGTTTGCAGCGTCAGCACGAATCCGCGGCGACCCTGTTTGTCGGTCGTTTGTCCCACGATCCGGCCGGGCAGTTGGCGGACATACTGTTTTCGCGTGGCCATAAAGCCCAGATACGGCCCGCCGAACGACATCGGCAGCCCCAGGCTTTGCCCTTCGCCGGTGACAATGTCGGCGCCCATCGCGCCGGGTGTTTTGAGAATCCCCAGGGCTATCGGATAACACGAGGCGATCAGCAGGGCGCCTTTGTCGTGGGCCGCCTGGGCCAGGTCGCTGAAGTCATCAATACAGCCGAAAAAGTTCGGGTTCTGCACCAGCACCGCGGCGGTCTTGTCGTCCAGTGCCGCCCGAATCGCCTCCCGATTGGCCAGCCCCTCGGTGTTGGTCGTTTCGATCAACTCGATGTTCAGGTTGCGCGTGTAGGAATGAATCATCACCCGGTAAATCGGGTTCAGCGAATCGTCCATGATGACCTTGTTTCGCCGCGTAATCCGCAGCGCCATCATCATCGCCTCATACATCGACGTGCCGCCGTCATACATCGAGGCATTGGACGCTTCCATCTCCGTCAGTCGGCAGATCATCGACTGAAACTCATAGATCGCCTGAAGCGTACCCTGCGAAATCTCCGGCTGATAGGGCGTATAGGCGGTATAAAACTCCGACCGTCCCGCCAGATCATACACCGCCGACGGAATGAAGTGGTCATAAAACCCGCCGCCCAGAAAACAGGTCAGGTGAATATAATTCTTGGCCGCCAGTTCCGCCAGTCGTGTGCGAACCTGCTGTTCGCTGAGGCCGTCGGGCAGATTCAGCCTGCCGCAGAGCAGTTCCTTCGGAATGTCGGCGAACAAATCCTCGGCGGTTAAGCCGATTTCGTTGAGCATCTCGGCCCGCTGCTGATCGGTGTTGGTGATATACGGCATGAAACCCTCACGGAATCAAAATTCGTAAACAATCTGTCTTTATTTTAATGTTTTTCTGTGCTGAATCAATCAAGAATGGCCTCAATGTTGACGTTTTTCCGCGGCAGGACAATATCATCCGGCGCCGTGCCGAGGGCCGGGCGTGTGAACGTCTCGCCGAAGCGGGTAAAGCCATCGACAAACCCGCCGTGGCTCAGGAAGAACTGCCCGTTTTCGAGGCCCATAAACCGGTCAAGCCGATCGCTGCGGCCGGTGGCGTCATGGCTGAACGAGGCCTGCGTCAATTCGAGCCACCGGCCCTCTGTGGTCAGAATCCACTGATTGCCGTAAAGCGCCTTGCGGACCAGGTGGCCGTTGGAACCCCAGAAATTCTCGCTGAAGCTGTGCGGACGTTGCAGATAGCCGCCTTCCTTGGGCGCTTTCCAGGATGAAATCAGCATCCATCGCCGCGAATCCGGATGGAAATAGTATCCTGAAAAGATGGTAAATGTCTCGTCCACCGGTTCAGCGGTGACCACGAACCGCTGTTTTTGGCCGGTTCTCCACATATATTTCAGGTGGCTGTGTCCGCCGGTGCCTTCGTTGCCGAAGTCGCCCGAATACACGCCGTCGCCTTTGTCCATCAGCACCACGCGGTTTTCCTGGGCGACTTTGCTGCGGTCAATCGGTTCGCCGCCGCTGTCCCAGACGCTGAAGATGATCCGCCGTTCGACGGAACTGTTCACTTGCATCCCAAAGTAGCCGCGATGCCAGCCGCAGGCCATATAAAATGTGGCAGTCGGGTCTTCCAGGCCGGTCACTTCACAATAAAACGCCGCAATCTCGACGTCGGAGGGCACCGGATAACTGAGGTGGACCGAGGCGGCGTTGCGTCGCGGCTTGAGATTGAAATGCGCCTCGTTGAGGGCCGGCCCTTCCAGCCGCAGCGCCTCCGGATCACCAAACGGTCTGCCCGGTTCATTGAGCGATTCGAGCATCAACCGGTGGTATCCCGTTTGCCGGATTTCAAAAACGCCGAAATCGGCCGTAACCGGTGTGTCGTCGCCCTGGCCGATAACGCGGGTTTGGCGGCTCTGTTCGCCGAGGGTCATTTTCAGGTTTGACGCCGCACCGTCGTCCAGCCGCAGCACCACGCTGACCGACAGCCGGCCGGTGTGTCGGAACAGGCCGTACCAGTTGACGCTGGTTTGCGGATCCGTCCAGCCGGTGACGCCGCGGCGCTGGGAGATGCGCGCCGCATCGGGGTCAGGCAGCGTATAAGCCGTAAACGCCGGCACACGCAATGTCAGCTCGGCCGGCTCTTCAGTCGGCTCGGAGTCAGCGGCGTACACGATCGCAGCCGTTAACCCCATACAGATAATAAGTGCAAAAAACAGTGCATTGTTCAACGAACTGACGTGTTTCATCATATACTCTCCAATCTCATTTGATCTGCATACCCATCATCGGCGCCCGCGCAGCGTCGCGTTTAATTCTCGGATAAGACAATGGTCTCGCTGAGGTAGTTTGCCACCGCCTCATGGCCGTCGGGCGTCCAGTGCTGATCAAAGCTGTAATAGGTTTGCACGCCGTTGCGCATTTGTCGGCGCAGTTCCTCGGTCAGACTGATAAAGGCAATCCCGTGTTCCTCGCAATACTGTCTGAATACCCGCTGGCGGACCTGGGTCCCTTCTTTGATTTTCGCCGCGAATTCTTTCGGCTCCGGCAAATCGCTGATGCGGGTACTTAGAAACGCGCGAAGCTGCTCGGCGTCCACCCGCTCAAGCATATCTTCGATCAGCACATGCGGCCGGTCGGGTGCGTAAATAAAAATCAGCACCGCGCCGTTTTCCTCGCACATCCGCCGGGTTTCTTCAAGCAGCCGCAGCGACTCAATGCACGCCAAACTCCCGCGAAATCCCTCCTCGGTCACATAATGCTGTTCAAGCCGCTTGACCTCGAACGCATAGCCGTTGCCGCTGCCTTCGGGCAGCTCAAACGGAAGCCACGCCACCGGATACATCCGATGCGACGGGGCGTGGATGGTCGAGTCGTTGTAAAAGCGTTTGCGTCCGACAGGCCCCAGCGTTCGTATCAATGAGTCTTTGAGCACTTGTCGCAGCGGCGAGGCCTTAAACGCCACGTCCCACATTGACAGACGTTCCCGACCGTTGACCCGCTGCCGTCGAAAGATGGAATTGCGCAGATCGTTGCCCTCATACAACAGATACAGCACCGCTTTGGGCCGCAGTTCAAGGCCGAACCGTTTGAGGGTATCCAGATAGGTAACCGGATTGCCGCCGGACATGCCCAGATTGTACAGCCGCACGCCGCGCCGTTCGGCCAGGCGTGCCGTCCAGACCTGATCATCCGAGACTTTTGATCCTTCGGCAAATGAATCGCCCAGCACAATCCAATCGTACCGTTCATGCCGGACGGGATTGCGAAACCCCCGCTCGTCCACCGTCAGCACAAACGGCGTCGGCGGATACCCCTCAATCGGATTCGGATAACTGAACGCAAATTCCGGCCGGTCGTGAAACACCCCCTCGTAAACGCTGTTGGGAACCCGGTGATAGGACGGCTGCTGGTCATCGTCGGTCACATAGTGCTGCCGCTGACTGAGCCGCAGGGCCACATCGGCGACCACAATCCCCAGAATAATCGAAACCGTCAGCGAGATTTGTTTGAACGCCGCCAGGCGTTTGGCCTTGGGGTCGGCGGGCTTGTTCTTATCAGTCCATTGCCCGATCAGGACGCACAGCAAAATCGGCGTGGCAATCAGCAGGGCAAGGGTCTTTTCGAGGGTATAACGTCCCAGCAGGATCGGCCGCTGCTGCGCGACGTTGTAGGCAATATCGCTTTCCAGACCCCACATCAGGGCCAGCACCATAACAATGATGCCGGTAACGGCAATCCGAATTATCTTCTCTTTATTCATTTTCCACAGCGATTCAAAACAGCGGATAGATAAACAGAGCAATCGCCGAGCTGCTCAAAAAGACCAGCAGCCCCATCGCCAGCAGAATAAGGATAATCGGCAGCAGCCACCATTTTTTATTGTGCTTGAGAAATTCTATAAACTCTCCCATCAAGGTGGTGCGCTTCTGCTGGGACAATTGTTCAAATTCGTTGGTTTTATCGTCAGCCATAAGTGAGACCCTGAAACAATCCGAAATTAAAATTGATGGAAATAATCTTTGGCCGTGCGTTTGTGTTTGTACGGCAGCCAGTAGCTCTCGGCGTTGAGGTCATAGGCCCGATGCAGCGGATCGCGCTTGAGCAGTTTGAACACCAGCCCGACGGCGCCGATGATGACATAATAAAACAGCGCCATCACCGTATGACTAATGACCCAGCCGATGGGGAACGTCACCACCATCAGCCCGCAATAGATCGGCCGCACCAGCGTAACCGAGATACGGCTGAGCAGATAAATTGCCACGCCGACGAAGCAAATGATGATAAACACCCGGACCGGCAGACCCGCCAGCCACATCAGCAGCAGCCCGACGATATTGCACATACACAGGGCGATGTCGCCGAAATCGCGCAGTTGTTTTTCATTCGGTTTTAAGTTTAATGACACCAGCGCCATACACACTCCCTAATCCAGTTCAAATTGAGCCATATAGGACTCGACCTCTTGTCGGCTGATTTCGGACTGGCGATCCTTATACAGCACAAAATTTTCCAGCACCAACACATCCATATGCGTCGCTAAAAAGCACCGATACGCATCTTCCGGCGTACAGACAATCGGCTCGCCGCGGATATTAAAACTCGTGTTAATGACCAGCGGACAGTCGGTTTTTTGTTTGAATCGCTCCAGCAGACGATAATACCGCCCGTGCCGTTCGGCATCGACCGTTTGAATCCGCGCCGAGTAATCCACGTGGGTAACGCCGGGAATCCGACTGCGTTTGACCTTGAGCAGCTCGATCCCGCTTAACCCCTCTTCCTGTCCGTTGCAGGCGATGCGTTTGCTTTCCTGCACCGGCGCGACCAGCAGCATATACGGGCTTTCCCGGCGCGCATCCAGCTCAAAATAATCGGCCGCCCGTTCGCGCAGGACGCTGGGGGCAAACGGTCGGAACGATTCGCGAAACTTGATTTTCAGATTCATCCGCGACTGCATCTGTTCATCACGGGCGTCGCCGATAATGCTGCGCGATCCCAGCGCCCGCGGCCCGAACTCCATTCGTCCCTGAAACCAGCCGATGACCTTGCCGCCCTCAATATCGCCGGCCAGCGTTTCAAGCAGCACATCTTCATCGTCATAATACGAATAGACCGCACCGACCGCGTCGAGGAAGCCGCGAATATCCGCCGCGGCAAAGCGCGGCCCCAGCAGCGAACCGGCCTGCAGGTCGCGGCGGTTGTCCGCCGTGCGTTCATGGCCGAGCAGTTGATAATGCACAAACAATGCCGCTCCCAGTGCGCCGCCCGCATCACCGGCGGCCGGCTGAATCCAGAGATTGTCAAACGGCCCCTCGCGCAGGATCCGCCCGTTGCCCACACAATTGAGCGCCACCCCCCCGGCCAGGACAAGGTTTCGCATTCCCGTTTGCTGATGCGCAAACCGCACCATCCGCAACATAATCTCTTCGGTTACGCTCTGGATCGATGCGGCGATATCCATTTCCCGCTGCGTTACCGGCGATTCGGGCCGCCGTCGGGGACCGTCGAACAGCGCGGCGAACTTCTCGCCCACCATCACATCGGTATAGCAATAGGTAAAATATTCCATATTCAGACGAAAGGAACCGTCTTCTTTCAGATCGAGCAGATGCTCAAGAATCAGGTCGCGATAAACCGGCTTGCCGTACGGCGCCAGGCCCATCAGCTTGTATTCGCCGGAGTTGACCTTAAACCCCGTAAAATACGTAAACGCCGAGTACAGCAGCCCCAGCGAATGCGGAAACCGAAGCTCATATTTCAGCTCGATTCGATTGCCGCGTCCAACGCCGATGCTGGCGGTTGTCCATTCGCCCACGCCGTCCATCGTGACGATGGCCGCCTCCTCGTAAGGGCTGGGGAAAAACGCACTGGCCGCGTGCGACTCGTGGTGCTCGGTAAAGATGTACTTGCCCTGAAACGGCGTGCCCAGCGCCTTGTCAATCTCGCGCGGAATGTGCAGCTTTTCGTTAAGCCACTGCGGAATGCCCATCAGAAACTGCCGAAACCCGTGCGGCGCATAGGCAAACCACGTCTCCAGCAGCCGGTCAAATTTCAGCAGCGGCTTTTCATAAAACACCACATAATCCAACTGCTGGACAGTCAAATTCGCCTCGCGCAGACAATACGCAATGGCGTTGACCGGCATTCGAAAATCGTGTTTCTTTCGCGTAAACCGCTCTTCCTGTGCGGCTGCGACAATCTGTCCATCGCAAAGCAGCGCTGCGGCGCTGTCGTGATACAGCCCCGAAATGCCCAAAATAGCCTGCGGTTTGGCCATCCTTACGCTTCCGTCTCAAGGAATGTTCGATAGGCGGCAGCATCCATCAGCCCGTCCAGCTCGGCCGGGTCGGTCGGCTCGACCTTTATCAGCCAGCCGGCGCCGTAAGCGTCCTGCTTGAGACCGTCGGGATTGTCGCACGCCGAGGTATTCACCTCAACGACCTTGCCGCCGACGGGCGCATACATATCCGAGGCCGACTTGACCGATTCGACCACGCCGAACATCTCACCCTGTTTGAGCGTTCGCCCGACTTCGGGCAGTTCCAGATACACGATATCGCCCAGTTGTTCAATGGCGTACGCCGTCAGGCCGACGGCAATCCGATCGCCGTCTTTTTTCGCCCATTCGTGTGATTTCAAATATCTTGCGTCCGGATCAATCATCATCTGTAGAATTCCTTATAATAAATCGTCCTGTCTTGCCGCTATGCCGCTTTATACTTCAAGTTCCGGCTTTCGGTTCTGACGTCTGTCTTGTTTTATTCAATCTCAGCCAGGGCAATATCGCCGCTGCGATTGTCCAGATTTCGCCGAACAAGCCGCATTTTCAGCCGCCGCTGCCGCACGTCGGCCTCCAGTACCGCATCGGGGGCCACCTCCGGCGCGACCAGTGCCAGCCCGATTGCGCGTCGGCCCGTCTGATCGGTCAGCCGCCAGGTGTCGCCGTCTTTGCGTGTACCCCAATAGGGCGCTACCGTCCCGCTGGTTACAAAACCGACCGGTTTGTCCCTATCATACACCACCGTCTCAGCGCGTGCAACACCGCTGTCTGTCAGTCGAAACGACCGAATCACCCGCGGCAGATCGCTTGTCTGTGAAAAATCACCCGCGGCGTATCGTTTCCGTGCCTCGGCCTGACGCAGCAGGGCTGCTTTGCCGACATACTCGCCCTTGCTTTGGTCAAAACTGACCGCATACCGCGCGATCGGACAAGCCAGCGCGCCGATTTCCGCCCCGTCCGGCCCGACGCCGAACTCATGGCCGTACAGCGGCAGTCCCGCTTCCAGCCGCAGCGTGTCCCGCGCTCCCAGCCCGACCGGCTCGGCCCCGCCATCCAGCAGCGCATCCCACAGCGATCCAACCGCCTCGGCGGCAATAAACACCTCAAAACAGATCGGTTCGCCCGTATAGCCGGTGCGGGCGACCGTTGCCTGAACACCGCAAAGGGTGACCTGACTTAATGCATTGCGCCGCTTCGGCGGCAGGACGCCGCCCTCAAGCAGCGTGCGCAAGATCGTCTCGCTCTGAGGCCCCTGCAGGGCGATCATCGCAAGCGACTCGCTGATATCCGTCAGGGTAACCCCGTCAAACGTCGAGACGTGCGAACGGAGATACTCATAATCCGTTTGGGCGTTCGAGGCGTTGACCACCAGCAGATAATCCCCCCTGTCAAGCTGATACAGATAGGCATCGTCGATGACCCCGCCTTCCGGGTTGGCCATAATCGTGTACTGGCTGTTGCCCGGCGACAGGTTTAGAACATTGTTGGTCAAAAACCGCTGGAGAAAATCAACCGCCTTTTCGCCCCGGATACGAAACCGCCCCATATGCGAGACGTCAAAAAGCCCGGCGTTCTTTCGGGTGGCCAAGTGCTCGGCCACAATGCCCCCGGCGTACTGAATCGGCATCTCCCAGCCCGCGAAATCCGCCATCCGCGCCCCCAATGCCGTATGACGTTGATGCAGTCTTGTCTGTTTCATAGCCTGACTTAAAAAAGAGTTCATTTGTCGTAAAGTGGAACAAAAAGTCTAACACACACCGCCGCCGACGTCAAACACAATCGCGATTATGCAAAATACCTCTTGCTATTCAAAACGAATTCGGTATAGTAATACGCTCATTGCCCAGGTGGCGGAATAGGCAGACGCGTCAGGTTGAGGGCCTGATGGGGTTAATACCCCGTGCTGGTTCGACTCCAGTCCTGGGCAATCGTCATTCCGCGCTGCCCCTGAGAGACCGCCATTATGGCTGGGTCGTCTCATCTTGAACGGCGTGAGGGAAAGCATCAATCCTCTGTTGCGTCGAACTTTTCTTGTGTGTTCAGTTATATTGAGCCGGTCGCGCGTTCAAAGGCCGCTTTGGCGATATGATAGTTCCACTGCGTTTCGACCAGAACGCTTTCGGCTTGGGACAAGGCGGCCTGGGCATCCAGCAGGTCCGTGACAGTACTTTTGCCGACTTCGTAGCGCTGGCGCGTCAAACGCATGCTTTCCCGTGCGTCTTTGACCAGGATATCGGCGGCATGCAGCGCCTCACATGCCTCTGTCAGACGCGAATGACTTGTCCAGACCTCTTGCCGCACGGTCAGGATAAGCTGTCGGATCTGAGCTTCCTTTCTCGACAGTTCGCGGCGTGTTCGATCCAATCGACGGCTTCGTTCAAATCCGGTAAACAGCGGCAGCTCAAGACCAACGCCTACAGACCAATCCTCATCGCCGGGCCAGAACTCCGAGTCGCGCCGCCCGTACCGCCCCATGGCTCGCAGTACCGGGCCAAAATCGCTTTGGGCGGCCGCCACCTCGCTTTGAGCGCCGACGATACGCTGAAGGGCGGCTTTCAGCTCAGGCCGCTGCTGTATGGCCGATTCGAATGAAGCGTCCAGATTGACCGTGTTCGGCGCGATAACCGACGGCAGCGTATCGTCAATCTCTATCGGCAACTCGACCGGCAGTCCCATCGCGGTATTGAGATTGCCCCGGCTGATACGCACTCGGTTTTCCGCTCGAACGACAGCCAGCCTCCGGTCGGCCGTTTCCACCCGCATCCGCAGCACATCGGCCTCGACCGCGACGCCGACCTGTCTGCGCTGCTCGGCCAGACGCAGGTGGTCCTCTGCCCGCGCTGCGTTTTCTTCGGCAACCTTGAACGCCTCATAAGCCGACAACAAACCATAGTAGGCCTGCTGAACCATCAACGCAATATCCTGCCGCACTATTTCAGCTTCGTATTCCGAGGCGCCGGCTTTGGCTCGGGCCGCGGTCAGGTGCGCCCGTCGTCGGCCGCTGTCAAGCAGCAGCCACTGCGCAGCCACCCCGCCGCTGTAATCGTCCGTCGGGCCGACGACGCTGGTTTGCGGCCCCATCGCACCGCCCAGTCCGCCGGGCAAAAAGGCATGCGTCTGAAACCGTCGATAGTCGGCGGTCAGATTCACGTGAGGGTAATAGCCCGCCTCTGCCTGTTTGGCGGCATGGTGTGCGGCGGCCAGACCTTCACGCGACGCCTGGAGCAAAGGGTTTTGTGCCAGTGCAATGCGCACACACGCCTCAAGCGTCAAATCTTGATCCTCCGGAATGAGGTCTGTTTCCTTGGTGGGTACCCCCGCAGCATCTGACGGCTGTGAAATGGACGGCGGCAGATAGCGGTTGATGGACGGCGTGCGTTCATACGGCAGTTCAGCACAGCCGGCAAAATACACAAAGCCCACGGTTAACCTAATCAGCAGATGGATACCGCGTTGAATATTCATCATATCACCTCGAATCATCAATTGACGTTAGTCATCTGTCGCCGCAGCCGCCGGCCGGACGCGGCGTTTCAGGCACGCCGCCGCCGAGTCCATCGATGCATAGACCACCGGGATAATCACCATTGTCAAAAACGTCCCCGCCAGCAGACCACTGGCCGCGGCAATGCCCAGCGGACTCATCCGCTCCAATCCGACGGCCAATTCCAGCACCAGCGGCGTCAGGCCCAACACCGTCGAAACCGTCGTCATCAGAATCGGGCGAATGCGAAGCCGAACGGATTGGACAATGGCCTCATCCCGTGCCATCCCTTCCTGTTGTGCTTTGAGGATAAACCCCAGCATCAGAATGCTGTTGTTGACCACCGTGCCGCCCAGCAGAATCAGCCCCATCATGGCCGGTTGACACATCGGTTTGTCAAACAACAGCAGTCCCCACAGCGCCCCGGCAGCGGCCAGCGGAATGGCCGCCAAAATCGTAATCGGATGACGCAGCGATTTGAACGTCGCCATCAGCAAAATATACAACAGCACCAAACCCACCGCCAATGCCTGAACCATACTCTTCTGGGCACGCGCCATATCCGCGACGGTACCGGCCACCTCGATATGATACCCCTCCGGCGATTCGATTTCCAACAGACGCTGCCGGACCATGGCGGCGACTTGCTTGATCGTATAAACCCGATTGACAGCGGTAATGTCCAGTGTATTGCGCAGATGTTCGCGTGTGACAAACGGCTGGTCGCGCTGGGTCTGAACCTGCGCCATCGCTCGCAGCGGCAAAGGACCTGAAGACGTGCTGACATAGATCTGCTCCAGTTGATCGGGGTATTGTATCTCGGATGGTGCATATTGCACGTAAATGGGAATGTCGAGCATACCTTTCAGCCGCATCATGGAAGCGGGCACACCTTTAACGGCGATCTTGAGTTCCTCGGCCATTTGGGACGGCGTGGTTTGATAAAGACGGGCAAGGGCCGGATCGACACGGACAATATACTCGACCTTGTCGAAATACCAGCTTCGTCTTACATCCATCAGACCCGGCAAACCGTCCAGCGCTTCAAGGCACTCATCGGCCAATGACGAGACAATCGTTGAATCCGGCCCGCTGACAATAATATTCAGCGGCGCTTTGGTCGTGGCCATCGGCGTGGCCCCGTATTCGTTGATGCGGCTGGAACGGACGCCGGACAGCGCTGTCAATTGTTCTCGCCAGGCGTCCTGAATCTGCCAGATGGTTTCGCTGCGCTGCGTTCGGTCCACCAGATGAACGGTGATTTTCGCTGTCTGGGCGGTTGCTCCGCCGCCGCCGAAACTGATTTGTCCGGCCTCCGAGCCGACGACCGAGGAGACCATTTGAACGCCCGGTGTAGCGAGAATGATTGATTCCGCCTGCGACAGCACATCTTCGACCTGGGCCGGCGAGTACTCCGTTGGCGTCTCAAACTCAATCATGCTGATACCGGTATCCATCGGCGGCATCAACTCGCCGCCGATCAATGGGACGACGATGCGTACCGTGGCGACAAACAACACCGCCGCCCCAAGCAGCGTGACTGTTTTGTACCGCAGCGCCCACCGCAATGCGCCGACATAGACCGTTGCAAGGACGCCGACCCCGCGATCCATATTGCCGAAGAAGCGTTCCAATACGTTTTTCTTTGTTTTTCGCCGCTTGAGCAGCCAGGACGCCACCAGCGGCACCACCGTCAGCGCGCTGAGCAGGGAGGCGGCCAATGTCGTCACAATCATCAGATTCAAAGGCCGCATCACCTGCTGGGTATAGCCGCCGGTAAACGCCACCGGAACCAGGACCACCACGGTGGTCAGCATGCCGGCGGTAATTTCCAGTGCCACCTGGTTGGTTCCCACGCGCGCCGCTTCGGCGGCGTCGGGTTTGTCCATCTGCTGCCAATGCCGATAGATATTTTCCAGCACCACCACCGAGGCATCGACCACCATGCCGACCGCGATAATTAAGCCTGACAGCGTGACCATATTGAGCGTAAACGGCGACAGGCTCAACACCATCAGACTGCCCAGAAAGCTCAGCGGAATACTGACCGCCACGACCGCCGCCGCCCGCACATCGGCCAGGAAAACAAATATCACGATAACCGTGATGATGACCGCCTGGCCCAGACTTTGCTGCATGCCGCGCACGTTAACATCGATCAAGGGCTGCTGGTCGTCGGTAATCTCAAAAACAATGTCAGGATAGCGCGCCTCCAGTTTGGGCAAAAATGCCTTGAAGGTACGGATGGCATCCACAGTCGGACTGTCGTCGGGCCGCAGAATGTTGACCGCAATGGCCGGTTTGCCGTTGCCGTGATAGACACTGCGCGGCTGCTGAACCGAAAGGCTGACATCAGCCACATCGCGAACACGCAGCAATCCCTGGCCGGTCAATCGCAGCGGCAAATTGCGAATCTGCTCGAGCGACTCAAATTCGCCGACGATTTTAACAAGATGCTCCTCGCGTTCGGAATACATCGTCCCTGCCGGGGCGGCGACATTTTGGGCGGCCAGCGCCGAAACGACTTCAGGGAGCGTCAGACCATGGACGGCCAAACGATCCCGGCTGATGCGTACCTGTACTTCGGGCTGATGGCCGCCGAAGACATCCACGTCGGCAATTCCGGGCAATGCAAGAATCTGGTCTTTGATCTGGTTTTCAGCCAGCAGACGAATCTGCGACAAGGTTTGTGGACTGCCCGCACGGGGCGACAGCGCCAGCGTCGCCAGCGGCCGTGTGGCGTCGGTGATCTTGAAAATGCGCGGCTCAAGAATATCCGCCGGCAAATCCGCCCGCACCCGACCGATGGCATTCTGAACATCCAGAACCGCCTGTCCGATGGTGGTGTCATAATCGAACTCCACGTTGATGCTCGACACTTCGTCGCGCGTCGTGCTGGCCACCTTGACAAGACCGTCCAACGTATTCAGCTCTTTTTCCAACACACGGGTGATCTTGTCGGCCACGTCGCCGGCGGCCGCGCCGGGACGCACGGTAATCACGGCCACCTGAGGCGGAACCGTGTTCGGAAACAAATCCGTCGGCGTGCGAAGCAGCGACAAAATGCCCAGCGCCGCGACAACCATCACCGCGGCAACGACCGCATACGGATTGCGAAGCGAAAAACCGGTCAGATTCATTGCCGCACCTCCACCGGCAGTCCCGAATTGAGTACCGACCACCCCAGAAATGTGCTGATAACCACCTGCTGCCCCGGCTCGATGCCTTCCACCGCGGCCTGATCGTTCTGCTGTCCGATTAGACGTACCGGTATGGCGTCAAGCCGACCGTCCCTGACGACAAAGACATGCGATTGCCCTTTGGGGGATTCGGTAACAGCGGCAGCGGGAACGAAGGTGACACTTTCTTTTCGTTTTAGCACCAACGAAAGCGGAATGTAAGCTCTGCCGACCAGCTCTTCAGCCGACTCGCCGGTCAAAACGGCTTCGGCCCGCAGCATCCGAGCGTGATTCAACGAAGGATAAAGCGTATGAACGGACGCCTGACGAACAGTCCCTCCCGGCGTCGTATAGCTGACGGACATTCCCGTTCGCACCTGTGGTACATCCTGTTGCGGAATATCAAACGCCAGCTTGAGACGACGGTGATCTTCGACGGTCAGCAGCGCTTTTCCGGGAGCCGCCAGATCACCCGGATCGACATGGCGCTCAGACACCACCCCGTCAAAGGGACTGACGATGGAACAATAACTGAGCCGCGTTTGTATCTCCGCCAGCCGCCGTTTCAGCGAGGCGGCCTGATACTCCAGGGCGCGGGACTTTTGGCGAGTTGATTCCAGCCGACCGGTGATTTCATTGACCCGCTCCCGAGCCGCTTCCGCCTCTGAGACCGTTGCGGCTCCGCCGGCCTGCAGGTGTGCGATTCGGTCGGCTTCCCGCGTCCAGTAATCCAGTGAGCCGGCCAGCGATTGAACCGTAGCGTCATTGGCCGCCTGTTCGGCCCGTACCTGGTCGATCTGGGCCTGAACGGAGGCCATGGTCTCTTTGATCTCCCGATCATCCAGCGTCATCAGCAATTGACCGGCCTCAGCCCGGTCGCCTTCTTTGACCAAAAGGGATTGAACCGTTGTGGTCAGGCGGGCAGACAGTGTCGCGGTCTGCACCGGCTCGGCAAGGGCCAGGTAATCTCTGACATGCTCCCATGTTCCCCTGTAAGAGCGGGCGGTCTGCACCGCAAGCGGCCTGATCTGAAACCGAGGCGCAGCGGCCAACGCCGTCTTTTTTTGTTGAATCAGCATCCTGGCGCCAAAACCAATCCCGATGACGACGATAACGGCCAACAGGATGTATCGTGTGCGTTTCAATCGAATTTTCATAGAATGTCCTTTATTGAACGCTGGTGCTCTCCGGTTCTACTGAAGCGCCTTGAGAAACAACGGCCAGACCTTTTGGGCCTGCCGCGTCACATCGAAATCGCCGTCGCTGAGATGCCATAAAATCATAGACGGCTGAATCAGTCCCAAAAACAGCACCGCCGCCGCGCCAACATCCACCGTTTCGGCAATCTGGCCGGCGGATTGAGCCTGACCCAGCAGACATGTCACTTCATCCAGATAAGAACGGATGACCCCCAAAATGCGACCTTTGCGCTCCGGATGGTCGGCGTGAAAATCCCGGGAAAAGATAACGACGGGAATCCCGCGGTTTTCCTGAATCAGGTGAATATGCCGACAAAACAACTGATGCAATCGCTCAAGCGGGGCCTGTGTCTGCTCACGGACAGCCGCGACATTGTCGAGCAGTTTGCTGTGTATCAGCTCAACCGTCAGGTTTAAGATCTCGTCTTTATTCCTGAAATGACGGTACAGGGCCGAGGGAACCAGCCCCACACGTCGTGCCACCGCGGCAACACTGAGCTGCTGAAGCCCGCCGGCTGACACGATGTCCAGAGCCGCTTGGGCGATCTGTTCTCGACGAATCCGAGTTTTAAGTTTTTCAATAGCCACAATAAACTCACAATGTGAATGGATGTTCACATTATAACAGCCAGAAAAGATTTGTCAATACCGAAACGCCCGGGATAAAATGAAATATTCCTAAAAACAGGTTGATTTGATAGAATGAAAACATATAATGTGAGTATTATGTGTTATTGTAACAGAGTGATACAGCCGAAAAGATTGATATATGGACAAAGAAAAACTGAAATTTTACGAACTAAAGGCCGAGGTGATTCAGGCCGCGGCCCATCCGATCCGTTTGGCGGTTATCGAGTTTCTGGCCGAAGGCGAACAGTGTGTTTGTGATATTGTAACGTATGTCGGGGCGCAGCGATCCAATGTCTCGCGCCATCTGGCGGTGATGCTGCGGGCCGGGATTCTCGAATGCCGAAAAGAAGGGCTAAAGGTCATCTATTCGCTCAAGACTCCGTGCATTGTGGAATTTCTGGGTTGTGTGGAAGAGGTCTTGAAAGAACGAATGAAAAGCCAGACGGCCTTGCTGAGCAGGCTCGCGTAAAGTCGTCCCGACTGAATGCAATTATTCATCAACGAGAACTGATGCAATGGACTGGAAGAACGAATTCAAGAAATTAGCCGCGGTAGTGGTCGTGTTTCTGGCGTGTTTTTATCTGCCGGTCCATCATTCACGATTTGTAAACGCCGTTCTCGAATCGCTGCATCTGGTCAAGTGGTACGCCCGCGAGCATGTGCTGCTGTGTCTGATCCCGGCGTTTTTCATTGCCGGTGCAATCGGCGTGTTTGTCAGTCAGGCATCGGTGATGAAATACCTCGGCGCCAAGGCCAACAAAGTACTGGCCTACGGCGTGGCCAGTGTATCCGGGACGATCCTGGCGGTCTGTTCGTGTACGGTGCTGCCGCTGTTTGCGGGAATTTATAAGATGGGGGCCGGACTGGGGCCGGCCACGGCGTTTTTGTATTCCGGCCCTGCAATCAATGTGCTGGCGATTATTATGACCGCGCGGATCCTCGGCCTGGAGCTGGGCATTGCCCGAGCGGTCGGAGCGATTGTGTTCAGCGTGGTCATCGGGCTGCTGATGCATCTGATCTATCGCAAAGAGGAACTGGAAAAAAGCAGCGGACAAATGGCGATGCCTGAACCCCAAGTGGCCCGGCCGTTGTGGAAAAATGCGGCGTTTTTCGCGTCAATGGTAGGTATTCTGGTCGTGGCCAACTGGGCGCGGAGCGGCGACGTACGGGCGGTCTTTCTGTGCTGTCCGGGCGGCCTGAGCACTTATACGATTGAAGGGATGGTGGTTCAGGAGGGCGACGATTACGTCCGCGTGGTCGATCGCGCCGGGACCGAACATGAAATCCCCGCCGAGCAGCTTCAGGCAGTCGAACCCGTTGACAAGAATATCGTGTATGAGGCCATTTTTCGCGCCCGCTGGGGTATTACGGCAGCACTGCTGGTGCTGTTCGGCGGGATGCTGCTGATGTGGTTCAGTCGCGGTGAGATAGCCGAATGGGTCGGGGCGTCGTGGGGGTTTGCGTGGCAGATTTTGCCGCTGCTGCTGATCGGCGTACTGGCGGCCGGATTCCTGCTGGGTCGCCCGGGCTATGAGGGCATTATCCCGGCCCAATGGGTCGAAAAGGCCGTCGGCGGCAACAGCCTGTGGGCAAACTTGTTCGCCTCGTTTGCCGGGGCGTTTATGTATTTTGCGACATTGACGGAAGTGCCGATTTTGCAGGGTCTGCTCGGCGCCGGCATGGGCAAAGGCCCGGCGCTGGCGCTGCTGCTGTCCGGGCCGGCGTTGAGTTTGCCGAATATGCTGGTCCTCCGCTCGGTGATGGGCACACAGAAAACAATCGTCTTTGTGGCGCTGGTCGTCGTGATGGCGACGATCAGCGGATTGATTTACGGGGCGCTATAAGAACCGCAGGTTTTACAGAAAACATAACGTAGGTTTGTTGCAATGACACAATTTACAGTACATCGGATCGGCGTCATCCGTACGCCGCATAAGCAAGCTGACGGCACGCCGATTCAATCGGCCTTTGCCAAAGGCATTGAAGGCGTGGTCGAAGTCTTTGAGCCGTATGCTGCGGGACTGAAAGATCTGGAAGGCTTTGATCGCATCTGGCTGATTTACTGGTTTGATCGCTCAGCGGACTGGAAGCCGCTGGTCAAACCCTACATGGATACACAGCAGCGCGGTGTTTTTGCCACGCGAGCGCCGGCCCGACCGAATCCGATCGGTCTGTCATCGGTCAAACTCGAGGGCATCGAGGGCAACACACTATACATACGCGATGCGGATATGCTGGACGGAACGCCGCTGCTGGACATCAAGCCGTACAGTCCAATGTTTGACCATTTTGATGTGTCGCGCAGCGGCTGGATGGACCACGTCAAAGACGCACGGATAATCGCCGACGAGCGATTCCAAAAATAAGCTCAAGGGTAAAATGTAAAAGGAAAAATTATGGATTCGGCCGCAGCCGAGGCTATTTGATCAGGAGACAGACGAATGAAAAAGATACAGATATTGGGAACGGGGTGTCCGAAGTGTAAAAAGCTGGCCGAGAATGCCGAAGCGGCCGTCAAAGCCGCCGGTGTGGCCGCCGAGATTGAAAAGGTAACACAGATCAACGACATTATGGCAATGGGCGTGATGATGACCCCGGCTCTGGCGATTGACGGCCAGGTTAAAATCGTCGGCAAGGTCGCCTCGCCGGATGAGATTCAGGCAATGCTAACATGACAGAAGTCAGAAGTCAAAGGTCAGAGGTCAGAGGCCAGAAGACAGAAGACAGAGGACAGAAGTCAGAAAGGGACAGACCATGAGTACGATTGTAAAAATGGCAATTGTCGGCGGGTTGATGGCGGCTATCGGGACGGTCGTCGTACTGAAAAACGGCGGAACCTCTACGTGCTGCCCGCCGGCGACCCATCCGCCCGGCGGCGCCGGTCTGCACGATGAATATGATGAACCGGTACAGATTGCTCCCTCGCCGTCGGGTCTGCCGCGGCTGGTGGAGTTGGGATCAACGACGTGCATCCCCTGCCAGATGATGAAGCCGATTCTTGAAGAGCTGACGTCCGAGTACGACGGCAGGCTGGAGGTGCAGTTCGTGGATGTCCACCAAGAACCGGCCAAGGCCGAACAGTTCAAGGTTCGTGTGATCCCGACGCAGGTGTTTCTTGACGCCGACGGCAGCGAGCTGTTTCGCCACGAAGGCTTCTTTCCGAAAGAGGATATTTTAGCCAAATGGGCCCAACTGGGATTCGATTTTGTTCAGCCATGATCGGTTAAACCCAAAGGCAATACGATGCAGGAACTGTTTACACAATTGACGCGCGCGGTCGAAGGGGCATGGTTTGCTGCGTTGGCCGCGTCGTTTATCTGGGGCGTGTTGAGTATCGTGCTCAGCCCTTGCCATCTGGCCAGTATTCCGCTGATTGTCGGATTTATCGAAGGACAGGGGCGCATGACGACACGGCGGGCGTTTGCGGTTTCAACGGCGTTTTCGGTCGGCATCCTAATCACAATCGCACTGATCGGCGTGGTCACCGCCGTGGCCGGTCGGATGCTGGGCAGTCTCGGTGCGTGGAGCAATTATCTGGTCGCAGCGATTTTTTTTCTGGTGGGGTTGTATCTGCTGGATGTGATCCCGATGCCGTTTTCAGCAGCCGGTCCCCAAGGCGTGCGGCGAAAAGGCATCCTCGCGGCGCTGCTGCTGGGGCTGGTCTTCGGCGTGGCGCTGGGACCGTGCACCTTCGCGTATATGGCGCCGATGCTTGCGATTACGTTTCGGCTGGCCTCGACGGATATAGGGTACGGCGTGCTGCTGCTGGCGGTGTACGGCATCGGGCATTGTTCGGTTATCGTCTTTGCCGGCACGTTTACAGAAGTGATTCAGCGTTATCTGAACTGGAATGAATCCTCCAAAGGGGCGGTGGTGGTGAAACGACTCTGCGGCCTGCTCGTGCTGCTCGGCGGCTTGTATATGCTCTATATTGCCTGAACACAGTAAGAACTGGATAATTCAAAACTGAGGAAAAGTCTTATGTCACAACAAGTCAACAGACGTGCATTTATGAATGCGGCCGGTCTGGCTGCGGCGACCGGTCTGGTCGGTACTTCCGCAATGCAAGCCGAAACGATCAGGCCGGAGGATAAGATTCTCATCATCGGCGTGGCGTGCAGTCCGCGCAAGGGAAAAACCACTTCGGTGTCGGTTCAGACGGCGCTGAAAGCGGCTGAGACGACCCATCCGCGGATTGAAACGCGGTTTATTGATTTGGGCGGATTGACTATCGGCGGCTGGCAGGGCGGCGCCAAGCCGGACGCCCCGGCCGAGATTCGCGACGATTTCGACTTGATCATACCTTATTTTGAGGCCCCGAATCTGGGCGGGCTGATTATCGGCTCGCCGTGCTATTTCCGCAGCATCAGTGCGTTGTGCAAGGCGTTTATGGAACGGCTGTATGTGCTGCGTACGCCGACTATGCGGCTGGAAAACAAGCCCTTGGGCGCGGTCGGCGTCGGGTCGTTCCGCAACGGCGGACAGGAACTGGTCATCGAGCAGATTCAGACGGCGATGCAGTGTTTTGAGGTGATGGCCGTCGGCGGTAAACCCAGTGCCCATCAGGGAGCAACGCTCTGGAACAATTGGAACGATGACATTACGAAAGACACCTTTGGCATCGATACTGCCAACAAACTCGGTATCCGTGTAGCCGAGGCGGCGCTTAAAGTGGTGTAAGTCGTGCCCAGTTGCGATTGCATGTGGTCTGCGTGGAAGTATTTGATACGACAACAAATCCTTGTTTAGACGGGAGGTTATGTATGGATCGCAGGACATTTGTCAACACGACACTGGCCGCCGGGGCAATGGCGGCGGGTTTGACCTCGACGGTCAAGGCCCAATCGAACGAACCGGTCAAGATTCTGGGGGTGGCGTGCAGCCCGCGCAAAGGGATGACGACCGCCGGCGGCATTCATGCCGCCCTGGACGGCGCCCGGGCCTTCAGCGACCGAATCAAGGTCGAATTTCTTGATCTGGGCGGACTGAAGTTTGCCGGCTGGACGGCGGACGGGACGTTTGATAAGGATGATTTTTCAGAGTTGGTATTGCCGAAGCTGACCGATCCGATACCGGCAGGCTTGATCATCGGTTCGCCGGTGTATTTCCGCAATCTCAGTTCGTTGTGTATGGCGTTTCTGGAGCGGCTTGCGGCGGTGCGAAGCCCGCGGCTGCTGCTGGCCGATACGACAGTCGGCGTGCTGTCGGTCGGGGCCTATCGCAACGGCGGCCAGGAATTGGTCATCGCCCAGATTCAGGCGGCCATGCTGTGCCATCGCGCCAGGCTTGTCGGCGGCCAGCCGGCCGCCTTTCAGGGGGCAACGCTCTGGAACAACTGGGACGATGACATCTCAAAAGACACCTTCGGACTGGAATCCGCCCGCAAACTCGGCGCCCGTGTGGCCGAAGAGGCACTGAAATAAAAAAAGATACAAACGACAAATAAAAATGAACCATTTTCTGATTTTGGGCTTGCTTTTTTTCTAATTATCTGTATATATGTACATATACGCATATTTTGTCAACGTTCTTGTGATGATGGACAAAGAAACAACAATATTAAAGGTTTTGGGTGAACCCAATCGGCTGCGGCTGGCCGTTTTACTGGCAGCCGAAGGTCATCTGTGCGTCTGCCAGTTGGCCGCGGCGGTGGATGAGCCGGAGTACAAGGTCTCGCGGCACTTGGGGATTATGCGTGCGGCCGGACTGGTCACGGCACGGCGCGAGGGGACGTGGATGTATTATACGCTGGCCGAGCCGGGCTGTCCGCTCCAGTCGCATTTGATCGCGTTCCTGAAAACGGGCTTTAACAGCCATCCCACCGTTCAATCCGACCGCAAACTTCTCAAACAGATCAAATGCAAAACATAAGAGACCGGCGGTTTATTATCCATTCCCGTTTGGAGGCGAAAAATGGCAAAAAAATTGAACGTCTTGTTTTTATGTACCGGAAACTCCTGCCGAAGTCAGATGGCCGAGGGCTGGTGCCGGCACCTCAAGGGCGATATCATCGATGCATACTCGGCGGGTATCGAGACACACGGTCTCAATCCCAATGCCGTGGCGGTCATGGCCGAGGCGGGGGTGGATATTTCAAAACAACACTCAAAACGTCTGGATCAAGTGAAACACATAGACTTTGATTACGTCGTGACCGTCTGCGCCCACGCCAACGAAAACTGCCCGATGTTCCCCGGCAAGGCCAACGTTGTCCACGTCGGCTTTGACGACCCGCCGACCCTGGCCAAGGCCGCCCGGACCGAAGAAGAAGCTCTCGACATCTACCGCCGCGTACGCGATGAGATAAGGGCATTTGTCGCAGAGTTGCCGGAACAATTGAACCGACTGTGAAAGCGAGGTAAACCATGAAGAAGAAAAAACGAATCCTGTTTTTCTGTAAACATAACTCCTGTCGCAGTCAGATGGCCGAGGCCCTCCTGAAACATCAGGCAGGCAATCGATTTGAGGTTTTCAGTGCGGGGCTGTCGCCTCGTCTGATCCATCCACTTGTCTATACGGTGATGGATGAGGTAGGCATTGACATTCGAAAACAGACCCCCAAGAGCATCGATCTGTACCTCGGCCGCGAACCGCTTGATGAAATCATTATCGTCTGTCAGGAATCCGAGGCGGAATGTCCCCGGCTGTACCCGTTCGCCCTGCACGTCGAACGCTGGCCGCTGCCCGATCCGACCGCCAAAGAGGGAACGCCCGAAGCAATCCTTGACGCCTTTCGCAAAACCCGCGACCACATCGAAGACAAAATTGAAATCTGGCTGATGCAGCACAAGGAGACATTGTGATGGATGAGAAAATGAAAGAACTGATCGCACTGGGCGCCTCGGTGGCGTGCAACTGCCACCCGTGCGTTAAATTTCACACCGACAAGGCACGGAAGATGGGCATTGCCGGTGCCGAAATCAAGATGGCCTTCGAAGTCGGCAAAATGGTCCGCCAAGGCGCTGCCGCCCAGATGGACAATGTGCTTAACAATTTACCTCAAGAATAAGGAATAAGGTTATATGGTTGAAAAACTGGAAACATCAAAGCTGAATATCTTTGAACGCTATCTGACCATCTGGGTCGCCCTGTGCATCATCGGCGGGATCGTGCTGGGTAAGATCGCCCCGGGCGTGGCCGAGGCACTGGACGGCATGGCGATTTATGTTGACGGCGCGCCGGTGGTCTCGATTCCGATTGCCATTGCGCTGTTTTTTATGATGTACCCGATCATGGTCAAGATCGACTTTGCCGAGGTCGTCAAAGCGGGCAAAAGCCCCAAGCCCGTCGGCCTGACGCTGTTTGTCAACTGGTGCGTCAAGCCGTTTACGATGTTTGCCATCGCGTGGTTTTTTCTCGGCGTGGTCTTTCGCGGATTGATCCCCGGCACAGAGATCGTCAAAGACGGCACGGAGGTTGAGCTGTATCGTTCCTATATTTCCGGAGCCATCCTACTGGGCATCGCCCCCTGTACGGCCATGGTGCTGATGTGGGGCTATCTGGCCCGGGGCAATCAAGGCCATACGCTGGTCATGGTTGCGATTAACTCGCTGACCATGCTTGTCCTGTACGGCCTGCTGGGCGGCTGGCTGCTGGGCGTCAACCAAATGCCTGTGCCTTGGCAGGCGCTGCTTTTGTCGATCGGCATCTATGTCGCGCTGCCGCTGGCGGCCGGCTACTTGTCGCGCAAGTGGATCATCACCCACAAGGGGCTGGACTGGTTTCAGGCCAAGTTTCTCCACATCCTGACGCCGGTATCCATCATCGCCCTGTTGGGAACCCTGGTGCTGCTGTTTTCGTTCAAGGGCGAGACGATTTTAAACAATCCGCTGACGATTCTTTGGATTGCCATCCCCCTGTTCATCCAGACGGTGCTTATTTTTGCGATTACGTATGCCTTGGCCAGACTGTTGAAGTTCAGTTACGAAGACGCCGCTCCAACGGCTATGATCGGCGCATCCAATCATTTCGAAGTCGCTATCGCCACAGCCACGATGCTGTTCGGTCTGTCCTCCGGTGCGGCCCTGGCCACCGTCGTCGGCGTTTTGATCGAAGTACCGGTGATGCTGATGCTGGTCAAGCTCTGCCTTCGCACCAAAGGCTGGTTTAACGTCCCATAAAAGCGAATCATCGGCGATTAAAATGGGCCGTAAACAAGTTTCGATAGACGACGTCTTTTGTATGGCTCCCTCTTGTGCCAAGGCCATAAAAACAGAACCAGACAGAGAAAAAGGATAAAAAACCCCGTTGAAGGGGTCAAAAACGGGGTTTTTGGCCGAAAAAGGCCAACGGAGGAGGAGGGATTCGAACCCCCGGTGGGTTGCCCCACAACGGTTTTCAAGACCGTCACCTTAAGCCACTCGGTCACTCCTCCAAGTCTTTTTTGATAAACGACTTAGACATTAACTACGGCGGCCGCCGTCATCCGTGCCCCTCGTCGTTATCTATCGGCTGCCAAAGCTTGAACGTCCACTGACTCTACCTAAAACACGACACGATTGCAAGAAATTTCAGGGAAATCTATCCGGGGGCTTGCTTTCTTTCTTCGGACTTGACAGCACCGGTACGGCCTTTGGCTTGACCTGGCGGGCGGATTGCGATACAGTACGTCCCGAACAAGACACGGTGACGAAAAACGCAAGGAATAATCGCAATGGCACACGACGAACAGGTATTGGTGGTCCGGCGGGAGGCGCTGGAACAGACGGGCATGTTTCAGGGGCTGGCGTTTGATGTGACAGCTCGGCTGGAGCGGCTGTTTGCCCCCGGCACGGCGCGGTTTATGCCCCGCGACCGGGCCGAGCAGGACCCGAACTTCAAGCAGCTCATCCCTTATGTCATCCTGCGCTGCGGCGACCGCACCCTCAGCTATGTCCGCGGCAAACGCGCCGGCGAGACGCGGCTGGTCGGCAACCGCTCCATCGGCATCGGCGGGCACATCAACCCGATTGACGAGATGGCCCTGTTCGGCGATCTGCGCGAGACCTATCTAAACGCCGTCCAGCGTGAGGTCGATGAAGAGATCCACGTTAAAACCAATTACAGCGACCGCATCGCGGCCCTGATTAATGACGACTCCAACGATGTCGGTTCGGTGCATTTGGGCGTGGTGCATATCTGGACACTGGACAGCGACCAGATCGAAAAACGCGAACAGATGATTACCCAGATGGGCTTTATGACCACCGACGAACTGCTGGCCGTGCGGGACACAATGGAAACCTGGTCGCAACTGTGTCTGGACGGACTGATCGCAGCGGCAGGACGACAACAATGACGCAGATGATTTTTTCGGCGATGATGCTGCCGGTCGCGGCACTGGCGGTCTGTGCGGTGCTGACTGCGATGGTGCGGCGTCAGGCGGTGCGGCGGTCATTCGTCGCCCGACCGCAGCAGGATCGTTATCATCGGTCGATCATCGCGCTGGGCGGGGGAATCGCGATTTTCTGGACGCTGGCGGCCTTTCTGCTCGGCGGGGCGGTCGTCGTTCGCTTTGGTCTGGCCCCGGGACACCTGGACGGGTGGCTCTCGCCGAAGCTGCTGGTGCATACCGAAGGATTTCTGGAGAAACTGCCGGATTTGATGGTGGTTCTGGCCGCGGCCCTGGTGCTGCATCTGCTGGGATTGTGGGACGACCAAAAACACCTCGGCCCGTATGTCAAACTGGCGGTGCAGTTTGCCGCCGCAGCCATCGCGGCGATCTGGGCCGATGTGCGCGTGGAGATGTTTATCGAAAACAAGGTTATCACGACGATCCTGTCGGTCTTCTGGATCGTCCTGATCATCAATGTGTTTAATTTTCTGGACAATATGGACGGCCTCAGCGCCGGCATTGCCGCCATCGCCGCGGCAGTGCTGATGGCGGCGGCCTTTCGCAGCGGACAGGTCTTTGTCGGCGCGATGGGATTGGTCTTTCTGGGGACCTTGGCGGGTTTTCTGGTGTTCAACTTTCCGCCGGCGACTATCTTTATGGGCGACGCCGGCTCGATGGTGGTGGGCTTTTTCGTGGGGCTGCTGACGCTGCGCACCACGTATTATAATCCGCAGATCGGCACACCGCTGTATTCGGTCTTTATGCCGGCGGTGGTGATGGCCGTGCCGCTGTATGATTTTGTGACGGTCACCTTTTTGCGGCTTCGGCAGGGCAAAAGCCCGTTTGTCGGCGACACCCAGCATTTTTCGCATCGGCTCCAGCGCCGCGGCCTGTCCGACCGGCAGGTTGCGCTGACGCTGTATCTGGCAACGCTGTGCACCGGCCTGGGCGGCATTATTCTTCAGCAGGTCAGTCCGGTCGGCGCGGTACTGGTGTTTACCCAAACGATATTGATACTGGTCATTGTCGGCATTCTTGAGGCCACATCAAACAACGGACGAAGTCATTGAAAGTTCAAAACATCGGCCATCTGCAAAAGAAAGCGGCGCAGAACACCCAGCCGCTCTGGCTTCGGGTTTTCGAGCAGGCGCTGCTGGCGTTGGTCCTGGCCGCGGCGGTGCTGCGAGTAACGGTAATCGAAACGCCGCATGTCGAGCCGACGGCTCGAACGAGCGCACTGAGCAATGAAGCCATCAGCCTGCTGATGTCCTCTGTGTTCTGGGGGGCGGCGGTCCTGTGGGTGATGCTCAGTGCGAGTGCCGGCCGCCTGCGGTGGCGGCGCACGTCGATCACCGGAGCCGTCGCCCTGTTTGGCATCGTGGGTTTGGCTGGCGTCGCGTTTGCGTCCGACAAGCGGGCAGCGCTGACCGACTGGGCGGTGATGTTGTCCGGACCGGCAGCCGGACTGCTGGCAATGCAGCTTTTCAGCCGTCGGGAAACAGTCCGGCTGTTTTTGTGGCTGCTGCTGGCGGTCGGGGCGGCATCAACCTATGCCTGTTATGATAAAATGACCTCCTCTCATGAGATGCTCATCCGCGAATACGAACGCAACCTCGACGCGTTTCTTGAGACTCTCGGCATCGAGCCGGATAGCCTGTCTCATTGGCAGTACGAACATCGTCTGTATTCGCGCGACGTGTCGGGATTTTTGACGACGAGCAACTCGACCGGCTCGTTTTTGCTGCTGGCGGTGTTTTCGGGGCTGGGGCTGTGCATTGAGACCTGGCGAGCCATGCGCCGCAAAAAGCATGATGACCGCCGCCGTCGCGAAGAAGCGCTGGTCGCCTTGGTCTGTACAGCCGCGGCAACGGCGCTGTCGCTGGTCGGGCTGATGATGACCCAAAGCAAAGGGGCGATTGGCGCGTTCATCATATTCGTCCCCGCCTTGCCGGCGTGTCTGCTGTTCCGCAAGACGCTTTGGACATACCGTCGCGTGCTGGCGATCGGCCTGGTCGTGTTGGGCCTTTTGGCCGCGGCGGCAATGATTCTCTACGGCATACGGCATGGCCGACTGCCCGGGGGCAACTCCATGCTGGTACGCTGGCAGTATTGGGTGGCCTCGGTTGAGATGGCCAAAGAATCGCCCCTGCTCGGTGTCGGCGGAGGCAACTATGCAGCCTCTTATATGACCCACAAAGACCCGGCCGCACCGGAAACCATCGGCGATCCGCACAACTGGGTTCTGTCACTGTTGTGTCGATACGGTCTGATCGGGCTGGCAGCGATGGGCTGTGCGCTGCTGCGTCCGGTTATGAAACTCTTTGCCGCCGGTCTGGGTTTCGACCCAACAGAAGCCGCCGGCCAAACACTCCGAAACAGCGGCCCCGAAACGATTCGCAGCAAAAAACATTGGACAGAACGCGGCGAGTGGCTGATGTGGCTGGCGGCAACGATGGCGGTGATGGTCATCATACGTCCCGTATTGCTGGAGCTGAACACCGCACACGCCTCGGCGGCGGAATGGTCGGCGGCGTTTTTGCTGCTGGTGCTGGTTCCTGTCGGGATTATTGCGCTGGTGGTCGGTCTGCTTCGGTTTGCCTGCGCCGCAGACCATTCGATTCATCAGCCCGCGACCGCGCTTGTGTCGGCCATTGCCTGCGGACTGGCAGCGGTTCTGCTGCATAATCTGGTGGATTTTGCCCTGTTCGAGCCGGGTGTCTGGACGATGTTCTGGCTGACCGCTGCTGCCGGTTGCGCACTGTATCACACACACACCAACGGCAACACCCTGCGAATCTATCCGTTGGCCGGGCGACTGCGTCGCGGCGTCGCCCTGCTGGGTCCGGCGGCGCTGTTTTCGGCGTTCGTGTGGCAGGTCGTCGCGCCGCCGATTCAGCGGGACACACTGACCTTCGAAGCAGCGCGTGCGTTCACTGCCGAGCAGGCCCAGTCCCATCTCCATCAAGCCGTCGCCGCCGATCCCTTGTCGCCGCAGGCCGCCCGACTCGGAGCACGCCTGCTGCTGCACCGATCAACGCAGCGGTTTATTTCGAATCAAGAACAAATGCTGCACGCCGCACAGCGTTTGGCCGAGACGGCCATCGCCCGCAACCCCGCCGATGCCCGTCCGCGTCAACTGCTGGCCGACATCCTGTTGGCCGCAGCCGAACAGACCGACGAAGAGGCCGAAAAAACAGCCCGCAAACAGCGGGCCTTTCAGGCCTTTCAAGACGCCCTTGAGCGGTATCCCGGATCGGATGTGCTGAATTACCAATTGGGCGTGCTGGCCGAGGAACTGGGGCGTCCCGAACAGGCCGTCAGTTATCTCGAAACCGCGCTGGACATTGAACAGCGTTATCGCCAACAATTTCAAATAATGTACCCCGATCAGCCGGAGATCATCAGCCGTTTGGGACCCTGCCGATACGAGGATCTGCTCGAGCGGCTCAACCGGCTGCGCAGCGACCGCCCATGACAGAGACCTGCCGCACACAAACGATTCAAAAGCGTCTGCTGAAATGGTTTGATATTCACGCGCGGACACTGCCGTTTCGCGGCGTGCGGGATCCGTATGCAATCTGGATCAGTGAAATCATGCTCCAGCAAACCCAGGTAACCACCGTCGTGCCGTATTACCAACGGTTTATGAAGCGCTTGCCCACGGTGCAGGCACTGGCTTCGGCGCGGCTTGATACGGTCCTGAAGCTGTGGCAGGGACTGGGCTATTACAGTCGCGCCCGCAATCTGCACAAGGCCGCCGGCCTGATCGTCAGCCGACATGACGGCACGTTTCCCGATACCCTTGAAGCCCTGACGGCGCTGCCGGGCATTGGCCGCTACACCGCCGGCGCCATTGCAAGCATCGCCTTTGGTCGGCGCGTACCGGTGCTGGACGGCAACGTGATGCGCGTCTTGTGTCGGCTGGATCGGCTGCCGGACAATCCCAAAACCGCCGCCGTCCAAAAACACCTTTGGCATCTGGCCGAAACACTCGTGCCCCAACGCCGTCCCGGCGATTTTAATCAGGCACTGATGGAACTGGGGGCCACTGTCTGTGCTCCAAAATCTCCCGATTGTGCGGCCTGTCCGCTTCAGTCGCTGTGTTCGGCATACGCCCACGATGAACAGGATGTCCTGCCGCGTATGCCCAAAGCCGCCGCGACGCCGCATTATACCGTCGCAGTCGGACTGGTCATCAAAGACGGCAAGCTGCTGATTGACAAACGCAAACCCGACGGGATGCTCGGCGGACTCTGGGAACTGCCCGGCGGCAAAAAACGAAAAAACGAAACGCTCAAACACACCGTCGCACGCGAGATTAAAGAAGAAACCGGAATCGAGGTCGTCGTCGGCAAACGGCTGTGCATCGTGCGCCATGCGTATTCACACTTTCGCATTACGCTGCACGCCTACCCTTGCGACTGGGCCGGCGGCACGGCCAGACCGATCCACTGCACCGCGGTCAAATGGGTCGCACCGAAGGACTTAAATAAATACGCCTTTCCCGCCGCAACGGTTAAGATATTCAAATCCATCGGTCTCGACGTCAAACAGCCTTAAGCCGAATCACGGCCTATTGGCATAGCAGGGCGGCGGCGGTGGATACCTATCGGCTCCAGACCAGGTCAAGCTGTTCTTTGATGTATGCCAGCGCGGGGGCCAACTCCTCATCAAAGTTCTCCCAGCGGCATTCAAACGAAATCCCGCCGGTGTAGCCGATCTGCCGCAGGGCGTCAAAATACGGCGCAAAATCATACGGCGCCACACCCGGTCGGGTACGGCCTTCCTTCTCGGCCAAATGCACGTGTGCCAGCAGGGGGCCGGCGTCAAGAATGGATTGAGGCCCTTCGTCCTCCAGCGCCATATGATAAATATCCGCCAGCACGCGAATGTTGGGGTGGTTGACCTGCCGCACAATCTCGGTGCCCTGTTTGACGGTGTTAATGAGATTGCACTCGCTTTGATTCAGCGGCTCAATGGCAACGATGATATTGTACACAGCGGCAATCGGCCCCATATCCTTCAGCAGCTCAACGAATTGTTCCAGTGCCTCGTCGCGACTGAAACCGTCGGGCACACGCCGGGCGCGGCCGCTGCCGAATACAATGATTTCGCTGCCGACCTGGCCGGCCCGGTCAAACGCCGTCCGCGCATAGGCCAAAACCGCTTCATGGTCAGCCTCCGGACCGACACATTTCAGATCGCCCGGTAAAAATCCCGCGTATGCATACACCGGCAATGAAGCGGACAAGGCATTGACCAAATTGGCGCCAAATTTGTCCGTCGGCTCCAGCGGCACAAGAAGCCGCTGAACACCTTCTTCGACATAATCGTAACCGGCCGCTTTCAGTTTGTCTGCGTTATTGACCGACGTGCAAACGCCGATTGGCGGTTGCGGGACATCCCGATACGAGGTCGAGGGCGCCGAGTCCGGAGCAGGAGCCTTCTCACATCCCATGATCGACAAGCCGACCAGCAACGATACCGCACAGAAAAAGAGTGTCCGATAAAAACGCACAGACTTGTGATTTCCCATAACAAATATCTCCTTTCGCACGACTACAGAAGCTGTTTTTCTGAAACTTAACACGCCGTGAGATATTTGTCCAGCACCGTTTTTGAATAAAAATATGAAAGTTTTCCCGATCCCTGCGATTTACTTGATTTGCCCCTGAAGACCGATCGTCACGTCCCTGAACGGTACATCCACCTGCGCCAGTGCGATTGCCTGTTGTGCAATCCGCACCAGGCCGGTACAGCAGGGCACCTCCATATGCACTACGGTCAGACGCTTGAGATGATTGTGCTTGATCAGTTGTGCCAGTTTCTCGACATAGGGCGACGTGTCGTCCAGCTTGGGACAGGCAATAGCAATCGCCCGACCGGCCAGCAGCGTCTCGTGAAAATCAGCCATCGCAAACGGCACACAGTCGGCCGTGAGCACCAGATCGGCCCCGGCAAAATACGGCGCCGTCGGCGAGACCAGATGAAGCTGCACCGGCCATTGCGCCAAGTGGGACGGTCGGTCGCCGGCTTGGGTTGTTGAATTCGATTTCACCGCGGCGGCCTGGTTCAACGACATCATCCGCGCCCCCGAACAGACAAACCCGCCCTCGCGGGGCTCCTTGGGCTGCGATACAGGCTCAGCCTTGCCGGCCTGAAGCGTCTTGAGATACGCCTCGGTTGCCGCCTCGTCAAACTCAGCCGCCTCACGCTGCTCAATGGTAATTGCGTCCTGCGGACAATGCCCCAGACACGCGCCCAACCCGTCGCAATAGGTCTCGCTGACGAGCCGGGCCTTGCCGTCGATAATCTGGATCGCGCCTTCAGCACAGGCGGTCACACACAGCCCGCACCCGTCGCATTTGCTTTCGTCAATCTTTACAATCTGTCGTATGGCCATAATCTGTCCTGTCTAATCCCGTCCTGTTAGAAAATGCTTAATGACTATGTTCACGAATGGTTGGCTCGTCTTCCGGGCGAACCCACTTAAAAACAGCATCCGGCAGGCCCGATTCGATGGCTGTCTTGGCATCCGCGACGACCGGGCCGAATAGCGTATCACAATGCGCCAACACGGAGGACGGAAACATCCCAAGCCCAAGCCATAGAGATATACAAACAGTGCGTTGAATAAGGCCTCTCATCTCATTGTCCACAATGGGTTTTTTATTTCTTCTATTTGTAGTGCTTACTCTGAGGCCGCTTTTTGCTCGATCAGCACGGCCTTGGGAAACAGGATATTGTTTTCCAAATGAATGTGCGCGTGCAGGTCGCTTTCAAGCTCCGCCAGGCCGTCATAAAGGGCCTTGAATTTCTCGCAGGCATCGTCGGGCGGCTGCCAGTTGGATGTCAACTGGCGCATCCGATCCAGCGCCGCACCGGCGTTGTCATGCTCATATTCCATTTGACGGATAGGGTTCTGCACGCTGCCGCAATGCACTTCGGGCAACGGCGCACCGGCCAGCAAATGCCGCTCAAACTGAGTAATATAAGGAAACAGAATCTGTTCTTCTTTTTCCAGATGCATCTCGATTTCCGCGGCCAATCCGTCAAACACCTCGCGCAGTGCATCAATCAGGGCGCCATGCGCTTTGCCGTGCGCGGCCCGCACCTGGTCAAACAGCGTTCGCAGGCGCGGCAGTTGCCGACGCATAAACCCGTGGTGATGATCGACAATGTAATCGCACAGCTCCTCGGCGCCGGCAGCATTCCAGTCTTTCGGCGGCGTCCCGGCGGCCGCTGCCTGCACCGCCGCGGCCAGCTCATCCTGAAGCGCCGCCACATCGAGGCCTGCCTTCTTGGCGGCCTGCTGCAAAGTCTGTTGGCCGTTGCAGCAGTAATCCAGCCGATGTTTCTCAAACACCGCACGCAGCGCCGGATAGCGCGTCACCAGCGCCCCCAGCGATTCATTTTGATTGATATTCAATGTTTTCATCGTACACCATCCTTCTGTGCAATACACAGAATCGGGTTAACCGTTCACGAACCAGAGACCAGAGGCCGAACAGTATTCGACCTCTGCCTCTGTCTTCTGTCTTCTGTCTTCTGACCTCTGATCCTAACTGGCCAGCATCACTTTCAAATCCTCTTGCGGCGTGCTGATCGGGGCAATGTTAAATTGTTCCACCAACACGTTCAGCACATTCGGACCAATAAACGCCGGCAGCGACGGCCCCAGCCGCATATTCCTGATGCCCAGATGCAGCAGCGTCAACAGGATACACACCGCCTTTTGCTCGTACCAGCTCAGCACCAGGGTCAGCGGCAGATCGTTGACATCACACTCAAACGCATTGGCCAGCGCCACGGCAATCTGAATCGCCGAGTAGGCGTCGTTGCACTGGCCGACATCCAGCAGCCGCGGAATCCCGCCGATATCGCCGAACGGCAGCTTGTTAAAGCGATACTTGCCGCAGGCCAGCGTCAGGATGACGCAATCATCGGGCACCTGTTGAGCAAACTCGGTGTAGTAGTTGCGTCCCGGCTTGGCGCCGTCGCAGCCGCCGACCAGGAAAAAGTGCCGAATCTGTCCGGCCTTGACCGCCTCGATAACTTTATCGGCCACCCCCATCACCGCGTTGTGTCCAAATCCGATAGTAATAGTCTTTTCCTCGGCGTCTTCGGTAAAGCCCGGCTGCGCCAGCGCGGCCTCGATCACCGGCGAAAAATCACGATTACTGATGTGCTTAACACCCGGCCAGGCGACCAGCCCGCAGGTAAAGATGCGGTCTTTGTAGCTGTCGCGCGGCTTTTGGATGCAGTTGGTCGTCATCAAAATCGCACCGGGGAACACATCAAACTCTTTTTGCTGATCCTGCCACGCCCCGCCGTAGTTGCCGGCCAGATGCGAATACTTCTTCAGCCCCGGATAGGCGTTGCACGGCAGCATTTCGCCATGGGTATAGACGTTGATGCCTTTGCCTTCGGTCTGCTTGAGCAATTCTTCAAGGTCTTTCAGGTCGTGGCCGGACACCAATATGGCTTTGCCTTTTTTCGGCGTTATACGAACGACGGTCGGCTCCGGGTGCCCATACGTTCCGGTGTTGGCCTTGTCCAGCAGTTCCATCACTTTCAGGTTCACCTCGCCGACCTTCAGGGTCATCGCCACCAGCGCATCAACATCGGTCGCCTGCGGCTCGGTTAAAAAGTTCAAGGCCTCATAGAAAAAGTCATACACCGCATCCTCTTCAATACCCAAAATCATGGCATGATCAGCATACGCCGCCATGCCTTTCAGCCCATAGACAATCAATTCCTGCAAGCCCGACACATCCGGCCCGAGGGCTTCAATTTTTTTGGCAATACTGAGGTCTTCGGCTTGGCGCATCATCTCATCCCGATTGGCCGGCGCACGCCAGTCGGCCGCGCCGCCGAGCGGTTCAGCGGATTGGCCGGCTTTCTGAGCCGCGGTTTGATAATGGTTCTTGGCCCGGTCCAGCAGCGTCCCGGCCTTGCCGAGCAGTGCTTCAATCCGAACCGGATCAAAGTTCACATTGGTCACCGTCGTAAACAAGGCCTCCAAAATGAAACGGTCAATCTCCCGATCACGGACGCCCAGCTTGCCGGCGCGATGCATCACCATTGAGATCCCTTCGGCCGCGTGCACCAGCAAATCCTGCAACAGTGCCGTCTCATTGTCCTTGCCGCACACACCAACGCGCGTACATCCTTTACCGCCTACTGTCTGTTCACACTGATAACAAAACATGTCTCAATCCTTTCAAAAAAGTGTTTCGTATCTGATTTCTGTCTTCTGTCCTCTGTCTTCTGTCCTCACGCACGAATCATTGTCAACAGCATCTTAAATTTTTCCTCGCCGCGCACCGCATGCGGGATATGGGCCGGCATAATCACCACCTGCCCGGCTGAGACGGTCATTTCTTCGCCCGCAATGGTAATCACCGCCTGACCATCGGTAATCTGCACCAGCGCGTCATACGGCGCGGTATGTTCACTGAGCCGCTGGCCGGCGTCAAAGGCAAACAGCGTCACCGTGCCGGGATCTTTATCGACCAGCGTCTTGCTGACCACCGAATCAGACGCATACGTGATCAAATCATTCAATGCCTGCGGCTTGGCCGTACAGGCGTCCAGGATGCCGTTTCGTTTTTTTGCTTGACTCATCGTTTTGCATTCCTTTCGTTTTTGCAAATTCCGCCAGCGTCACATCCGCCAAGAATCCGTCTATTACGTGCTGCATATCGCCCAGCTTCTGATGCACCGGACAGCCGCCTTTCAACGGACAGCGAAAATCGCCCGCCAAACAGCGAATCACATTGACCGGTCCCTGTATGGCCTCGATCACCTGTCCAAAAGTAATCGCTTCCGGCCGTCGCGACAACACAAATCCGCCCCGCGGCCCCATCGTACTGACGACCACGTCCGCGGCCGAGAGCTTTTGCAGCAGCTTACAGGCAATCGCATACGACACTGCATTATCCCGCGCCAGCACCCGCGCCGAAAGCGGTTTTCCGGTTTGGTACGCCTTGGCCAGATGAGATGCCATCCGCAGGGCATAATCGGTATCGCGTCGTATCACATCCATTCTTTCAAGTTGCCTTCATTCAAATCATGCTGTCTTGTTTATATAGGAATAATTTAGTCCTATTTTCGGCAAAAGTCAATACCCAAATTTAAATTTTTTTGATTTTTTTCAATAATCCCGCTATGCTGACGTGGTCTTTTTGCACTAAGTCTTTCAAATATGAGCACTTATATATTCAAAACCCGATGGGGGTGGTGTGGTTTAACCGGTTCTGCGCACGGCCTGAAACAGGCGTGTCTGCCGATGGCCGACGAACAGGCCGTGCTCCGATACTTGCAGGTGGAAAACGCCAGCAACGCCTTATCAGATAAAATGCTCTCAACCTGTCGGGGCGTGTTCTGCGATTATTTTGAGGGCAAACGGGTCGATTTTTCCCGTATCCCTGTCGATTGGGCCGGTTTTACCCCCTTTCAGCGGAGTGTGCTCCGTGCCCTTCAAATGATAAGCTACGGAAAAACAATCAGTTACGATGGTTTGGCCGAGCTGGCCGGCCGTCCGCGGGCTGTTCGGGCCGCGGCCAACGCCGTGGCGAATAATCCATTGCCGCTGATTATTCCCTGCCATCGCGTCGTGCGAAAAGACGGCGCATTAGGCGGCTTTTCCGCCCCCGGCGGGACAACAATCAAAGAAAAATTACTCACACTCGAGCACATCGACCTGTCTTCCGGCCGGGTCGATTCACCCGCCGCATCTTATCCATAAAAACAGGCACGCCATTTCAGGACGTGCCGAACAGAAAAAATGATGTTGAGTTTGTGAATTATTTGATGGTTTCGTCCGGTTCAGCTCCGCGCAACGGCCCCAGCAGGCCGGTGCTTTTTCGCGGCGGAACCTGCACCCGCACGCCCATCCGACCCAGTTCCGAGGCCACATCCGGCTGATTGGGGTCAATCTCAAAACTGCGCCGCAAGTGGGTCTCGGCCCGAACGGAATCGCCTTTGGATAGGTAAAAATACCCTAACTGTTTGTGGATTGACGCGGTATTCGGCGACAATTCCTGCGCCCGCCTGTAACAGGTCAGCGCATAATCATCCAGTTTTTCCCGCTGAAAGCTGCGCCCCAGAGCCATCAGGGCCGACGCACTGGTTGCGGCCTGATTGATATACATCTCGGCCGTGATTTTGGCGCGTTGGGGGTCCTTACGATCCTGATACAGCTTAACCATCGCGGCCTGGGCCTTCCGATGGGCCGGATCAAACCCCATCGCCACATTATAATGAAACTCCGCACGCTCGTATCGGCCTTCCTGATGGTACATCTTAGCCAACTCATAATGGGCCTGCGGGTTTTCGTAGCGGGCGGCGATCGTCGTCTGCAACTCGGCCTTGCGCGCCTCGGCGGCTGTGCGGGCGGGCGCTTCCGCTGCCGTATCGGAAGGACTCGTGCAGCCTCCGACCCATACCGCCGCTATCATGCATACTGCTATCCAATATGTCTGTTTCATATAAGCCTCCGTTCTTTATCATCGGGCTTTTGAGCGCGTTTTGTGCACAAAATTTGCCGGCGGCGCTATTCTGTACACACTGCACCGATATTGCAAGCAAAAAACCGTTTCCCGTCGTCGGGGACAGGCCCCTTGCTAAGGGGCAATTAAATGTCCAGATTCTGCACTTCCAGCGCGTGCTCCTGAATAAAATTGCGCCGTTTTTCCACATCATCGCCCATCAGAATACTGAACAGACGATCCGCCTCGCCGGCGTCTTCCATCCGCACCTTCAACAGCGTCCGACCGGCCGGATTCATGGTCGTTTCCCATAGCTGCTCGGAGTTCATTTCACCTAACCCCTTGAATCGCTTGATTTCCATATCCCCGGCGCCGATCCGGCGAATGGCAACCGGAATCTGGTCCAGCGACGCGACCGGATGCCGATTCGAACCGCTGACAACCTCAAATCGTGTCGGCAGGTCTTCACCGGCGACCGTCTTTTGCTGTTTGAGCAGATAATCGCGCAGATCCAGCCCATAATCGGCGGTGAGCCGCTCGGCAATCTCATTGAGCCGCAGGACCTCATGGAGTTCTTCAGCCAAAAAAGTCTCATCCGGCTGCACTTCGTCCGGCGTTTCGCTCAGATGCGGAATCTCCGCCAGCCGCCGCTCGTATGATTCTTTGTCGTAGAAAAACTCATTTTGCCCCTGCATGCGCACCTGCCAGGCGGGCAGCCGCTTGCCGTCATAATACTGCTCAACATACTCTTTGAAGACGACGCCGCGGCGCTGCAAAACATAGATACTGCGTTCGGCCTCATTGAGAATCTTGACCAGCAGCGCCAATTGAGCCGAATCATAGCTGCGTGTTGTCCCGTCCGGTTCACGCACGAACAGGCAGGCGCCTTCCAGGCCCCGATTTTCGGTGTGCTTTCGCATCTGAGCCTCGTTGAGGATATATTCCGACTCCCGCGCCCCTTTTCGCCGAATTTCATACAGCGGAGGCTGGGCGACGAAAATCCGCTCTTCTTCGATCAGCTTCGGCATCTGACGGAAGAAAAACGTCAGCAGCAGCGTGCGAATATGTGCCCCGTCCACGTCGGCGTCGGTCATCAGAATGATTTTGCCGTAACGGCATTTGCTCAAATCAAATTCATCTGTGCCAATGCCGGTGCCCAGTGCACTGATGATGGTGCGGATTTCCTCATGACCGAGCATTTTTTCCAGCCGAGCCTTTTCGACATTGAGAATTTTTCCCTTCAGCGGCAATATCGCCTGAATCGTGCGGTCGCGTCCGGCTTTGGCCGAACCGCCGGCCGAGTCGCCCTCGACGATGAAGATCTCGGTGTTGACGGTCTCCCGACTGGAACAATCCCAGAGTTTGCCCGGCAGATTGCCGCTGCTCAGGGCGCCTTTGCGCCGGGTCAGCTCGCGCGCCTTGCGCGCCGCTTCACGGGCCTGGGCGGCCTGAATGGCTTTGTTCAGAATCCGTTTGGCCTCGGTCGGATTTTCCTCAAGATAGATCGCCAACTGCTCATTGAGCATCGTTTCCACAAAGCCGGACACTTCCGGATTGGACAGACGCACTTTGGTTTGCGCCTCAAAATGCGGATCTCGCAGTTTCACGGAGATCACCGCCGTCAACCCCTCGCGCAGATCATCGCCCGACGGCGCCAGATTGCCCTTGATTAGATTGGCGCTGCGGGCATAAGCGTTCATCGTGCGCGTCAGGCCGGTGCGAAACCCCGACAGGTGCGTGCCGCCGTCGATATTGCGGATATTATTGGCGTACGCCATGACCATCTCGTTATAACTGTCATTGTACTGAAACGCCAATTCACACGCCAATCCGTTATCCGGATCTTCCTTGCTGAAATAAACCACATTCGACAGCGGCGTTTTGCCTTCATTCAGATACTCCACAAACGCCCGAATGCCTTTATCGTAATGATAGATTTCCCGTTTATCAACGCGGTCATCCTGAAATGTAATATGAGCGCCGGCGTTCAGATATGCCAGTTCGCGTATGCGTTTTTGCAAAATATCAAACTTGAATTCCGTATCGGGAAAGATGTCGCTGTCCGGCAGAAAATTGATGCGCGTGCCGCGTTTGGAGGTCTCGCCGATTTCGCGCACCGGCCCTTTGGGCACGCCGCGTTCACATTCAAAATGATAGTGTTTTCCGTTGCGCCACACATCCGCTTCGAGCCGTTCGCTCAGGGCGTTGACTACGCTAACCCCGACGCCGTGCAGGCCGCCGGACACTTTGTACGCCTTGTTGTCAAACTTGCCGCCGGCATGCAGCACCGTCAACACCACTTCCAAAGCGCTTTTACCCGCCTCGGCATGAAGCTCGGTGGGAATACCGTAGCCGTTATCCTCGACTGAACAGCTGCCGTCCATGTGGATATGGACAAGAATCTGGTCGCATCGTCCGGCCAGCGCTTCATCAATGGAGTTGTCCAATACCTCATACACCAGATGATGCAGGCCGCCTTCCTGGCGGTTGCCGATATACATCTCCGGCCGTTTACGAACGGCCTGCAAACCTTCGAGTATTTTAATATTTTCCGCACCGTATTCGTACTGCGACGTCGTCGTCATTTAGATATCCTCGTCATAATCTTTCATTGGAATAATCCGCAGCTTTCGGACCGCGGCAGTCGGACAGCAGCGATGCAGCTCAGCCAGCAGGTCATTGCGCATCATCTGAAGCTGATGCATATACGGCCCCGGCGCCGCCTGAATGGTCAGGACGTGTCCCGTGTACGAATCCAGCCGACACCACGGCTTCAATCCCGGGGGGATCAACGCCTCCCATGCATCCACCAGCAACGCGTTTCGGTTAAGCTGGGCCGCGCGGCGCTGCAACAATGCCGTCGCCTCCTGATCCGCTCGAAAACAGCGCGACGCCGGCTTTTTCTGCCATTGCGTCGCGGAACGCAGCAACCTGTCCTGTTTCAGTTCGTCATTCACATCCGCACAGCCTTAGGACAACAAAGACACGTTCAGACAGCCCACACCGCCGGAGGTCTTGCCCGCCGCAGAGGATTTTTACAAATTGACGGGCATAATCAGGTATAAGAAATTGGCGCCGCTTTTAATCAGACCGGGCCGGTCCGACTGACCGAGGTGCAGCTCAAAATCATTGGCCTTGAGCACACGCAGCACATCCACCAAAAACTGGGGGTTAAAGCCGATCTCAATCGGCTCACCGTCATACTCCACCGCCATATCAATCTGCGCATCGCCCGTCTCCGGCGCACGGCTTGAAAACACCAGCGAGTGCTTGTCCAGACTCAGTTTGATGCCTTTGCTGTCTTCGGTCGCCAGCAGGGCGGCACGGCGCACGGCACTGAGCGTCGGAGCGGTCGGCAGCGTCACTTTCTTTTGATAATCCGTCGGGATGATATCTTCGTAGCGAGGGAAGTTGCCTTCGAGCAGATTCGAGCTGACCACCACATCGCCGCATATCAGCGCCACTTGATTATTGATAAACCGGATCCCCGCCGACACACCGTCCTGCATCGGAATCTTGTCGAGAATGGTCATCGTCTTGGCCGGGACAATGATACGGCCTTCCGGCACCGAGGACGCTTTTTCCAGCGGGACCATCGACTTGGACAACCGCCGCCCGTCCGTCGCAACCAGGGCCAGCTTTTTGCCGTGCAGCTCCCAGAGGATGCCGTTCAGCGCATACCGCGTGCTTTCTTTGGCGGCGGCAAAGACCGTCTGCTCGATGCCCTCCTGGAGCGTCTCCAGTTTGACCTCCAGATCGGCCTGCCCCTCAAAGCCCGGCACAGTCGGATACTGAGCCGAGTCGTGGCCGTAAATCGTGAAGCGGCTGTCCGAACCGACCAGATGAACGGCCGACTCGGCAGCCTGCATTTCTATAATCTCGTCAAAACTTTCTCGCACAATCGAGTTAAGCTTGTCGGCGGGGATGACAATATCGCCTTCCTCAGCCACCTCAACCTGGTTGATCAGGGCGGTGATGCCGATCTCAAGATCGGTAGCGCTCAGACGCACCGCGCCTTGTTCGGTCGCAATGCGCAGGCACTGAAGGATCGGTTTGGGTGTTCGGCTTGGAACAATGCTGGTGACCAGACCCAATGCTTCCTGTAACGCCGCTCGATTGAATTTTACTTTCATAGCGTCCCTCGCTTGGTTAAACAGTGTCTGTTACGCTCTAAATTCAGGCTTTCTTATCCAAAGTCAATCCTCTAATTTACCCTACCCGAAGGCATTTGAAAAGGGTTTTTTACGCTGTCAATGCGGATATTTTTCTCTTCAGAGCAGACATCCAACAGGGTGCCGCCCCGGCTGTTCAAAACAATATATTAAAGAAAAAAGAAACAGTCGTATTAAAACTATGGCCGGTGAAATTGTGAGGCAATTCTGGCGGCGGAGAGTAACCTGAGTTCCGCAAAGCGGTTAGAAAAAGAAAAATCAGTCGATTAGTGTGGACAAGCTGTTGGATTGACTGTGTGGATAGGTATCGAAATGCTGTTAAAACTTTGATATTAGTACTGGAAGGGGGGCTTTTTTACATTTTCTCCAACATGCCTCACATGATTATTAACAGGTTTTCCACAGAACGTATAACACATCGACACTGCTCTTTCAGCATTAAAAACAGCGGTCTTTGAAGGGTACGTTTATTGTCGTTTTTATCCTAATCGATATTCCCATGCTTCATACCATAAAGACAGATCCTTTTTAAGAGATTCCATCTCCTGTTTTAATTGAGCCAGTCGAGCCGGGTTTTGGTAAACGCTTTCGTCGCCGAAAAGGGCGTTTAGCTGTTCCTGTTTTTCCTCAAGGGCGGCAATGGTTTGTTCCATCTGCTCGAGTGTGTATTTATTAAAGGCCTTCAGATGTTTCGGTGCGGCGTTTTTGGATTCCCGCGATGGTTCTGTGGTTTTGGCGGTTTCGGCCCGACAGAGATCAGCCGCTTTCCGCTGTTCAAGTATTTGAATGTAAGTGCTGTAAACACCATTACTTTCAGGATAAATAGAGGGGATAATTTCGAGGTTCCCCAACTGTTTTTGACCATAGCGGTCCACGCCGATAACCAGCAGTTCTTCCGCCACCTGATCAAGGAAATAGCGGTCGTGGCTGACAGCCATAATCGTGCCGTTAAAATCCTGCAGGGCCTGTTCAAGTAGTTCGCGACTTGGAATATCGAGATGGTTGGTTGGCTCGTCAAGAATCAGTAAATCCGGCTCCTGCAAAACCAATTTACAGAGCATCAGGCGGCTTTGCTGGCCTCCGCTCAGGTCGCCGACCCGTTTGAAGACCTCCTCGCCGCTGAACAGAAATGCCCCCAAACGGGAGCGAATCGCCTCCGGCAGCAGCTCCGGGCGGGCGGTTCGTGCCTCATCAAGAACCGTGTTTTCCACATCCAAACTTAAGGCGTGTTGATCCAGGTAACCGACCTTAATCGAGCGCCCCAGTCGAATCAACCCGTTATCCGGCGAAAGCTGACCCAGAATCAGACGTAATAAAGTGGTCTTTCCGGTTCCATTCGGGCCTGTAATACCCAGTCGTTGACCATTTGTCAGCTCGAATGACAGATTTTCAAATAAGGTCAGACTGTCAAAGCGTTTACTGATATCGTCAACACGCAAAACAAGCTCTGTTTTTGAGTGGGATTCGGCAAATGAGAAGTGAATCGTTTTGTTTTTAGAGGTTTTTTGGAGAAAATCAGGGTTTTCTTTAAGCATCCGGTTCAGTCGGGTCTTTCGCCCGCGGGCGGTTTTGCGCATCCCCTCCTTGTCTTTGTTGCGGGCGATAAAATCAAGCGTGCGTTCGACCATCTCGGTTCGCTTTTTGTATTCTCTTTCCTGAGAAAGACTAACCGCTTGCTTGGTGGCCAGAAACTGTGAATAATTTCCCTTCCAGACGCGAGCGGTTTTGTGTTCAAGCTCAACGATTTTTTCGGCCACCCGGTCCAGCAAATACCGGTCATGGCTAATCAAAATAACGGCGCCGGGATAGGCCCGAAGGTAATCCTCCAGCCACGAGGCCGCCTGCAAATCGAGATGATTGGTCGGTTCGTCAAGCAAGAGACAATTGGTGTTCTGGACAAGGACTTTCGCTAATCCAAGGCGCGAGACCTGCCCGCCGCTTAGGGCGGAAGTTGGGGTGTCGTACAATTCCGGCCCGAATCCAAGCCCTGCCAGTGTACTTTTAATGCGGGCTTCGCAGCCGTATCCGCCGGACACCTCGACGGCATGGCACAAGTGATCATATTCGTTCATCACGGATGTCAAGTTCTGGCCGTGCGAGTGGGCCATTTGCTCGGCCAGGTGTTCGATCCGCCGCAACATCGTCAAGGTCTCGGCCATGCCGTCGTACATCTCCTCAAGCACGGTTTTTTGCCCGTCAAATGTCGGTTCTTGGGACAAATATCCGATTTTGAGGTCGGATGCAAGGGTTACTGTGCCCATATCAGGCGATTCTGTGCCCAGAATCATCTTTAATAAAGTGGTCTTGCCGCTGCCGTTCGGGCCGATAAGCCCGACCTTCTGCCCGGCATATAAATGCAGGGCCAGACCGGAAAAAACAACATCCGAACCAAATGTCTTGTGAATATCCTGAAATACCGCAATTGCCATGAGCACACATAATCTGGATTGATGAGCGGAACAATCTAACAGCACCGAAGTATAAAAAAAGCGGGCAGCAAAAGCAATCAAACTTTTCAGATCGAGCGGCGATAATCGAGGCCGCCGCCGGAGGTGTAAGCGAAATCCGTGTTTATGAATTTTTATTTTGACAGTAATTTTTTGGTATGATACAATTTTGGAGGCGTTAATCCGCGTATGACGGCATTATATTTGCAGGGATAACAATGACGATGAGAAAAAACAATAGCGTATGGCCGGTAATCGCTCTGCTGATTGCAGTCGGGGTGTTTGGATCGGGATGCAGCTCGCGGGGGATGACTGCGGCTGAAGTCAATCGACGGCACGAACGGACAATCCAGAACAATTTGTGGCAGGTTCAGGAAGATATCGATAAGATTTTTCTGCTCGATGGGCCGACCCGTTTAAGCGAACAAATGATACGGTGACCAGCCTGTCGGCAGTGTGAGGTGCATCAGGGCGAATTACGGCAACCGGTAACGTATTCGGAACAGGAAGCGGATTCTTGAATGCGATTCTTGACTATATTCTGCGCATTGACTTCTATGAACGTTTGATAGTTCTGGCCGAGTTGCTGTTAATTGGGTTGTTTGTTTACGCCGTTGTCAATTTTCTGGAGGGGACGCGCGGCGAACGGCTTTTTCGCGGGATGATATTCATCCTGGTGGTCGGGTCGCTGATGCTGAATCTGGTGGTCAAAAAGTTCGGCATGGATCGGATCGCCTATTTGTACGGCGGTTTTCTGATCGCCATCCTCATCATCGGCGTGACCGCCTTTCAGCCGGAAATACGACGGGCACTGATACGCATCGGACAAGCGCGGTTTTTCACATCCAGTTCACCGCTCCAACTCAGCCGCAGCGTCGAGCAAATCATTACCGCCGTCAGTCATATGGCCGCATCGCGAACGGGAGCGATTATCGTGATTCCGCAGCAGGTCGGCCTGGGGGAATTCATCGAAACCGGCGTGCGCATCGATGCGCGCGTAACCGCGGAGTTAATCGAAACGATTTTTTACGAAGGCTCGCCGCTGCACGATATGGCGATGGTGATTCAGGGCAACCGTATTATTGCCTCACGGGTGCAATTGCCGCTGGCCGAGAGCGAGGCGATGCCCGGCAGGCCGTTAGGTTCGCGCCACCGGGCGGCCGTGGGCGTGACAAACAGTTCCGACGCCATCGTGATTGTCGTCAGCGAAGAGACCGGCATTGTATCGCTGGCAATGAACGGAACGCTGATTCGCAATGTTTCCGAGGCTCAACTGCGTCGCCACCTGACTACAGCCGTGGTCAAGACCACGCCGATTCTCGAAAAACTCGGCAAACTTCAGAAAGACAATGACGATGACGGGGCGGTTGAAGGTTCGTGATGATGTCTGAAAAAGTCAAAAAACTTGCGGCGGTTGTTTTCCTGACCCTCCTGGTTTGGGCGTGGGCGTATTTGTCGCTGGAGCGGCAGATTTCGCTGTGGGGCACCATTGAACTGTCGCCGGCGGCCGGGCCGGAGTATCTGGTTGCCTTTGAAGACGGCGCCTCTTTTCCCGTCAAATTGACGTTTAAGGGAACGCCGACCAAAGTCAGCGAGATCGAGCGTCGTTATCGTTCGGCGCTGATGGATCCGCTTCACGAAAAACTGGTTTATTATTATATGCCGCAGGATTACGGCCATACGACGACGGGTTCATACACGCTTGATTTGCTGGATTTTATTCGACAAAGCCCGACCTATCGGGAGATGGCGTTGACACTGGAGGCCTGCGAGCCGTCGCGGGTTGAGGTGGATGTGGAGGTGTTGGAATCCAAACAGCTTGCTGTGCAATGCATCGACGAAACCGGTGCGCCTCTGGCGGCTGCGGACATCCAGCCCGGCCAGGTCGAGATGTATGTGCGGCCCAATTATACCGGCCCGTCCTATATTCGTCTGTCCGCCCAGCAGATCGCCGCGGCGCGGCAAGGCCCGATTCGCCAGCGGCCGTATGTGGAGTTGGGTCCGACCGGCCCGCGCCGAATCGCCGATGAAGAAGTCCGTATCGCCCTGCCGGCCACCGAACAGCTCAACGAATATCCGTTTCAGCCGCAGAGCATCGGTTTCATTTTCAGCCGAAATTCCACCATTCCATCGCGTTTTCGCGTTCAGATTGAAAACGAGAGCGACCTGCGCACCATTCATTTCCGGGCAACCGAAGAGGCCTATGAGGCCTATCGGCGAATGCGGTATCACCTGTTGATCGAGATTCGTGAAGAGGATGCGGCATTGGAGGAGATTCCGCCGCGCGAAGTGATCTTTAACTTCCCTCCGGAATTTGTCCGCAACGGACAGATCGAGGCCACTTCGTCCAAGACTGCGATGATTCAACTGGTTCCTGTAAGCCCGTCCGGCGGCTGATGGGGCCGATTTTCCCGCGGGGCGGCGGCAGACCCGCAAACCGTGAACAGATCACTGTTTTTTACAGAACACAATGACGGTTTCGACGGTCATCCACGCCGCCAGTATCAAAACGATACCGCCGACAATGGTCAGCAGATGATTTTGTTTGCCGATGTAACTGATTTCGTTCAGCACCATGGCCCAGCCGGTCAGGATGACCATCACCAAACAGGGTAGTCCGGCAACCAGAAACCCCAGGCCGCCTTTGCGTTTCAGGTACATCGTTACCACCAGCAGCGCCAGCGCCGCCAGAAGCTGGTTGACCGTTCCGAACAGCGGCCAGAGGACCTTGGCACCGGTGGCGTCGGCGCCGAAGGCAATGTGTCCGCCCTCGGTCTTGATGAAGGCCAGTGCCGCGGCCGTCATAACCGCCAAGGTCGTGGCCGTCCAGCGATTCGTCAGGGCCGGCAGTTTGAAATCCTCAGCCAGTTCGCCGACGACATAGCGCTGCAGTCGCACGGCGGTATCCAGCGTGGTTCCGGCAAACGAGGCGACAAATACTCCCATCAAAGCGAAGCCGAGCGTCTGCGGAATGCCCAGCGAAGCCATTAGGTTGGCTGCGCCGCCGATAACCGGCGCCAGGTTGTCGCCCAGCCCCTTTTCACCCATCCACGAACTGTAATAATGCTGCCAGGCCTCCTGCCCGTTCATCTGACCGATGCCCAGACTCAACCCCGCTGCGATGCATAAGATCACCAGTACCGCCAGGCCGCCTTCGACGAGCATGGAGCCGTAACCGACGAACTGAGCGTCGGTTTCTTTGCCGAGCTGTTTGGTGCTGGTACCGCTGGCCACGAGCGAATGAAAACCGCTGATCGCGCCGCAGGCGATAATCACGAACATCATCGGCAGCAGCGGCGGCGCATCGGCTCCGGCGGTCTGTATCGCCGGGGCGACCAGTTCAAACTCCGTCCGAGTCAAGGCCGTAACGGTGATGCCGGCAGCCAGCATCGCCATGATGATAAACAACTGCCAAGCGTTGATGTAATCCCGCGGCTGAAGCAGCACGGTTACCGGCAAGGTCGAGGCAAAGAAGGCGTAAATCAGCAGCAGTATCGTCCACATACCGGTCGGCGGGATGCGCCACGTGTCAGGAAACTGCGAAGGAAAAAGCCCGGCCTGTTCGTTCCACGCCCCCAATGCGACAGCACCGTACATCAGCCCGACGGCCATGACGGTTGCCAACAGGACATTGACATTTTTTTTATAGACCATCCAGCCCAGGCCGACGGCGATGGGGATTTGCAGCCAAACCGCCGCAACCGATTGCGGATACAGCTTAAACACAGTGGCGATGACGATGCCGAAGATAGCGATGATAATCAGCAGGGCAAAAAAGACAATCAGAAAGAAGATCAGCCGGACGCGCGTATTGATGTACCGTGCGGCGATCTCGGAGATGCTTTTGCCCTCGTTGCGCAGCGACACGACCAGTGTGCCGAAATCGTGCACCGCACCCATCAGAATACAGCCGACCGTAACCCACAGCAGCGCCGGCAGCCAGCCCCAGATGATCCCGATGGCCGGCCCGACAATCGGTCCCGTGCCGGCAATGGAGGTAAAATGATGACCAAAGACGATGCCCCGTCGTGTCGGCACAAAATCGACGCCATCCTGTTTTTCGCGACTGGGCACGGGGGCGTCGGGCAGCAGCCGAAAAATTCGCCGCGCCAAAAACCGCCCGTACGTATGATACGCCGCCACATACCCGATCAAACACGCCAACATTAACAAAAGTACAGTCATGACGACCTCCACTTAAATTGAATCATGAGGCCCTAAAAATCGGTCCCCGTTATAGTGTATCAGATGGTCGGGCATTTCTGCAATCCAGACTTCCGTTTCCCACGCGATGTCTTTGAGATGCTTTCGAAACTCGGTAAAATCAGGAAACGCACTGACAAACACAAGCCCGGCTTTGATCGACCGGAAGATTTTCTTCAGTTCCGTGACTCGCTTGGGATTCATCGGACCGTGAGAGGTAACAACTTCAATCAGATAAAGCCATTGTTTGCTTTCTTGGTATAAGATGATATCCGGTAGTTTGTCATGATCGCTCAAAATGATTCCCAGTTTCCTGAGGTCATGACTGTTGTAATACAGATTTTTTTTGGCGGTATCACTCAGATACAGCACTTTCGCTCCCGGCGCAAAACGCGGCCCGAATTCTTCAAGTACTTTGATCTGAACAAGATTGTGTTTGCCCGGTGACAGGCTCAATTGCTTGCCGTTCGGCAAAGTCAAAGGAATCTGTTTTATGCGCCTTGGATTTTGATACAGCTCTATCAGCAAGCCGTGTTTTTTGATAAATGCATCACAGGCTTTCTCTTGTTTGGCAGTATTCCATGCCTGAAGAACCTGAAGACATTCGGATGTCAAAGCATAATGTGCATTAGGGTTGTTGGTGGGCAATGCGGCGTTATCCGGATTGTAATCGGCAATACGAGCCTGAACGAATTGATGGAGCACCTGGCGCCGAAACGTCTCACGCGTATTGGGTGCGTACTGTTTTCCGTAATATCGGGATATAAAGGCCATAATCCCTTTTGTAATAGTCATTGATTGGCGTGTTGCCTTGTGCCAGGAATCGCGAGGCTTTAGGTTCGCCAGTGCCAACAGAGTGAGTCCCGAGATATCATTTTGCTGGGCTTTCGGCAACCCGAGTACCGTCAAAATTGTTTTGGCCTCCTCGATTTTCTTCATCGCCTTTATGTCCTTTTATCGTTGAAAAAAAAGCGCTGCAATAGCCTCGACGTTACAGCCGTCAAATCCCGCTTCTAAAGCAATCTGACCGGCTTGGATTATTGTTTCGAGAGGCGGCAGCGGAATCAGTGAAATTTCCATTGCGCCCACTTGAGTATTTCCGTTAATAACGCGAAAATAGGTATCCAGATGTTTGCTGTTCAATAAGACTGCAAGTCCGGTCGCCTCTTGAGGTGTCAGCGTGCCTTCCCGTTTATATATATAATTTAGATGATTTTCAAGTCCAAGATGCGAGACCGGCAGAAGCGATTTCAGATATGGCGCAGCAACCAGGCGACGTTGTTCTTCTTTGGCACTGAAGCGCCTTACAAGGATGAGGTTTTGATTTCTTACACAAAGTTTTGCAGTTTCATTGCAAAGCCGAAGCCATTGCGGTTTTTTGTGTGTATGGGTTGGCCATTGGATTTTCATAGAACGAATATGATGAAGCCACAACAAGGGCACCGCCTCATTCGGTTGAGTGTCACTGTACAACAGAAAATCATGTGAACGAAACGCCACCACCGGACCGGTAGAAATGTGCAGGTTGTATTTTTCGAAAGAACCGGGCCAGGCCAGAATGCGCTCGACTATTTGCTCTTCGCCGCGATTTTTCGGCAAACGCAGAATATTCATTTTTGATCTGGTATCCAGCAATGAGTCGGCATCATAAACAGAGGCTTGAGCCTGGTTAAGGTCGTCGGCCGAATTGCTGACGGAGATGTGAATTGCGGTTTGTGTTTTTTGTTGTCTCCACAGATCGCTTCGCGTCCCTTTTAGAATAATCATTTCCTGAAGAACGCCGTCCTTTTTGAAACCGTCGCGTCGCGAATCGAACAGATGGATAAGTTCCGGTCTGATGAGGTTGAAAAAGTAATCTCGAAATCGCTTGAAGTAAAACCCTGAAGCGAAACTTCGAGGCGTGATGAACACAAGTTGTCCGCCCTTTTTCAGCAGCGCCGCCGAGACGGCCATAAACAGTGCGTAGATATTGGGTTGTCCGTAAATGACCGACAGAGCAGCGACTGCTCGGCGATCTGACTTGGAAAGCTTGAAATATGGAGGATTGGAGATACAAACATCATAGGCGGCGATCGCATCATTAAACAACAATGAGCCGCTACAGAGCGCATCCGCATGCTCAAGAATAAAATCGTTGGTATGGATTTGATAGTCGAGTTTGACAGAATGACGATTTAGAATACTCGACATGTGCGACATACATGTGTCCAGTAATACAGACAAATCAGGGTCGGCTTCATAGAGATCAAGGCGGATGATTTTCATCTGATGTGGGTTTCGGATAATTTGTTCACAGACTGCGCAAGACAGGATTCCGCAACCGGCCCCCGGATCAAGAATTCGTATTTCCGGTCCGACCGGTGCTGTCAAAGAGGCCATAAATTGCGCGATGTCGGCTGAGGTAAAAAATTGACCGAATTGTTTCTTGTGTTCTCGCGAACGGCGGGCAGAGAACCACTCTCCCAGTCTTTGGGCGTACTCGACCGCCGATTCTTCGAGGCTCGATTTCGGGATTTCCGAGGCTGTTTGCGGTAACTCTGGTTTGTGCTTTTTGAGTTTTAACATAACCGTTATGTTTTCTCTGTTCGTTGTCGCAGGAGCAGTCGGATGGGGACTTCTTCCAGTCCGAGCAGTTCGCCCAGTCGATGGGTCAGGAAGCGCTGGTGCGGTTCATCGAACAGGGCGGGCCGATTGACAAACAGCAGGATGCTGATCGGTCGGACGGCCACTTGTGTCGCGTAGTAAATTTTCGGGACGCCGCGCTTGCTGCGGGCGCCGAAGCGTTCTTCGCTGATGATTTTAATCGCCTTGTTGAGCCGGCCGGTGGGGATTTTCGTGCCGGCCTGCTTGAACAGTTCCGCGGCGATATCCAGCACGCTTTGGATGTTTTTGGCGTCTTTGGCGGTGGTAAAGGCAATCGGGGCGTGCCGCAGGCCGACGAGCACCTTGTCCAGATAGTCGGCGTAGTCCTCCGAGGCGGCGACGTCTTTGGCCAGGTCCCACTTGTTGACGATCAGGATGCAGGGCTTGAACTCGTCGCGCACCAGGTGGCCGAGTTTTTTGTCCACCTGCGACACGGGCGTGGTCGCGTCCATCATAAACAGCACCACGTCGGCCCGGCGGATGCTGCGCAGGGCGCGGGTATAGCCGTAGTATTCGATGTCGTGGGTCATCTTGCCGACTTTGCGGACGCCGGCGGTGTCGATGATCATATACTGCCGGCCGTCTTTTTCGAACAGCACGTCCACCGCGTCGCGCGTCGTGCCGGGGATGTCGCTGGTGATGACGCGATCCTGTCCGACGACGGCGTTGATGAAGGTGCTCTTGCCGGCGTTGCGCTTGCCGACGATGGCGATTTTCATCACGGCCTGGACGGGCTTTTCTTTGGGCAGGTGATCCAGGGCGGCATCGATACGGTCGAGCAGCTCGCCGCGATTGACCAGATTCCTGGCCGAGATGCAGATCGGCTCGCCGAAGCCCAGCCGCACGAATTCCCCGGCCAGCGGCAGCTGTTTGGGGCTGTCGGCCTTGTTGGCCACCGGCATCACGGGCAGGTCGTGCTTGCGAAGCAGTTGGGCGATGCGCGTATCCAGCGGGGTGATCCCCTCGCGGATATCCACCACGAACAGCACCAGACTGGCCTGGCTGATGGCCTGAAAGATCTGGTTTTCGACGTGGCTTTCCAGTGCGTCACTATCGACAATGCCGTAGCCGCCGGTATCGACCAGCTCAAAAAACCGCTCGTTGTACTCCAGAATTGTGCTCACGCGGTCGCGCGTCACCCCGGCCGTCGGATCGACGATACTGATCATCTGGCCCGACAGCGAGTTGAGCAGACTGCTCTTGCCGACATTCGGTCGGCCGATAATTGCCACCACAGGAAGCGCCATAAATCTCTCAAAACCGAAGGGATATTGTAAATTAGACAATAAATGATTATAACTGCTTAATCTCACAATGCAAAGAACACTTCTAATTTGCTTGCACGAGTGCTTAAATGTTTGATTTCCAATTTGACGCTTGATTGTGGACGATTAGAGGCTGAAATTATCGATTGTGTTCGGTTGTTTTCTTCAAAACCAGACAAACATGATTTAGAGATTGCCGTAAATAAATATCAGATTTGACAATTTATCGTTTTTTCATATAATGTCACTTCACGACTGTGTGATCTTGTAACCGGACAGGAGTATATATCCTGAGGAGATGAAGAATGGATGTAGGGACCAAGCCAATACCGAGTTTTAAGAAACCTCCTGTAACAGAGGTTGTTCTGGGTGTTCAGTTTGACAAGCTTAAGTCCTTTAATTCACTTCACTACGGCCTATACAGAGAGAGAGTGGCTATAAATTACCCAAATTACGAAGATCGCCCCCCTCTTGTCAGTTCCTTTGAGCTTTTCGGAGACAAGGCTCAGTCATTTTTCAAGCAGCATATGTCTTCGATACCTCCGTTACGGAGAGGGTGGTTTATCGAAAAAGAAGGGAACAGGCTTATTCAGATCGACCCGGAACACTTTTTTCATAACTGGCGAAAGGTCACCGGCGATGAAAACTACCCCAGATATCCCAAGGTCAAAGAAGATTTTTTGGCTTTGTGGGGTGATTATTTAGAATTTTTAAAGGACGTTGCTTCGGAAGAGGTTAAAGTCAATCATTGGGAAGTCACCTATGTCAACCATATTGATAAAACTGAAGGATGGGATAATCTTGACGATTTGGAAAATATTTTCGCCCAATGGTCCAGTGGCCTGACAGAAGGCTTTCTGTCTGTTCCGGAAACTCTTGAAATCAAGCAAACGTATGCCTTTCCAGAGCAAAGGGGACGATTGCATGTCGTTCTTCAGCCGGCAATCAGACATCGAGACAACAAGGAATGCATATTGCTCAGATTGACGGCACGAGGCCGACTGGATTCAAGTGAACCAGAAACAGTATCAAAGCATCTGGATATGGGCCGAGAATGGATCGTAAGAGGTTTTGCTGACCTGACAACTCCCAAAGCTCATGAATTATGGCAAAGAGAGGTTTGATATGACACCTGAAACAGTAATTTCCGACCCTATTACAATAAAAGACAGCTATGAACTTCGGGATGAATTTGATTCTTTGGGCACTGTCTCAAGTTGCTCTACAGACGATTTTTTTTCTGTCAACCTGACCGCTGTAGCATATCGAGCATTGAGTCAACTTAATGCCATAGCACAGTTGGCGGATGATTGGGATTCTTATGGAAGTCCGCGATTAAGCGAAGAACTGTACTCGAGCGCAAAAAAACTTGTTGACTTAATTCAAGATGCCTTTGTTTCACAGGCTCCCGATGTCGTTCCTGTTTCGGGCGGCGGTGTTCAATTCGAATGGCAGTACGGGGGCTGTGAATTAGAAATAGAATTCTCAAGTCCTTTTGAGGTTGCGTATCTCAAGGTTTTTGAAGATGAGAGTATGGAAGAAGGTGTATTTTCGATAGAGGAAATGGAAACCGAAGTCCGCAAGCTCCTGTCTTGGCTCTTTGCATATTAACAAAGAACAATGGGTAATGAAATGAATGCTGCCGAAGGAGCAACACAAAACAGCGTCGATGACAATGAATTACTCTATCGCTGTATAGTTGTTAATATCGAACCGCAACAGTCGGCTCAAATTATTTGGGATGACAATGCTAAAAAATATCGTTTGACGTCTGCTGCTTTTAAGGATCCAGATAATTCTGTAGATATTGCCTCAAAAACGACTCCACAAGAATGTCTTGGAAGAAAGCCAAAAAGCGGGGCGGTTGCCGTCCTGTTGGCGATTGAACCCAAAAAACTGGGGTATCGTGTAGTTGAAGATCCTCTTCAAGACAATCCGGCGCATGCGTTAATTCTCAGCGGAGGAAAGCCGATGAAGAAAGCACATAAAAGGATATTGGTGAAAAAGTGTCGATGGGTAATCGCCCCAAAGGGGTTTGATATGCTTGAGCCTGTGATTTAATCAAAACGCGGATTTGTGTGACACTATTTAGCGAATACTCAAGAGATGGCGGAAAATCCCACAAAAAAATGTCCGTTTTGCGGCGAGCAGATTCTTGCCGAGGCGATCAAGTGCCGGTTTTGTCGTGAGTTTCTGGAAGACGACAACGGCCTTCCGGTCTCGCACCATGCCCGGGCCGTGCGTACCGAACGGCCGTTGGCTCGACCGCCGGAGCCGGAGACACAAACACCCGAGCCGGCAGCGGACGATGAAGCGGCCATGGTGGTCTATCCGTCGCTGTGGGCGCTGGCGGGGGTGTTTTGCACGGCGCTGGCGGGGCTGATCGCGGCGATTGTGTTGATGGCGTATCCGTTGGGTCAGTTGCTCATTGAGCATTTTGAGTTAAGCGAAACCGCCGCCGGTTCGGTGGACTCGGCGGCGAATTGGACGGGGCTGGTGTTGTTTTTGGTTCTGGTCGGCTGGGTGTTGTATCGGGCCGTGGCGATCAAGCGGATTCGCTACGAGATCAGTCCGGATCGGATTGAGTTTGCCCGCGGCATCTTCAGCCGAAAGATCGACAATCTGGATGTGTTTCGCATCGTCGATATCAAGCTGCACCGCTCGTTATTGGATTGCCTGACCGGCGTCGGTGCGGTCACGCTGATGACACGGGACGAAACCGACCCGGAATTTCGATTCGAAAAGGTCAAAGACCCCAAAGACCTCTACGATATCATCAAAAAGGCCACTCTCGTTGCAGACCGCAAACAGGGCGTGGTGCATTTGCAGTAAAAATCCGATGTACCTCAACGCCGGCAGAGCCGCTCACTTATGCCGAAACCGTTCACCGTTTACAGTTCGACCCGTTCGTTTAGAAACGCACCGAAGGTGCACTCTAATTGCAGCCCAGGGCAAATGTAATACCAACGCAAAATAAGGATTTGCATACACAATAGCGATGCCATATTTAAGTTGGCAAGTTGGGGGGTTGGGTTTCGTGCTTGCTTGTTGCTCTGAAAACCGATAGGATTTCGATCGACAGGGGCGTTGCAGGCAATCGGCGCGTTAGATAACCAAAAATTTGGATATGGTTTTGCACTTTTATGTCAGAAATTGTTGTTGCAGTCAATCAGGTGACGTTTTATCGCAAACAGCGGGCGATTTTGTCCGATGTGAGCTGGCACATTGAAAAAGGGCGGCACTGGGCGTTGCTGGGCGCCAACGGGTCGGGCAAGACGACATTGCTGAAGCTGCTCTGCGGTTATGAATGGCCGACGTTCGGCTCGGTGCAGGTACTCGGTCGGCGGTTCGGGGCGTGCGATGTGCGTCACCTTCGCAAGCTCATCGGCTGGGTCAGTTCGGCGATGTGCCATCAACTGCCCGGCCATGATACGGCCCTTCAGGTCGCGGCCTCAGGCCTGGAGGCCAGCATCGGACTGTACCGCACGTTCAGCGCTGAGGAGCTGGACAAAGCCCGTCGGATGCTGGCGCATCTGGGCGCTGAACACATTGCCGAGCAGCGGTATAGTACCCTGTCCCAGGGTGAACAGCAAAAGACACTGATCGCCCGAGCACTGGTCAGCGAGCCGAAGCTGCTGATTCTTGATGAGCCGTGTATCGGGCTGGATCCGGCATCCCGTGAGCGGTTTTTGCAGGATTTGGATGAGTTTGCCGCGCGCTGCGAGGCGCCGACCATGATCCTTGTGACCCACCATATCGAAGAAATTCGCCCGTGGGTCCGTCGAGTCCTGATGCTCAAAGACGGCCGGGTGCTGGCGCAAGGCCGTCCGGATGAGGTGATCTGCGGTGCGACGATGGGGCGGCTGTTTGATTGTCAATGCCGCGTCAGCAGAGCAGACAACGGATTCCGGCTGTGGATGGAAACGGCGGGGTGAGCATGACCGAGACGGTGCGTTCACAATGGGGGCGGCTGGTTGCCCTGACGATGGCTCATTTTGTGCTGGATATGTTTCCCGGCCTGATGCACACGATCCTGCCGGCGGTTCAGCAGCGATTTGTCTTGTCGGTGACCGCCGGCGGGGTGCTGTTGTCGGTGTTCCTGGTCGGGTCCAATGCGATTCAGGTGCTCATCGGTCATTTACGTGAAAACGAAAGCAAGCCGCTGTTTTTATATGTCGGCCTTGGGCTGACGTGTACGATCCTGCTGTTCGGGCTGGTCGCGCCGCACCGCCTGTCGCTGTTGTGGCTGTCGGTCATCGCGCTGGTCTGCGGATCAGGCGTGGGGATGACCCACCCCGAAGGGCTTCGGGCGGTGCATCGGCTGGAAGGGATTTCCTCATCGGTCAGCTCGGCGGTGTTTATGGGCGGCGGCGTGCTGGGCTTTGCCTTCGGCAGCGTGGCCAGTACCCATTTGTATGCGCGATGGGGCTTTGCCGGACTGATCCCGTTTTGTGCGGCCTCAATTGTCACGGCGGTGGTGTTGATGCTGCTGGGTATTCGGCTGGCGTTGGAGCGCGACGAAGCCAATCGAAAGGCACTGCGCATTGACCAGAACCGATATACGGAAATCCCGTTTGGTGTTGTGCTGCTGATTGCGACGCTGACTGTCAGTTCGGTGCAGATTTTGATGTGGATAGTGCCGCAGCATATCAGCGCGATCGGGGCCGATTTGACCCGCGGCGGCAAGGCGGTCTCACTGTTTACGCTGGCCGGCGGCATCGGGGGGATGGTGCTGGCGCGATGGGCGGCTCGACGCGGCGAATTTAAGATCGTCATCTTCATGCTGGCCGTCGGTATCCCCTTTGTGCTGGGCTATGTCGTGCTGCTGCGGTTTGCCGTCTCGGTGGTGCTGCTCAGCGCGGGCGGGTTTTTCTGTTTCGGAGCGTATCCGATCATGGTCAGTATCGCGCGCAGCAGCAGGGGGCCGAATCTGGGCCGGCGGATGGGTTTGATCGTCGGCGGCATCTGGCTGGTGGCGTGTCTGTTGCCCATGGTCCTGGGACCGGCGGCCGAGTGGGCCGGAACCGGGTTTGTGATTTTTCTGTCGCCGGGCGGGTTTATTCTGGCCTTGGCGCTGGCGGTTGCAGCCGCCGTGAAAGCAAAAAGAAATCAAACAGAAAGTTGTCATGCGTTCAAAAGCGATTGATTACGATATGCATATTCATACCGCCTATTGCGGTCATGCTCCGGAGATGACGGTTGAGGCGATTTGCCGACGGGCCGACGAAGCGCAGCTTCGGCTGATTGCGATTACCGACCATATCTTTGAGCCGGGCGATATCAAGGTCATCGATCAAATACGCGCCGAGGTCGCGGCGCTGCGTCCGACGTGCCGCGTGCTGGTCGGGGCCGAGGTGGATGTGGACTGGAACAGTCCCGACGGGCGGTTGGTAACGGACGATCTGGACGGACTGGATTATGTCCTGGCCGGATTTCATTATGTGCCGACGATGGGACATTACCCCTGGTCGGTGGACGAGCGGCAAATGGAGATCGAACCGTTCCTGGCGTTGTGGGAACAGTCGCTGCTGGGGATTGTGTCCAATCCGCGGATCCATACGCTGGCCCATCCGGGACGGATGCTGGCGGCCTGTACGGAGCTGGAGGTGTATTTTGAGCATGGCCTGGCAGTGTTTGAGAAGGTCGCGGCCCTGTCGGCTCGAAACAACATCGCCTGGGAACTGAACGAGCTGACGGGCCATCGCCTGCCGCCGTATTGGCAGCAGCAATGGTATCGTTTGTATGAGGTCGCGCTGGCCGCCGGTGTCAAGATGGTCTTTGGCTCCGATGCCCATACGCCGGACAGCATCGGATTGCAGACGTTTGCCCGGCGGGTATTGGATCAACTGCCCGCGGACAGTTTGGCCCGACCGGAAGAGGTGTTCGGCACAGTCGAATCCGAATGACGGAGGGCGTTTTATTCTTTTTGTTCCAAACCATGCGGGCGGCTCGGCGTAGAAAGGGTTGTTTTTGCCTTCAACGCGATAGGATTGATACAGGATTAAGTGATGCCGAAGCGTTTAACCATTTTGGCCGGGGTGTTGATGCTGGCGGTCTCCATGGCCGAATTTCGGCAAGTGCAAAGGAACGACGGTATGCAGGAACAGAATCCTCTGGATGCGGTTCATTCGGATCCCAACGACCCCAACACCCTTGAGGCGACGTTTGCGGCCGGGTGTTTCTGGGGCGTAGAGCACTTCTTTGCCGCCGTGCCGGGGGTGGTCTTCACCGAGGTCGGCTATACCGGCGGCCAGGTTAAACACCCGACCTATCAGCAGGTGTGCAGCGGCCGCACCGGCCATGCCGAAGCGGTGCATCTGCGATACGACCCCAATCAAATCAGCTACGAAACGCTGGTACGGCTGTTTTTCAAGATGCACGATCCGACCACGCCCAATCGGCAGGGGCCGGACATCGGCACGCAGTATCGCTCGGCGATCTTTATCCATTCCGACGAGCAAAAACAGACCGCCGAGGCCGTCATTCGGGATCTGACCGCCCGGCGCGCGTTTAAGCAGCGCATCGTTACCCGGATTGTCCCCGCGGCGACCTTTTGGCGGGCCGAAGCGTACCATCAGCAGTACTTCAAAAAGAATCCAGGGCGCTCCTGTCATACCCAATTCTGTCCGACGATGCTGCCATAGCGGCGTTCTTTCGTCAAACGGGCGCTGTATGTTTTGGCGTGCAGTGCCGGGATTTTCCCTTCGTCGTTCGATGATAGCTTGGTAGAATACGGGCCAAGCCCCGTGTGGGGCTGATCTTGCGATTGAGATATTATGGGAGACGAGAGATGGATTTGACCGAGCTGCGCCTGAACGTGCTGCGGGTTGTCTTGTTTCGATTTATTGTGTTTGTGCTTATCGTTGCGGCTTTTGGACTGGTGCTTGAGAGTGTGGGCCTCAGCATTGTCGGGCTGTTGGACACTGCGTCCGGTCGATGGTTCATCGGCAGCGGGCTGAAAGTCTTTCTGATTGTCGCCGTAACCGCGGCGGTTTTGAAAATCTTTTCGATGTTGCTGGATCACAGCTTTTCGAAGCTTTCGGCTTGCTGTGACGACGAACTGAACAAACGCGCCGATACCCTCAAAGCAGTCATTCGAAACGCGGTGTATGGTCTTCTGATTTTCATTGCCATTATTATGATATTGGATAATGTGGGTTTGAATGTCGGTCCGCTTTTGACGACCGCCGGCCTGTTGGGTGTGGGGATCGGTTTTGGCGCTCAGCAGTTGGTGCGGGATGTGATCAATGGTTTTTTTATCCTGTTGGATAATCAGGTTCGTGTTGGTGATGTGGCCGGTATGGCGGGGAAAACCGGGCTGGTTGAACGTGTTAATCTGCGAATGATTGTGCTGCGCGACGGTTCAGGCAACGTTCATTTTATTCGCAACGGCGAAATCCGTGTTGTGACCAATATGACCAAGGAGTACTCGCGGTATGTGTTTGAGGTGGGTGTGGCCTATCGGGAGGATGTGGATGAGGTGATTGCTGTTCTCAAACAAATCGACGATGAAATGCGGCAGGACCCCGAATACGGCCCGGATATTCTTGAGCCGCTTGAGGTGCAGGGTCTGGATCGCTTTGCGGACTCGGCCGTCATTGTACGTGCTCGAAACAAAACCAAGCCGAGGCGTCAATGGGCCGTCGGACGGGAATTTAACCGTCGAATGAAAAAGAAGTTCGACGAGCTGGGGATCGAGATTCCCTTCCCGCACAGGACGCTGTATATGGGACGGGGCAAAGACGGTTCGGCCGCACCGGTCAATGTTCGTATGCCGTCCGCCGCGTCGTCTTAAAGGTCTGATTGAAAAGCTATTGCGTAACGACTGCATAAGACAGCGGCAGTACCGCGGCCCGGCGTTGAATCGGCGATGAATTAAGACTTGACAAGTCAGACTCCCTGTTTCACTATAACAGCATCAAAGAACTCTATTCAGGAGAAAGCAAATGGATTTTGGCGAATTATTACAAGACACCGGTCAATGGCTCATCGGTCCGGGTTTGTTGATTGTTCTGACGGTAGTCATTACCGCTGTGGTTATCAAGGCGGCGCGTTTCTTTATTGATCATCTCTTTGCACGTCTGGAACGTACGGAAAACGGCAAGGTGAAAATGCGCGTCGAAACGTTCAAGCCTGTCTTATACAACATTCTGCGGGTCGCTGTTGTTCTGATCGCACTCGGATTGATCCTTGAGATCATGGGTGTCAGTATTGCCGGCCTGCTCGAAACCACGGCGGGCCGATGGTTTATCAGCAGCGGCTTGAGAATCTTGAGCATTATCGCCGTGACCATCGTGGCGTTGAAGCTGGCTTCGCTTTTTCTGGATCACGCCTTTTTACGGATTGAAAAGAAGCAGGATTCGGAAATGATCAAGCGATCCGAGACCCTTAAAGCCGTGATTCGCCATATGCTTCAGGTGGTGCTGGTTTCGATTGCCGTTGTTATGATTTTGGATAATTTGGGGCTGGATATTGGCCCGATTCTGGCCGCTGCCGGTGTGATTGGTCTTGCCGTCGGTTTTGGCGCTCAGCAGTTGGTGCGGGATGTCATCAACGGCTTTTTTATCCTGATGGACGACCAGATTCGCGTGGGGGATGTGGTCAGCATCGCCGGGCAGGGCGGTTTTGTAGAAGACGTAAATTTACGAATGACCAAATTGCGTGATTTGTCCGGCAATGTGCATTACGTTCGCAATGGTGAGATTACCGTCGTGACCAATATGACCAAAGAGTTTTCGCGGTATGTCTTTGATGTGCGCGTAGCGCTACGGGAAGATGTCGATGAGGTCATCGCTGTACTCAAGCAGATCGATGCGGAGATGCGGAATGATCCCGGCTACGGCTCGGACATTCTTGAGCCGCTGGAGGTACTGGGGCTGGATCGCTTTGCCGATTCGGGAGTTATTGTACGTGTCCGTACCAAAACCAAGCCGATTCGCCAGTGGGCTGTCGGCCGCGAGTTCAACCGACGGATGAAAAAGAAATTCGACGAGATGGGCATCGAAATCCCGTTCCCGCATGTGATGCTCTACATGGGACAGGACAAAGACGGCAGCGCGCCGCCGATGAACGTCACCATGAAACCCGGCCCCACCGCCGCCAGTTAAAGGCTAAGGAAGTGGCACGGGCTTCCAGCCCGTGAAAACATAACGCATTGTCATAATAGGGTTAAAATTTATTTTTGACCTTAAGTTTTATGGCCACCTCTAATCATGGAATATTGCATGGCCAAGATGGCCGACCGACACGACATTCACGGGCAAGATGCCCGTGATACCTGATTTTTAGAGGTGGCCCTATATTTTTGAATTTGTTTAGTCCCGATGTATCGGGATAGAGTTTAGTGCTTAGAATTTTAAACTTCGTGATAAAAATCGCAGTCAATTTTGACGGATACGGAGATTGGTCAATGCCGATATTTGAATATGAATGCCCGCAGTGCGGGTTTGTCAACGAAGCCCTGGTCAAAAACGCCGACGTCAAGGCGCCCGCCTGCCCGCAGTGTAGCCACAAAAAGACCCGCAAGAAGATGTCCGGCTTTTCGGCCGTGGTCAACGCGTCCGCGGCCGCCCCGTCCCACTGCCAGGCCTGCCCCAACGCCGGCGGCTGTCCGAGCTTCAACAAGTATTAATATAGAGTCAGGGTGTCGTTTTATGGCAAAAAAATCGGGGATCGTCTTTGAAAAATAAGATGGACTAATGACGCATTGTGGGTAGAATAGCCTTCATGGCCACATTTTTCAACAGGTACAAATTGTTCTGGGTGTATGTCATATCTGCCGTTATCGCGTTCAATGGCGTGTTGGCAGGTCCGAAATGCGACTCGGCAAAGGCCGATCAGCCGATCAGCCTCTATTCATTGCCGGCTAATGGACACATGTTGTTTTCGCCGTGTGTAATCTCAAGCCGAGTGTGGAAATCAACTGTTCTTGAACATTCAAACGGGGGGCCATGCTGGGTCAGGTGTTATTATGGTTTCTTGAAAACAAGTTCCGATAATTTATTGTTCTGCGACAGCACAACCGACCTGCAGATCGGACTTGAGTTTCCTACGCTTCATTCCCTTGGTTGTCTTTTTATTATTTGATTTACCTCTGGCAGGGTTTCAATGTCACAAGTCTGCGAACCTGCGGATAGTTTCGTTAACATTCGATGCAGGTAGTTTTCTTTACTCACAACCCTTATGTCAGGAGTTCTCATAATGAACAAAAAGACTTCTCAGGATTCAATCGCATATATTCGCCAACTTCTCGACTCCAATGAAGTGGAAAGAGCGTTTCAGTATATTAATAAAAAAGGTACACATAAGCCTGAATTGCGCAACGCGTTGGGCGTTTGTCTGTTGCGGCTGGGAGAAACCGAAAAGGCTGTCGGGATATTGCGGGAATTGGTTTTTCAAAAACATTTGTCCGTTCCAAAAGACACGCCGCCGCTTTTTCAGGCTAATTACGCGACGGCCCTGCTGATAAAACGCTATAATCAGATGGCAATCGAAATCATCAAGACGCTGTCTCCCTCGACCCATCCCTATATCGGTCGGCTTCATGATGCAATCGTCGGATGGCGCAAGAATCTGCCGCTGTACCGGAGAATCTTGTTTAAACTCGGATTGTATCCCAACACCAGGATTGTATTGAACTTTCCGCCGGGGCAAATATAAAGATCAGGCGGTGACGCAAATGTCAGCGTGTGATTACTGATATTGTGGTTGCAATGAGCGGGAAAATGTGTAATCTCTGTATGAATGTTTCGGGACAAGCGGACTATGAATCAAAACAATCATGTAAATCAATATATTGAGTCTGAGAAATATACGCAACCGGACAGTATATCCAACCCTGCCGCGAGGAGGAAGAATGTATGCTGATTCTGGCCGCGACGGCGTACAATCCGTATATTTTTCTGGGCATTTCACTGCTGCTGTTGGTCAGCGTTCTTGCCAGCAAGGCTTCCGAGTGGCTGGGGGTGCCGGCGCTGCTGATTTTTCTGGTCATCGGGATGCTGGTCGGCTCGGAAGGACCGATCGGCATTTGGTTTGACAATATCGCCTTGGCCCAGATGATCGGTACGCTGGCGCTGGCATATATTCTTTATTCGGGCGGCCTGGACACGAACTGGCGGGTCGTCAAACCCGTTTTGCGGCCGGCGGGATTGCTGGCAACCGTCGGCGTACTGCTGACGACTGCGCTTGTCTCGGTTTTTGCAGTGCTTTTTTTTGGGTTTTCGTGGCTGGAAGGCTTGCTCCTGGGGTCGGTGATGTCGTCAACTGACGCGGCGGCGGTCTTTTCCATCCTGCGGTCGCGCAGCATCAGCCTGAAGGGGCGTCTCCAGCCGCTGTTGGAGTTGGAGTCCGGCAGCAATGACCCGATGGCTGTCTTTTTGACCGTGACGATGATCCGACTGCTTCAAACGCCGACGCTGCCTTGGTGGGTTGCAATCCCGAGCTTTCTGTGGCAGATGGCAATGGGGGCAGCGATGGGGATTCTGTTCGGCAGGTTCATCGCCTACCTGATTAACAGGACGCGTCTGGAGTACGAAGGGCTGTATCCGGTGTTGACGCTGGCGCTGGTATTGTTCACTTATGGCATCACGGACGTCATCGGCGGCAACGGGTTTTTGGCGGTATATGTGGCGGGGGTGTATCTGGGCAACAAGAGTTTTCTGCACAAGCGAAGCCTCGTGAGGTTTCATAACGGCATTGCCTGGCTGATGCAGATTACGGTGTTTTTGACGCTTGGCCTGCTGGTGTTTCCGTCGCATCTGGTACCGGTGTTCGGTTCGGGGCTGCTGTTGGCCGGCTTTTTGATGTTTGTCGGACGGCCCGTCGCGGTAATGCTCTGTCTCTACCGCAGCGGCTTTTCGTTCCGTGAAAAAGTGCTCGTCTCGTGGGTGGGGCTGCGCGGCGCGGTGCCGATCGTGCTTTCAATGTTCCCGTTGATGGCAGGAGTCGCTCGTGCCGAACAAGTATTCAATCTGGTCTTTTTTGTTGTGATTGCCTCGGTCCTGCTGCAGGGCAAACTGTTGCCCCGGATTGCCGAATGGCTTAAACTGAACGATACCTATAGTCCACGATCCCGGCCGCCGCTTGAATTTGAACACACCGAACCCGGAATTAGGGCGGATATGGTGGACATTGCAATTTCGCCATTGTCCGAGGTTGTCGGAAAGCGTCTTCTTGAGCTGCAGCTTCCCCATGGCGTCCTGGTTACGCTCGTACAGAAAGAAAGCGGCGAGTTTTTCATCCCCGACGGTGGGACCGTTCTGCAGGCCAACGATCATGTGCTCGTATTGGGCGAATCGCAATATCTGGAAGAGGTCCGGCGGCGGATTGCGATTGAAAAAGTCCCGGAGCAAAACGACGTTTCACCGCCCCGCCAACAGAACGAGTGAAATCCTACTCCTGCATCGGTTTTTGTTCCAGTTCGGCGCGGACGCGGGGCAGGGCGTCGGGGTAGTTGCGCTGCAGAAAATCGATCATCTTTTCGCGCAGGTAACACCGCAAGTTCCACGCCGTTCCCGCGTCGCCGGCGCTGACCAGCAGTCGCACCTCGACGGTGCGCTCGGTGGCGCCGGTCACCTGCACGATGTTGACCTTGCCGTCCCAGAGTTTGTTTCCGTCCAGCAGACGGGTTTGTTCGGCGCGGATCGCCTCCACCGGTACGGTGTAGTCCATATAGAGAAACACCGTGCCGAGAATGTCGGCGGTGACGCGCGTCCAGTTCTGGAACGGCTGTTCGATAAAATTAGGTAATCGGCAAAATCAGGCGGCGCAAGTCCCAGATTCGCACGACGACATAGGTCAGCGTGATTTCTTCGATGCGCCCCCATTCGCCTTCGACAATCACCACGTCATCGACGCGGATCGGCTGGGTGAAAGCAATCTGCATCCCCGCCACGAAGGTTCCCAGTGTGCGCTGGGCGGCAAAACCGATGACCAGGCCGGCAATCCCCGCCGAGGCCAGCAGGCCTTTGCCCAACTGCTCGACGCCTTCAAAGGTCATCAGCATCGCCGCAGCCGCCAAAATGATCAGAAGCACCGTGACGACACGCCGCATCACATTGAGCTGGGTGTGAACTTTGCGTGCGCGGAGATTGTCGCTGATATCCACTCGGAATTTTTCAAATACGATGTCCTGGAAAACCCACACCAGACGGTTGAGCAGCCAGGCGATCGTAAAAATCAATAACAAGCTCAGGGCGTGCTGAATACCGCGCATGACCGGCCCGCCCTCTTCGATCTGGCGGAGGACGAAAAACACCGCCGTCGTTACCAGCATCCAGCGTCCCGCCCGTCGGCAGTGCTTATTGATCACCCCGTCGGGCAAGATGCTGCTTTTGGCGCTGAACCTTCGAGACACACGAAACACAATCCAATGGATCAGCAGCGCAACGAGCACGGCCGGTACAACGGCCGCCAAAATCAACACGATATCCCACAATATCGCCGCCAGTGTCTCGATGTTCATCGTTTTTCCCTTTCGAATTGTTGCGTTTGGGATTTCCAAACAGTGGGCACTTTACCCTATCGGAAGTTCGGCTTTTTTCAAGAAAAAACCACCGGTGAAATCTTTAAGTTACACCTTTAATTAGTACAATTGAGCCACGGAACTCGTTTGACATTTCGATTGAAGCGGCTAATATGGCGGCTGGTTGGTAAATACGTAATAACGATGCACTTGAGCCGGAGGTGTTTTCAATGCCGATTTTTGAATATATGTGTACACGTTGCGGGTTTGTCCATGAAGCGCTGGTCAGCAGCGCCGCGGTTGCGGCCCCGGCCTGCCCACAGTGCGGCCACCGCAAGACCGTTAAAAAGATGTCCACGTTTTCAGCCGTGGTCAAAACCGGCGCGGAATCGTCGCCAAAAAACTGTCAAGCCTGCCCCAATGCCGGCGGTTGCCCAGGTTTTGAGGGATAGCAATAATTAAACCCTAATACGTCCGGTATCCTGAAAAAGGCAATCCTGAATCATTTTTTTGTTGAATTCTTCAAAAATTGAACTATTTAATAAATAAATTGTCATAAAAATGAGATCTGTGGCGTATATCTATAATAGATTAACAAGTGAATATCTCAAGGAGAGTTTATGGGTCCGGATTTAGAAAAGGCGATTCATGAGCTGAGTCTTCGAATGCGGCTGATGCGGGCCATCCAGGAAGAACGGCAGGCCGAGGACGTATTGACCGAACGGGAATCGCTGATTCTTCAGCAGGTGGCCGAGCAGGGGCCGCTGAGTGTAACGCAGATCGCCGAGGCCTGGCCCAATGTCAGCGAAAGCACCATTTCGATGACGCTGACCAAGCTCTGGAAGCGCCGGCTGGTGTCCAAGACGATCAGCCCCGAAAATCAGCGGATGACGTTGGTTGATTTGACGGACAAAGGTCATTCTGAATTGGAACAAATCTTTCGGCAGCGAAAAGAGCGTTTTCAGGCCTTGTTTAACGCGATTCAGGTTACGCCGGAGGAAAAAGAAGTACTGATCCGGATTTGCCAGCGCGGCGTACTGTTTCTTGATGAGCTTCTTGGCTTGACCCGCGCGGCAAAAACGAAACATTAACGCTCTTGAAACAATGTGCACGGCATCGGGATCAATAAAGAGCAAGAACAAGCCCCGGGCACCGGCGGATTGAGCCGCCGGTCAAACACGGGAGAAAGGTGTGTGTGCCATGAAAAGACAGAGCCGACGAATCCATTGGATCGGATGGGTGGGACTGCCGGCATTGGTGCTGTTGATCGGTGCAGCGGGAGCTGACCGCCGCGCCGAACGGGCTGCGAGTGAACGCGCTGCGCCGCGTGCGCAACGGGCGGAATCTGCTCCGGTGGCACGGGCTGCGCCGAGCCGACCGGAAAGTCGGGCCGCCCCGTCGGCGCGTCCTGCACCTGCCGCCCCAACACGACCAGCGCCGACGGCAACCCGTCCCGAAAGAACGTCCAGGCCTGCACCTCAGGCCTCTGCGCCGACCTCCGGCGCGGCGACGGCTGCACGTCAGCCTTCCTCTCGTCTCAGTTTGAGTGTCTCCTCGTCCGGCGCGACAGCCTCCACGTCAGCGAGCCGTTCTGCACGAACATCGCGATCGTCGTTTATCTTTTCACGACCGATCGAACGCACGGTCATCAGTGCTTCGCCGCGACCTTCGATCACGACGCAGCCGTCTGCGTCGGCTCAGGCGGATCGCAGCAGTCTTGCCCAGCGCTCCATCTCGGCGCGCGACAGAGCCGTAACGACCATTCGCCGCGACGCAGCACCGACGGCATCGACTGCGGATCGCCCCGACGTTCCGACACGAAGTACCGCTGTCCAAGGGCGTGTCTCGGAGCGGGTCAGCCGCGACAGTGTGGTCGAGTCGTTGGGCGGCGGATCACCTGCCGGATCGACCGCGGTTGCGGCGTCGCAACGAACTACATCGGCCCGTCCCGACGGCTTTACATTTTACGGCTCGGCCTGGTATGAGCGCGACCGGGCCTCAAACGAACCCGCTGCTGAGCGCAGCCGGGCCGCTGCAACACTGCGGGAACGAACGGTTGAGCCGATTCGCGTCCGCACCGAGGACATTCAGGCGCGTCCGGAGCGAATCACGGCCGATCAAATCCGTCAGCGAGCCGAGCGAACGGCTGAGCGGTCCGATGCGGCCCCGCACGACAGTGCCGCCTCGCTGGATTCGGCCCGATCCGCGGAAGTCCGTTCGCCCAGCAGCGACGGCGGACGAACGGTCTGGCCGCGCGTTGAGCGGATGATTTCTCCGGATGACGCCGGCACGGCGGCCTCGACCGCCTCGGCCGACAGACGTTCTGCGCTGGGTCGTACCGAAAGAACCGCCGACCTGCGGCAGAGTGTGCGTCCGTCAGCCCGCGACCAGCACGACCGCAGCGCCGGCGGCTCCGATGAGAGGATTAGTACGGCCGCAGCACCGAGTCGAACCGCTGAGGATCGCTCGACGTTCCGCCGCGACAGTTCCGACCGCGACAGCGTGCGGGCCGCTTCCGCCGAGGCGTCTGCGACCTATACGCGCCCGCCGCGCGAGCCGTCCAGCCGAATCGTCATCAACGGCGATAACAATGTCATCGTGCAGGGCGATGTCACGGTTCAGCAGACGCGGCCCTACATCCCGCCGCGCCGGATCACGAGCATCGGCTTTGTCCACACCAGCCCCTATTGGGTTTCGTACGGCAGCGGGTTTGTGTTCCGCTGGTCGAGCCGAAGCTGCGGCGTGGTGGCGGTGGTGCCGTTTTATGATTACTACGGCGTGACCTATTACTATCCGCGTTATCACCGCCGGTTTGTGTTCGTCAGCCTGGGCGGCTACTGGCCGAGCTATCGGTACGTGCGGTACTACTGGTACGGGGCGCATCCCTATTATTGGTACGGCCCGACCGTGCTGACTACGCCGACGGTGCACAATACGTATAATACCTACAACACGTACAACACCTACACGACGACGCCGACGACCGGTGCGGCCTCGACCGTCTATTCGACCGAGGGCGATTATCACTTCGACCCGGCGGTGGACGATTTCAGTGATGTGCGTGCGCGGCTGGCCGCTGAACAAGACGCGGTGGATGTGCCGTACTTTGAGACCGCGGCGGATTTGAGCTTTGCCCATGCGGTCAAACTGTTTGAGGCGGGCAACTACGATGACGCCGCCAGGCAGTTTGCCGAGGCGATGCTGTTGTCGCCGGACGATTCGATTTTACCGTTTACCTATGCCCAGGCCTTGTTTGCCAAAGGCGATTATGTCGCCGCGGCCGAGGTACTGCGAGCGGCCATGGCCCGCATTCCGGTCGAAGAGCCGACGGTCTATTATCCGCGCGGCTTGTATGACGAGGATCAAAGGCTGGCCGAGCAGGTTGCCGCGCTGGAAACGGCGCTGGCCGCCGAGCCGGACAACGCCGATTACCATCTGCTGCTGGGGTATCACTATGCGGCGCTGGGCGAGTATGACAAGGCGACGATTCTGCTGAATCAGGCCGCCGCTGATGAGGCCAACCTTGACGCGGTCGCCAAGCTGCTCGAGCTGATCGACCGGCTGCAAAGCGCCCAGGCGGATGTACTGTAAACAACCCCACGGCGCGGGACGAACCGAGGTATTCGTTCCGCGCTGTTTTTGTTTTTTCGCCCTCGGGTCAGAGGCTGTGTTTACGTGCTCTCCAGCGGGGGCACGGGGAAATCCTCTTGGCTGTTGGCGATGGCGCGGCCAAGCCACGCGATGGTTTGGCCGAGATGAGTCATATTGCGCATCGCTTCCTCGTCATTCTGTGCTTCGCCTTTGTTTAGGCCGAATCCCATATTCCAGTAAACAGACCCGGGCACAATCATGGACGACATCAGGAACATATGGTTGATGGTGTCGAAAGCATGTGTCGCCCCGCCGCGCCGAACGGCCACGACGGCGGCTCCGATTTTGCCCTGAAGTAATCCGCCGTTGGCCAGTGCGACCAGGCCTGTCCGGTCCAGCAGGGCCTTCATCTCGGCGGTCGTGTCGGAAAAGTACGTCGGTGTTCCAAGGATGACGGCATCGGCGGCGAAAATGGCCTCCAGAAACTCGTTCATGGGGTCCTGTTCGATGACGCATCGCTTGTTCTTGCGATCGAAACACTGGTAACAGGCCGTACAGCCCCTGACCATACGGCCGCCGATCTGAAGCGTTTGACAGTTCCATCCGGCGGCCTTGAGCGGTTCAAGGACTTGATTGAGCAGGATGTCCGTGTTTCCGCCCTGTCGGGGGCTGCCGTTGATCGCAATCGCTGTCAAGGGGCTTTGTCTGGTCATGGCATCTCCAATCAAATTATCTAAAGCGGACGAATCGTTAACCGTTACTGAATCGCATTATAAACATCCGCGTTCAAAATGCCAGCATTCTTTTGCTGCAGCTGCTCGTGCCGATCGGACAAACGGCACCCACAAGCTATCGCTTGAAGGTGCCACCCGTTTTTGATTGTCGATTGATTATTGGCTATTGATTATTAGTCAGCCTTAAAGAGGCCACCCGTCGATATTTATTTTGCTATCTGTGTTACGACCCACATAATCACGATTCCAATACAAGCCGCAATATTCTGATACATTGACAGGGATAAAAGCGCAACAGGCCCCCAAGGATAGAAATTAGTATCGAATACGATGGGAACAGTCATGGTGATTCCACCAAGGGTCACAATCAGTGTTGTTGCCAAAAGAATAATTCTGCTTATCAAAAAATCCGGGACATGCTTGTTAGCGAACGCAAGAATGATATAAGGAGTAATATTCCAAACAAATAATGCAAACACCAAGTACCCATCCTTAGTGCTTCCCGTGGTACTAATGATATAGGCCCCGATGCCCTCGACAACAATCCCCAAAACAAGAAGATACAAAATTGCTCTGCAAATAGCTTTCATTCAAGGTTCCCGATAAGTATTTGTCTTCCAAATTCGATTTGGGCTGATTCGGGTGGCACCTTCAAGCGATAGCTTGTGGGTGCCGGGCGGTGGTGTGGCGTTCATTGTACGTCTCCCTTATCGTCTTGGAAAATGGTTCAGACAAATGTCCAGCGGGCCGTCGCCCTGGCCGTGCATCTGCCGATAGCTGGAATAATACCACTGTTGCGGCCATTGCACAAGGCCCCGTTTGACGGGGTTGGCGTGGATGTACCGGACGCAGCGGATGGCTGCCGAATGGGTAAAGATGTTGCGATCATAGCCGCCGCCGTCCTGCCAGAATCGCAGCGTTTGGTGTTTTTGTCCGGTTTTCAGACGTTCCAGCACGTCCGGACGGCGCTGCCGCAGCCGGTTGATCGCCCTGCGGCTGACGCTTTGCTTGATGCTTTTGAGAATCGCCGAGATCGAATAGACCTCCTGTGTCGGATAAATCAGCAAATGCAGGTGTTCGGGCATGAACACATACGCCCATACGTCAAAGCGGTGTGTGTGCTGAGCCGCCCGGACAGCCTCGGCCAGATAGTCGCAAAACGTCGGATTCTTCAGCAGCGGCAGTCGGCGAAAACAGCTAAACGTTAATTCGTGCCCGTGGCCGGGTACATTGTACCGTTTGCATCGCTTTTCGAATCTGCCGGTGTCATTCAACTCCATACGCCCTGCTCACAGCCCGGCACCCACAAGCTATCGCTTGAAGGTGCCACCCGTTTTTGATTGTCGATTGATTATTGGCTATTGATTATTAGTCAGCCTTAAAGAGGCCACCCGTCGTTTCTGAAGTTTTTGCTTGCGTTTCTTCACGATTTTGGCTATCCTTGGCTTCACTCGAAATGACTCCTTTCGTTCCTTTTTTGAATTAAAGGGTTAAATCAATGAGTGCATTATACTGCACTGAAAGGGGCATTTCGAGTACTCTTGTGAATTTTCAAGTCATTTTTCTATTCTGGGTACGCTTGTTTAAGGATTAGTCAGCCTTAAAGAGGCCACCCGTCGTTGTCCGGGCATTGAGAAAGAGATATAATAATATTCAGTAATCTATCTCTGCAAGGTTTAGTTTGACTCGTGAGAGACAAGGATACTTCTTCATAAGTATAGAAAATTCTTCGCTATGTGAAAGCACTTGTATTGCTTCGGCCATTGCAATTTTTCTAAGTTCGTCCCTGTTTTTTTTGCGAGAAGAACTGTTGCATTTTTTAGGAATGCATTCAGGGTGTTCTACGGCGTCAATTTTAGCATCATCAATTGGCAAGGGATAAGTTAAAACAAGGTCATAAATAGAATCACCCTTCCTGCAATAATTTTTATTTATTTCTCCAAAATAAGATGTGGGCTTGACACGTCGATATCTGTTACTTTTGTGTTCAAAAAGCGGAATCTTGGATTCGTATTGAACAAAGAAATATCTTTCGCGCTCATCTTTTCGCCGAAAGACCATAAATGTTCTTCCATCTAAAACCGAAATGGGCAATTTAATCAGAAAAGGACCGTAGTGATTTTTATGAGAAAAATCATTCAAACCACACCATACCCCAGGAACAGAGATTTTGCCATATTGAGGATGATTCAGCGACCATTCGCTTCTAAGCGATAATTGTTTTTCATCAATTATCTTTTTCAATTCTTTGAGATGGCATGCATGATAAAGAGAGACGCTTAACTTTGAGGACAGCGTCTTATCCCACGTAAAATATCCTCTGAAATCTTTAGTGTCAAATGCTCTTTTATAGTTAGGTTCGGTCATTTTGGCTCACCTTGTCGATATAATAATAACGTAAGATTTTAGCCATTTGAAGCAGTGAACTCTTTCAATGCCGGCAGCTGGCCGGTTTTGAGATAGATTTTCAGCGCCTCTTTTACTGTATTCACGGGGTTTAATCCGCGTTGTTTGAGCGTAAAA
>JBNRMN010000091.1:0-8011 GCA_050309605.1 Anaerohalosphaeraceae bacterium
ATACAATCTCAACCTGTGACCACATCGCTTTTTCGTATGAGGGATTGACGGCCACATTATACCGATGCAGTTGCATCGCCTCATCCCATCGATCATTCCAGCCGTAACGAATAGCGATCCAGTGCAGACTTTTGGCAAAGTCAGGGTGATCGGCATATTCGCGTTTGAGGGTTTCAATGCGGGCGTTGGCAACTTCATATTGTTGCGCCTGGATATGCGCGGCGGCCGTTTCGCGATATGCCTCTATTGCATAGCGCGTTTGCGGATAGGCTTGAATAATCTGACAGTAAATCTCCACCGCAGTGCCATAATCTTCTTGCTGAACAGCTTTGGCCGCGGCCTCTTGCCACTCTTTCACGTCCCGCGGCAGCGCGTCCTCTTGCGCATAGACAGGCGCAGAACAAAAAAACAGGATAAGCAGAAATACAGAAACTAACCGCAAATTGTATGACGTGACCTTTGACATCGCGCAAAATCTCCTTTCCTGCCGGACAGACTGTCTCTGTACAGCAACTGCGAGGATTTAGGAAAAGCAGGCAATCGCTCCCGTGGTGCTTCTTCTCAAGCTGAACCTTCTATTTTCTAAATTCTCCTTTCTCGTTACCTTTTTTGTTTGCCCTTGTGCAACCCTCTTCGTTTCCTTGGGCACAGATGCACAAAGTATAAATTAAAAATGCGCCCTGAAAGTTAGTTTGTCAAGCCTTTTTTTGAAAAATTCAAAAAAATTTCCAGTGGGTAAAATTACCCATACGTTCTGACGGCCTCTGTCTTATTCACTATTCAAACAGGGCTGCATTGATAAACGTCTGGTCCGTCCAGATGTACGTGTCCTTGTTCCGGCGACCGATCAGCATATCGCCAATAGACAATTCGGGCAGGATAGCCCCGCTTTTGCTGCCTACACAATGGTAGCGAACGTTAAATGTTATTACCCTTGTCCAAAAATGACCTTTCTTAGCAAGGTCTGATCCCGGCGTTACGCCGACGTTGTTATAACGCAGACTGCGATACCACGACCCACTGTAATATACAATATCTGTTTTTCGATAAGTCGTGCCGCTGCTCCACGACTGCGCACCGGCAATGCTCCAGTTTTTGGTACAGAAGATTGTATCGCCCGGCGGCCACTCTTCAGCAACATACATCGAAAGCGTTTTGTCTTCCAGTGTATCGTCTAACGCCACCACAAGCCACTCGTTCGTGGTCGGACTCCACACGCGGGTCACCGGAATCACTTGCCCAACCTCATAGTCTTTGTAAATCATCCCCTCGCGGTTGCGCATCGGATAGGGACGGACGGCGACGGTAAAAGGAGACCAGTCGGGGCTGGACAAACTCGGCTCATCGGTCGTGTATCCATTATTGCATTGCCAATATAAACACCAGTCGCTCCCGTTGTTGTGATAATATGGTCGATTCATCCAAAATGGCGGGCTTTCGTTTTCCCACACCAGCGGCTTGCCGTGAACGATATTCCACGGCTCCTTGAATCCGGAGTGCCCCCAGTAATCGACATCCCAATGATGTCCGGTCGATGTCGGGCCAAACGGCACATACTGCCGATAAAAACCGAGAATCGTGTTGCCTGATACCGTGTGGACTTCCACCCATTGAACATCAGTTTCGATTTCAGAGACAGGGTGGAATCGGATAACCGCCCATTTGTCGCCCGTGCCCGATTCCTTCCAGAGGATAACGCACGGCCCCTGTGTGCCGCTGACCAGCCCCAGTGCGTTATTGTGGGTGATGTCGGCATAGGTGTGTTGCTCCTTACCGACGGAAATCATAACCGGACAGACGCCGGATGCAAACGCCTTGCCGATCTGACCGGCAGGAATCGGTTCGGCGCAAATCACAAACCGGCCTGCCGTGTGTTTATCTTTATCCGGCAAGCCGCCGGACAAAACGACATTTCGCTTAAACGCTTCAAGGTGAAAAGCAGGGTCAAATACTGCATCATTGACGCCTAAGACGCCGTATTGGGGCACGTTCACACCGCTGTCATTCCGCACGCGAACGATGCCTGTATGTTGAAACCGCGGTGGTACGACCGTTCGCCCGGCATCCTGCTCTTTAAGTACCCGTTCCAGCTTACGCCACGTCGGTTCCGTGATTTTAACGGTCTTTGCCATACGCTATGTCGTCCCGATTCCCAATTCGCTAAAATCTACAAACGGATACAGCCGCTCCACGTAACAGGCCGTCGGGTGCTGTACCAATCGGTTTTCATTTACGGTATCGCCGTATAGTACCCAGAGGTATTCCCAGCCGAGTTTTTCAACATTGGTGATGGTTCCTACCGTAATCGGGTTGCCATTGGCTACCGTCCGGTTCGGACTGGCGGCAAACCGGAAATTCAACTGCCACTGCTGATCGTCTTCGACATTGACCAGTTGACCCGTTACGCCCCGAAACAACACCTCTCCGGCGGCAAATCCGCGAAACGCCGCATTGTTCACGCCGCCTGTCAATTGAGCCAGCGTGAAACGATACGCCGTATCGACCTGTGCCTTGCTCTTGATATGCGTTTCAGTAAACTCATACGTCGGTATGACAATATCTGTTCCATTGACCCGCTCGCCGTCGAATCCAATCGCTCCCTGCATATTCGGGGCGTTGGCCGGATACTTGGCCGCCGTATAGGGCGACTGCGTGATATGCTGACTGCCGCCGGTCGTATCAAAGGCCGAGGTGTTGTCGTCCGGCTCAACCTGCCCGTAGAACACGGTAGAGGAATGGATATTTGCATCCGGATTCGTGCTGTCAAAGTGGATTGTTTCGATTTGCTGATACCGCCGCGCCAGCCCCTCATATACAGACGGCGCTTCGGCCAGCACCACGTCGCGTACCGCCGCTTCGTTCTCGGCCCCGCGAACAATATAGACAAACTCGGCAGACTTGCCCGGTGTATAGCGGGCTTCTATGCCTTGTGATACCGTTGCACTCATACCACGCCTTCTTCTTTATCGCGTTCCAGATTCAATAGATCACGAGTATTTTTGACAATCTGCTCAACGCCGTTGGCCGTACGGTCAGCGGCAGAGCTGCCTTCGGCCCCAAATCGCGTAAACCCGCTAAACCCGCCCGCAGCGGTCAGCTTGGCGTCTGCGGCATCGAACAGACTGCCCAGACCGGACAGGTTCGGCTGCTTGATTTCGCCCGGCCCCTGCATCCGGCCGGGTGTGTCCTTATCCATGCGTTTTTGTCGTGCCTCGTTGAGGGAGTCCCGCCATGCCTTGCGGGCTTGATCGAGGTCATCGGCGTTCTGCTGCATCCGCTGAATATATTCGTCATCGAGGGCCTTGTGGCGATCCGTGTTCTGTTTGGCGATTTCCTCCAGCGTGGCATCCCGCATCGTTGCCGCATCCTCGCGTCGGGACTTTCGGCATCGTTCAATCTCCTGCTGTTGAGATTGCTGGTCTTGGTTGATTTTGTCGAGGGCCTTGTTCTTTTCCTCATCGACAATCGAGTAGGCCGCCTCCAGATTGATCGAGTCGTCAAACAATTTCATAATCCACAGCGCTGCCTTAGTAGCTATGGCCTTCATCGTCTCCCACGTCCGGGCAAAGAAAGAAGTGAATTTGTTCCAGACTTTCGACAAAAACGCCGTCGTCTCAATCCAGCCAGACTCTAAGGCGTGCCAGACCGAGACCGCCGCCGCCAACGCCCCATCAAAGGCATCGTAAGCCAGACGGACAAAAAAGTTTCGGAAATTCAGCCAAATCTTCTCAAGGAAATTCACGCCCCGCGTCCATTCCATCTTCAAGGTCAGCCATAAGACCTTGGCCGCCAGGGCAATATCTCCGGCCGCCAAGGCGTCGCCAATCGCCCCGAAGGATTCGACCGCTCGGTCTTTGAGATTGCCAAACTTTTCGCCTATCCTCACGCTGAGGGCGCGAGGCAACAATAACTACAAAAATTGCGGTACGATATGAAAAGATTTTCGATACCGAACAATGCCGGCACCTCGCAAGGCACCGTAAGTGATTAAATCCGCATAGATTAGAGTCCAAAGAATAATTTTCCCAAAAATCGAATATTTTGCTTTGACAAACGACAAGACAGGGCTACAATTTTGGGAAGTTGGGCTTTCATTAAGGATTTCAAGGGTTAAGATGGGCAGAAAAGATTCAAGAACAGGGAAAAAGGCCAAAGAAGGAAGCAGTTCACCTTCAAAGCCGCGTGTCTCACTTCTGTTTTCATTTGCAGCAGGATGCCTCGTTTGCGGCAGCCTTTTTCTGCTTTTTGGGAGCCAGAATAATAAAGCCAAACCCGCTCCTCTGACCATTGATCGGCTCCTGAGCATGTCTGAAGAGGAATTAAGTACAGTTGACATTGCCTTGGTGAATCTGCTTTGTGCCGAAGGTCTGGACGGCTCAGAGGATTTGCATATCGACAACTGTCTTGCAACACTGGACGACTGGGCCGAATTTATCAGAAAAGACACCGAGGCCCGATTGCCTGCCTACTTAAACAATCCCGCAAAATATGACAATTCCTTCAATCTGTTCAAAGTCGTCACGATGATCCTCTGTCTGAAAAATGACATCGGCGTCGATTATAATCTGGAGATAATGAAGCGGGAAGTATTTCCGGATTCCAAGGACGTCTTCATACATGGTTGCTTGACGGGTAAAAAACAAGGCGGCTGCGTATCCATCCCCACCCTGTGCGTGGCGGTCGGCAGGCGGTTGGGATATCCCCTCAAGCTGGTCTGCACGCGAGAGCATGTCTTTTTTCGCTGGGATGACGGCAAGGACGTCTTTAACATAGAAGCGTGCTGTCCCGGTTGCGACACTCATCCGGATGACTATTATAAGAGCTGGCCCAAAAGAATCAGCGATGAGGATGTCCGGGTTGACAAACTCCTTAAATCATTAACGCCCAGCGAAGAATTGGCCCTTTTCCTCGAAACGAGAGGCCACTGTTTGTTCGATACAGGCAGAACCGCAGAAGCGCAAATTATGTATGCGTATGCGTATAAGTTAATGCCAACGCGATCTAAATTAGCCCTATTTGACCGCGTCACCAGAAGCGAATTAAAAAAGATCATGGGACAGTAATTTTCAGGAGGTCAGCATGAGTAAATCCAGAATGTTAGTCGTAATGGCCGGATGCATCTTTTTGAGTAGCTTTTCTTTTGGGATGTATAATCCGGAAATGGGAAGATTCATGCAGCGGGATCCTATTGGAACGGCCCCTGCAAGCATTGATGAAAGTAATCCTTTTTGGGTAGACAGACAATATACGGACGGCATGAATTTATATCAATACTGTAACTCACAACCAGTTATCAATGTGGACCCATCGGGATTAGGCTTATGGTCGTTTATTCATTGTTTTAGTGATTGCTTGGAGGACAATGATCCATTTGATTTGGCTTTAGAAGCTGCAATAGCAGGCCTTGTTGCAGCACCAATCCCGAAAACAACAGTTGCTGCAATAGCAAGGGCTATGGGCGACCATAAACTGGCAGATGAAATATTGAAAAGTCTCAAGTTGTTTCCTAATTCTTCGAAATTTACGACGTTACCCAGTACAATATCGGCAAAATTGAGGCTTGGCGGTCGCAGTTCACTCCGAATGCTCGGAAGAACAGCAAGTAAGTATGCGGGACCTGCGATTGTAGCATATGGTTTAGCTTTGGCAGTTGTCGAAGTGCATTGTGCCGGAATATGTGGCGGCTGCGAGTACTATGGACTTGAGTACGATCCAAAGACAATGAATATTAAGGAATCACTCAGACAATACTTCGAAAATTAGGACAACCTCAGAGTTCCACTTAAATACGGTACCCATCTATAGTTGTGTTGATCAAACGGTGCGTTTGAAGGTTTAGGCATGATTAAAGCGATACGGCTAAATGAGATCAAAATACCTCTTTGGGTTCGGTTGATTCCATTTTCAAGGTGTTCATATGCAAAAAGACAGATAGGTAAAGTATTAGCATCTCGTGACATTCAAGAGGTTGAAAAAGCGTGGGAAAATGTGGGCATATCATACGAAAGGATAACCAGCATCTTGAATATAATAGCTAAATATTGCGATTGGAAAAGCATCCATTTTATCCCATCCGACGAATGTTCATGCTTATTAATGGATCATGACTTGGAGTTAGGCGTAATAGTAGCAATTTCCGAGATCGAAAAAACTTGTCCACGAATTAGATACGGACAACTGTATGAATATCTTAATCCAAATAGAAACTTACTTGATTTAATCCGTTTTTTGCTTGGAGAGTTTGAATAGGGGGAGTCTACCGTTTAGAGTAAATTGCACAACGATTCAAATTAGCTTTGTTCGATCGCGTCACCAGAAGCGAACTAAGGAAAATAATGGAAGAGTAATTCAGGAGGCTGATTATGGGTAAAATTAGGATTTTAGTTGTCGTGGCTGCATGTGCTGTATTGAGCAATCTATCCTTTGGGATGTATAATCCGGAAATGGGGAGATTTATGCAGCGCGATCCGATTGGAACGGCGGTTGACGCTACTCATACCAAACAAGGATCATTAGTGGTGAGTGCGCGAGCAACTATTCAGCCAAATACAGCATCGGCTTCTTCGCCAAGCACTCAGACAAAAGAACACACCTCTGGTCTTAACCTCAAAAGCCAACAACTTCGCAAGCAGCAGTTGATTGGGCTTAATGTTTATGATCAATATAAAGATGGAATGAGCCTTTATCAATATTGCCAATCTGATCCTGTAAACAAGATTGACCCATGGGGACTGGAATGCGGTGTGGTCGTGAAAAGGTTCGTAGTCAGAGATTCATCTTGGATTGATATGGGCCACGAGTGGTTGTCCACCGGCAGCGGATCGATTGGTTTCTGGCCTAATGGAGCCGGAATCCCAGGAAGGGAATGGTCAGTGTTTTCACCTGACCCTGGAGAATCATCTTCCAAAGCTCCTGATATTGTCTGGGATACAAACCGAGATAATGGTTGGTTCAATGAAAAGAAGCTTAAATGGGGCACAGGGGCAGGCAAGAAGTGTTGCGCTGCAACATGCTCTGATATTACTTCCTGTGTCTTATCTTCTCCTGACCCGGGGTGGAGAAACAATGCCATCTTCAATAACTGTAGAAAGTTTGTCGATGTTACTCTCAAGGGCTGTTGTCTTTCTAAAGGTAAAAGGATATAAAGTTATATGCTACAACACTTCGCTGGTACTATTCTTTTATTAACATGCAGTTTTATTGCTGGATGCATCTCAAATGATTTTCCAAAATCTGATACATCCAGCAGCGAGAAATTGCTCGTAATCACTAGTTTTACGGATTTCGCAAATTGCAGACTTACTTTACTCCGGAATGGAACTTTCACTTGGGAACATTTTGATACAGAAAGATTGCTATGGGAAAAACTAATAACAAGCAATTTAGAAGAGGATGAATTATTAAAGATTGAAACGCAATTATACAAATACAACTCTCGTTTCCGCTGGACAAAGCGAACTAAGGTCAAGGATGAGTATGGAGAAGAAGTAGAGTTAAAAATGTTTACAGTAATAAAGGAGAGCAATTACTTTGTCTACAATTTCAGTGAATTGGATAGCTCTACGATGGCACCCGATGTAATAAGAACAGTTCTTGATAGATGTGATTACATTAATGTGCTTAACATGCTTGGTTTTACAGTCAAGTAAGTTCGCATTTCCCCAATATGAAACTTGGTTTGCCGACAAAATGTTTCATACTATCTGCCTATGTTATTTTACCGTTTGCCGATGGGCTATTTACTTGTCAAAGAGCAATAAGGTTGGCTACTTCACTTCTTCGATTTTTCTCTTCACCCAGCGGAACTTTCGTTTTTGTAGTTGGGGGAGGAAAGAGTCCTGCTCGCGGACCCCGAAATCGATGTACCCGCGGAACTGAATGCCCAGCGTGTTAAAGTCGGCATCGGTCTTTTCGACCGTCGGACGGTCCACACCGTTCAGGAACGCGACCTCCAATGCCGGCAGCCGGTTCGGGTCGGCCAGCAGATACCACGCCTTGGAGCTGGCCCCGG
>JBNRMN010000092.1:0-81927 GCA_050309605.1 Anaerohalosphaeraceae bacterium
CCATTTATCCGCATCCCCGTATCGGGCGGCTCGCGCCGCCGCGCTGTTGTGCCGCGCTATTGCGCCGCGCCATCGTACAACAGCCGAGCCGCGCGAGCGGCCGGATAATGCCGCGACTTGGAAAACGCCCCATCTATCCGCATCCCCCTATCGGGCGGCTCGCGCCGCCGCGCTGTTGTGCGCGATGTTGCGCCGCGTCATCGTACAATAGCCGAGCCGCGCGAGCGGCCGGATAATGCCGCGACTTGCAAAACGCCCCATTTATCCGCATCCCCGTATCGGGCGGCTCGCGCCGCCGCGCTGTTGTGCCGCGCTATTGCGCCGCGCCATCGTACAACAGCCGAGCCGCGCGAGCGGCCGGATTATGTGGCGTCTTGGAAAACGTCCCATCTATCCGTATCCCCCTATCGGGCGGCTCGCGCCGCCGCGCTGTTGTGCGCGATGTTGCGCCGCGGTGTTGTGCGCGCTGGTGTCGCGTTGTTGCCGCCCCGAAGGGGCGGACGGTCATTTACTTTCCTAAACGAATGGGTCGAACTGAAAAAAACGGTAATTGGTTACTCAATTCTACATTCTTAATTCTTAATTCTTGCCTGGTCGGTCAGGACTCGTCCGGTCAGATAATCGGTAAACCGGACCCGAACGGTCAGCTCTTTTTCGTCGCCTGTGAGGATGCCGTCCAGCGGTAATTGCAGACGATAATAGGCGCCGAGCAGACCGCGCCCCCAAAGAGACCTAAGTTCTCCCGGCGTAACGTCCCACTGTTTGAGTCTGCCCTGTCGGTCGGCGTCCGCCGCCAGATTCCACAATTCCACCCGCACGCGGCCGGGGGCTTTGATGACGTCCTGTTCGGCGTCTATCGGCTCCAGATAGACCACGAGGGTATCGGGTGTGCCGTCTGGTGGGCCGGATTTGTCGTACAGGCCCGAATGGCGACCGATGCGGACGGACTCGGGCGCCGCCAGCACGTCGAGCCGTTCGTCCCGGTCCATGGCGGCCAGGGTTTTGACCTGGTCGGTCAGCTTTGCATTCTCCCGCTCCAGCCGCTGTACTTCCAGAGATAATTCGGTTTTTTCCTCGCTGAGGCTTTTGATCTGCTGCCAGAGCGACGTCTGCACTTCATTCCGACAGCCCGCGGCGGCAAGCAGCAGCGTTATGATCCAAACCGATCGTATCATGGCAAGCCTTTCGCGTGAAGAGGATAACGGACGGCTATGCGTCCGAGTCGCTGTCCTTGTCGGACTTGGCTTTGCTGACATGCGGCGATTTCTGCAATACCTTGTCGGCCAGGCCGTAGGCAATCGCCTCGTCGGCTTCCAGCCACAAGTTGCGGTCGCAGTCTTTTTCGATTTTGGCCGGTTCCTTGCCCGTATGATGCGACAGAATCGTGTACAACCGACTGCGCAGCCGCAGCATTTCTTTGGCCTCGATTTCGATGTCCGTCGCCGGCCCGGTCATCGTGCCGCTGAGCAGCGGCTGATGCAGCAGCACGCGGCTGTTGGGCAGCATATACCGTTTGCCGGCTTTGCCGGCGGCAAACAGCACCGCCCCCATACTGGCCGCCTGTCCGATGCAGTAGGTTGACACGTCGCACCGCAGAAACTGCATCGTATCATAGACCGCCAGTCCGGCCGTGATGACCCCGCCCGGCGAGTTGATATAAAAATGAATATCCGCCTCGCTGTCTTCATTGCTCAAAAACAGCATTTGAGCGATGATCAGATTGGCGATATCGTCGTCCAGACCGCCGCCGAGAAAGATGATTCGGTCTTTGAGCAGACGCGAATAAATATCATAAGCCCGCTCACCTCGGCCGCTCTTTTCAATGACTATCGGTACAAGAGAATGGTTCAGCGTCATATCGTCCTCAGGGTTTTGTTTGTTTGTCTTTGGATTTTGATTCGTCGTGTTCGGCCAGAACATCATCGATCAGCCCGTATTGCCTGGCTTCCTCGGCGGTCATATATTTGTCGCGTTCGGTTTCCTGAGTCAGTTTTTCCGGTGTCAATCCCGTATGGCGGGACAGGACTTCGTTGATGGTCTTTTTGGCTCTGAGGATTTCCTCGGCCTGAATGCGAATGTCTTCGGCCTGTCCGGTGACTCCGCCCCAGGGCTGATGCAGCATAATCTTGGCATGCGGCAGGGCGTGACGGCGGCCTTTGGTTCCGGACGCCAGAATCACCGCTGCGCCGGATTGCGCCCGCCCGATGCAATAGGTCGCCACCGGCGAATTGATAAACCGCATCGTGTCGTAGATCGCCATCGTATCGTCCACGCTGCCGCCCGGTGAGTTGATGTACAGGCTGATCTCCACACCCCGTTTGAGGTTGTCCAGATACAGCAGCTTCATAATCACTTCGGTGGCCATTCGATACGATATCTCGCCGATCATAAAGACGATTCGATTTTCCAGCAGCAAGTCATCGAGCGTCATTTCGCGCGTTCGCTGATACGGCACTTGCAGCCGCGGCTCCAAAGTCGCCGACGCCTTGGCGATTTCGCTGTGTGAGGGTTGATACTGCATTCGGTCTTCCTTTTCTTGATTTATGATTATCTATCGACACTTTCGATGTCTTTATTTACCCCTTCATCCGCTGTTTTTCAATAAGAATCTGTCATGAACGGGTCAACTTACCACAAATCCGGTCGTTCGTCCAGTGTCTGTTTTCCGGCTCACGGGGTTCGCAAAACCAAGAAGACGGAAATTCGGGTCAATAAACGATAAAACTTGATTTCTATCGGACGTCTGCTATATTCGTCGTGTCGGGTACGAAGTAACAGGGGTTGTCGTGCGGCTCAAACGAGCCTGCCCTGTTTTTGGAATGGAGATGTCTTTTTTAAGGAGACACAACCGATGTTAAATACCGCCGCCGTATTGCCGTTTGACCTTCAGCGATTACTGGAAGACGAGCTTGATCAAAATGAGCGGGTGTTGTGGTCGTGCCAGCCGAGTTTGAAGCGGGCCTTTCGTCGGGGCATTCCGCTGGTGTTTTTTGCGTTGTTCTGGCTGGGTATCAGTTCAACCATTGCATTCGCGATCTTCAGGGATGCCAATGCGCCGTGGTTTGCGAAGATTTTTATCGGATTTTTTTTATTGATCGGGCTGCTGTTGTTAAGTTCCCCCATTTGGATGGTGCGCAGTGCAAAGCACACGGTCTATGCGGTGACCGATCAGCGGGCGATCATTATCACTAAAGGTATGTCCATTGATATTCAGTCGTTCGGGCCGGACGATTTGACTCAGATCGACAAACGCCTCTTTCGCGACGGCAGCGGCGATTTGATCTTTGACCGACAGGTCAGCACGCACTACTCGAAAGGGCGACGGCGTGAAAACGTCAAAGAGATCGGCTTTTTCGGCATCCCGCAGGTTGGACAGGTGCATCAGATGATACGCGATATGGCGCAGGGCACTGCCTAAGGAACACGGCGGCAGTCTCATTGAAAACCCATTAATGTCAAGTGCGGTCCTTGACAAGACCGATAGATAAATCTTTCACCACCAGGAGATGACTATGAAGCCGACCACCAAGCTGATCACGATCGGGGTGGCAGCCGTTATGGGGTGTACGTTGGCCGTGCCGCTTGTTTGGGCACAAGAACGCTCACCACAGGATGTCAATCGTGAATCGGCCAAACGATGGGAAGAAACGATAGCTCAGTTTCGCCGGTATGATGGGCAAAACGGATTCCCGTCCGAAGCGGTGCTGTTTGTCGGCAGCTCAAGTATTGCCGGCTGGCCGACGCAAACGTCTTTTCCTGAATTTTCCGTCATCAACAGAGGGTTTGGCGGATCGATTTATTCGGATATTCTCCAGTATGCCGAGTCGGTGATCTTTCCCTATCATCCGCGTGTCATTGTATTTTACTCCGGCGACAATGACCCGTTTTGGGGCAAATCCGCACACGAGATTGCCGACGATGTCAAACAGCTTGTTGCTCGGGTACACCAGCGGCTGCCGCAGACGCCGATTATCCTGATGGCGACCAAGATCAGCCAGGCCCGTATTGACCGCGCCGAAGGGTATGTTGCTTTCAATGCGATGCTCAAGGCGCTGGCCGAATCGGATGAGCGGCTGCATTATTTTGATTCGGCTTCCCTGCTGCTCGACAAGGAAGGCCGGCCGGATTCCCGGTACTTTGTCGAAGACAAACTGCATCTGAACGCCGAGGGGTATCGCCGCTGGTCGGATCATCTGCGCCCGCTGCTTGCACAACTGGTCGCCGACAGAAACGAGCGGATGTTTTATGTCTCGCCGGACGGGGATGACGCCGCGAACGGAACGCACATCGAATCGCCGGTACGCACGCTGGCGCGGGCTTTTGAGTGGGTCAGCCGAATGCCACAGGACAAAGCAATAACCGTGTATCTGCGCGGCGGGACGTATGCCATAACCGAGCCGCTGAATCTGGGGCCGGAGCATTCAGGCTCGGCCGAGTGTCCGGTAACCGTTCGCGCCTATCCGAATGAAAGGCCGCTGATTACCGGTGGTCGGCGCGTAACCGGCTGGCAGCGGCACGATGAGAACCTGTGGAAGACCGAGATCGCCGACGTCAAGGCCGGACAGTGGTATTTTACGCAACTGTTCGTCAACGGGCATCGCCGCACACGAGCACGCACGCCCAACATGGGATTTTTCCGCGTGGCGGGCTTTCCCGACGGCGGGAATGAAACGCCCTACAACACGCCCACGTCGCAGTTTACCTTTCGTCCCGGCGACCTGAACCCCGACTGGTCGCATCCGACCGATGCGAAGGTGGTTGTCTATCATTTCTGGACCGACACCCATCTGCCGATTGCCGGCATCGACGCCGACCGGCACATCGTGTCCTTTCAGCATCCGTCCGGCAAGCGGTTTACCGACGATTTTACCTCCGACGGAGCGCGGTATATTGTCGAGAATGTCTTTGAGGCGCTCGATGCGCCGGGCCAGTGGTATCTGAATCGCCACACCGGCATACTGTACTATTGGCCGACAGCCGAGGAGGATATGCCGCAGGCCGAGGTCATCGCGCCGGTTGCGCCGGCGCTGCTGCGTTTGGAAGGCGACCCGCTCGAACGACGGATCGTTGAGCATATACGGTTTGAAGGGATTGGGTTTGCCCATACGCAGTGGGAACTTCCGCCGGGCGACTGCAACAACGCCCAGGCCTCCTCTACGGTGCCGGCGGCGGTCTCACTGAAAAGTGCGCGGCACGTTCATTTTGACCGCTGTACGTTTGAGCGGCTGGGGACGTATGCCGTGGAAATACGCGAAGGCTGCCGCGACAATCGTTTTGCGCGGAATCATATTGTTGATGTGGGCGGCGGCGGCTTTCGCGTCAACGGCGGCAATGAGCACAGCCATCCCTTGCTGCGCACCGGCGGAACGATCATCGCCGACAACCGCATCGGACCGTATGGACAGGTGTTCGCCTCGGCGGTCGGCGTCTTGCTGATGCACACCGACGGCAATCGCGTTGAACACAACGAGATACATCACGGCTATTACACCGGCGTCTCAGTCGGGTGGCACTGGGGCTATCAGCGCAGCGTCAGCCGCGACAACCGCATCGCCTACAATCACATCCACCACATCGGACAGGGGCTGCTGTCGGATATGGGCGGCATCTATACACTCGGCGTCTCGCCGGGCACGGTGCTGGTCGGCAACCGCATCCACGATGTCGAGGCCAACCGGTACGGCGGCTGGGGCATCTATAACGATGAAGGCTCCAGCCATATTCGCGTGGAAGATAACGTGGTCTATGACACCAAGTTCGCCGGCTACAACATTCACTATGCCAAAGAGATCACGGTACGCAATAATATCTTTGCGTTCGGACGGCTTGAGCAGCTCAGCCGCAGCATCATTGAGCCTCACAAGAGCTGCTTTTTTGAACGCAACATCGTGTATTTCGAGCAGGGTGAGCTGCTGAAAAATCAGTGGGGCGACCGGTCTTATGAGTTTTACTACCAGCCGCGATCCGGCGGCACACGCACCACCGAAAGCACCTTTGATATGGACTGGAATGTGTATTTCAATCCGAATGTGCCGCTTGAACAAACACGATTCAACGGGAATACCTTTGACGACTGGAACAAGGCCGGCAAAGACCGCCATTCCCGCTGGGCCGATCCACGGTTTGTCAACGCCGAGGCGCGCGATTTCCGTCTGCGTCCGGACTCACCGGCGCTGGAACTGGGGTTTCGCCCGCTGGATCCCGACCGCGCCGGGCCGCGGCAACGCACACCGGCGGCGCATTGATCGGCGTTGACCAGCCTGACGATCAGGGTGTTATCGGCTCAAGGGTTCCCGGTTTCGTGAAGAAGTTCTCGATGTCCAGCCCGGCTTTGAGGAAGGCCTGGAGACCTTTGGGGCTGTCGGTCAGGACGAATCGATCGTCGAGACGTTCGTGTTTGACGATGTCGGGTTTTTCCTTGAGAATCCGTTCAATCGTGTCCGGATTCAGCGCAGCCAGAAGAAGATGAGGCCCGTCGCGATCCACTTTCAGAACGTGGTGTGCGGCGATGAGATGGGCTTTGGTCCAGTCGCCGGTTTCAAGGTGCGTATCGCGGGCGGGGTGCAGGTTCATAAATCGCCGACCGTCAATCTCAAAAAGGTGGACAATGAGCTTGCTTTGGGTGTCTTCTTTCTCGGTGATAGTCAGGGTGTAGGCCTGTTTTTCTTCGTTGGGGACGAACTGCCAGCGGTAGTCGTTATCCTGCTGTCTCCAGACGCCGGCAAGGGCCGGGTCGAAGACCAGCGTTTGTTCGGTGTAAAATTCGTGAAGTGAGGCCACACAGCCGGCAAAGCCCAGTAATGCCGCGATGGTCAACAGACGCATGAGTTTCATTTTGTTTGCCCTTTCAATGATGGTTCACAAAACGGTTATTCTCACCGCTTGCCTGCAGGTGAATAGACGAACAGGTCTGTTTCCATCATTCTATTATCTCAAATCGTATTTGGTGATTCAAGTGAAAAATGAGGATAAAAGTATTGCAATTTCCTCCTATTTTGGAAATGATAGCGATATGGTCGGCTTTGATGAAAGCAAAAAATCGGCCCATGAGCGGGCGGCGATGATCCGCAGCCATTTGCGGGGGCGCGATATCACCGACCCGCGGGTGCTGAACGTGATGGGGCGTCTGCCGCGCGAGGCGTTTGTCCCGCCGAGCTATGCGGCTCAGGCCTACGCCGACAATCCGCTTCCCATCGGCGTCGGCCAGACCATCAGCCAGCCGTATATCGTCGCACTGATGACCCAATGCCTGAAACTGAGCGGCTCGGAAGAGGTGTTGGAGATCGGCACCGGCAGCGGCTACCAAACCGCGATTCTGGCCTCGCTGGCACGGCGGGTCTATACCATCGAACGATTTCATGAGCTGGCTGAATCGGCCCAGGCCGTGCTTTCGCGATTGGGGTTCGATAATATCGAGTATTACATCGGCGACGGCAGTGCCGGCTGGCCGGAAAAACGCCTCTTCGACCGCATCCTGCTGACTGCCGCCGTGCCGCACGTGCCCGCACCGCTGCTCGACCAGTTAGCCGACGGCGGACGTCTGGTCGCCCCCGTCGGTACGGAAGGCAGTCAAATGCTCAACGTCCTCAAAAAAAAACAAGACCGCATCTCCACAGAATCCATCTGCGGCTGCCGCTTCGTCAAGCTCGTCGGAAAATACGGATTCCCCGAATGAGCGCATCGGCCGTGCGGCGCTGTGTCCGTGTGGTCAATCTCTGACGGCAGGAGACTGTTTATTCGGCTGGATTCGAAGGCCATCAGAGGGCCTTGACGGCATCGATGAAGGCGCGGGCGCGCTGGATGTAGTTGGTGAACATATCGTAGCTGGCGCAGGCCGGGCTAAGCAGCACCACATCACCCGACCGGGCCAATTCATTGCACTCCGTTACGGCCCGGCTCATTGTATCGGCGCGGCGGATAACGACCTCCGACGGCCCGGCGGCGCGGACAGCCTGTTCAATCTTCGGCGCGGTCTGGCCGATCAGGACGACGGCCTTGACGCGGGCGGCGATGCACTGGCCCAGTTCGGAAAAGTCGATGCCCTTGTCATAGCCGCCAGCGATGAGAATCTTCGGCTCATCAATGCCGTTCAGTGCCGCCAGGGTGCTGACCGGCGTGGTGGCCTTGGAATCGTCATACCAGCGAACGCCGTTTTTCTCGGCGACAAGCTGCAAACGGCTGTCCAGCGGGCCGAATGTCTTCACCGCCGCGGCGATGCGCTCCGGGGCCACTTTGAAATGCGACGCGACCGCCAAAGCCGCAGCCAGATTGGAGCGGTTGGCTCGGCCGGGACATTGGAACTCGGTCAATAAACGTTCGGGCACATCGTCGGCGCTGAACGCCAGGCACTTTCGCCCCGGCTGGTCGTGGTATTTGGTGTACCAGGCGCCGGTGATGGTATCCTCTGCGTTAAAGACCGACAGACAGGGACGCTGCACATCGAGCGGCTGATGCTTGAACAGGGTTTCCTTGACGCGGCAATAAGCCTCGAACGTGCCGTGCCGGTCAAGATGGTTCGGCGTCAGATTGGTAATCACCGCCGCATAAGGACCTTTTTGAATGCGAGCGAGCTGTTCCAATTGAAAGCTGCTGGTCTCCAGCACGACCAGATCCTTGTCCGTCATCTCCTCCAGCAGTCCCAGCAGCGGTCGGTTGCCGATGTTGCCGCTAAGATAGACGCTGCTATACGCAACCCCCGGCTGTCCTGCTGCCGCGGCCAGCAGATGTGCGGTCAGACCGGCGGTGGTGCTTTTACCGTTGGCGCCGGTAATGCCGACAATCGGCGCCGGACACATCTGAAAGAACAGTTCGACCTGTGAAGTAATCAGTGCCCGATGCTGCAGGGCAATCTGAATCAACGGGTTATCCGGCGGCACGGCAGGATTGACAATGACCACATCCGCAGCGGCAAAATCTTGCTCGCGGTGTTCGCCGAGACGATACTCAATCGGCAGCCCCGCCATCGCCTCCAGCGCCTCGGCCAGCTTGTCCGGCCCGGCCAGATCCGTGACGAGCACTTGCGCCCCGGCCCGTGCGGCAAACGCCGCCGAGTCCGCTCCGCCGCCGAACCGTCCCAGCCCCATCACCACGACGCGCTTGTTGTGGAAAAAAACCTTATCCATTTAGTTGGTGCTGTCTTAGTCCGGGGCATCGCCCTCGAAAAACATCACACCTCAGACAGCCTCTTGATTTTGTCTCTTTGAATTTTTGTCCTGGGGTATTGTTTCGAATTTCGAGATTCGAATTTCGGGTTGACACCCTGTCAGGTTCGTGCCTTGGCCAGTTCCATTTTGGCGTCGATGGCGGCCTGCTCAATGCATTTTTCCCAATCGTCGCCGAACTGCTCGGTATATTTCGGGTTGTCGTAGGCGTAGATAATCGAGCGCGAGGCGTTAACCAGCACGCCCATTCCGTTTTTATCGGCAAATCGAAGGCACTCGGCCGCGCCGGCGCCCTGCGCACCGAAGCCGGGCACAAGGAACCAGCACTTCGGGTAACGCTGCCGCAGGACAATGGTCTGTTCGGGGCTGGTGCCGCCGACAATCATTCCGACATTGCTGTAGCCTTGTTGGCCAAGTCGTTTAGGTTGGGACGCAATCTCGCCGACAACCTCGGCGATTTTTTCATACATCCTGACGCCGGCCGCGTCGGCAAAGTCCTGAACCGCTCCGGCAGTCGGATTGCTGGCCCGCACCCACACAAAAACGCCCTTGCCCTGGTCGTTGGCCACGTCGGCAAAGGGGACGATCCCCTCGGCCCCGGCAAACCCGTTGATGGTCACGGCGTCAGGCGAGATAATGTCTTCCATCCCCACGAATTCGGGGTTTTGCAGGTGGGCTTCGGCATAGCACTGGGCGGTATGGCCGATGTCGCCGCGTTTGACATCGCCGATGATCTCGACACCCTGAGCCTCGGCCTCGCTGACCAGGGCATAATACGTCTCAATGCCTTCCCAGAAGTAGCGTTCAAAATAACCAATATTGATTTTGACCGCCGGCACCAGCGGGGCGACGATTTTGACGACCTTGGCGCTGAACTCAAACAGTGCGTCAACCTCGACGGCAAGGTCTTTCTGGCGGCTCTTTTGCCGGGCGCGAATGGCCTGCGGCAACCGGGCATAGACCGGATCAATGCCGACAATCAACGGTGTATTTTTCTTTTGTACCGCCTCGCAAAGGCGATCAGCAAAATGGCTGGCCACGATATATCCTTTCTGACAGATAAAATTCGAAATTCCGGGTTCCAATATAAAGGGGTTTCACTATAATCGCAAACACAGCGGCGGGCAAGAAACAAATCGAGATTGTTCGTATGAAGCATAAAAAAACCCATTCTGCGGAATCTAAGTCAAGGCGAACAAGAAACATAGCGATTGCCCTGGCCGGTGGCCTGCTGGCGTTGGCGGCCGGCTGGGTGATGCTAAGGTTTTCGCCGCGGGCATACCAGCCCCTGCCGACCGAAAATCCCGAACAGGTCAGCCCCTATCTGACCCATCAGCTCGGGCCGGATTTCTATAATCAGGTCCAGCTCAATGAGCCGTTTGATCTGGTCATCGAGCAGGCGGGCTTAAATGATATGCTCGGTCGCAACGGCTGGCCGCAGCGGTTTGGCGAGGTGACTGTTTTCAGGCCGGTTGTTGTGTTTGACAAGGATCTTATTTATTTGATGAGCCGGATCGAGGTGTACGGTTTCTCGTCTGTGCTGACCCTCGCCGCCCGACCGCAGATGGATGCGCGGGGGTATGTAAATTTTAATATTCGCTCGGTGCGGCTGGGGCTGGTGCCGATTACGACGATTGCCGCCCGTGTGGCCGAAAAGGCCGTTGCCGACAGCGCGGCGGAGTTCCAGGACTGGCCGGATCTGGAGGCCATGTTCAAGGCAATCGTCACCAATACCTTTTTTGAGCCAACCTTTGACTTCGGCAAGCAGCGGATCGGGCTGCGAAGTTTTTCCCTTGAGCCGGGCCTCTTGCGGCTGCATCTGGTGCCGAAAACCAAAGCCGCACAATAACGCGCCCCCCCAGCGCGCGCAACAGCGCGGACAATAGCGCGGACAACAGCGCGGCGGCGCAAGCCGCCCGATAGGGATGCGGATAAATGGGACGTTTTCCAAGACGCCACAGGATCCGGCGGCTCGCGCCGCTCGGCTATTGTTACGTATCGCCATCCGGCCGCTTGCGCGGCTCGGCTAATGTAAACTCTCCCCCTGTTAAGGGGGAGTACCCCGAAGGGGGGAGGGGGTAAAAAACAAGAACAATTCGACTCGGCCTGAAGGGTCAATAACGCCCTGAAAGGGCAATGATACCTTAGCCCAGCCCAACGGGCTGGGTTATGAGGTCGCCGGCCGCCGGTCGCCCTGTAAGGGCAATATAGGCTGCTCTTTCAGAGCGTCGAGGCGTATGGCGTATGGCCGACCTAACCCAGGGTGTTGCCCTGGGCTGGGGTATGCTGCCCCTTCGGGGCGACACCAGCGCGACACAACAGCGCGGACAATAGCGCGGACAACAGCGCGGCGGCGCAAGCCGCCCGATAGGGGGATGCGGATAGATGGGGCGTTTTGCATGTCGCCACAGGATCCGGCCGCTCGCGCGGCTCGGCTATTGTAAACACCAGCGCGGCACAACAGCGCGGCGGCGCAAGCCGCCCGATAGGGATGCGGATAGATGGGGCGTTTTCCAAGACGCGACAGGATCCGGCCGCTCGCGCGGCTCGGCTATTGTTACGTATCGCCATCCGGCTCACTTGCGCGGCTCGGCTTTGAACGGGCTAATCGGCGACATACGCCGCGGCGCCTGAGGTTTTCAACAGTTGCTTCGGCCGTTCGGCGGGTATCAGAATCGCCTCGACCTGGTCAATGGTTTCAATCAGAGCCAGGCCTTTTTCGGGGCCGAGTACGCTGACCGCAGTCGCCAGGGCGTCGGCCTGCATCGCCGACGGGGCAATCACGGTCACACTGGATAAACCCTCGGCCGTCTCGGCCGCGGCGGGATTGACGATATGGCTGTATTTTCGGTCATTGACGACCACAAACCGCCGATAATCGCCGCTGGTGGCCGCGGCCCGATTGTCAAGCCGCAGCCGCAGCAGATAGGTCTGCTCATCGTCCGGATCCTGCAAGCCGATGAACCAATGCGGCTGCCGGCCGACGGCTCGTCCGAAACAGGCCAGATCGCCGCCGATATCCACCATCCCGCCAATCGCCCCGGCCCGCTGCATGGCCTCGACGGCCTTGTCGATGGCGTATCCTTTGGCGATGCCGCCCACGTCCAGCAGCATCCCTTCGACGGCAAAGCGAACGGTTCGCTTTTCGTCATCCAGCAGCAGATGGCGGCTGCCGACCTTTGCGCGGACCTGTTCGATGGCCTCACGGTCGGGGGTGTTTCCGGTTTGCCGGGCATCGCGCCAAAGCTGAACGACCGGCCCGACGGTAATATCAAACGCCCCATCGGACAAACGGCTGTACTCTGCGGCGGCTGAGAGTACCTCAAACAACTCGGCATCCACCGCTACCGGTTCGAAGAACGCCCGCCGATTGACCTCGCAAAGCTGCGAATTCGGGTCATAATCGCTCATCATCGCTTCAATGCGGTCAAGCGTCGCAAACGCCGCCTCGACGCACGCCTCGGCGGCCTGTTTATCGGACGCCGCGACCAGCACCCGCGCAAACGTCCCCATCGTCATCCGAAAGCCGCTGTCCAGCTCGACGCTCCGCCCGCGCTGTGCCTGCCAGAACAGCAGAATGATAATCATCACGCCGGTGATCGTCTGAAGCCAGAGATTGCGTGTGGATTGTTTCATAAATTTATCTTCATATTGGGTTTATGTTTTGTGTATAATGCCGGTTATGATACACCAAACCATCAGCGATGTAAAGGATCGAGTGGACCGGGAGCTGCTGCCCTATGTGCGAAAGCCCGGACGCTATATCGGCGGCGAGATGAATCAGGTCAACAAAGCCCTGAACGCCTGTCGGGTGCGGCTGGCCTTGTGCTTTCCGGATAGTTACGAAATCGCCATGAGCCATACCGGGCTGGCGATTTTGTATGAGGCAGTCAATCGTGTGGACCGATGGGCCGCCGAGCGGGTCTTTGCGCCGTGGACGGATGCCGAGGCGGTGATGCGGGACAAGGGGCTGCCGTTGTTTTCGCTGGAGTCGTGCGCGCCGGTTGGTGAGTTTGACCTGGTCGGTTTCAGCCTGACCAACGAATTGTGCTATACAAACTTTTTGAATATGCTCGATTTGGCGGGCCTGAAGGTGCGTTCAGCGCAGCGAACCGAGGACGATCCGATTGTCATCGTCGGCGGACAGGCGGCCAATTACGCCGAGCCGCTGGCGGCCTTTGCCGATCTGTTTATGCTCGGCGAAGGCGAAGAGGCGCTGGTCCGTGTGCTGACGCTCTATGAGCAAATACAAGCCGACGGCGGCGATAAAGAGACATTTTTGCTGGAAGCGGCCCGCCGGTTTTCGTTTGTCTATGTGCCGAGGTTTTATACCCCCTCCCCCCTTCGGGGTACTGCCCCTGGTCAGGAGCAGAATTGGGTAACACCGAAGGTTGAGGGCGTGCCGGTGCGATTTGAAAATGCCGTGGTCAGCGATTTTGAAAACGCCGTCGTGCCGAGCCGACCGGTCGTGCCGTTTGTGCAGGCGGTTCACGAACGCATCAGCGTGGAGATTATGCGGGGCTGTCCGGGGCGATGCCGATTTTGTCAGGCCAGCTTTTGCCGTCGGCCCGTTCGCTATCGCAGCCCTGACCGCATCCTTGAGATTGCCAAGGCCCACTATGAACAGACCGGCTATGACACCGTCAGCCTGCTGAGCCTTTCCACCGCCGATTATCCCTATCTGGATGAACTACTGGACAAGCTCAGCCAGTCCTTTGAGCCGCTGCATGTCGGGGTATCCGTGCCGAGCCTGAAGGTGCAAAAACAACTGGAACTGCTGCCGAAAATGGTCGCCGGCGTTCGCAAAAGCGGACTGACGATTGCTGTGGAGGCTGCCAGTGAAACGCTTCGAAAACGGATCAACAAGCCCATCGCTGACGCCGATTTGTTCGCGGCGGTGCGGGCGGCCTACCACGAGGGGTTTCGCCGCGTCAAGCTGTATTTTATGGTCGGCTTTCCCGGCGAAACCGAGGCGGATATTGCGGCGATGGTGGATTTGTCGTACCATATCGCCCGGCTGCGCAAAGAGGTGGACGGCCATTTGGCCTCAGTCAACGCCGCAGTCAGTTGGCTGGTGCCCAAGCCGCACACCCCGTTCGGCTGGCTGGGACAAAAAGACGCGGCGTATTTCGAAAACGCCCGTGCGATTATCCTCAACCGCAAACGCGAACTGAACGCCCGTGCGGTGCAGTTTAAGTTTCATCGCATCGAACGCAGTGTGCTCGAATCGGCCCTCGGACGCGGCGACCGGCGGTTGGCGGAGGTAATCGAGCTTGCCTGGAAAAACGGCGCGCGATTTGATCTGTGGGATGAAACGTTTGACTTTGCACTCTGGCAGCGGGCCTTTGAGGCCGTCGGTCTGGATGTCCACGCCGCGGCGCAACACACGTTCACGCCCGGCCAGATCCTGCCGTGGGCGCATCTGGGCGGCCCGAAGGAAGAAACGCTGCGAAGACACTATGATGAAGCGATGAGAAGTTAAAAACACAAAAACCCATAAACTACGAACTCAATTGAGCCGACAACAGAACACAATTCGCGTCTGTTTTGTCTCGCCCAAGGCGTACCCGATTTTCAACCCGCAGGTTGAGGCGGTCTTCGGCGGGGCGGAGGTCGATTTGTATTTGATCGCGACCGAACTGGCCAAAGACCAGCGGTTTGAGCCGGTATTCGTTACAGCCGATTACGGGCAGGACAACATAGAAACCCGACAGGGCGTGCGGCTGATCAAAAGCCTTGATTTTTCACAAAACCCCCTCATCGGCGCACGAAAAATCTGGAACGCCCTGAAACAGGCCGACGCGGCCATCTATCTGCTGAAAACCGCCTCGCCGGGCGTGCCGCTGGTGCAGCATTTCTGCCGCACATACCGACGCCGTTTTGTTTATAAGACCGCCAGTCAGGCCGAATGCGACGGCGGCTATCTCCGAGAGCATCCCGTGCTGGGGCGGCTGTTTATTCGCTCGCTCAGACAGGCCGCACAGGTCATCGTTCAGAGCAGCCGGGATCACGATAATCTAAGGCGTTATTACGGCATCGACTCTGTCATCATTCCGAACGGCCATCGCCTGTCCGATGTCTCCGTCGCGGAAAAGAAAACGACCCTCTGGGTCGGACGCAGCGCCGCGGTCAAGGGGCCGCAACGATTTTTGGATCTGGCCGCGGCCTTCCCGCAGGAACCGTTCGTGATGGTTTGTCCGCGGGCCACCGGCGACTTGGCCTATGACCGACTGCGACAGCGGGCGGGGCAATTGCCGAACCTGACCTTTTATGAGCACGTCGGTTTTGCTGAGATTGAACACGTCTTTGCCGAGGCGAAGGTGCTGGTCAACACCTCCGACAGCGAAGGCTTTCCCAACACTTTCATCCAGGCCGGCAAGGCCGCCGCCGCGATCCTGAGCTTCAAGGTCAATCCCGATGACGTCCTGACCCGGCATGACATCGGTCTGTGCGGCGACGGCACACCCGATACGCTGGCATTGAATCTGCGCCGGCTGCTGACCGATGACCGCTGGAAGGAACCGGCACAAAACGGACTGGCGTATGTCCGACGGCATCATGCCATCGAGACCCTCATCGATTCCTATAAACAGCTATTTGTCCGATTGACGGGAGAATGACGTTGACGATTCGTGTGCTGCATATCATCGGAAGCCTCAGGCTCGGCGGGGCGCAGGTGTGCCTCAAGCAGATCGTCGAGCATAATGAGGACCCAGACATTGAGCATTCCATTTATCCCCTGCGTCCTGACCAGGTCGATATCCCCATCGACGGCCGGATCATCCATCGACCGTATGTCCCTTATGATCTGCGCAAGTTTCTTGCCATCCTGAACATCTGTCGCGACCAGCACATCGACATCATCCACGCCCATCTGCACAAACCCATCCTCGGCGCCCTGCTGGCCACGTTCTTTTGCAATGTCAAAGTCATCGTCCACGAACACGGCTCCATCGCACGACCGGGAATCCAATACGCCCTTTATCGACGGCTGCTTAGGCTGCTCAAAAAACGGGCCGCTTTGTTCATTGCCGTCTCAAATGCCGCCGCGGAACAATTGACGCAATTTGCCGGAGTGGATCCAGACAAGATTATGGTGATTTATAATGCCGTTGACAGAACACAATTTTCACCCAATCCTGAACTTCGCCGGCGGTTGCGTGCGGAACTTGGCATCAAAGCCGATACCGTAGCGGTAGGGTTTCTCGGCAGGCTGTCCTATGTCAAAGGGCCGGATATTCTATTGGACGCCTTCGGCCTTCTCAAAAACAAATATCCCGATTGTGTGCTGGTTTTTTTGGGCGACGGCGAAATGAAAGACCGTTTGATTGCCAAAGCGGTCAAACTCGGCATAGACAGCCAGGTAAAATTTATCGGCTTTAAGAAAAATGTACAAGATTATATAAACCTGTTTGATGTTGCCTGTATTCCCTCACGACAGGAATCGTTCGGGATCGCTGCGATTGAACTGATGAGCCTCAAAATTCCTGTGGTTTCGAATAATGTGTACGGGCTGGCTGAAATTGTCAGCGACAACGACAATGCGCTCGTGCCGAAAACCAACACGCCCGCGGACATCTGCGATTGTCTGTTAAGACTCATTAACGACCCGGCTTTGCGACAATCTCTGGCTCAAAGGGCGCTCCGGACAGCCCACCGGTTTGATGTCTGCCGTTTGGTCGCCGAGGTCAACGCGGCCTACCGCACAATCACACAAAAAGATTGACGCGCAAGACGTTTTGTGATAGACTACATAGCAGAATGAGTCGAACATAAATAGGGAAGGACAGAATATGAAGCTGCGCCCGCAGCCATCGGGCAGCGATGGGTTTACGCTCATTGAGCTGCTGACGGTCATCGCCGTGATTTCAACGCTTCTGGCCGTCGTCGTCCCGGCACTGAAGAACGCAAAACAAACAGCCCGGCAGGTTGTATGCGCCTCACAAATGAGACAATGGGCCACGGCCGCATTGGCCTACACCAATGAAAATCACAACACCCTCCCCGTGTACTCGGATGCGTGCGATACCACCAATAGCCAAAATGCTCTAAATCCTGAGGCGCTCTGGTATAATCGGCTGTCGGAGTATCTAACCAGGGAATATCAGGGAACATGGGGGATGCATTACGGTGTGCGGCGATGCCCCTCTGCAAGAGCAAACTGGGGCGATCAGGCCGTCTGGATAGGGGTATTTTTTGGAAAATACAATCCCAATAACGCCCCCTTCATTCAACCATTTCAATGGACAGGGTCTCAGTTGATTCGGATGAGTGACCCGGTAAAATTATCGTCGATTAAAGCCCCGGCCAATTATTTAATGCTGCTGGATGTTCGGCGGGATATTGTTTTTGATCCGATTTACTGGATGTGGGATACCGACTACGACGGCGACGGGATGAACGATTCGAGAAGCGGCGTCCTTGCCTCATCGACCTTAGGCCCGTACAATTCCGCTCAGCCCAGGATTCATCGGGGCGGCTGCAACGTGGCCTTGTTCGACGGACATGTCGAGTGGATTCATTATGACGCCTTCTGGCAGATCGCCCCCGACGGCTATCCGGTTCATCCTTACTGGTACAATAAGAATCGACCGTAACAAACCCCGCAGCCCATACCACCCCTATCGCGCTATGGGGTTCGTTTTCCGGGCGGCAGGACGACCCGTCGGCGGAGATTAAACCGGCGGACGATTTTCGAAAGCGTATGACAGCCCGCAGCCGTGGTATCGGGAAACGTCGTCAGCAGCCGCATCCAGAGCCGATACCACGCCGGAAACAGGAACCAAAATGCATTGAGAATCCGACGCATGTCCTCGGCCTGCGCATCAAAGAGCATACTCCGCAGCCAGCCGCGAAGCACCTGCGATGCCATTTTGCGGAAACTGTCCAGCCGTCCATATCGCTCGGCCAGGGTCAGATGGCGACCGATCAGCTCGATATAATGGTCGGCATTGACGCGGCGTTTGGAGATGCTCTGCGGCACGGCAAGATGATAAATCGCCGTCGGCTCGGCGACGTAACCGGCCATCGGTTCCAGATAGGCCACGCGCCACCACATATCCAGGTCGTTGGCCTTGGGCTGTTCTACACGGAACAATCCCGCCTCAAGCAGCACGGTCTTTCGAATCAGCATCGTGTCGGTATGCCCCCCCAGCCCGCGGCTGAAGGTCAGCAGATAATCCGGCGTGATCATCCCGTCGATGAGCCATTTTCGCGCCTTGTCCGGTCGGATATACGGCGCCTGCCGGTTCTCGGCGCAGGAGCATGTCAGGTAATTGCCCGTCACCCAGCCCAGATTCGGATACCGCTCCATAATCGCCGTTTGCAGGGCCAGCCTGGTCGGCAGCCATTGGTCGTCGGCGTCGAGCAAGGCGATCCATTCGCCCCGTGCGGCACGAATACCGGTATTGCGCGCCGCCGACGCACCGGCGTTGGCCTGTTCTATCAGCCGCACCTTATCGCCGTAAGACCGCACAATCCGGGACGTGCCGTCGGTTGAGCCGTCATCGACCACAATAATCTCCTCAGGCGGGCGCGTTTGAGCCAGCACGCTGTCAATCGCCCGCCCGATATGAGCGGCGATGTTATACGCCGGAATGACGACGCTGATGTCCAATTGATTGCCGGGGCCTAATGTGTTCATACTGTGATAAATTATAATCAGATGAATCGAAACACAAACAAAAAACCCGATTCGAACGGCACTGACAATTTGATACAGGCTACTAATGTTCCGGCTTGCCCGTAACGTCTGTCGAAGGCGTTTTGGCGACAGTCTCTGCCGCCGCGACGATGGAACGGCCGATCTTGTCCCACGTGTATTTTTCACAAAACAGCGTCCAGGCTTCATCGGCCAGTTGATGTCCCCGCTCAGGCTGATCGGACAACATCAGACAGTATTCGGCAAACTTTTGCGGCTCATCGGCCAGCAGAAAATGCCGCCCGTGCTCACCCTGAATACCGTAAGCTCCGATGGAAGTGGCCACGACCGGACAGCACTTGCTAAAAGCGTCCAGTATTTTGATTCGTGTTCCTCCGCCGTAAGGAATCGGCACAATCATCGCCGACCAGCGCTGGATTTCTTCAGTCGGGTCGTCAATATACCCCACATAGTCAAACCCCTCTGCACGGATAAGATCATTGTCTGACGGGATGCGCCCCACAATGCGCAGGCACATATTCGGTTTTTCCCGACGAATCAAAGGCCATATCCGATCACGGAACCAAATCAGACCGTCGCGATTTGGCCCATAGGCCAGATGGCTGATAAATCCCAAACGCAGGGGGTCGGGCGGTCCGCAGGTCGGTTTTTCGGCGGGCAAAATAAATCCGTTTGGCACGACCGCGATTTTGTCGCCGCCGCCGAGCAGTTGTTTGTCCTGCTCACTGCACACGACCACCGCCGCATATCGCTTCAGGGCCTCACGTTCCAGCCGTTTCCATTTGTACGACTGGACGTGGGCGGACAGCCGAAAACGCAGCGTCGTCTGAATCCGGGCGCTCTGTTCGTATTTGCAGTGATTCAGGTCGTCCAGATCCATAACCATACGCGCGGTGCGGGGCAATGAAAACGGCTGGGCCGCACCCAGCGTATGAAACCAGATAATGTCGTGCTCTGCGGCCAGCGTATCAAACAAGGCCTGCCCCTGCCGGTCAGCACGGATCCCGCAAAGCGTCGGCCAGTGCATATGAAACTTGCGAAGCAGTTCGCCCCGGCGTTTCGGAAAATCGGTATAAGACCTCAAAATAATTTGATCAAAGCGGGAGAACTCCTGCCGGCATACGTTGACCGAATCCGAATCGAACTGCCGGTTGACCGCCAGCATCGTTACCTGGCCGCAGGACTTAAGCTGACGCGCGATATGGACGGTTCGCTGCATACACCCGGCATGGGGCGGCGCGATCAGGGCTTTGGTGACATAGAGAATCTTCATGGCTTGCCCCGCACTGCGTTTTTCATCTTGAGATAGACATCCACCGACCGACGCAACGAACGCGGCAGCCGCAGCCGCAGAGCTGCTTCCCGACAAAAGCGTTTCGGTAACTGCTGACAATAGCGCTCCAGCAGCACATGGGCATCGTCGGTTCTGTCTTGCCGGATCAGGTCGCGAATCCAGATCTGGAGCATATGCGCTGCACAGGCCGCAAAGGCGTCGCTGCGATGATGTTGTTGCGCCAATGTCCGATGTCGTTCAACCAGCTCAATCATATAATCCACCCGGTCGTTGACTTTCGTGGAACTGGCAGGCGTATCCAGATGATACACCGCCAGCGACCGCGGCACATACCCGACCTGCGGAAACTGATAGGCGATGCGAAACCACAGGTCGTTGTCCTGCGCCCGCTTCATCCCCGGCTCAAATCCGCCGACGGCATCAAATACCGAACGATGAATCATCACCGTGATTGTCGAGATAAAAAACCCCCTGCAATAGGCGGCCAGATAATCCTCAAACACCCGATAGGCGTCTTCGCATCCCGGATGCGCCACACAATGCGCCTTCCAGTGCGGATGCGCCCATGCCAGACGGGTAAACGACCACTTCAGATGAGGATTGCGATGATGACCGTCCGCCTGAAGCCGAAGCTTGTCGGGCATCCACTCATCGTCGGCATCCAGAAACGCAATCCATTGTCCCGTTGCCGCGGCGATTCCGGTATTGCGTGCAACGCTGACGCCGGCGTTGGGCTGCTGAATCAGCCGCACCGCCTCGCCGAACGTCCGCACTGCCGCGGCCGTGCCGTCGGTCGAACCGTCATCGACAACGATGATCTCCTCGGCCGGCCGCGTCTGGGCAAGCACGCTGCGCAACGCGCGGCCGATATGCCGTTCGGCATTCCAGGCCGGGATAATCACGCTGAGTTTCATCGCTATCCAAACAGAATGCGCAGGATGTCGTTGTAGGTCACCAGCAGCATCAGTGCCAGAATCAACGCAAGCCCGACATACGTAATTGCCGCCTGCACCTTTTCGTTGATCGGGCGACCGATGATCTTTTCAATCGCCAGCATCACGATCACCCCGCCGTCCAGCACCGGCAGCGGCAGCAGATTCATCACCGCCAAAATCGAGCTGAGCAGACCCAGAAAATACAGATAATGAATCAGCGATGAACCGGCAATCGTATAACTGACGCTAATAATGCCGACCGGCCCCATCAGCGAGGTCGTGGGCACTTCCTGCTTAATCAGCCGGTAGAGCGTCATCAGAGTGCGGATGATGAACTGATGCACTTTCTTGACGCCCATCCCCACGGCCTGAAAGGCATTGTCGGACTTAAAGGTCACGCGGTAGTCTTCAAACGGCAGCGCCGCCAGTTTTGTATCCAACTGCGCCTGCGCATGGACGGCCCCGCGTTCGGGCACAACCATTCCCGTTCCGCCGGCGCACCCCTGCGCGTCGATAAAGTCGATGGGGATACGCTGACCCCGTCTTTCTTTCAAGAGGTTCGCCACGTCATAAAAGGCTTCTACCGGCAGGCCGTCCACCGCGACGATTCTTGCGCCGGGCGGCAACTGCGGCTGTGCGGAGCCGGAGCCTTCTTCAATCACATGTGCGACAATCGGTTGTTCCATGGCCAGTTCCGGAATAAAACCAATGGTCACCCGATCGCTGCGCGGCACTTCATACGGCCGAACCGTCAACTCCACTTTCTGTAAGTGCCCCTGTGCATCGGGACGCAGCACGGTCAGCGGCAAGTCTTTGCCTTTGTGGGCCGTAGTCACCTCGCGAAGGTCCTGAAAGTCGGGATAATCAATGTCCGCCACACGAATCAGGATATCGCCGGCAGCCAGTTTCCCGTTGGTCTGATTGTCGTCATCCGGCGCATCAGCTCGAAACAGGCTCTTGAGACCCTCAATCAGCCGCTCAAACAAACCCAGCACCTGAGGCTGTTCCGACACGGCCGCAACTTTCAGACAGGGCCGCAAACCGAAAATATGCGCCAAGTCGAATTCTTCCCGGAAATTCGGAACGACCGGATTGATGCGAACCGGAAGCGAAACGGTCTCCAGCGTTCGCGGACTATCGGCCGGCCAGGATCGCGACACCGTCAGCACAGCCGTCGGCGCCAGTGTTTCGCGGACACGTTCGTTGAATTCCCACGGGGTCCTGACGGTCTGATTGTTGACGGCCTTGATTTCATCGCCCGGACGCAAACCAGTCAGTTCGTACAGCATGTTGACTTCTTTGGGTTTTTGGGCGATTTTCGGTGAGATGGTCAGCGTATGCGCCGAAGAAATCCCAATCGTCCGCATCCCGGCCATTTCGCCGGCCGAGACAGCCGGCTCCTCGGCCACAACGCGAATCGTGTCTTCGCGTCCGCCTTCGCGGCGCACCACCAGTGAGATCGGACGCCCCTTGCCCGACAGCACCGGCGCCAGCAGCAGCGACTCATAATCAACAAACCGCTCGCCGTTGATCTCCACGATCTCATCGCCCGGACGCAAGCCCGCTTCATAGGCCGGCGAATTGGGCACGACCTGGCCGACGACCGCCGGAATCAGATCAATGCCGCGCGAAAACAAGGCCATAAACAATAGAATGGCGGCAATGGCGTTGAAGGTCACCCCCGCGGCCACGACCGCGATCCGAATCCACGTAGGACGGTTCTGGAACGACCGCGGATCGTCCGTCTGTTCAGCCGGGCCGGAATCCGACTGGCCGAGCATCTTGACATATCCGCCCAGCGGAACCAGACCGATTTGATATTCGGTTTCGCTGTCGCCTTCCTCAAGCGGTTGCCGCTGCCCGATACGAGGCAGAAAACGAACGCGAAAGCCCTTTTTGAGTTTGCGAATACCGAGGAAAACCGGCGGAAAACCAATCGAAAACGCTTCCACCTTGATGCCGCCCAGTTTGGCCACGAGAAAATGGCCCAGCTCGTGAACCATCACCACGCCGCCGAACCCCAGTGCCACCAGCAGCACGGATCGGGCGGCGCTGGGGTTAACGAAGGCAAACACGATCAAGGCGACCACCACCGCCGCGAATATCCCCAACTGAACAAACGGATTGGATTCTTTCAGCTCGCTTTGTTCATTGTGTTGCTGCGCGTCCTGCTGGGATTCGGGTGGCTGCGGCGTTGTATTTTTTTCTTCGGTCATATCAATCCTCAAAACAAATGATGTCTTTCAAAAGACGGTTATTTCTGAATCACGGTCTTGAACGAAGCAGACAGATGCTGCCCCGTGTACTGTCTGGCCCAGGCGTCCGCCGCCATCAATTCCTCAAGCGACAACAAATGGCTTTGGTTCGTGTGTGCCTCCAGACACTGTTCAATCGAATCCACGATCGCCCCGAATGGAATCCGTCCGGCCAGGAACGCTTCCACCGCCACTTCATTGGCTGCGTTAAAAACCACCGGCGCCGAACCGCCGCTTCGCGCCGCCTCAAAACCCAGCGTCAACGCGCGAAATTTACTCAGATCCGGCGGCTCAAACGTCAGCTTGCCCAGGCGATCCAGCCGCAGCCGATCGCATGCGCCTCGGACACGTTTCGGATAGGTCAGGGCATACTGAATCGGTAATTTCATATCGGGGGTGCCGAGCTGAGCGATAACGGAGCCGTCAACAAACTCCACCATCGAATGCACTACTGATTCAGGATGAATCAGCACATCAATCTTATCCACCGGCAGTCCGAACAGCCAGACCGCCTCAATCACTTCCAGCGCCTTGTTCATCATCGAGGCCGAGTCCACCGTAATCTTCGGCCCCATCGTCCAGGTCGGGTGCTCCAGAGCCTCTCGGATGGTCGCCCGACGCATCTGCTCCGGGGTTTTGTTGCGAAACGGCCCGCCCGATGCGGTCAAAATCACCTTATCGACCTCGGCCGAACAGCCAGACTGCATCGACTGAAACACCGCCGAATGTTCGCTGTCCACCGGCAAAATCATCGCGCCGTGTTGCCGTGCCGTTCGGGTCAAAAGTTCCCCGGCAATCACCAGCGGTTCCTTATTGGCTATCGCCAGCGTCTTGCCGGCCTGAGCCGCGGCCAGCGCCGCCGGAAGTCCAGCCGCTCCGACCACCGCACACACCACGATGTCCACCTCGTCCAATGAGGCGATTTCAACTAAACTGTCCGGCCCGGCCAAAATCTCGCACCCGCCGTTGCCCAGCCGCTCTCGGCAGGCCTGCGCCGCCTGCGGATCGGTCATCGCCGCCACGGATGGACGTACCGCCTCAATCTGTTCGCAGAACAGATCGACACGATGATGAGCCGACATCGCCGCGACTTCAAAGGCCGGCTCCAACGCGGATATCACCTCAAGGGCGTTGCGGCCGATAGACCCCGTTGAACCCAATATTGCAACTTTTTTTGCCATAAACTTTTGATTATCGTAAAAATCGCCTTAAACGTCAAGGAACCCTTTGGATTCTTGGCCCGATCTGCGGCAACAAAGAAACGGCGATTGTAAAAACAATATCGCCTCAAACAAGACAGTCTAAGTCAAACTCAAAGTCAAAAATTGCGTATATAATAGATACGTTTAGTTTTAATTTTTTTTCGTCATATTCTATGTTTATCGGGAAAATACTATCAAAGAGCTATAAAAATCCAGAACATTTATGAAAATCAGCAACCGCTATTGTTTTTGAGGTGAATATTACCCATGATAGGCTCTTAGCCTATACGCGCAGAAAACGTGAATAAACAATTTCAGGAGTTACTTTATGAACAATCAGGTTGCCAAGACGGATTATACCCCATCCCGTAAACCCATACCCGGTTTCACCCTCATTGAGCTTCTGGTCGTGATTGCCATTATTGCCTTGTTGTTGTCCATTGTTACCCCTGCGTTGCGCAAGGCCAAAGAGCACGCCCAGCGCGTCATCTGCGGCAGCAACAGTCGTCAGACCGCTATCGGGCTGATTACCTATGCCCAGAATAATGACGGCAGACTCATTGAGATCACCAATGATCAGGGCAATCCGAATAATCCGCTGGCCTGGCATAGTGTGATTGCATACAGTCCAAATAATATGATTTCCGGCACCTCCACTCCGCGTCCGATGCATCTGGCGGTGCTTTATGATCTCGGTCTAATCGGCGATCCGGGCATTTTTTATTGCCCCTCCCAGCCGCGAACGTCAGATTATCCCATCCCGTATTATTACGATTTCTATACCGATAACGGAACCAGACAGTGGGGGTCTTTCTTTCCGCAAATTCCAGGCATGTCAGGACATTTATTTGTGCGCACCTCCTACAATTACTGGACATACGATCAAACACGTCTGAATCGTATCGGCAGCCACAGGCCGTTTCTGGTCGATAATCTGCAGCACTGGAAAGTCATCCCCCATCGACGGGGCAATAATCTTTCCCATCCGCCTCTGGGCGTAACGGCGGTCTATCCCGACGGCCACGCTGCCTTTGTAACCGACAGCGGAAACTATGTTTTTGACCCGGACATCTGGCAGCCGGATGCCGCCTTTGATAATGGACCGGGAAACCGGCTGGATGCTTATCTGACCATCCTGCAGCGGCTTCAGGGCAATTGATATTCGGTCTTGTGCCGAGCAATTCGAAAAAAGCAAACGCTGCGCACCGCTTCGAGCGGCACGCAGCGTTTTTGTCTGGTCTTGTCGTTTCGACCCGTCGTGATTAAGCCTTGCCGGGTACGGCAACCACATCGTCCGGCGGAGCGGCGACAGTGCCTTTTTCAAAGTCTTCGGCCGTCGGCGTCAGGACAAGATTGTACCACGGTGAGCCGGCGCCTTCGTCCATCAATTCACGCCAGCGAACCATTTGCCCCGAATAGGCGCTGATGCGCCCCATAATCCCGGCCATCGTCGATTCGGCGACATTCTGCGTCTCGTTCAGCGGGTCGCCTTTAATGATGCTGTCCAGCATGTTGATATGTTCCTGCACATAGGGGCCGCCATGCTCTTCAAATTCAGGCAGTTGGATTTCTTTTTTGTATCCTTCACGTCCCGGCCCGGATCCCCATGTTGAACCTTCGGTACCGACAAAGAATTCCGAAACGCGGTTGTAGCAGCCGTTGACCTGCCGACACATACTGTGAATGTGCACGTCCTGGCCGTAGTCAAAGTCCACGCTGAAGAAATCGAATTGATTGCCCGTCTGACGTCGCGCCCGTGCGCCGAACCCCAGCGCCGCTTCCGGATGTCTGCCGATGTACCAATTGGCGACATCGATATTGTGGACGTGCTGTTCGACGATGTGATCGCCTGACATTTCGGTGAAGCTGACCCAGTTGCGCACCATATACGAAGCGTCCGATTCGCCCTCTTGACGCCGGTTGAACCAAAGTGCTCCGCCGCACCACCAGACCTTGCCGCTTGTCAGTCTGCCGATAGCGCCGTTGGCCACGGCCCAGGCGGTCTGACGATAGGCCGCCTGATGGCGGCGCTGCGTACCGGCCGCCACGGCCAGTTTCTTCTGGGCCGCCAGCTTGCCCGTTTCCATAATCATTCGTGCACCGGGCGGATCCACCGCGACGGGTTTTTCCATAAAGACGTGTTTGCCCGCTTTGATCGCGGCGTCAAAATGCAGCGGGCGAAAGTTCGGCGGAGTTACCAACAGCACAACATTAGCGTCGGAGGCAATTACCTTCTTGTAGTTGTCGGGGCCGTCAAAGCAGCGTTCACGGGGGACATTGTGCTTCCTGGCTGCATCGGCGGCCCGACCCATAAAGAAATCACCCAAAGCGACAATTTCTGTGTTCAAGTTGAGGTGCTGGGCGGCTCTAAGACAGTCATTCAATGCGCCCTGACCGCGTCCGCCGCAGCCGATAACACCGATCTTAATGGTTTCCGGTCCGGCGGAAAATACCGCGGCGGGATTAACCAGCAGCGGCGAAGCCGACAGGACCGCTGCGCCTTTGACGAAATCTCGTCGATTGAAAGTGGTTTTCATTGTGGACTCCTTTAAAGTCAACTCAAGTTATATTAGGACAGTTTTACCTGGTATAGCCACCGGTTCGGCGGGTCTGTCGCCGAAGGTGTAGGAAGGCAAGGTATAATCCAACGTCGAGGCACGCATTGCCCAATCCCATCGAATCGCACGGCCCGTATAGGCGCTCATACGTCCAATGATGGCGGTCATCGTGCTCTCGGCGATACGTTTGGCGTGATTGACAGGCGAGCCGCTGCGAATCGCCTCGATCAAATCTTTGTGTTCCTGAACCATCGGGTCATTGCCCTGACCCTGGAAACGGTAGGGGCGTTTTCCGTCCAGGACGCCGGATTCCATACTCAAAATCGCAGTACCGTCTGAGCCGCGGAAAAACTCGCCGATGCGGTCGGCGCAGCCGTTAATCTGGCGCGACATACTGGTTACCCGCCGATTGCCGGGATACTCAAACTCGACGGTGAAATGATCGTAGATGTTGCCCAGCGTGCGCACCTGCCGCCCTCCGAGGGCCATGGCCGAGATGGGATGCGCGTCCAGTACCCAGTTGACGACATCGATATTGTGGACATGCTGTTCAACAATGTGGTCGCCGCTGGTCCATGCGAACCACGGCCAGTTACGACACTGATACTGAATGTCGTCCATATCCTCTCGGTCGTACCATTTCCAGTAACCCAGCATATCGGCACCGACCCAATAGCAGTTGGCCGAGAGAATCTCGCCGATCTGACCGTCCTGCAGGCGTTTGACGACGTCCAGGTAGAGATTCTGGTGGCGACGCTGAGTGCCGGCGACAATGGACAGCCCTTTTTGTGCCGCCAGTTCGGCCGATGCAATAACCGACCGAACGCCGGCCGGATCGACTGCCGCCGGCTTTTCTATGAAGCTGTGTTTACCGGCTTCGACGGCGGCCTTGAGATGGATCGGACGAAAGTGCGGCGGCGAGGCGTCAAGCACAATATCCACCTCACGCATTGCGCACACTTTTTGATAGGCATCAAAGCCGACAAAGCACGTTTCAGGAGTAACCTTGATGCGAGTGGCGTCGTGTCGTTCTCTAAGCCAATTCAGTGTCTGGCCAAGTCGATCCTCGAACAAGTCAGCCATCGCAACCAGACGGACATTCGGATCGGCCCGGAAGCAGTCTTCCACCGCGCCGGCTCCACGCCCACCGCAACCAATCAGCGCAATAGTAAGGGTTTCCGAGCCGGCTGCGAAAACCGCTTCAGGCCTAAACAGCACCGAAGCGGCCGAAGCCGTGGCGGCTCCTTTGACAAACTCTCTTCGTGACAGGGGCCTTCCAAAAACATTAGCCATCAACGATTCTCCTGGCAATCAAATTGAATGGTGGCATTCCGGTCATACGACCTGTTTCACCGTAACGGGGTCAGCACGATATTGCGAAACTCAATCGGCGAGCCTTCCGATTGCAGCGCAATCGCGCCGGAAGACGGCCATACATTAAACGCCCGGTTTTGATGCACACCGTTGACATACAGATCAATGGTGTCGCCCAGGCAGACTATTTTATAGTGATTCCACTGTCCGGCAGGATGTTCACTGGACGAGTCCTTTTTCGGCACGATCCTGAAGATGCTCTCGCCTTCCGGCTGATAACGCACACCGTTGACGGTAATGATCGAGCCGGGCTGAATCGTTACCAAATCGCCGGCGTTTTGGTGTTTGAGCTGCGCTTCGATGCACTGCGGCCAAATCTTATCCTCGCCGATGGTATGCAGCAAAACGCCGCTGTTGGTCGGCTCTTCGGGCCAGCGCCATTCCAGTTCAAGAATGTAATCGCTGTAGGATTCGATGGTGCGAATATAGCCCGTCGGCGTTCCCTTGCAGTGCAGCACACCGTCATGAACCGACCAGACCGCCTCCGGTTCGGCGGCATTGTCCTGCACATACGTTGTCCAGCCATCCAGATTGTCTCCGTTAAACAGGGCGATGCGCTGCGTACAGCCGCCCATCACCAGTGCCGCCGCCAAACACCCTATACCCGTCAATAATCGCTTCATCCTGTGTGTTCTCCTGAAAACCGATCGTGGATCGCTATTCTCTGGCGTCCGTCTTTTGACCTCTATCCTTACACGTCGCATAGTTTCACCGCCTCGGCCAGCGACCCGAGCGGATCGCGCCGCGGGATAAATTCCTGCCCCACATAGCCGTCAAAGCCGGTCTCCGCAATGGCCCGCATGATCGCCGGATAGTACAGTTCCTGCGTCTGGTCGATTTCATTGCGTCCGGGCACGCCGGCGGTGTGATAATGCCCGATACAGTCTTTGTATTCGCGAATCGTCGCAATCACGTCGCCTTCCTGCACCTGCATATGATAGATGTCATACAGCAGTCGGAAGTTGGGCGAGCCGACGCGCCGCACGAGCTGGCCGCCCCAGTGCGTGCGGTCGCACATATAGTCCGCATGATTGCGTTTGGAGTTGAGCAGCTCCATACAGACAGTCACTTTTTTCTGCTCGGCAAACCCGACGATTTCTTTGATGGCGATTTCGCAGTTTTTCATTCCTTCATCGTCATCCATTCCGGCGCGGTTGCCCGAAAAACAGATGACATTGGGAAAACCCGCCTCGGCGGTTTTTTCAATGCTCGCGCGAATTTGCGCCAGACACTGGGCGTGGTTTTGTGTTCGATTCAGCCCGCGAGTAATGCCGTGGCTGGGCGTCATCGCACAAATCAGGCCGTGTTTTTTGAGGATCGGCCACTCGTGCGGCTCAACCAGTTCAATCGATCGAATGCCGATTGAAGCGCAATAGGCTGCAAAATCATCCAGTGGTTGATTGCCGAAACACCACCTGCAGACGGATTGTTTGATGCGTCCTTTATGTTCCATAGGCCTCTCTTGTGCAAAAGCGTCTGAACAAGTCAAGATCCCCGCAACACCGGCCGCCAGACCCGCCGAGGAACCGGCCACAAATCCACGCCGCGTCAAGCCTGTATCTGGCTGCTTTGTCATTGTCTATCCTTTCGTCGCATTTAACCGCATTAAACGCTATCTATTTTCCGATAAACCTTCAGAAATCGTCTGCCTTGCGATAGGCGTCAATGAGCACTCTCTCACCCTCTCGGCCGCCGGCGCTGATGCCGTGTTCCATACAGATCACGCCGTCATAGCCTTTTTGATGCAAATGCTTGAAGATATTGCGATAATTGATCTCGCCGGTGCCCGGCTCTCGTCGTCCGGGGTTGTCGCCGACGTGGAAACTGGCGATTTCACCCCAGGCATTGTCGATATTGGGGATCAGATTGCCCTCGGTAATCTGCTGATGGTACAGGTCATTGACGATCTTGCAGCAGGGATGGTTCACCGCCCGGCAGATGGCATAGGTCTGCGAGATCGTCGTCAAAAACAGCCCCGGATGGTCGCGTTTATTCAGCGGCTCCAACACAATCACCAATCCTGATTCTTCGCAGACCTCGGCAATGTATTTCAGGTTTTCTATAACATTGGCCGTCTGATAGCCCCAATCCATTCGCTGGTTATACCGACCGGGGACCATCAGGCCCCATTTGGCGCCGGTGCGCTGGGCCGTTTCGATGCCGCTGCGGACGCGATTGATCAAATCCCGCCGGATGTCCGCATCATTCAGGACAAAGCTTTCCTTGCCGAAATCCGCATAAATGACGAACGGCCCCATCTCCATATTCCGCTCGCGCAGGGCGTTGCCGATGCGTTCCTGCAAATCGGCCGGTTTGCCCATCAGGCCGTTGTCAAAAATCGCCCGAAACCCCTGATCGTGCATAAATCGAATCCCGTCAATCAGATCATTTCCGGCGTGCTGACGAAATCGTCCGATGTCGGGGGCATACTTGAGTTTGAAAGGGGTGTTCGAAGACGTGTGTTCCGCTGCCCCTGCTGTACCCAAACCGGTCGAAAGGGCGGTTCCCGCGGCCAGACTGCTTGCTAAAAAATGACGTCGATCCATAACAGACCTCCATAACAGAGACAAAATATCAGTTTACATCGCAATAGGGTCAATCATCCATCTCCCCTGATGCAATGCCACTATACGCTAAATTTTCTCAAAAAACAACGAGGCACGGAAAAAGACGCTTTGATGGTCTTTCTTATTGCACAAAGACCGTCGCGGTCGTTATCGAGTCGTTGTTTCAGCGTTTCTGTTTCAGTCGTTTTGACGATCAGCAGCGTCATTCATTGAGCGTGCCGGCGTCTTTGAGCAGTTTATATTCGACGCTGTCCACCAGCGCCAGCCAGCTTGCTTCGATGATATTTTCCGACGCCCCGACGGTTCCCCACATATCCTGCGAGTCGCGGCTTTCGATGACCACACGGACCCGCGCCGCCGTACCCGCACGGGCGTTGACCACACGCACCTTATAATCAATCAGGCTCATGCTCTTGATGTTCGGATAAAACGCCTCCATGGCTTTGCGCAAGGCCCCGTCCAGGGCGTTGACCGGGCCGTCGCCCTCGCTGACCACGTGCTCGATCCGCCCATCGACAGACAGTTTAACAGTCGCCTCGGTGATCATTCGACCGGACTCGGCGCGTTCGATATCGACGTGATACTTAATCAGCTCAAAACTGGGCTGATATGTCCCCAGCAGTTTTTTGATGAGCAGGTCAAAACTGGCCTCGGCGGTTTCGAACTGATAGCCTTCTTTCTCCAGTTCCTGAACTTTCTGCAAAATGGCACGCGCGACCTGTCTGTCGCTGACGATTTTTTTCTTTTCGAGTTTGTCCAGTACATTGGACGCTCCGGACAATTCCGAAATCAAAAACCGGCGTTCATTGCCCACCAGTTCGGGCGAAATATGCTCATAGGTTTTCTGATTCTTGCGGATGGCGTCAATGTGCAGTCCGCCCTTATGGGCAAACGCGCTTTCACCGACATACGGCATATGCGTAACCGGCGTCAGATTGGCGATTTCGAAGGCAAACCGCGACACCTCCGTCAAGCTGCGCAGATTCTCGTCCCCGACGGTTTCATACCCCATTTTCAGCGACAGATTGGGGATAATCGTACAGAGATTGGCGTTGCCGGTGCGTTCGCCCAGACCGTTGAGCGTGCCCTGAACGTGGCGCGCGCCGGCGCGTACCCCGGCCAGCGAGTTGGCCACCGCACAGTCCGAGTCATTGTGGCAGTGGATGCCGATGGTCGCGCCGGACAAGCTCTGACAAACCGTTCGGGTTATTTCATAGACCTCATCCGGAAGCGCCCCGCCGTTGGTTTCGCACAGGGCAATCGTGTCGGCGCCGGCTTCAGCAACAGCGGCCAGCACCTTCAACGCATAGTCCGGATTGTTCTTGTAGCCGTCGAAAAAGTGCTCCGCGTCAAAAATGACCTCACGACCCTGTTTTTTCAGATAGGCCACCGAATCGGCGCAAAGTACAATATTGTCTTCCAGACCGCACCGCAGCACATCGGTGACGTGCATATCCCACGTCTTGCCGACAATCGTAATCACCGGCACATCACAGGCCAGCAGGGCGGCGATACCGGCGTCGTGTTCGACCGGATTATTCGCCCGCCGGGTGCTGCCGAACGCCGCGATGCGCGCATGCTCGAATGGAATCTCGCTAAGCCGACGGAAAAACTCCTCTTCCTTGGGATTGCTCAGCGGAAACCCGCCTTCGATATAATCAATACCGAACTCGTCGAGCCGTCGGGCCAAAAGCAGCTTGTCCTCAACCGAAAAACTGATGCCCTCGGCCTGCATCCCGTCCCGCAGCGTCGTATCGTAAATCTTTACTTTTTGCATAGTTAGGGTCTTCTTAGTCGAATCATCAAAAGCCTATATTATACGCAAAATTCGCCGAAAGTAAATAGAGAAAACCACTTTTTGCGGACGGGGTCGTTCTGACTTTGCCCGGCTCTTGGCAGACTCACAGGCCGGCGTTATAATGGCCTGACAAAACAGGAGAACAAACGATGCCTTATGTACACGGTTATTCGGCGCGCGAGACGCAGCGGCTGTATGAACAGGCCGAGATATTAGAGGACATTCTGCATTCGGATACGTCCTATCCCGCCGGTGCGAAGGTGCTCGAGGCCGGCTGCGGCGTCGGCGCCCAGACGCGCCTGCTGGTCAAACGCAGCCCGCAGGCGGTCTTTACCTGCATCGACATCTCCGAAACGTCACTGGCCTCGGCCGGCCGCCTCAAAGACGCCCACGGCTTCGAGCAGGTCACATTCGAACAGGCCGAGATCCACCACCTGCGGTTTGCCGATGCGTCGTTTGACCACGTTTTTGTGTGTTTTGTGCTGGAACACCTGGACGACCCCGTCGCCGCACTGAAAGAACTCAAACGCACCCTCCGCCCCGGCGGGACACTGACCGTCATCGAAGGCGACCACGGCTCGTGCTTTTGGCACCCCGAAACGCCCGCCGGCCGCTGCGCTTGGCACAGCCTCATCGCCGCCCAGCAGGCCAACGGCCACGACCCGCTCATCGGACGCCGGCTGACCCCGCTGCTGACCGCCGCCGGCCTGGCCGTGGCGTCCTGCCGACCCGCCTGGCTCTGGGCCGACCGCCTGGCCCCCGACCTGCGCGACGGCATGGTCAACCACATCATCGTCCCAATGGTCCAGTCGGCGCGCCGACAGATTCTTGACGATGCACTGCTCGACACGAAAACCTTCGAACAGGGCTGCGCCGAGATCGCCGCCGTCGATACCTGCGAGGAAGGTACTTTTTTCTACACCTGGTTCAAAGCCGTCGCCCAACTTATATAGGTAAGCGTTCACCGTATTCATGCTGGAGAACAACGATGTTAAATTCTTTCGGCCTGAAAGGCCATTTGACCTTAGCCCGGCCCAGCGGGGGCGGGGTGGAAATGCACATGACAGCCTTCGCCCTGAAAGGGCAGGATAGCGGCAGGGGATGCGACTCTTTTAGAGCCAATCCGGAAGAATGTCTTACATCCAGGCAAAATGTAAAGAAGTGACGAAGATGCATTCTTGAAATGCTCCTTGTTTATGCTTATGTTTCTGAAAGAGACCCTGTTTTAAGGAATTCAAATGAAGATCGTAGCGGATCAGAATATCCCGTTTGTTGAGGCGTGTTTTTCGTCGATTGGACAGGTCAAAACCCTTCCGGGGCGTGCCTTGACCGCCGAGCAGGCGGCCGATGCGGACGTGCTGCTGGTGCGCAGCGTCACCCAGGTCGATGAATCGCTGCTGTCCGGCAGCCGTGTTCAATTTGTCGCGACGGCGACCATTGGCATCGAGCACGTCGATACCGACTACCTGGCCGCACAGGGGATCGGCTTTGCCTCAGCGCCCGGCTCGAACGCCAACAGCGTCGCCGAGTATGTCGTCGCTGCCTTGCTGAAGCTGGGCAAAAAATACAGCATTGAATTGGCCGGCACGTCCATCGGCGTCATCGGCGTGGGCAATGTCGGCTCGCGCGTCGCCCATAAGTGCGCCGCACTGGGGATGGCGGTCAGACTCAACGACCCGCCGCTGGCTCGGCAGACCGGCGACCCGAAGTATCGCCCGCTCAATGCACTGTACGACTGCGATTGTATCACCCTGCACACCCCGCTGACCCGGCAGGGACCGGACAAAACCTATCACCTGGCCGATGCGGCGTTTTTCAAATCACTCAAGCCGGGCGCGTTTTTTCTCAACACCTCGCGCGGCGGCGTTCACGACACGGCCGCACTCAAAAACGCAACAGCCGACGGCAAGTTGGGCGGGGTTGTGCTGGATGTGTGGGAAAATGAGCCGAACATCGACGCCGATCTGCTCGGCCGGGTCGATCTGGCCACCCCGCACATCGCCGGCTATTCATTTGACGGTAAGGTCATCGGAATGCTGATGATTTATCGCGCTGTCTGTGAGCATTTCGGCCTGAGGCCGGTACACACCGAGGCGGATTTTCTGCCTGCTCCGGATGTACCCGAAATCGCCCTGACGTCTAAACAGCTTGACGCCCCCGGGGAACAGATCATCGATCAGGTCGTTCGGCAGGTCTATGACATCCGCCGGGACGATTTGAATACGCGCAAGATGCTGGCCTTACCGCCGACGCAGCGCAGCGCATTGTTTGACCGCCTCCGCAAGGAGTATCCCCGACGACGCGAATTTCACAATACCACGGTGGTTTTGCCAAACAGCGACCGGTCTTATCCGCTGGCCCAGGTCTTGCGCGGCATCGGTTTTCAGGTTCGGGAGCAACGATGAACAGGCCGTCAGAGTTTCTTGAATGGCCAAGCGGCCGGCTGGATTTTTCCGGCGGCTGTCGGGTAATGGGCATTGTCAACGTCACGCCCGACTCGTTCAGCGACGGCGGACAATTGTTCGACGTGGACAAGGCCGTGGCCGGCGGCCTGGAAATGGTCCGACAGGGCGCAGCCATTCTCGATGTCGGCCCCGAATCCACCCGTCCCGGCGCAGCACCGGTATCTGTCGATGAACAAATCCGCCGTGCTGTGCCGGTCATTCGGAAGCTGCGCGAGCACACCGCTATCCCCGTCAGCATCGACACACGCAATGCAGAGGTTGCCGCCGCAGCCCTTGACGCCGGCGCGTCCATGCTCAATGACATTACCGCGCTGAGCGATGAGGCGATGGCCCGCCTGGCCGCCGAGCGCCGCGTGCCGGTGGTTCTGATGCATATGCAGGGCACACCGGAGACAATGCAGCACAATCCTCGGTATGATGATGTCGTCGCCGAGGTACGCGATTTTCTCATGCAGCGTGCAAAACACGCCGAATCGATGGGACTTTCGAGTGATATGATTATTCTTGACCCCGGCATCGGCTTTGGCAAGACCACCGAGCACAACCTGCAACTGCTCAAGCGGCTGGAGGTGTTTGCCGGATTGGGTTATCGTCTGCTGGTCGGAACCAGCCGCAAACGATTCATCGGACAGCTCACCGGCAAAGACAACCCGACCGACCGACTGTTCGGCACCGCCGCCACGGTCGCGCTGGCGGCATGGAAGGGCGCATCGGTCGTGCGCGTCCACGATACGGCAGCGATGGTTGATGTGGTCAGGGTCATCGCCGCTGTTCAGAACGCCGAGACCTGAGCCTTGGCAAGCGAGGGGCGAAGCGTTTCGGCGACAGGAAAGGTAAAGGCTGTTTTTTCCAGATACAGCGCCCGTCCGAAATCAAGCATCGTGTCATTGCCCACCACCGACACGGGCAAAGGCGATAACAGCAGATTGGCAAACATCGCCTTGATTGAACCGATCACCCCTTCGGATCGGTCGGCTTTCTGGACGGAGGCCACCTCGACGCTCATACGAGGCGACTGCTCGCTGCGGCTGAACGTCAGGGTATTGACCCGTGCGATGACGGGGTTTTCTCGGTTAGCATAGTGATACCGGTCGTTCTTGCGGGGCACATCATACAGGGCGATGGTCACGGGGCTTTTCAGACGGTCGCGCGTGAAGCTGACGGTGACCTGCTCGACGATGATGTCGTTCTCATGCACCTGCCCGACGGCGTCCACCCGTCCCAGACAAGGCCCGTCAATCTGAATCCACTCCAGCAGATTCTTGAGGCGGCGTTTCTTGGTGTCGCCGCCGCTGACCAGTGCAATCATTTCGTCGGGATCATAGACCACCCGATATAACCCGCCGCCGACGATCTCAAAATCGCAGGACAAAATAAATCCGTTATCGCGTTTTTCGTCACATCGACGACTGACAATGCCCGCGGTAAAGTTCGTATTGGGGTCGGTTGCGGTACTGACCGCCGTCAGCGAAGTCAAAGGCACAAAATACATAAACGTATCAACCGAATTGGAGAGGGCCTCGGATGAATAGCCCAGCTTCAGCGTAGGCCCTGCGTCGGACCCGTCGTTCGCGTCTGCCTGCGCCGAGGCCGAAGCGCCCGTAACGCCCGCGGCGGCAAGTCCCATAAACATGACAATATAACGTATCCACATGGTACAATCCTTTGGGTCGTATTTACCGTCTATGGGGGCATTATAACCGACTGCGTTCACGATGTCTGTTAAAATTTAGTTATTGTCGCGGTGGATGTCAAATCCGAGCCTGCGTCAATAAGGAGGTTCCGGATAAGTAATTGCCGCCATCAGCGCCGCCCCGTAACGCTGCCAGAGCTGATCGGCGGTCAAACGATCATCGGCGCGTTCCAATTCCATCGTAATGGTCGCTATACCGAGCTTTTCACCGGCATACGCCCCGAATGAACCGGGTCGTGCTCCGAGCTTGTTGACCGGTAAATGGCAATAGGCCGCGATATGCTGAGCCAGCGCCTCGGCCGGACCGTCATAGTCAATACATTTGAGCGGCTGGTGAAGACTGACGACCCGAATCGGTCGGTAGTGTTCGATCAGGTCATATAATAATTTCGATTCGGGTTCGGAAAGGGCATAATACCCAAAGACAGACGTATTTTCACGGTTGGCCGCGGGAAAATTACGATTCAGATCAATCCCATTGGCATTGCCGCGTACATTGCGCACCACACCGTCCGGGTTGGCGTTGGGAATAATCAGAATGCGGTATTTGTCCAGCAGATCGCATCGATGGCGAAGCCGCTCCATCAGCCTGTAGCACAATGGAATCCCCGCCTGCTCATTACCGTGGATGGCCGCAAAAATAAAGATGGTTTCATATCCGCTGCCGGCCCTATATAAATCAATGGGACGCCGTTCAACCGAAAGCCCCAGCGTATGGACCGAAAAGGTTTGCGGCGTGGCAATCGGCCCGACCGCGGTCGCGCGTTCCATCCGGGTGCAGCCGCTCGGCAGGCCACACGCAATCATCCCGATAAGGATGTAAATCGTTTGTTTAACGGTTGTTTTTTGCATTCGTCAAAGAGGGATTATAACGGTTCAAGGTTGCTTCAAAAACGATACATCTCAATGTTTATCGAACAATGAGGCCCAATTGCATTAGAAAACAATACAAACTCAAAGAAATCGTCAAAAATGTCATTTTTTTGAAAAATTGTATAAACTGTTTTTTCTCTGATACGTATTTAGTCCACAATGTGAGATAAAAAAAGTCTTATTAACCGAAGTCATTGAAAAAAACGAAAGGGGACAACCATGAACGCACATGTACTGAAGAAAATTCTGGCGGTTTGTGTCGTATTGGCGGTATCCGGCGCTGCGTGGGCCTGCGGCGGCAAGGGCGGCGACAAGGATAAAGGCAGCACCTCAACAGTGATCGCGAATGCGCAATACCTGGGGGGTGGCTGCGGCGGCGGCACTTGCGGTGACAAGGACAAGAAAGACGCAGCCGCATTGTCGGATCAGGCACAGTATCTGGGCGGCGGCTGCGGCGGCTCGGATGACGGGACAAAGGACTGTCCTAAGAAATAACAGGAATCCACAACCATTTGAAAAAGGCCGCCTTGGTGCGGTACGGCAGGTATGATGTTGTCGTGCGGCGCGGAGGCGGTTTTTTTGTGCCGGTTCGGTCCGGCGGCGCGGGACTTAGCGGCTGTGGTTTTTGGCGACGGTCGGCAGCTTTCCGCGGCAGCGATCGCAGGTGCACGCATGCACGATTTTCAGAGAGGACACGCCGAACAGCGAGCGGGTTTCCAGCAGTTTGGCTCCTTTGGCCTGCATTTTTCGCAACGCCACTTGCGCGGCGTTTTTATCCAGCGATCCGATAGCGTCATAGACCACAATCACATTTTTTTGCCGCACCAACAGCCCCAGCACGGTTGACAGAACCGAGGTTTCCGCCGGGCCGCCGATGACGATCAATTCATTGGCTTTCGTCTCAGTCAGAACCCGTTCGGCGCGCGGCTCATCAAACGGGTCAAGCGTGCGCTTGTACAATACAATCTGCTCGACATCCTGCATGCTTTCGCGAGGCAGATCGGTATTGTCGTCGGCGTCAAAAACGACATGACGATAGCGGAGCGTATAACGCAGTTTGCGAACGCCGTTGGTTCCGATGCGGCAATACGGCTCATGGTGGTCATTGGGCGGATGGATCAGGGCAGTGGAGATGACGCGGATATGCTCGCGTCTGGCCCAGGCCATCACCCGGCGAATATTGGCCAGCACCCGCCGATGATTGCGAATGCACATTTGACCATCGGCCAGAAAAAAATCACGCTGCGTATCCACATCAATGAGGATGCGTTTCTTTCGCAGGTTCAAAATCGGCCGTATCATACGCAATCTGCCGTAGTTATAGTTATTTTGTGCATCCATGCTGGTTCTACGAGCCTTATGCCGAGCGGTTCTCGTTTCATGTTCGTATCGTACCGTACAGGGCTTGACTTTATTACTATTTCGGCACAAAATAGGGTTTTCGTTCAGTTTTCAGCCTCATCGTTACCCTATATATATAAAGCAAGACAGAAAAATTACCAGAATAAATATGACGGCGCGACAGCTTCAGGATTACCCGGCGATTGCGGTCCGGACGGAAACGCTGGACGGACGGCTTGATTTCAAGGTGCTTTTCGGACGTTCCGGGCCGGTCGAGATTGAGATCGGCTCCGGCAAAGGCACATTTCTGCTCAACCAGGCCCGCGCATTCGAAAAAACGTGTTTTTTGGGTATTGAATGGGCTAATAAGTATTATCGCTATGCGGTGGATCGCATCGGTCGCTGGGGACTGCAAAACGTGCGGCTGATTCGCACCGACGCGGCTGAGTTTCTGGCCGAGCATGTGCCCGACGAAAGCGTCGATGGATTTCACCTGTATTTTCCCGATCCCTGGCCCAAAAAACGTCATCACAAACGACGATTTTTTTATACGGACAACCTGGCTCAGATGGCCCGATGCCTGAAGCCCGACGGCTGGATCAATATCGCCACTGACCATCAGGATTATTTTGACCAGATGCAGCAGGTCGCCCGACAGGCCGTTGAGGCCGGGCAGGCTCGACTCATTCCGTTTAAGCGTCCGGTCGGCGCCGGCCAGGGCGAACAGGTCGGCACCAATTATGAACGCAAATACAGGAAAGAAGGTCGGCCCACTTATACGCTGGCCCTGCAAAAGCAATGAATGCGCAACCGCTTGATTTGACGTTAGCCGCTGAATCGCTGGCGGCACAGCCGCAGGCCTTTGAACGATTCGCTCAGATGCTCATAGAACACAATCGTTCGCTGAACCTGACGCGAATGGATCACCCGCAGGACATCCGCACACGGCATTTTCTCGATTCGCTGGCGGCCTTGGCGATCGTAGATGAACCGGCCTCGAGACACCCGACCAATACGCCGTTTTCGGTGTTGGATGTTGGCTCGGGGGCGGGGTTTCCGGCGCTGGCTCTGGCAATTGCCCGCCCGAACTGGCGCGTCGTTTCGCTGGAGGCCACCGAAAAGAAGGTGCGTTTTCAGCGGCGGGTCTGTGAAGCGCTGGGTCTGGGCAATGTCGAGCTGCTGCACGGACGGGCCGAGATCTTGGCGCATGATCCGACGCGGCGAGAGCGGTTCGATGCGGTAACGGCCAGGGCGGTCGCTCCGCTGAACGTGCTGGCGGAGCTGACGCTGGCATTCATTCGACCGGGCGGATTGGTCCTGTTCTGGAAGGGACCGAACGTGCGGCAGGAATACGACGCGGCCCGCCAAGCGATAAAAATGATGGGCGGTTCAGCTTTAACGCTGCATTCTTATGCGTTGCCGAACTTGCCGGAGACGGCGTTTTACCTGGTCGCGGCTGCCAAACACGCCGCCTCGCCGGTCAATCTGCCGCGCCGGCATTTTGGCATCATCAAAAAGCGTCCTCTGTCGCTGCTTTGACTTAAAAGTTGATCGTTAACCCGCCATAGAAGGTTCTGCCGGGGCCGTCAGGAAAAGAATTCGGTACGCCGGCGTAAGCAAGCGTGGGCACGTAAGTTTTCTCGTTCAGCAGATTTTCCACCCTGAACACCAAACTGGCCCGGCCTTTGGGAATATCCAGCCATCGGGACGGGTCTACCTGGAAATTCATCGACAGCAGATTGAGCCTGTTGGGCTGCGGGTTGACGGTTACCGGCGATTCCACGCGGGGAGGCGTCCCATAGTGGCTGTAAAACAGCGCCGCCGAACCCCAATCCCATGTATATCCCGTTCCGAATTTGAACATATTGTTCGGCACGACGGTGTGGTCAAGTCCTTCGTCGATATTGCTGTGCTGGTGCATAAAGGAGCCGAGGATGTGCCAGTTCGGCGTAAAAAAGTGCTTGGCCTCAAACTCAACGCCTTCAAATCGCTGCCGGCCGCCGTTCATATACGTGGTCACCGGTCCGCTTGTATCAAACAGAATCTGATCGTCAATCGTACTGAAAAAATACGTCACGGCCGCATACGTCGTGCTATCGTGAAAAAACAGTTGTGCGTCGTAAGTGGTAATGGTTTCGGGTTTAAGACTGTTGTTGCCGACCTTCAGCGGCGGATCGTCCAGATCCGATTCCATGGCTATCGGCCCGCGAAAGGCCTCGCCGCGCAGCAATTTCACGCCCCATTTCTCAAACGGCGTATAGATCACCCCGTACCGGGAGACCAGATCCGAATCGCCCAGCGGCGATTTATGCCATTGGGTGCCGGCAATAAGTTTCAGCGAATCGTCAATTTCATAATCGCCCTGGGCATAGGCGCTGCGAGGGTCGTAGCTGTAGCTGCGGATGGATTGAAAATGACGATTTTTGGGTGAATAGCTTTTTCGATGCTCCTGTAAAAACCCGAATACGAGGTTCATCTCGTCCAGCGGATTGGCGAACAGCGTGATCTCTCCGAGAACATCCGATGTGTTGTTGGCAATCGGAATGGCTTCCGGGCTGGACAGCGTGTTTTCCTGAAGATTATACGTCAGATTCCACTCCAGCCTCAGCCGGTCATCCAATGGGGTTGAATACCCCAGATTGACAAACAGCCGTTTGTTGGTGATTTTCTGTCGGGGAACCGACCACGCCGGCCAAACACCGATATGAAACAGATCGATCTCACTGGCGAAGATGTCCAGCGTAAAATCTTTATACATCAAATGAACGGTTCCGGAATGACTTTTTTCATACCTGTTCCGCTTGCCGGGCATGCCGTCCGCATCGGTCATTTGATACGGCCAGCCGTCATAGTCAAGGGTACGAAACGCCGCAACGTAACCCAGTTCGCCGGAGCGGCCGGCGGCGGATACGGTCGTATCGCAATAGCTGTAACTGCCGACCATTGATGAAATCGAAAACTCTTTTTCTTCCGGAACGTCGCGGGTATTCAGATTGATTACGCCTGTAAATGCGTTGGTCCCGTAAAGTACCGATCCGGGGCCGCGGATGATTTCCACGCTGTCAAGGACGGACAGAGGGTACGTCAAATAAAGGGGGAAATTGTGCCCTTGGGCACTTTCACGAACAGGGCGACCGTTCAGCAAGATCAGGGTGTGCGTTTCCGAATGAGCCGTTAAATCGCCTCGAAAGCTGGCATGGTTATTCGCATAGGCAAACGAATTGTAGATATAAACACTTGGCTGGCGCTGCAGAAGCTGGAGTAAATTGCGGTCGCCGTACAGGTCAAATTCGCTGCGTGGAACGATGGCGACCACCCCGGGCGCCTTGAAATGCGGCTCTTCTTTTTTGGAAGCGACAAAAATATCCACTTCGAGCAGTTCTTCAAGCGACATATCAAAAAAACCCGTGTCCGTGTCGAATTGAGAGGAGTAGGCCGAAACATCCGCAATCAGACAGCACAACACCGATACCCCAACCACACCCATCCAGTGCCATATCGATGACCATTTGAGGGACGACATTGTCTTTTCCTCATTCTAATTGACATACTTTGTCTTTTTTAGCTCGGTCTCGGTATCGCTATCGGACAACAGAAGCGGTCACTTAACTACACATTGGAAAAATGAAGCCGACCGGGGAAAGAGGATTTTTTGAGAGGGTCGGCCTTAACCCACGGCTACGGCGTGTCCGAGGGGCTGGATTGTTCAGTATCCGATTGTTCGGCCGGCGGAGCGGCTTCCTGCGGCTCGGCGGCTTGCTCCTGCTCGAGGGCTTGGGCTTCACGTTGCGCGTTTTCGGCTTGTTCCTGTGCTTGCTGAGCGGCCTGGCGGCTTTGCTCAAGCTGCTCAGCGGCTTGTTGGGCCTGCTGCGCGGCCTGTTGGGCGGCCCTGGCAGCTTGTTCGGCCTGCTGCTGCGCGTTTTGAGCCTCGGCCTCGGCAGCGTCTTTTTGCTGCTGCAACTCCATAATGCGTTGGCGTTCGGCTTCGGTCAGTTCGGCGGCCTGGCGGGCCTTTTCTATCGCCTGTTGAGCGTCCTGCGCGGCCTTGTCCGCTTCGCGCCTCAGTTGCTCGGCCTTTTGACGCAGTTTCTCGGCCTCGACGGCGATGCGATCGGCGCGCTGGCGTTCAGCCTGTGCTCGTCTCATCGCTTCTTCGCGAGCCAGCTCGGCCTCTTTTCGCTGCAATTCCGCATCAACGGCCTTTTGTTCTACCAGCGAGCTGTAAATGCTTGGTTCGAACGGCTCGGTCAGCATTTGACGAAGGCCCGTCTTGTAATCCGATTCCGCATATTTATCGCGGATCTCCTGAACAACACGACCGTGATCTTCACCTCCGGCTGAGATACTCGGCGTCAGGATATAAATAATTTCAGTGGCCTTTTCTTCAAAATCTTTGCTGGAAAACAACACCCCCAGCAAGGGCAAATCCTTAAAGAACGGTATGCCGCGAATCACAGACCGCTTTTCCATTTTGCGCATCCCGCCGATAATCAGGCTCTCGCCGGGCAGAATGCGGTTTTCGGCCACGTTGATCGAGCGTTCGGTAATGATGGCCCGCTGCACGACGCCTTCGGGTTTCGACCGCGAACCGATTTTGATATCGGTTACCAATCCGATAGACCCGTCGGCATAGACATGCGGCGTAACCGAAAGCGTGTTTTCCACCCAGACATACTCCGTGATGTTATACACGCTTGAGGCGCCGCCGAGGCCGGTTTTGACGACCTCGATGGGCGCATGATCCTTGATGGTCACCGCCGCCGGCTGGGCATTGACCGTTTCGAGGGTCGGATTCAACAGCACCTTCAGGTAGCCTTTTGAAATCAACACGTCCACCACGGCCCGAAACTGGTGACCGGGAACCCCCCTGTTGCGCCAGTAGCCGAAGTCCAGCCCGAACTTGCCCCGCTCCGGCTCGCGAAGCGACGCGCCCGGAAACGCCGGGTCCAGACCAACCAATACTCTTTCGTTAATCTCAATTTTATCAAAATCGATCCCAGCATAATTTGATACATTGACGTTTCCTGGCAATAGATTGTCTCTTCCGTCAACAAATCGATAACTGTTGTCTCCAATTTTTTTGATGAATGTACCTCTGTCTTCACCAAGGGTGATGCCTTCCCCGAGGAGATTTTGAATCATCACGGAGGTTTCCCAGTCCATCGTAATATCGCCGAACCGCTCGAGAATCAGACAGTCGATATTGACCTGCACCGGCGGCACATCAATCAGCCGCAAATAATCTTCAACCGCCGTAGCCTGAGCGTCGTCTGCGCAGTACAAGACCAATTGATTGATCGCGGCGTTGACCGAGGCATCGACGCCGAGCTGCTCTTTGACCAGCCCGGCCAGATTGCCCGCCGGATGGTGCTTGGTAAAGTAAAACAGTTTGGTGCCCTCGCGGATCTGCAGTCGTGCCGGCGGCTGCCGATAGACTTCGGGCAGGGGATTGTGAATATGGGGGCTTTCCCGAACTTGCCCCAGCTCTTCAAGTATCTCACGCGCCTGAACCTCGGTCGGTTTCTGTGCAAAGAAATCGCCGCAGCCGCTCAGCAGCAACACCGCCCCCGCGCCGATAATGGCCGGTGCAATAACTGCAACACGTTTTCTCAGGTCATACCACGTCATAGCGTTACTCTTGCTCCGTTGGCGGCGGCTGCGTTTGCTGTTGTAAGGATTCGATTTCAGCCTGTATGGCTTCCTGACGAGCCTTCAGTTTTTCTGTTTCCTGTCGGGCCGCTTCGGCTTTCTGCCGGGCCTGTTGCAATTCGGCCTCGGCCTGCTGGGCGGCCGCTTTGGCCGCTTCGGCCGCGGCGGCGGCGCTTTGGATCTCTTCTTCAGCTTGCGAAATCAGCGCCTGCTGCACCTGCGTTTCTTTGGCGGCGGCCTGGGCCTGGGCCTGGGCCGCCTTGTTTTGGGCAACGGCCTGCTCGTATTCACGGCGAGCCTGTTCGATCTGAGCCTCCAGAAGCTGCATCTCGACCAGCATCTGTTCGGCGCGCAGGCGATCCTGCTCGGCCTCAAAGTCAGCCCGTTGAGCCTCCCGCTCAAACCGAATCGTCTCGGCGCGCGCCTCGTCGGCCTTGTCCTCCAGATACTGGGCATAGACATCGCCGGCCAGCGGATCGGCAACCAACTCGTCCAGAATGGCGTCATAATCCGGCGTCCGGTGTTTCTCGCGAATCATATCGGCCATTTCCGAATAATGGACGCTGCCCGAAGAAATGCTCGGCGTCAGGATAAACACAATTTCGGTGGCGTTTTCTTCAAAGTCCTTGCTCGCAAAGAACGTCCCGATCAGCGGCAGATCCTTGAAGAACGGCACCCCGCGGATGACCGAGCGGTTTTCGCTTTTGCGCATCCCGCCGATAATCAGGCTGTGCCCCGGACGGATGCGGTTCTCGGCCACGTCAATCGAGCGCTGCGTGATGATCGACGTTTGAACCACGCCTTCGGGTTTGGAGGCCGAGCCGATGTTGATCGAGGTTTTCAGTCCGATCGAGCCGTCAGCATAGACATGCGGCGTTACGGTCAGGGTATCGGTGACCCATTCATATTTCGTCAGGGTATAAGGTTCTTTGTCTTTTTCCGTTACGCGAATGGGAACCGGCTGACGGTCGCGAATCTGCACGGTCGCCGCCTTGCCGGTTACGGTTTCCAGCGTCGGATTGAGCAGGATTTTCAAATACCCGCGGGATTCAAGAATGTCAATAATCGCGCGCACCTGATGTCCGGGAATCCCTTCATTCCGCCAGAATCCGAAGTCCATCCCAAACGTGCTGCGCTTGCTTTCCCGAAGCGATGCACCGGGCAAAGCGGGTTCGGGGAATTTACTCTCGCCAAGAGTGATTCGTTCGCCAAAAAGGTTTTCGATTAAGATCGATGTTTCCCAGTCTTTGGTCACATCGGCAAATCGTTCCAGAATGATGCAGTCGATGTGCACCTGGATCGGCGGCACATCCGTGCGTACCAGATAGGCTTCGATCACGTCGCATTCGGCTTCATCCGAGGCGTGGATAATGACCTGATTGGTGCTCGGATTCTGGCTGACCTTATAGCCCAGTCGTTTCAGGTCGTTGGCGATCTGCTGGGCCGGGTGGTGTCGGGTAAAATAGAACATCCGCACCCCGTCTTCCATCACCAACCGTCGCGGCGGCGTGCGGTACATTTCCGGAAGCGGATTATAAATATGGGGATTTTCGCGAACGCGCGCGATGTCGCGAATGATCATTTTGGATTCAATTTCGGTCGGTTTTTTTCCGAAAAATTCTTCGATACTGCCGGTCTGGGCGCAGCCGGAAAACACCGCAGACGCGGCAATCGGGACGATCCAGCGCATACAGCGACGTCGCATCACTCTTTTCAGATGATTTGTGTTCAAGAGAAAACGCATCCAACACCCATACAAAAGGCCGGCTTATTTGTCATAACTTACAGTCCTTATCGGCACGGAAGGCGTTTTTTCTATAGTGAAAACACGTACTTCGGACAAATCCATTGGGATCGAACGCCTCTGAACGACAGCACTTGATTCGCGCAATAAGAACGCCTTAATCGTTGCGTTTATTTCCTTGTTTTCTAAAGATGATTGTTTTTTTGGCTTTGTGTGGAACCTACTGGCATTGACGGGATGTTTTTGTTAAGATTTTGCCGATTCGCAACTCAATTTAAGGACAACATACACGACATGGCAAGAAAGGACAAGCAAAACCCGGCGGTAACCGTCGGATTGGTGGCACTTGGCTGCCCCAAAAACATCGTTGACAGCGAGGTTATGCTGGCTCGACTGGGACAAGCCGGTTTTGTGCTCAGCGGCGAGGCCGATTGTGCGGATGTGGTGGTGATTAACACCTGCGGCTTCATCGCCCCGGCCAAAGACGAGGCCATCGAGGTGATTCGACAGGCTGTTCGTCAAAAAAAGAGAGGGAAGATCAAAAAGATTATTGTGGCCGGCTGTCTGTCCGAACGGATGGGCGAGGCGCTGAGACAGGAAGTCAAAGGGATTGATGTTATTGTTGGCCTTGAACAGCGAGATCAAATTGAACGGATTGTGGCCGCCTCTTTGGGGCAGTGCCAGCCAACACCCCAAGCCGTTCGGCCGCGGTCGAGCACGTCGAAAAACGACGATATCAGTGTTATGGCGGCCCACGACGACCGCGGACGTCTGCTGATCAGCCCGAACCATTGGGCGTATTTACGCATCAGCGAGGGATGCGATCGAAAATGTTCGTTTTGTACGATTCCCGCTATCCGCGGCCGATTTCGGAGCAAGCCGTTGGAACTCGTCGCCAAGGAAGCACAGGAACTAGTCGAAAACGGGGCGGTCGAACTGAGTTTGATCGCACAGGACAGCAATTATTACGGGCGCGACCTGAAAATGAAAAACGGCCTGGTTCAGCTTATTGCTGAGCTGGAAAAACTCGAATCGCTCCGCTGGATTCGACTGATGTATCTGTATCCGTCCGGGATCGATGAAGCCCTGCTGGAAGCGATGGCGCAGAGCCAAAAAGTCGTTCATTACGCGGATATTCCGATGCAGCACATCAACAATCGAATTCTCAAGTCGATGCGCCGAGCGGATACAAAGGAAAACAATCTCCGTCTGATTGAACGGCTGCGAATGCTGATGCCCGATGTGGTTCTGCGAACGACGATCATCGTCGGCTATCCGGGCGAAACAGAAGCGGAATTCGAAGAACTGCTGGAGTTTGTCCGCCGGGCAAAGTTTGATGCGCTGGGTTGTTTTCCGTTTTACGCCGAGTCGGGCACACCCGCGGTCGAGCTGCCCGATCAGGTGCCTCAGGACATCAAGCTGCAACGCGTGGACCGATTGATGCGAACCCAACAGGAGATGCTGTTTGCCAAAATGAACGCGCGAATCGGAGACGAATTGACGGTGCTGGTCGATGAAACGGGGCCTGATGGGGCAATCGGGCGTTACTACGGCCAGGCTGCGCACATCGACAGCGTCTGCCTGATCAGGGCCTGCGACGATCCGCCGGGCACATTCATCAAAACCCGCATCACCGGACGCGATGGATACGATTTTACAGTGGAAAAAATATGACCCATACCAGCGCGGCACAATAGCGCGGCCGCGCAAGCGGCCCGATAAGCGATGCGAATACGCCAAACGCTTTTCGAGGCGGAGTGTATTATCCGGCGGCTCGCGCCGCTCGGCTGGTGTACGACGACGCAATGGCGCGGCGCAACAGCGCGGCCGCGCAAGCGGCCCGATAAGCGATGCGGATACGCCAAACGCTTTTCGAGGCGGAGTATTATCCGGCGGCTCGCGCCGCTTGGCTATTGTACGATGACGCAATGGCGCGGCGCAACAGCGCGGCCGCGCGAGCGGCCCGATAAGCGATGCGAATACGCCAAACGCTTTTCGAGGCGGAGTATTATCCGGCGGCTCGCGCCGCTCGGCTGGTGTACGACGACGCAATGGCGCGGCACAATAGCGCGGCCGCGCAAGCGGCCCGATGAGCGATGCGGATACGCCAAACGCTTTTCGAGGCGGAGTATTATCCGGCGGCTCGCGCCGCTCGGCTGTTGTACGATGACGCACTGGCGCAGCACAATAGCGCGGCCGCGCGAGCGGCCCGATAAGCGATGCGGATACGCCAAACGCTTTTCGAGGCGAAGTATTATCCGGCTCACTCGCGCGGTTCGGCTATTGTGAATCAATGACAGCAGGATTTATGATGGATACAAATACAATGGTCAATAAACCTGAAAAAGGAATCATTCGGCATATTCCCAATGCCCTGACAGTCGGCAGACTGATTTTGACGCTGATCTTTTTGGGGATGATTCTGTATGCGCCGAAACTGGAGCAGGACAAACCCGCCGCCTATTTAATGGGAGCGTTCGTCTTGTTTGTGGTGGCCGGTCTGACGGATATTGTCGATGGCCATCTGGCACGAAAATATGAGGTAACCAGCCGGTTCGGTCGAACGGTGGATCCGCTGGCCGACAAGATTCTGGTCTGCGGGACGTTTTTTTGTTTTGCGATGGTCGCCCAGCCGCGTCTGGCCGGTTTCGGCTTTTCCGATACGACGCTTCATGTGATTCGCTGGGGGACGGCGGTCATTCTTTTTGCGCGGGAGGTGGCGGTGCAGACGCTGCGGCACATCGCCGAGTCGCACGGCGTCAACTTCGGTGCTGTGGTCTATGGCAAAATCAAGATGTTCCTGCAATCGTTCGGCATCGGCACGGTGCTGATCGGCTGGGCGTTTGTCTCGCGTCCGTGGGGCGATTGGTTTACGTTGGTCACGTATTTTTTGATGGTCGTCGCGACTGTGTTGTCCGGGATCCATGCACTCCGACGCGTCCGACACTGATGGTTATGCGGCACGGATTGGCCGGTTTCTTTGAACCGTCATCACAAATCCGAATAACCGTGTCGCCTGCAAACGGTTGGAATGCAGAAACAAAAAAGGCCGGCTCTCAGTGAACCGGCCTTTTTTCTGTTAAGGCACTCAATGAAGTGTTTAGACTTAGAAGCCCAAACTGTAGGTCAATCCGCAGAACAGATAATCCTTTTTGTTGTCATTCAGGGTGCGAGTGAACATGTTCTGGAAATACACCGCAGGCGTCAGCGTGCCGCCGGTCAGGGGGCACTGCATATCCGCTTTCAGACCCCAGAGCATATGCGTCCAGCCATTGATGACGCTCTTATCCACGACGCCGTCGTTATAGACAATATCCCAGGAGAAGGTCATCGGAACATCGGGCACTTCATTCAGCGTAAAGTTATAGTCCGCACCGACTTGAACGATGCTGCCGCTGGCAAAGCTCAGAGGTGTGCCATCGGGAGCGGTGCTTCTGCCGCTGCGGGCCTGCCACAGATAGTAGTAGTTCACGTGAGGAACCAGGCCGGCGCCGACGAGATTCGGCATATCCATCTCCAGGAAGACTTCCTGATAGTCCACACCCTTGGACGGCATATCGATCAAATCATAGTACCGCCATCCGAGTGTGTAGTCGGTTTTCAGGCAATCGCCTTCGAGAACGCTGCCGCCATAGTACAGCGTGTACTGATATTCCGTGGCGTTGACGGTGCCGGCATTGTGACCGTAAGCTGCCAGCAGGTTGGCGCCGAAACCGCCGCCCAGGTCAAAATCCACACTGGGCTTCCACACCGGCGAGCTGCCCATTTTGTTGTAGCCCCGCCAGATGTACCGGCTCATGTATTCGACGTCCACCGTGACGCCGACATCCGTGCCGAACACATCTACGGCGCTTGCTGCGGGAACCAATCCACACAGTACCACCATTGCTAACATTTTCTTCATTTTCGATCTCCTTTCAAAAACAGTGTTTTTTCCTTACGTTTTGCCGTCGTTTACTAACCGTTTTCTTGTCAGGCCTTAACAATATACTCACTGAAAGTGTATCGGCATACGAACCGAAATCAACCAAAAAATTTTTCTTTTTTTGTGGAATGGCGGTCAATTTTCACCCGATTTTGGCCGATTTTGCTTTCGATACGACCCATCGAGTGAATTTGTTCACGTATTGAGCGATTATTTCTGCGGAGAAAACAGATCTCTGGCCTGCCCGACCAGATAAAAACTGCCCGTAACGCAGATTAAATCTTCCCGTGTGACCGCGCTGCGGGCGATGCGGAGTGCCTCGCGCAGCGTCATCGCGGTCTGGCACATCTTGCCGCAGATGTCGGTGTACATCTCAGCCAGATCGCTCGGAAAAACGGCTTTGGGTGAATTGCTGCGTGTGAAAATGACCTTATCGGCCCCGTATTGCAGCTCGGAAAGCATCCCTCGTACATCTTTATCGGCATTGCACCCGAAAATAAAGATCAGCGAATCGTAGGGGATATGCTGTCCGATCGCCTGGATCAGAGCGCGGATGCTGGCGGCGTTATGGGCGGCATCGACGAGGATCCGCGGATCGTCGCACAGCATTTCCATCCGTCCGATAAGGGAGACGCCCAGCAGGCCGGTAACGGCTTTTTCGTCGTCAATCGTGTAGCCTTGCGCCTTTAACCGATCCAGCATCGCCAACGCCAGGCCGCAATTGATGGCCTGATGCTCGCCCGGCAATGGAACCCGAAGGTGTTCAAAGCGGCTGGTCGGCGTAGTCAGACAAATGCGGGTGTGCGGCCCGTGTTCGCGAGATGACTCAAACCGATAGGAAAAGTCAATATCTTTGCCCGTGACGGTAAACGGCGCTTTGAGGCTGGACGCCTGCTTTTTGAGGATTTTCATCGTAACGGGGTCTTGTTCCACGGTGACCACGGGAATTCCTTTTTTGATCACGCCGGCCTTTTCTTTGGCGATACTGTCCAGCGTATTGCCCAGCAGATTCTGATGGTCCAGACTGATGCTCGTAATCCCCACCACTTCCGGCATAATGACATTGGTGCTGTCCAGTCGGCCGCCCAGGCCGGTTTCGATGATGGCGATATCCACTTTGTGATCGCTGAAATGCAGAAACGCAATCGCCGTGAGGATTTCGAAAAAAGTGGGACGGTCGTCTTGACCATCGGTTTTTTTCAGTATCGGATAGACCCGATTGAGTAAATCTAAAAACTCTTTTCGCGTAATCAATTGCGAATTGACCGCGATCCGCTCATGCAGACTGGTCACGTGCGGCGAGGTATAAAGCCCGACTTTGTACCCGTTGGCCTCCATCATCTTGGCCAGCATCGCGGCGGTGGAGCCTTTGCCCTTGGTGCCGGCAATATGCACACACTTGATTTTTTTGTGCGGATTGCCCAGCCCTTTGAGCAGATTGTTCATCCGATCCAGGTCAAACGTCGTTACATTGTAGCGAAGCCGCTGCTGCTTTTCATAATCGGTCGTCTTAAACAGGTATTCCATCGCCTGCTCATAGGTCCGAAACGCTTTGCTGGTCCGTTTGACCTTCGCCGCCGAAGTTGAGGACTTGCGGGTGGTGGTTTTCGCCGTCTTTTTGGTATTGGATTTTTTTATTAGTGCCATAATCTGAATTATCCTATCATAATAATGCAATACAGTCAATTAAATCCTTTTGCCGGAGGTGATGACGGACGATTTAAGGCCGCATGTCAATGTCATAAATGCCTTTTTTATAAAAGCATAAAACAATATTCACAAACTTTGAGAAATTTCTGTTAAACGGCCACTTTGATCATTTCTGCTTATTTTACAATATGTTTTTCTAATAACAAAAAGGTCCGGATAAAGCGGCATTGGCAAGAAATGGCTTGCAAGCGGCCAAGGTGTGGGGTACGATAGCCCCGTTTTTGAGGCAAGGAACCATTACTTTAAATTTTTACTAAAAAGGGAAAATATGGCGGAAACTGCAAAAAAGACAGGTTTAACACCGTTGGACGAATTGTGTGTGCAGACTATCCGGTTTTTATCGGCCGAAGGTGTGCAGGCGGCCAAATCCGGCCATCCGGGGATGCCGATGGGTATGGCGGCTGCGGCCTATGCGCTCTGGATGCGGCATCTTCGGCACAACCCGGCCGACCCGAAATGGATGAACCGCGATCGCTTTGTCCTCTCGGCCGGGCACGGCAGTATGCTGCTGTATTCGCTGCTGCATCTGTGCGGCTACGATCTGTCGCTGGATGAACTCAAGCGATTCCGTCAATGGGGCAGCAAGACCGCCGGCCATCCGGAATACGGCCTGACACCCGGCGTAGAGGCAACGACCGGCCCGCTGGGACAGGGTATTTCCAATTCGGTGGGTATGGCGATTGCCCAAAAATATCTGGCCGCCCGCTACAACACCGCCGACCACACCATCTTCGACTATATGGTCTATACGATTTGCGGCGACGGCTGTATGCAGGAAGGCATCAGCAGCGAGGCGAGCAGTCTGGCAGGCCACCTGGGGCTGGACAATCTGGTGGTCATTTATGACGACAACCATATCACGATTGACGGCCAGACCGATCTGTCGTTCAGCGAGGATGTAGCCGCGCGGTATCGGGCCTACGGCTGGCACGTTATCGAAATCGGCGGCGACGGACAGGACATCGAAGCGCTGGACAAGGCGCTGGATTTTGCCAAGGCCCAAACCGAACGCCCGACGCTGATTAAATTCCGTTCGCAAATCGGGTTCGGAAGTCCCACTATGCAGGGCACATCCAAGGTGCACGGCGCACCGCTCGGCGAGGATGAAATCAAGCTGATGAAAAAGCAGTTCGGCTGGGATCCGGACAACGCGTTCTATGTGCCGAAGGACGTGGCCGAGCATATGGGCCAATGCAAACCCAAGGGCCAGCAGCTTCAGGCAGAGTATCAGAAACGGCTCGACGCCTGGAGCAAAGCCAACCCGGCTCTGGCCGATGAACTCAAAGCCGCGATGGCGGGGACGGTCTCGATTGACCCGGCTGCGCTGCCGACGTTTGATGCGGATAAACCCATTGCGACCCGCGCCGCTTCAGGCAAGACGCTCGATGCGCTGATGCCCTCGATGCCGCTGGTACTGGGCGGATCGGCGGATTTGACGCCGTCCAACAATACGCGATTCAAGGACGCCGAGGACTTTTCCAAGACCAACCGTGCCGGTCGATACATCCGTTACGGCGTCCGCGAACACGCGATGGGCGCGATTATGAACGGTATTGCGATCAGCGGTATGGTGCGTCCTTACGGCGGAACGTTTCTGGTCTTTGCCGACTATATGCGCGGGGCGGTGCGTTTGGCGTCGCTGTCGCACTATCCGACGATCTTCGTGTTTACGCACGACAGTATCGGCGTCGGCGAAGACGGCCCGACCCATCAGCCGGTGGAAACACTGGCCTCGCTGCGGGCGTTTCCGAATCTTAAGGTCTTCCGCCCGGCTGATGCCAACGAGACGGCCCGGATGTGGAAATATATCCTTGAGCATAAGGACGGCCCAATGGCCACCGCTCTGACGCGGCAGGGGCTGCCGGTTCTTGATCCGGCCAAATATCCGGGGATGAAGGATTTTGAGAAAGGCGCGTATGTGCTGATCAAGGCGGACAAGCCCGATGTGCTGCTGCTGGCGACCGGTTCGGAAGTCCAGGTGGCACTGGCTGCGGCCGAGACCCTGGCCGCCGAAGGCGTCAAGGCCCAGGTGGTCAGTATGCCGTGCTGGGAGCTGTTCGAGCAACAGGACGCGGCCTACAAAGAAAGCGTCATTCCCGCCTCAGTCAAGGCCCGCGTGGGTATTGAGGCCGGGGTGCGGCTGGGCTGGGACCGCTGGCTGGGGCCATGCGGCGAATTTGTCGGGATGCACACGTTCGGTTCGTCGGGGCCGTTCAAGGAGTGCTTTAAACAATTCGGCTTGACCCCCGAAGCCGTTGTCGCCGCGGCCAAAAAGTCGATGAACAAGTAAAATTCGACCCGGCCCGAAGGCCCGACACCAGCGCGGCGCAACAGCGCGGGGCAATAGCGCGGCACAACAGCGCGGCCGCGCAAGCGGCCCGATACGGGATACGGATAAATGGGGCGTTTTCCAAGACGCCAGATTATCCGGCGGCTCGCGCCGCTCGGCTGTTGCTCTTTGTCGCTTCGGGGTGAAAATGGAACCGGCTGACGCCGGGAGCGGTTTTGATTATGGAGACGATTGCTATGGCAGCCAAAAAACGATTCAAACGGATTGCGGTCATGACCGGCGGGGGCGATTGTCCGGGGCTGAACGCGGTGATCCGAGCGGTGACCAAGACCGCGATCAGCCGTTACGGCGCCGAGGTCTGGGGCATTGAGGACGGCTTTCTCGGTCTGATCGAAAACCGCTTGCACCCCTTGAGTTATGAGCAGGTCAGCAATCTGCTCACGGTCGGCGGGACCATTCTCGGCTCGTGCAACAAGTCCAATCCGTTTGCCTTTCACGTGAAAAGCGGTCGCGGATCCCGCAAAAAAGACGTTTCGGATGTATGCCTGGAGCACCTGGCGGCCAAAGACATCGAGGCGATGATCTGTATCGGCGGCGACGGCACAATGGCCTCAGCGGCGGCTTTCGCCAAAAAAGGCCTGCCGGTGATGGGCGTGCCCAAGACCATCGACAACGACGTCTGGGGAACGGATGTGACGTTTGGGTTTAATTCTGCGGTAACCACGGCCACTGACGCCATCGACAAGGTACACACCACCGCCAGCTCGCACCATCGGGTGATGATTGTCGAGGTGATGGGCCGATACGCCGGCTGGATTGCACTGTATGCGGGTGTGGCCGGCGGGGCGGATGTGATCTTACTTCCCGAGATTCCCTACGAACTGGACAAGATTGCCGATTATGTGCACGCTCGATCCCAAAAAGGCAAACGCTTCAGCATCATCGCCGTGGCCGAAGGGGCCAAACCCAAAGGCGGCAAGCCGTTCGTGGCCAAAGTGCTCAAAGACAGCCCCGATCCGATTCGTCTGGGCGGTATCGGGACGACCCTGGCTGACCAGTTGGAAGAGATGACCGGTCGGTCGTGTCGGGCGGTGGTGCTCGGCCATGTCCAGCGCGGCGGGACGCCCACGGCACTGGACCGAACGCTGGCCACGCAATTTGGCCACCACGCCATTGAAATGCTGATGAAAGGGCAGATCAACCGGCTGGCGGTGTTGAAAAACGGCCGGCAGGACAGCGTCCCTCTGAGCCAGGTCGCCGGACGCATCAAGACCGTCCCGAAAAACCACCCGCTCGTCCGAGCGGGCAAGGCGGTCAACACAAGTTTCGGGGTTTAATCGCGGCGCACCAGCGCGGCACAATAGCGCGGCGGCGCAAGCCGCCCGATACGGGGATACGGGTAGATGGGGCGTTTTGCAAGTCGCCAGATTATCCGGCGGCTTGCGCCGCTCGGCTATTGTACGATGACACAACGCACCAGCCCGGCGGTCCGGTGGGAGGCGGTCAAGCATTGTTTGCTGCCTCTTGCATTTGGCCTGGGATGAGTTTATCATATCGGTATGACCGCGATTATCACTCAGCCCGATACTTTTGAGAAGCTCAAAATTCTCAGCGCCGATGCGCAGTATGATCTGGCCTGTGCCTGCGGATCGGTCAAGGATGAACACCGGCGGCGGGGCGGCGACGGCAAATGGATTTATCCGGTCACGCTGCCGGACGGCGGACGGGCCAGTCTGTTCAAGATTCTGCTGTCCAATGTCTGCGGCAACGACTGCACGTACTGTCCGCTGCGGCATGATCAGGACATTCGCCGCTGTACGCTGCAGGTCGAAGAGGCCGTGCGGGTGTTTTGGGAGTATTACACGCAGGGCAAGGTCTTCGGTCTGTTCATCAGCTCCGGCGTCATCGGCACGCCCGATGCCACGATGGAACGGATCAACGCCATCGCCCGTCTGCTGCGCAGCCGCTATCGATTTGGCGGCTACATTCATCTGAAAATCATCCCCGGCGCCGGGCTTGCGGCCATTGAGGAGGCGGTGCGGCTGGCCTCGGCGGTATCGCTGAATATCGAGACACCGGGGGCGGAATTTTTGGCCAACGTCTCGGCCAAAAAAAACTTTCTGCGGGACATTATTGAGCCGATCAAACGCATCAGCCAACTGGTGCAGGAGCCGAATGCGTTTCGGCGGCATGTGCACCAGACCACCCAGTTCATTGTCGGGGCCGCCGGCGAGAGCGACCGCCGCATCGTGCGTTATATGGAAGGGCTGTACCGACGGCTTCGGATGCATCGGGTCTATTTCAGCGCCTATCAGGGCGGCCTGGGTGATCCGGAATTGCCCGGCGAACGAACCGCATCAGGACACGATCGCCTGACACGGGAACACAGGTTGTATCAGGTTGATTTTCTCATGCGAAAATACGGCTTCCACGATACGGAAATCCCCTTCGACGGCAATGACCGTCTGCCGCTGGACAAAGACCCCAAAGAGGCCTGGGCACAGCTTCATCCGGAATGTTTCCCCGTGGACATCAACCGCGCCGACCGCGAAACGCTGCTGCGCGTGCCGGGGTTGGGGCCGGTGACCGTGCGAACCATTCTCAAACGCCGCCGACAAGGCCGTCTGACCGACATCACCGACATCGGCGCACCCAACAAACTCCTGAGCAAAGCCGCCGGATACCTGACATTCCAAAAGAGCGATTGATGCCGGTGACAAGCGAATCCTTATTTTAGCGGCAGGATTTCGACGCGGCGGAACTCACAGGGATGGCTTTCGGCCTGAAGGGAGATATAGCCGCCGGTCAACAGCGTTTTGCCGTCCTTAATCAGTTTTTTCGCGTCGGCATCAGATTCGTCCAGTTGGGGCTTGTGGTATTCGAGCACAAGCTTGCCGTTGGCGTAATGACGAATCACGTCGCCGCCGCGGACTTCCACCTCGGCGGTGACCCACTGGTCGCCGTGGAAGGTCTCGGAGCTGGATGCGATGCAGTGGCGAGTATCAAGTTTGCCGTCAATCACCACGTGCGTGCCCGGCGTGCAGACGCTGAGGGTGGGACGTTTGTTTCGACCGTCGCCGCCGAGCAGTTGGGCTTCAATGCTCACCGGAAACGACTGGTCTTTGGTCATCGTGTTCGGGTCCTGGCAATGCAGCATGATACCGCTGTTGCGAAAAGCCCACCCGGCGCCGCCGGCGACCTGCTCGCCGACAAAGCGATAGTCCACGCGGAGCCGATAATGGCTAAAGGGCGTGCGATAGAACAAATGGCCAAAGCGATTGTCGAAGGTTTTATACTGGTCGTAAGCCACCTTCAAGACGCCGTCTTCGACGCGGAATGTATTGCCGACGTTCTCGCCCAGCTTATAGCCGGTAAATTTGGGAATCCAGCCGTCCAGATTTTTGCCGTTAAATAAAGGAATCCAATTTTCTTCGGCCTTCTCTTCGGCCTTTTCGATATGGGCGTCGGCATAGACCAGGCCGCCGCACAGCAGCATCATGACCAGCCAAGTTGCGATTAACGGACGAAAAATGACTGTATTCGAGGCGTGATCCGTGTTGTGTATCATCGTTGACCTTTCCAAATAAAGTCCCTTGTTTTTCTTTACCATACGTCAGCTTGTCCGAATTTGTTCCCGTCGGCTGCTGCTCAAGGGTTCGCATTGTTCTGCTGCGGAAAAATCAATGCGTCTGTCGCATAACCCCATGCGGCCGCTTTGCTTAGCAGCTCGTTAAGAATGTCATCGTCCAGTGTCGGCGTGCGCGCCAGAATCCACAAATAATGCCGAGAATGGCTGGTGACCATCGCATAGCGGTACTGTTGCCGGTCCAGTGCAATGATATGATAGTCGGCCCAGAAGGGGCGAAAGAAGCTGACCTTCAGGCTGCCGACAGTCGGATCGCCGGCCGGCCGGGCAATCGCGCGGGCGGAACTCCATGTTTCTTTGGCATCGTGATAGCCGCGATTGAGCACGTCAATGCGCCCGTCGTCGCGCAGCGTGTATTGGGCCGTCACCTGCGACAGGCCCCGCTCGAAAGAGTGGTCCAGTCGGGCGATTTCGTACCACGTGCCCAGATACCGGTCCAGCGCGAAGTCCTGAACGACCTCAACGCCCGACGGCACACCGGAACACCCCGCCCATACGGCCATCATCAGGGCCGAGAGGATACTGTGTTTGGCCATTTGTTTCCCTTATTGTATTTGTATGGAAAGTTTCATCACCGGCGGTCCGGCGCGACGCGCCTTATGTGGCGTTGTGATTCTTTTTCAGTTCATAAGTGATGGTGTAGCAGTCGCCGTCGAATTCGGTGTTGATCTTGTAGCCGGAGTTGTAAAAGATGCTCAGCATCGCTTTGTTGCTGGGCAGGACGGTGGCGTAGAAGGATTGGACCCCGCGTTCTTTGGCAACCTTGGTCAGATAATCCAGCAGCAGCGATCCCATGCCCTTGTCCTGCCATTCGTCCTGCACGATGAAGGCCACCTCGGCGACCATCGTCTTGGGGTCAAGAAAGTATTGGGCGATAGCGACGATTTCTTCTTCGCCTTCGGGGCCGGGCACCACGCCGACAATCGCCAGATTTTGATCATAATCAATATTCGTCAGTTTCTGCACATCTTTTTGCGGAAAGGTGCGGGTATGGGTAAAGTACCGCCGCCGGACGGAGGTCGGCGACAGGGAATACAGCATTTCCGCCAGCGCCGAGTCATCGGTCGGTTTGACCGGACGGAAAAAGATTTCCGTGCCGTCCCGCAGGGTGTCGTAACGTTCCAGTTCAGACGGATAGCGCACCTTGTCCCATTCGAGTTCAATCTGGTCGGGCTGGATATAGCACTGGGCCTTGGCGGCCTGGATCAGTTCCTTGCGAAACTTCGGATGGGCGATATTGACCAGCGACAGCACCCGCTCGCGGATAGACTTGCCGTGCAGATAGGCAATGCCGTACTCGGTGACCACATAATGCACGTCGCCGCGCGTGGTGACGACCCCGGCGCCGTCGGTCAATTTGGGGACGATGCGCGACACGGTGTCGTCTTTGGCGGTGGAGGGCATGGCGATGATGGGCTTGCCGCCGCGCGACCGTGCGCAGCCGCGAATAAAATCCACCTGCCCGCCGATGCCGCTGTAAAATTTATACCCCAATGAATCGGCGCACACCTGTCCGGTCAAATCAATCTCCAGGCCGACATTGATGCCGACCATTTTGTCGTGCTGGGCAATGATAAACGGGTCATTGACGTACTCGGTCGGATGAAACTCAAAGAACGGGTTGTTGTTGATATAGTCGTAGAGCGTTTGCGATCCCATGCAAAAGCTGGCCACGACCTTGCCGTGATTGATGGTTTTTTTGCTGCACGTGACCGCACCGCATTCAATCAGTTCGATGATCCAGTCGCCGAACATCTCGGTGTGCACACCCAGGTCTTTTTTGTCGTGCAGAAACTCGGCCATGGCCTGCGGAATGCGCCCGATGCCGCATTCGATGGTGCTGCCGTCCTCAATCAGCCGCCCCAGATTGCGCCCGATGCGGCGCAGCACGTCGCTGGACGCAGGCGGCTCGACGGTAATGATCGGCTCGTCATACGAAACCATTACATCAATCGAATTGACGTGGATGAAGCTGTTGCCCAGCGTCCGCGGCATCGACGGATTGACCTGAGCGATGACGAGGCGTGCATTGGCGGCGGCGGATTTGACGATGTCCACCGAGACGCCCAGACTGCACAGCCCGTTGACATCCGGCGGGGTCACCGAGATCAGTGCCACATCCAGCGGAATCCGACCGCTTTCAAACTGACGGGGGATATCCGACAGGAAGATCGGCGTATAATCACCGATGCCCTGTTCGAAAGCGCCGCGCACGTTTTCGGCGATGAAAAAGCTGTTCATCTTGAATTTTTCACGGAAGTGTTCGTTGGCGTACGGCGCTTCGCCCATCGTCAGCAGGTGAATGATATGCGCATCATAGATGTGATCGCCGTGTTCAATCAGCGCACGCACCAGATGCTGCGGCTGGCCGCAGCCGGTGCCGATAAAAATCGAATCACCCGATTTGACCTGCTGCATCGCCTCGCGCGCCGACATCATCAAGTGGCCGTAACGTGTTTTCCAGTCAAATGGTTCCATCATTCATCGCCTTGTTTTTGGAATTAAGAATGTAGAATTGAGAATGCAAGAATTTAGGGTGGATCAGGTTTTTTTAATTCTTCGTTCTCAATTCTTCATTTTGTTCTATCGTTTTTCCAGCGTCATCATGGCGTCCACGGCAATCGGTGTTGTGCCTTCGCGTCCGACGACATACGGATTGATATCCATTTCTTTGATCTGCGGAAATTCGGTCACCAGTTGGCTCAATCGCTGAAGCCCTTCGGCGATGGCGTCGATGTCCACGGCCGGCTGGCCGTCCGAGCCGCGAAGTAAATTGTATGTGCGGGTGCGCACCAGCATCTCGCGGGCCTCTTCGGCCGTCAGCGGGGCCGGGTAAAACACCACATCTTCCAACACCTCGACCAGTTTGCCGCCCATGCCGAACATCATCAGCGGCCCGAATCGCGGATCGCGGTTCATGCCGAGAATCACTTCCCGCCCGGCCGTACACATCTGTTCCACGCAAATACCGAGGATATTGGCCTGCGGGACTTTTTTGGGTATGCGATACATCATCAGGTCAAACACATCCATCACTTCCTGTTCGCTGTTGACGTTGGTTTTGACCCCGCCGACCTCGGTTTTGTGCAGAATATCCGGCGACCAAATCTTCAGGACGACCGGATAGCCGATCTGGTTGGCGATATTGGCCGCCTGTTCCGGCGTGGTCGCCACGCCGCCCTGGGGCACGACAAAGCCGTAAGCTTCAAGCACTTCCTTGGTTTCCATCTCGCCGACCTCAAGCTGATTGAGCCGCAGATGCCGTTCGATAATCAGCTCCACTTTTCGCCGATTAACGTTGAACAGCTTGACGACGCGCTTGGGCCGCGACCGCCATTTGGCGTAACGGCACATAATCTTGATGGTCTTGACGGCGCTTTCGGGCGAGTCATACGGCGGCACATGACCCTGCCGCAGGATCTTGACGGCAGCGGCGACCCGACCGGCCCCCAAAAAACACGCCAGAACCGGCTTTTTGTGTCCGGATTCGTCAACGACGCGCACGACCGCCTGGGCCGTTTCCTCGCAGGCGGTCATCGCATGGGGACTGAGCAGCACCATCGCCGCGTCAACATTCGGGTCATCCAGCACCGCGCGAAGCGCAAACTCATAGCGGTCGGCCAGGGCGTCGCCCAGCAGATCAATCGGGTTGGCGACGCTGGCGGCACGCGACAGCTCTTCGGATAAGGCCAGACGGCTCTGGGTTTCCGGCGTAAAGACGGCCAGTTCCAGATCTTCGCGTTCGATGGCATCGGTGGCCATAATCCCCGCACCGCCGGCATTGGCGATCACCGCCACACGCGGGCCTGACGGCAGCGGCTGATACGCAAACGCCCGTGCATAATCGAACTGGTCTTTGATGGATTCGCAGCGGACCACCCCGGCCCGCTCAAAGACGCATTCAAAAGCGCTTTCGACCTCGGCCAGTCGTCCGGTGTGTGAGGAGGCCGCCCGCGCCCCGGCCTCGGTAAAGCCGGCCTTCATCAGTAAAATGGGTTTTTGCCGGCTGATCCGCTCGGCGGCACGGATAAAGGCGTCGCCGTCAGCGATGGTTTCCAGATAGCCGGCGATAACGTTCGTCTCGTTGTCCTCGCCCAAGGCACGAATCAGAGTCAGTTCATCGACATCGGCCTTGTTGCCGATACTGACGAGCTTGCTGAACCCCAGCCCTGTTTCCCTTGCCATATCCACAATCGCCGCCAGCAGCGAGCCGGACTGAGAAAAATAGCCGATGCCGCCGGAATTGGGCAGTGATCCGCCGAAACTGGCGTTCAGTTTGTTGGCCGGGACCATGGTACCGATGCAGTTGGGGCCGATGATGCGGATACCCGCGGATTTAGCGATACGCAATATCGATTGTTCCAGTTCCGCCCCTTCCGGCCCGATCTCCTTAAAGCCCGACGAGATAATTAAAACCGCCTTGACGCCGATATCGGCGCAATCCTGCATGATTTTAGGCACATGCTTGGCCGCCACCACGACAATGACCAAATCAGGGGCTTGGCCGATGGATTTCAGATCGGCAAAGGCCTTCAACCCCTGCACTTGCTGATGCTTCGGATTGACGGGAAAGACCGCCCCTTCGTAGCCGTCCCGCAGCAAACCGGCCAATATCTCATAGCCGACCTTGCCTTTTTGGCAGGACGCACCGACAATCGCCACCGAGCGGGGATTAAAAAAAGCGTCCAGACTCATAGATTCTCTTATCCATTCAGGGTCGTCAATGCCCGTTTTGTCGCCGATTCGAATCCATCCGGTTTTTTATATCGGGCATCCGGGCCTTTGTAAAGCGTTTTTGTCCCTTCGGTGTCGTTTTTGGGAACAATCAAACACAACGACGGCACTCTAAAAGGGTTTTCGGCGTTTAGCCGGTCTGTTGTGAAGGAATAACGCCCGATACGATCGGTCTTCGCGTGAAAAGGGAAATTTTTCTTTATTTTCATATTTTTTGTTGAACAAAGTGGAGCCGAATGGTAATATACGACTGAACGAATCGTACTTAAGGTATTAGTATGAAAATATCCAGGAAAACTGATTACGCCCTGCGCGCCTTGTTTACGCTGGTCGAACAGTATCAGCGCGGGCCGGTTTCCATTCGTGAGCTGGCCCTCCGAAACGATGTGCCAAAGCGGTTTCTGGAGCAGATTATGCTTGAGATGAAGGTCAAAGGCTGGGTCGCCAGCGTGATGGGCAAGCAAGGCGGCTATGTGCTGGCCACATCGCCCGACGCGATCACCGCCGGCCAGGTGGTGCGCCACTTTGACGGCGTCATGTCGCCGATTGCCTGCGTGTCGGTCCATCACTACCAACCGTGCAGTCAAGAGCCGATCTGTCGGTTTCGCCGGTTGTTTCTGGATGTGCGCAATCACGCTTCGCGCCTGCTTGAATCGGCCACGCTTGCAAGCCTTTATCAGGGCAAGCCCGTCCAGCCGGAAGAAGTGTTTGCACTGGAACTGACCGGCGGGGCAGGAATCTAAGCTGCTCGGTCGCGGAACAGATGAAGAACAATCACCGTCGAAACGAGAACAAACGCAGAGAAATGAATCATATTCAAGGAAAGGGTCACATTATGGCGGGTTACTATCAGAACATCATTGAGTCCACCGGCGGTACGCCGCTGGTGAAAGTGAACAAGCTGATCAACGGCGCAACGGTACTGGCCAAGCTGGAAAGCCGCAATCCGCTGGCGTCAGTTAAAGACCGTATCGGCGTGTCGATGATCGAAGCGGCGGAAAAGGCGGGCAAGATCAATGACAAGACGGTGATCATCGAGCCGACCAGCGGGAATACCGGCATTGCACTGGCGTTTGTCTGCGCGGCCAAGGGCTATCGGCTGCTGCTGACGATGCCCGAATCGATGAGCCTGGAGCGGCGCAAGGTGCTCAAGGCGCTCGGCGCCGAGCTGGTGCTCACGCCGGCGGCCGGCGGGATGAAAGGCGCCGTGGCTACGGCCTTCGAGATCGCCGAGTCGGAAAAGAATGCGTTCGTGCCCCAGCAGTTTGAAAATCCGGCCAATCCGGAAGTCCATCGTCGCACGACCGCCGAGGAAATCTGGGCCGATACCCACGGCAGCATCGATTATCTGATCTCCGGCGTCGGCACCGGCGGAACGATCACCGGCGTAGCCGAAGCCATTAAATCGCGCAAGCCGGATTTCAAGGCCGTGGCCGTCGAGCCGGCTCAAAGCCCCGTGCTGACCCAGACGCTGGCCGGACAGGAACTTAAACCCGGCCCGCACAAGATTCAGGGCATCGGCGCCGGATTCGTACCAAAGGTGCTGAATCTGAAGATCATTGATGAGGTGGTGACGGTCGATCAGGATGAGGCCGTTGACTGGGCGCGTCGGGCGGCCAAACTGGAAGGGCTGTTTATCGGTATCTCGTCCGGCGCAGCGCTGCGGGCGGCGGACATCGTGGCGTCCCGACCGGAAAACAAAGACAAGGTCATCGTCGCGATCATTCCCAGCTTCGGCGAACGGTACTTGTCCTCGGTGTTGTTTGCGGATATTATTGCGTAGCGATGTAGTGTGTGAATGCCCGTCCGGCCCACTGGCGGCGCTGGGTTGTTGCGACAATAGCGCGGCCGCGCAAGCGGCCCGATATGCGATATGGACAGAGTAAAACATTTGAGATAGCGTGGCGTAATCCGGCTCACTGGCGCCGCTCGGCTTTTGTTTAGGAGAATGTATGAAATTTGCGACCAAAGCGATTCGGGTCGGTCAGGAACCGGATCCGACAACCGGCGCGGTGAACGTGCCGATTTATCAAACGGCGAATTTTGTCTTCAGGGAGGTCGGCCAACCCAATGCCTTTGAATATTCGCGCAGCGGCAATCCGACCCGCAGCGCCTATGAGACATGTTTAGCGGCGCTGGAAGAGGGCCAGTACGGCCTGGCGTTCGGCTCCGGCATGGCGGCGGTGGATGCGGCGCTGTCGGTGCTGCGCCCCGGCGATCATATCGTCAGTTCCGAGAATATTTACGGCGGGACGTTTCGGCTGTTTGAAGGCGTCGCCGCCGGCCGCGGCATTCGCCTGACGTATGTGGACGGTACGCAGCCGGAGGCGTTTGAGGCGGCCATTGAAGAGAACACAAAAATGATCTGGATCGAAACGCCTGCCAATCCGCTGCTGCAACTGGTGGATGTGCGGGCGGTCGCGGCCATCGCCAAACGGTATCATATCCTGCTGGCCGCGGACAACACGTTTTCCTCGCCGTTCTTTCAGCGTCCGCTGACCCAGGGCGCCGACGTGGTCATTCACAGCACGACCAAATACATCAGCGGCCATTCCGATGTCATCGGCGGGGCGGTGGTAACCGGCGATGCCGCGCTGCACGAACGGCTGGCCTATTACCAGAATACCGTCGGGGCCGTGCCCGGGCCGTTCGACTGCTGGCTGAGTTTGCGCGGCCTCAAGACGCTGGCGGTGCGGATGAAAAAACACGAAGAAAACGCACTGGCCGTTGCCCGCTGGCTCGAAGCCCAAACGACCGTCGAAGGGGTCGTCTATCCGGGACTGCCGTCGCATCCTCAATATGCGCTGGCCAAAGACCAAATGGATGGATTCGGGGCAATCATCACGTTTCGACTGCCGGGCGGCTTGAAGGCGGTCGAACGCTTTGCCAAGGGGCTGGACATCTTTCTGTTTGCCGAGAGTCTGGGCGGCGTCGAGTCGCTGGTCTGCCACCCCTGGACGATGAGCCACGGCGTGATGAGTCCCGACGACAAGCAAAAAATCGGTATCACCGAAGGAACGATTCGATTATCCATCGGTATTGAAGATGCCGACGATTTGATCGCCGATCTTGAGAAGGCCTTGAAACAAACCGTTCAATGACAACCCCACTCAACAAAAACAAGGTCCTTGTCGCGCTGAGCGGCGGGGTGGATTCGGCCGCGGCGGCGGTGCTGCTGAGCCGGGCGGGTATGGAGGTCTGTGCGGTGTTTATCTGCCTTCAGCAGGAACGCACTGGCCAACCGTCCGAACGGTCGTGCTGCTCGCCGCAGGATGCCGCCGATGCCGCCGCGGTTGCCGCACGGCTGGGCATCGATTTTCAGACGCTCGACGGCAACGACGAAATGACGCAGATCAAAGGCGCTTTTGTGCGCGCCTATGTCGAGGGCAAGACCCCCAATCCGTGCATCGCCTGCAATCGACTCATTAAATTCGGCAAGCTGTTTGGTCTGGCCGATGAACTCGGCGCCCGGTACGTCGCAACCGGCCACTACGCCGCGCTGACCGAAACCGGCAATGGGGTTTCGCTCGAACGCGCCACGGCAGCGGATAAAGATCAGTCGTATGTGCTGTTTGATATTCCGCGGTCGCGGCTGGAGCGTATTCGCTTTCCGCTGGGTACGCTCAAAAACAAGCAGCAGGCGCGCGCCCTGGTCAAAGACGCCGGACTGGTCGTCCACGACAAACCCGACAGCCAGGAGATTTGTTTTGTGCCGCAGGATGACTATCGGTTGTTTCTTGCAGGACGGGCTGACCGCGCCTTGCAGCCGGGGCCGATTCTGGATGAGGCGGGCAATGTGCTGGGCACGCACAACGGCTATGGACAATTTACCATTGGTCAGCGCCGCGGTATTCGTATCGCCGCGGCAAAGCCGCTGTATGTAGTGGGCATCAATCCCGAACAGTGCAGCATCACCGTCGGGCCGCGCGAATCGCTGGCGTGCCGGGGGCTGACGGCCTCGCGTGCCAACTGGCTGGCGGATGTGCCCGAGTCGTTTCATTGTCAAATTCAGATCCGTTATAAACATCGCGGCGTCCGCGGCGCTGTTCACCGCATCGGCGACGACCGTTTTGAGGCTGTCTTTGATGCGCCGGTTGATGCCGTGACACCCGGCCAGGCGGCGGTGTTGTATGACGGCGATACCGTTCTGGGCGGCGGCTGGATTGAGCGCGGGATGTAGAATTGAGAATTGAGGATGTAGGATTGGGTATTGGGAATAGTCGAGGTGAAAGCCAAAGGCAGATGACCTCAAAACGATATGCACGACAAATCGCCTTTACCGCATTCGGCGCCGAAGGGCAAAGACGGCTGGCCGAAAGCTCCGTCCTGGTCGTCGGCGCGGGGGGCTTAGGTTCCTGGGCGGCTGACTTGCTGGTGCGCGCCGGCGTGGGACATCTGCGGCTATGTGATGATGACAGCGTGGAGCTGTCCAATCTGCATCGCCAGTCGCTCTATACCGAGCAGGACGCGGCGGCGTGTCCGTTGAAGGCAGAAGCGGCCGCGGCGCGGCTGCGGGCAATCAACAGCGAATGCCGCATTGAGCCGTTCGTCGAGCGGATTGATCACCTGACGATTCACCGCGCGGCCAAAGGCGTCCATGTGATCGTGGACGGTACGGACAATTTTCCCACGCGGTTTCTGCTGAACGACTATGCCGTCAAATACGGCATTCCCTGGGTCTCAGCCGGGGTGATGGAAGGCCAGGGACAGGTGCTGACGTTGATCCCCGGCACAACGCCCTGCCTGCGGTGCATCATTCCATCTGTTCCACCGTGCTGCGGCGAGGATGACGCACAGGGCAACGTCTGCTGTCAGTTCGGCGTACTCGGCCCGGCCGTGGCCGCGATCAGCGCCATGCAGGCGGCCGAAGCGATCAAACTGCTGTCCGGCCATATCGCACAGGCCAACCCAATGATGGTCAAATTTGATTTCTGGGACAATACGATACAGCGTATCGCCTTATCCAAGCTGCGGCCAAGCACGCCGTGTCCCTGTTGCGGCCAAAACGAGTATGAATACCTTGAACCCTGATACAGCGCCGATTTATCTGGACTATAACGCCACTACGCCGCCGGATCCGCAGGTACTGGAGACGATGACGTTTGTGCTGCGCGAGGTCTTCGGCAATCCCTCCAGTCAGTATCACCGCTGGGGTCGAGCGGCGCAGGATAGCATCGAAACGGCCCGCGCGCAAACGGCAGCGCTGATCGGCGCATCGCCGTCGGAGATTGTCTTTACGTCCGGGGCAACGGAAAGCTGCAATCTGGCCGTCAAGGGCGTCGCCGCGGCCTATCGCGAAAGGGGCAATCACATCATCGCTTCGATGGCCGAGCACAAGGCCGTGCTGGAGCCGCTTAAGCAACTGGCCAATGATGGCATTGACATCACCTTGCTGCGACCCGACCGAAGCGGACGCATCACGCCTGAGCAGGTGCAGGAGGCCCTCACCCCGCAGACGATTCTCGTTTGTGCAATGGCGGCCAACAATGTGCTGGGCACGCTCAATCCGATTGCCGAGATTGCGGCTTTGTGCAAAAAACGCGGCGTGCTGTTATTTTGCGATGCGACGCAGGCCGCCGGCAAAATTCCGTTCCACGTCGAGACAAACGGTGTCGATCTGGCCGCACTGTCGGCGCACAAGATGTACGGCCCCAAGGGCGTCGGCGCATTGTATGTCCGCAGCCGCGGCCCGCGGGTGCGTCTGTGCCCGCTCATCCTCGGCGGCGGACAGGAACGCAGCCTTCGCGGCGGCACGGAAAATGTCCCCGGCATTGCGGCTCTGGGCACGGCCGGTGAACTGGCTGCCCGCCAGCAGCCGCACGACGCACCGAGAATGCAGCGGCTAAGAGACCGTCTGGAAGAGGGTTTGACCGCCGCCGTTGACGGCGCCGAAGTGCTGGGCCGCCGCGTCGAGCGACTGCCCAATACCAGTCTGATCGTCTTTCCGGACATCCGAGCCGAATCACTGCTTCGTCGATTGGCCGATGTGCTGGCCGCTTCCACCGGCTCGGCCTGTGACTCGGCGGCCGGACAATCCAACTACGTCCTCAAGGCCCTCGGCCTGGAACAGGACAAAATCGCCGGCGCCGTGCGGTTCAGCCTCGGCCGGTTCACCACCGAACATCACGTGGATACCGCTATCACAATCCTTACCGATGCCATCCGCGCGCAAAACGACTGATGGCGGAAATCGGCTATTTTGACTTTTTTAATCTGACCATACATCATCCGGTATTGGTTTTGACGCGGAATTTTAGATGAAATTGTCTTTTTTTGAATTCAAAAGCTCTCCTTAACCATCTATAATAAAGGCTCAAGGACAGACAACGTATCGATCCTTTTATGGACACTGAGAATACAAAAAATCCGGTCAGCTCGATGACCGACGCTGATTTGTTGCGGCAGTATCGGCAGGGGCAGGAATGGGCGTTTCGTGAGCTTGTAAACCGCTACAAGGATTCGCTGTACGCCTTTTTGCGCCGGTTTGTCAGCCAGCAGGACCTGGTCGAAGACGTCTTTCAGGAGACGTTTTTGCAGCTTTACACCAGCCAGGACAGCTTTGACGTGGACCGTCCGCTGCGTCCGTGGCTGTTTACCATCGCGGCCAACAAGGCCAAAGACGCCTTGCGCAAGATGCAGCGGCAATCCTCAATGAGCATGGGGACGTTGGCCGATGCCGGCGATGTGTCGATAGATGAGGTCGTGAATATACTGACCTCCTACGAAACGACCCCGGACGATGAGGTTTCCCGCGATGAAACCGCCCGTCGAGTCAGAGAGATTATAGCGGATATGCCGGAAAATCTGCGAGGGATTCTCATTCTGGCGTATTTTGAGCAATTTTCATACAAACATATGTCCGAGATTTTGAGTATACCAATAGGGACGGTCAAAAGCCGCCTGCATACGGCTGTCGTGCATTTTATGAAAAAGTGGAAAGCTGCCAATCGCGGGACCGATAATTATGGGGTATCTTAGTTCGGAAGAACAACAATTAATTCTCGATTTTTATTTTCGCTGCGGCGCGGAGGATGACATCCTCCGCGGGCGCGATCTGATCGCCTCCAATCCTGATGCCGCGCGTTTATATGCGGGGCTGGAAGAAGCGTTGACGGAGTTGGACAGCATCAAATATGAACCTTGCCCCGACAACCTGGCCGAGCTGACGGTAGCCCGTCTGAAGCTGGCCGCCTCGTCCAAAGTTTCCGGCACAAGCAAACTTCAGGCCCTGCTTAAGGAACAGCAGGAACAGCAGGAATACCTTCCGACGGAGGATTCTAAGCAGGCAGCCCAAGGGCGGTTATGGCGGCCTGTGTTTGAGATTTTGGCCACTGCCGCAGCCATTGTTGTGGCGGCGGGAATTTTGTTCCCCTCGTTCGGAGCCATGCGGGAACGCAGTCGGCGGGCGGCCTGCGCGCAAAATCTGAGCCGGATCGGCCAGGCCATGGCGGTTTTTTCCAACGACCATAACGGCCGTCTCGGCGAGATCAAGGTCAAGACAGGCTCGCCGTGGTGGAAAATCGGATACCAAGGGCCGGAAATTCATTCGAATACCCGCTATGCGTGGCAACTGGTCAAAGAAGGGTATGTCGATGGGCGCGTTTTCGTCTGCGGAGGGCATATCGAGGGCCGACCGGTGCGCTATGAAGCCGGCCAGATGGCCGAGTTAAATGATTTTCCGTCGCGCCGTCATGTCAGCTACAGTTTTATGCTGTTGTGCGATAAAAACGACAGCCTGACAGACCGCTCGCGCAGAATTATTGCCGCCGATATGAATCCGCTTTTCCAGCAAATCCCCTTCCAGCCTTCCATTTATCATCAGCTCAACGAATTTGAACGTGTCCAGCTCAACGAACAGCTTCGCCGGATGTTAAGCCCGAACCACCGACGCAAAGGCCAAAATTCTCTGTTTTGTGATGGTTCGGTGGAATTTATTCAGACCCGCTTCTATAACCAGGATGACATCTTCACGATTGAGGGTGTCGATACCTATACCGGCAAAGAAACCCCCTTCACTCCCGATGATATTTTCCTCGTTCCCTAAGAGCATGCATCGCTGTTTTCCCCGCATGTGACTGTTACTGCGTCTTTGTTCCTTTCGACCAGTCCGGTTTGTTGTTAAACGGCCGAGGTCTCAAGCTGTCTGCGTGCATCGAGAAAACTTTCAAGATCATTGAGGATCAATTGCCGCAGCAGTGATTTTCGCAGTCGTGCAACGTTCATCCCCAATACCTTTTCCTCAACGCTTGCGGCAACAGCACGGGCAGTCAGCGCATCAATCGCATGTTTTCTGACCAGCGATTCGGCCAGAAGCGACTTGTTCCAGGCGGCGGCCTGTGCGTTATCGGTAATATCGCCGAGTACCTCGATTCGCCGCCGTTTGAGTCGCCGCATCAGACGATGGCGATTCAGCGCCTCGGCGGCGTGGATAAACCCCGTGGCCGAGAGGACCGATTCAATCATCAGATGGATTTCATCGGTGGTGATGGCGCCGTTCGGTTTTTGACGATAAAGATAATAGGTCACCGCTTCGGCCATCTGTTCGGCGGCAAACAGCGTTGCATCACTGACCAGAGCCAATGCGTTGTGAAAAGTGCCCAGCACTTTTGTGTGCAGGTACGGCTCGATTTGGCCGTCTGCTTTTATCACCCGAATCTGCATGGTTCACCCTTTCCGATTCAGATCCATCACGATTTCGTCTTGTTCTGACTATGGAAACAGGCCGGGTTGTTCGGGGGTGTCCAGTTCGGAGAAGGCCTGACTGACTTCATCCAGCAGGGCGTCGGCGTCGGTAAATTCACGGTACACGCTGGCAAAACGAATATAGGCGACTTTGTCGATATGGCGCAGATGGCGCATTGCCCGTTCGCCGATATAGTCCGAGGCCACTTCTTTGTCGAAATTGCGAAATATGTCCTCTTCGATTTTGTCGGCAATGTCCTGAATCTGCTCGACCGAAACCGGTCGCTTATAACAGGCTTTTTGCAGGCCGGCAATAACCTTGTATCGGTCATACGGGACGCGGGCGCCGTCTTTTTTGATGACACTGAGCTTGACGCTCTCGCCGATGCGTTCATAGGTGGTAAACCGACGCCGGCACGCCAAACACTCCCGCCGCCGTCGAATGACCCTGCCGCCGTCGCTCGAACGGGAGTCGATCACCTTGTCGCGGTCTTCTTTGCAATACGGACACCTCACCGTCTTGCTGTCCCTCCCTGACTCAGTCTCTTGCCTGAATACAATTATATAGACATTTTTGGTATTATGAATAACAATATGTAGTGTGTCAACCCTATTTTTTTAATTATCGTCCCGGCCCAAACCGCATCGAGGGTTCAGGGGACTTGGGGGTGTCAAGTCCCGGCCATGGGCAATTTCAACCCGACAAACCCAATCGCCTTTTTGGGAACATCCTCGGCACATTCCACTTCTGATGATGCCAGTCCGTCAATGATGATGGCGCTGCTTTCGGCGCCTTGCACATAAACGAGCGGCTGCCGACCGAACAACTTGACATTGCTGATGAACGACTCGGCCGCATTGTCCAGCAAAACGGGGCGTCCCTCGGTGTGGATTGCAACGTCGTCAAGTCGAAGCGCCTTGACGCGGCGAACCACTGCACCGTTGCGCACATTGTTAAAGACGGCACTTTTGATATTGATGTTTTCCAGCCACATTTCGGGCAATCCGATCAATTCGATGGCCGTCGCCGCTCCGTCAACGCGGATATTGTTGAGGTACACATTGCGAAAACGGGGGGGCGGACCGCCTTCGATGCCGCCGGCATAAGCGGTGTTAAAGTTGATTGCCTGGCGAGTGATGTTTTTCATGTGCACGTTTTCAATAAAAATATTTTCGACGACATTGCCGCGTCCGCGTGTGGATTTGAAGCGTATGCCCCGGTCGGAGCCGTCGAATAAGGCGTTATGTACAAAGACATTACGGATGCCGCCGGAGGTCTCGCTGCCGAACACGACCCCGCCGCTGCCGGTTCGAACCTCGCGGGCGGTGAAGTTGCGAATCACGATATTCTCGCTGGGGATGCCGATCTTCAGGCCGTCTTCGTTCAGCCCGGACTTGATGACGACCGCATCGTCGCCGGTTTCAAGGTGGTTGTACTCAATCAACACGTTTTTACACGAATCGGGGACGATGCCGTCCCCGTTGGGCGATTCGAGACTGTGGACGGTGATGCCGCGAACGATGATGTTTTCGCTATAGACCGGATGCACGTTCCACATCGGCGATTCTTTGAGTGTAATCCCTTCGATCAGGACATTCTTGGCCTTCCACGGCACGATAAACGACGGCCGCATCCCTTTCCGTCCGGCGCCTTTGCCGTAACGGCGCTGCTCAAGGGGCAGCTTGGCCGCCTGCTCTCGATTGCCCGCATCGTTGTCCCGGCCCCATTGCCACCACCAGCGACCGTGGCCGTGAAGCGTCCCTTTGCCGGTCACAGCGATATTTTCGACGTGAGGCGCATAGATCAGCGGCGAGTAGTTGTACGCCTCTACACCCTCATAACGCACATGAACGAGCGGCAGATAATCTTCCAAATCGTTGCTGAAATGCACAATCGCCCCTTCGGCAATATGCAGATGAATATGGCTTTTCAGATGGATGGGGCCGGTGAGCCACTGGCCTTCGGGAATGAGAACCGTTCCGCCGCCGGCCTTGCTGCACGCTTCGATGGCCCGGCGAATCGCCTCGGTGCTTTTGTGCTGCCGGGCATCTTCCCATCGGCACTCTGCCGCGCCGAAGTCGCGAATATCGAATGTCCTGTCGGCAAATACCGGCCGTTTGAGCTGAGGCATTTCAAAAGGGGCACTGAGGGGTGCTATTTCATCAGGGATCGATCCGGCGGTTGTCTGCTGGGCCGCCGCACCGGGTCCGCCCGGACCGCAGACCCCTGCACATACCATCACTGCCGCAAACATACATCGACGCGCCGTGCTGTTCGTTTTCATCCTGTCACTCCCGAATAAAGACTGCTTTGATTGTTTGGCTCAATCGTTACGATCTTTCGGGACACAGGGGCGGTCGGCGTCGGTTGTTTGGGTCTTGTCGGCCTATGTCCCGATGTGGCGTTCAATAAAGCTGGTATCGACCTGATTTTTGGCGAACAGGTTATGCGAGAGGATTTCCAGGCAGACCGGAATGGTGGTCTTGATCGGCTCAATCCTGAACTCGCGCAGTGCCCGCTTCATCGTCGCAATGGTCTGTTCCCGCGTCGGCTGGTGGACAATCAGCTTGCCGACCATTGAGTCGTAATACGGCGAGACCATTGCGCCCTGACATAAATGGGTATCGACTCGCACGCCGGGGCCGCCGGGCACGATGAATTTTGAAATCCGCCCCGGACAGGGGGCATAGCCGTGCGCCGGGTCTTCGGCGTTGATTCGGCATTCCATCGCCGCACCGGTGTGCCGGATGTCGCGCTGACGCAGGTCAAGGGGCTGACCGGAAGCGATTTTCAACTGCCACTTGATCAAATCCTGTCCGGTCACCAGCTCCGAGACAGGATGTTCCACCTGAATCCGGGTGTTGACCTCAATGAAATAAAAACGTTTGTCTCGATCAAGCAGGAACTCCACCGTTGCGGCACTGTAATAATCGGCTTCTTTGATCAGCCGCAGGGCGGCACGGCACAGCTCTTCCCGCGTCTTTTCGTCCAGCACCGGACACGGCGATTCTTCGATGAGCTTCTGGTGGCGGCGCTGGATGGTGCAGTCGCGCTCGTAAAAATGCAGCGCATTGCCGTTCTGGTCAGCCATGACCTGCACTTCCACATGGCGCGGCTCAACGATGAATTTTTCGATGTACAGCGTGCCGTTCTTAAAGGCCGCCTCGGCCTCCGACCTGGCCTGACTGAACGCCTTATGCAAGCTGATATCGTTATGGGCGACGCGCATTCCGCGTCCGCCGCCGCCGGCGGCGGCTTTCAAAATCACCGGATAGCCGATCTTATTGGCCAGTTGAATCGCCTCGGCCTCGTTTTTGATCTCGCCCTCCGAGCCGGGCACGACCGGGACTTTGGCCTTGCGGGCCAACTCCTTGGCGGCGACCTTATCGCCCAGCAGGCGCATCGCGTCCGGCGACGGCCCGATGAACGTAATACCGCACTCGCCGCAAATTTCCGCGAAATGCGCATTTTCCGCCAGAAACCCATACCCCGGATGAATCGCATCCACATCCGCAATCTCGGCAGCGCTGATGATGGCCGGGATATTCAGATAGCTTTTGGCGGCAGGGGCCGGCCCGATGCAGACGGCGCCATCGGCCACGTCCACATAGGCCGCCTCGCGGTCCGCCTCGGAATGGACCACGATCGCTTCGACGCCCAGTTCATGGCAGGCGCGAATGATACGCAGCGCAATTTCGCCGCGATTGGCAATCAGTACTCGTGAAAACATAACAGTCCAACCTGTTCAGTTGAGATTCATTTGCAGGATTCCTGCGTCGCCGGTTGACGCATTACGGACGCACGCGGAACAAGACCTGGCCGTATTCGACGGCCTGGCCGTCTTTGCAGCACACTTCGACAATCGTCCCGCCGGTTTCGGCCTTGATTTCATTCATCACCTTCATCGCCTCAATAATACAGACCACCGTATCGGATTCGACCCGCGAACCGATGGTTACATACGGCTCGGCATCCGGGCTGGGCGCCTGGTAAAAAGTCCCGACAATCGGCGATTTAATTTCCATCAATCCCGCTTGCGAAGCCGAAGCGGGCGCCTCGGCGGGCGGGCCGGAAAGCACCGGCGTCGGCTGGGGCACCGGCGATGCCTGAACCATCGCACCTTGAGCACCGGGGCGCTTTAAGTGAATTTTGGAATCCCCGTCCACCAGCTCGATTTCAACAAGATCGTGTTCCTTCATCAGATCAATCACATCCTTGACCTTTTTCAGATCCATCATATCGTGCCTTTCCGCCATTGCGTCAGTTTATTTTCTCAGTCTTTTATGTCGCTTTTTCTGTCTGGTTTAGCCACATAGTATAGTACACTGTCGCCATTTTGCAACTTTTTTCAAACCCTACTGTCGCCCGCCCGCGGCACCCTTAAAATCCGACTCAATTTGGCCGATTTTTCTTGCATTACAGGCCTGAATCGGCTATGATAACGTTCTACGGAGATCGGGCAACTAATCGTTCTCTCGGGGTAAATAAGCACAAAATTTATTTTTTCTGCAAGAAAACTTCGTCATTTTCAGCCCAGAGAGTCATTGCATAATAAAATGGCATGGACAACGCCGAAAAATGGGGTCAGGATCTGATAAACGGTACGCTTTTCCATTAAATCAGAGGACAGTGATGGTTGGTACAGGTTTTTGGCGGTGCAATCTCTTCTTTTTGGTTTTGTGCGGTGTTTCCCTTTCGGCGGCTGTTCCGGTTGCAGATGGCTTACTGTTTCATGCAGCCGCCGACGGTCTGTCCGGCTACGACCAGGCAGACCCTGTTTCGATGTGGCCGGATTTATCGGGCAATGACAACCATGCGTTTCAAACTGATTCCGGACATCGTCCCGTTTATATATCCAATGTCTTGAACGGCAAGCCGGTTCTTCGGTTCGACGGCATCAACGACTATTTTTCATTGCCGGAATTGCCTGAGGTGGGCACCGTTTTTTTTGTCCTGTGCGAAGACCCCAATGCGACGCCTAATTGGCGCCCTTTCATCTCCCATGCGCTGCCTGGCAACGAGCCGGCCAATTGGCACCGCGGCGAGAATCGAACATTTTGGTCGCAGCAATGGGGCCAGCCCGTTGTCTATGCAGGTCAAACAAAAGTCAACGGCGTGATCGTGGACGGCTTGACGACGCCGATACCCACGTCGCATGCTCTGGTCTCCCAGATCAATCTTGCGCCGGTGCCGGCGAATCTGATCGGCCGCGACCGAAGTTTTTCAGATCGTGTCTGGCATGGCGATATCGCCGAGATTCTGCTGTATAACCGCGCGCTCAACGAACAGGAAGAAAATGCTGTGGGCTGGTATTTGGCCCAAAAATACAATCTTGCCTCGGCGTATGCCTATCCGGGACTTCGGCCTGTCTATCCCCCCTTGCAGGCATTGGGAGTTCCGCGCACTGACGTGCAATTATCGTGGTGGACTGTGCCGCAAGCGGATTCTTATCGGCTTTATTTCGGCCGCTCGCTGCCGCTGCCGGTCGCCGCCGTGGTGTCGGAACCGGTCATGGCATGGGCGACTGCGCTAGAGCCGCAAACCACCTATTTCTGGCAGGTGGAAGCACTCCGCGACGGCGACGTTGTCGAAACCGGTGACATCTGGTCGTTTCGTACCGCCGGCCCCTGGCAGGATTGCCCGCCGGCCGATCTGACGGGCGATTGCGCGGTTGGACTGGATGATTTGCTAGTATTGGCCTCAGAGTGGCTGGAGCCGGAGCCGACGCCGGCGGTGAATTTGGACGGACGCGACGGCGTCGATATGCGGGATTTTGCGATCATGGCAGATTATTGGGGACAGCGCATCGACGGCGCGATCATCAGCGAATTTATGGCGCGAAACAGGGCCGTCGTCCCGCTTCGTCCGCAGGATGTGCTCGATGAGGACGGCGACGCGTCCGACTGGATTGAGCTGCACAATACCACCAATCGTCCCATGTCTCTGAAAAATTGGTATTTAACAGACGACCAGGACGACCTGACCCAATGGCAATTTCCGGATGTCACCCTGCCGGCGGGAGGGTATCTGGTTGTCTTTGCGTCCGGCAAAGACCGCACCGACCTGGATGCACCGCTGCATACCAATTTTTCACTGGCTGCGGCGGGTGAATACCTTGCCCTGGTCTATCCTGACGGCCAAACGATTGCCCATACATACGGCGTTTATCCTGTCCAGTTTGCCAACATTTCTTACGGGATCAGCGAGGCCGGAACCGCCGCCATTCAAACCACGACCCTGCTGGCCGAAGGCGCACCGGCCAAAGCGTTCATTCCTTCCGACAGTGCCCTTGGCGACAGTTGGCGTTATTATGATTATGATGACCAAAACTGGCTGACCGGCTCGGTCGGCGTCGGCTATGAAGCCAATCCCAACGATCCGATCCATTATGCCGATCTAATCGGTCTGGATGTCTCCGCGATGAGAGGCGCCAACACGACGGTGTATATTCGAATCCCATTCGAGGTGGACGAACCTCAAAAAGTGTCCCAGCTGCATTTGCTGATGCGTTATGATGACGGGTTTATCGCCTGGCTTAACGGCGTCGAAATCGCCCGTGCCAACGCCCCGGAGACGCCCGCATGGAACAGTCGCGCCACGCGACAGCATCTTGATGAGGATGCGGTGATTCCGGAAGTTTTTGATTGTACGCTGGCCATTGAACACCTTCGCCGGGGAACCAATCTATTGGCGATTCAGGGACTGAACAGCTCACTGAACAGCTCAGACTTGCTGATCTTGCCCGAAATGGAATCTTTTGTGATGATTCCGCCGCCGGAGGAGAGGCTGGAAGGCTATTTTTCCGTTCCGACGCCGGGTCGACCCAATTACGCCGCGGATCTGGCCATTGGTCCGGCGATTACGCCGCTGGAGGAAAACCCGCCGCGTCCTGAGCCGGGTGAACACCTCATTCTTACCGCAGAGATCGCGCAGCATATTGATCCGGTGGCTGACGTTACTCTGCACGGTCGTCGGATGTTCCATCCGGAAGTGCAGTTTCCGATGCGGGATGACGGCGTCTGGCCGGATGAAACCGCCGGCGACGGTATTTATACCGTCCAGATTCCCACCGACACTGTCAATCCGGGCGAAATGGTGCGCTGGTACTTTACCGCCGAGGATACCGCCGGCCGGCTGACGCGCGACCCGTTGTTTCCGCATCCGACCGATTCGCCGCAGTATTACGGAACGGTGATCAGGGATCCGGAGGTGGACAGTCAAATGCCGGTCTTTGAATGGTTCGTTGAAAACGTCGGCGCCTCTGAAACCCGCGGCGGGACGCGCGCATCGGTTTATTACAACGGGCGCTTTTATGACAATGTCTTTATACGCATTCGCGGCGGCAGTACGGCCGGTATGCCCAAAAAACATTTCAAGTTTGATTTCAATCGCGGGTTTAATTTTATTTACGATGACAACAACCCTGCCGTCAGAGAAATCAACATCAACAGCACGTACAGCGACAAGGCCTATATTCGCCAGCCGCTGGCCTTTGAGGTGTATAATCTGTGCGGCAATCCGGCGAGCATGTCGTTTCCGGTACACAGTCGGCGCAACGGAGCGTTTTTCGGTATTTCCATCTTCATTGAAGAGCCGGAAGAAGAAATGCTCCAGCGCCACGGACTGGACCCGGACGGGGCGCTTTATAAGGTCTATAACACCTTTGTTCCGGGTGGTTCACTGCGAAAGAAGACCCGAACCTGGGAAGGTCGTCAGGATTTTGACACCTTTGCCTCGCAGATCCATTCCCTGAGCGGCTCGGCACGGCACAATTATATCTTTGACGCGGTGGATGTGCCCCGCACCATCAACTATTTAGTGGCGACGGTGCTGGTACATCAAAACGACCATCCCCACAAAAACCATTACCTCTATCGCGATTCGGACGGCAGCGGCGAGTGGTTTTTTATGCCGTGGGATCATGATTTGACCTGGGGGTCAAACTGGATCGGCGATTCAGGCGGGTCCTTCAGCGACGTGATTTACGCCGCCAACGATCAGATTCCCTTCAGAGATGTTTCCGTCAAGCCCTCGCATCCGTTTATCGGCAAAGCAGACGCCAAGGAATGGAACAATCACTGGAACCATTTGATTGATGCACTGCTCAATAATGAGACGTTTCGGGAAATGTATTTACGTCGTCTGCGAACCATGATGGACAGCCTCCTTCAGCCGTCCGACACGCCGTACGCCCAGCGCAAACTGGAGCAGCGAATCGATGAGATGGTCGCGGCGATGGAGCCGGAGCTGGCGATGGATTACGCCAAATGGGCCAACCCGTGGACGTGGGGCGGTCAGGGTGGTTACCAACGAGACCAGACGCCTGCTATGGCGATTGACATTTTGAAAACCGATTATCTGAATGTTCGGCGAGACCACCTGTTCATTACACATCATGTGGACAACGCCGATTTTTATCCCATTGCCGGATCGTATTCAGCCCGTATTCCGAATGCCCAACCGGCCGAGCCGACAGTAATCTTCGGTCAAATCGAATATAACCCCGCTTCGTTTAATCAGGACGAAGAATTTATCCAACTGATCAACCCCGCTCCTTATGCGGTGGACATCAGCGGCTGGCACATTCGCGGCGCCGTGGAGCACACCTTCCGGCCGGGGACGGTCATTGCCTCAGAGAATGTGATGTATGTCTCGCCCGACGTCGCGGCGTTTCGCAGCCGCAACAGCAGTCCGACCGGCGGTCAGGGGCTGTTTGTTCAAGGCAACTACAAAGGGCGCTTGTCCAATCGGGGCGATACCGTCGAACTGGTTGATGCTGCCGGTCGTGTAGTAAACAGCAAAACTTATGAAGGCAACCCCAGCGATGCCCAGCGGGTTTTGCGCATCACGGAATTGATGTACAATCCAGCGCCATTGGACGTCTCCACGTGGCCGACACAGGACTATGAATACGTCGAATTGACCAACATCGGCGAGGAAATGCTGCCGCTGGCCGGCGTTCGGTTCAGCGACGGGATTTATTTCACCTTCCCCGCCGATGCGCAGATCGCGTCCGGCGAATCTATTGTGCTCGCCAAGAATCCGGACGCCTTTTGCGCCCGATACGCGGTTGCACCGGATACGCAGGTTTTCGGCGGCTATGACGGCCAACTGTCCAACAGCGGCGAACGACTTACCCTGGCCGACCATACCGGCGACGCAATTCTGGACTTTGTCTATAGCGACCAGTGGTATCCCGCTACCGACGGGCTTGGTTATGCACTGGTGTTCTGGGCCGATTTACACAGCCATTACACGCTGTGGAATGAGATGACGTACTGGAAGGCCGGGGTGTTGCGCGACGGCACGCCCGGCCGAGCCGAACCGAATCTGCGTTTGATGCACTATTGGAGTTTTAATGACACCCTGCTGCCAACCTACAGCCTCGACCAGGCCGAGATGATTATCGCACCCGGCCCGACAACGGAAATCACCACCGGAACCGGTCAGGACTTTGAAGGGCTGAACAATCGACTGGATGAGCCGATCGGCGCTCATCTGCGTATCAACAATCCGCTGGGCGCAGCGGTGACGCTGCGGCTTGGCACAACCGGTTATAAAGATATTGTGCTGAGTTATGAAACCCGGCGTTCCGGACAAGGCGCCGGCATTCAGACAATTTCATACAGCATCGACGGCGACAACTTTGAGCCGTTCAGAACGATTGCCGTCTTTGACGCCGCGCCCGAGCTGCATCAGTTTGATTTTGCACACATCGCCGGTGTGGCGGACAACCCCTACTTTGCCGTGCAAATTGAATTTGAGCAGGGCGACGGCGGCACATCCGGCAACAACCGCTTTGACAATATCGTCCTGGACGGCGTGCCGCTGGCGGGTACGAATCAGCCGCCGCAGTTGACCGCGCCGCTGCCGTTTACCGAGGCGATTGAGGACGCGCCCGTTCAGATCGACTTGTCGGCTTATTTTACTGATCCGGACGGCGACGAACTGACCTTTGCCGCCCAGGCGGACAAACCCTTTGTGGCCGAGACGTCGGTTGTCGGCCAATGGCTCACGCTTGCGCCGCTGTATCGCGGCGATGCAGTGATTACGGTTACCGCCGAAGACGGCCACAATCCGCCGCTGGAAACACGGTTTCGGCTGTTGGTGTATCCGGCGGCGCAAACGCTGCGTCTGGGAGCATATCGCTTTGACCACTGGTCGCCCGACTCGCCGGAGCACACGTTCCCCGACGGGACGCTGTTTATGCAGAGCGACACCTCCGACCCGGGGCTGGATACGCCGCTCGAATACGCCTATTTCATCCCGCACGACGGCGATGACGGCTACCACGACGACGACATCCCGGACCACGTCGGCTATCCCTATCGAACGACGAAGCGGTCGCGGATCAACGGGTTAAACGAGG
>JBNRMN010000093.1:0-4190 GCA_050309605.1 Anaerohalosphaeraceae bacterium
AACCATCGCAACCTGTAAAAAGCAGGGTCAAAATGTCTTTGACTTTATCCATGAATCAGTTGTTGCTCACTGGAGTAATAAAAAATACCCCTCATTAATCTGCTAAAAACTGTGAACGGATACGAAACATAAAACACAAAACTTGCAAAAATCATCCACTTTTTACTATATCACAGTACACTTGTTCTATGGTATCCACCATTGTCTCAGGTGCAAATTTTTCTTTAACAAAGGTGCGGCCGTTTTCTCCCAGCCAACGGCTCAGTGCCGAATTATCCAGCAGTTTTTGACAGGCCTGAATCAACTGCCCAACATTTTCCGGTTCGGTCAGAAACCCTGTCTGCGGGGTAACTACTTCTTTGGCCCCGTCAATATCAAAACTGATTACCGGCTTGCCGCACAGCATTGCCTCCGGCAACACTCGCGCCAGGCCCTCACGCAGCGAACAATGCACCAGTATATCCGAGGCATGAAGAATCATCGGAATTTCGTCCGGCGGCACAAGACCGGTGAAGCGAAAGCAATCCTGCAAGCCTTCGCTGTGGATTTTGGCCTTTGTTGCTTCGGTCAAATCGCCGTCGCCGACAAACAGCCAGTAACAATTGGGGTATTCTCGACGCAGCCGCTTGGCCGATTCGATAATGTACTCGTGTCCTTTCAACTCGGCAATCCGTGCGATACAGACAAATACCGTTGCGTCAAGGGGAATTTGGCGGCTCTGACGAAATTCGATGATCTGTGCTTCAGACGGCGGTGTCAAAAACGCTTCTTCTTCAATGGCCGAATACGCCGTTGTCCAGGGCTTATCAAGACCGATACCGGCGGCTTTGGCCTTTTCGGTCATCGTATCGGCCACCGTAATGAACGCATCGGTGCGTTTACCGGCGGCGCGCTCAATGAGAATATACAGGGCATTAAGCAAATGACTTTGATAGGGATGAAATGCCAGCCCGTGAACCGTATGCACGACCCGCGGCAATGAACGAGGCTTGCCGGGCAGTTGACCCTTCAGCGACCCACCTGCAAAACGCCCCAGAATACCCGCCTTGGCCGAGTGGGTATGTACAATGTCCGGCTCAAGCTGTTGCAGTGTCTGCTTGAGCTTGAAATACGCCTTCAAATCACGATGCAATCGGATGGGCCGAATTAGCTCATTGAGCACAATGACCTCATAGCCGGCGTTTTGCGTCTGCTCAAACAATGCGCCTTCCGGACCGATGGCAGGGCCGGTAATCAGCGTGACCCGATGGCCGCGCTGCGCGAGCAGTTTGCAGGTAATCAGCGTGTTTTCCTGCGCCCCGCCGAGAATCAACCGTGTTATGATGTGGATGATATGCATAAAAAACCCGACCGAAAGCGAATTTTATTCATTAGGTTTTTAATATTGAATGTCCATCAGGCATAATCCCGACGCCGGTGCGATCGGGCCGGCGGCGGCGCGGTCTTTGGCCGCCAGGATGCGGTCGATCTGTTCCGGCTCCCATCGGCCCCGACCGATTTCGACCAGCGTACCGACGATGTTTCTGACCATATTATATAGAAAGCCCGTCGCCGCAACATCCACAAAAATTTCATCATCTTTTTGGAGGATGGAGCATTCCAGCACCGTTCGCACCGAGCTTTCACGGGTATCGGCCGCCGAGGCAAAGGATTTGAAATCGTGCGTGCCGACCAATCGGGCCGCGGCTCGTTTCATTGCCTCGGTATCCAACGGCCCCGGCCGATGCCAGCAATAGCGAATCCGCTGAATCGGCCGAATCACACTGGTGCAGATCGTATAACGATACCGTTTGCTTCGGGTGCTGCTGATGGCGTCAAAATCATCCGGCACATCCTGAGCGTCGGCAACAGCGATATCGTCCGGCAGTAAATGGTTCAACGCCCGAACCATATTCTCCGTCGGCACGGGCGAATCTACATCCATATGCGCCACCTGCCCCAGCGCATGGACGCCGGCGTCCGTGCGCGACGATCCGACCACGTTCACCGCCGAGCCGCACAGTCTTTCAATCACCTTTTCGAGCGTCCCCTGAATCGTCGGCGCCCCCGGCTGCTTTTGCCAGCCGTGATACGCCGTGCCGTCATAGTGGACAACCAGTTTGATTCTGCGACTGTTCATAAACGAAAAAGGACAGAAGCCTTCATTTGACTTCTGCCCTCTGAATTCTGCCTTCCGAGTTCCGGTTTCTAAAGGAGTTCGGCAATCTGAATCGCATTCAGAGCTGCCCCTTTGCGGATTTGGTCGCCGGCAATCCACAAATTGATCCCGCGGTTGTCGGGAATCGACTCATCCTGCCGAATTCGTCCGACAAACACATCATCTTTGCCTGTGGCATCCACCGGCATCGGGAAATGATTGTTCTCACGGTCGTCAATGATCGACACACCCGCAGCGTCAGCCAGCAGATTTCGCACCTCATCCGGTGTGATCGGGTTTGCAAACTCGATGTTCAGGCTCTCACAGTGCGTCCGCATCACCGGCACACGCACACAGGTACACGTAATGGCCATCTCAGGACAACTGAAGATCTTGTGCGTTTCGTGAACCATCTTCATTTCTTCTTCGTTGTAGCCGTTCGGCCCGATCTTTGAGTCGTGGCAATACACATTAAACGCAAGCTGATACTTCAGCGTCTTGCAGGTGACCGGCTTGCCATCGAGCACTTCGCGGGCCTGCTGTATCATCTCAAGCATTGCCGATTGGCCCGCGCCGCTGGCGGCCTGATAGGTACTGACCACCAGCCGTTTGACGGGGTTGACCTTGTGCAGCGGCCATAGCGGCACATTGGCGATGATCGTCGAACAGTTCGGATTGGCAATGATGCCTTGGTGCTGTTTGATCGCCTCGGCGTTGACCTCCGGCACAACCAGCGGTACGTCCGGGTCCATCCGAAACGCCGAGGAATTATCCACCACGACGGCCCCGGCCTTGACTGCCGCCGGCGCGAATTCCCGGCTGCGCGCCCCGCCGGCCGAGAACAGCGCAATGTCCACACCGTCAAAACTGTCGGTGGTCAGTTCCTCGACCGTATATTCTTTATCCATAAACGTAATTTTTTTGTCCGCCGACCGAGAGCTGGCCAGCATCTTGACCGAAGCGAACGGGAACTGCCGCTCGGCCAGAATATTCAAAAATTCCTGTCCTACCGCGCCGGTTACACCGGCGATCGCAAGATTTTTACTCATCGAATTACTCCCTGTTTCGGTTTCAAAATTGACATAAATAATATAGTGTACTGCTTTGTGCTGTCGATTTCAAGACAAACCGCGCCAAGATGCAATAATTCATCGAAATCGCATTAAAACCAGATTTTGTATGGTTCTGATGGGCTTCCAAAAAACCTTAAACCCACAATGTCATATCGATAATCCAAATAATATCGAAAAAATAACGTTTGAACATCGGCAAAATGTCCCGTATAATGCCTTCGGCTATGATCATCTGGATCGGCTGACGGAGGCCGAGTATCTGGTGGGCGTACTGAGCGAAGGCGAGGTGTTTGGGATGGACGATTTGGGCAATCGCACGACCGTGAACCTGCGGAGCGGGGCCGACCAGGTGTATGCGACCGACACGCCGAATATCACCAACCGCTATACGGCCGTGGACGGCCAGCCGCTGGACTATGACGCCGCGGGCAATCTCACAGGCGACCACGACGGCTATCGGTACGTCTATGACTACGAGAACCGGACCACCCGCATCTACAAACTCAGCGGCCAGACGGAAATCGACGTCGCGCGATACGCCTACGATGCCCTGGGCCGTCGGATTGAGGCTCGGTCGTTTGCTGACGGGCAGGTGGATGCGGTGCGTCGGTACTGGTACAACGATCAGTGGCAGGTGTTGACGCAGGGGTATTGGAGTCAGGCGTATGCGAGTTTGACGCTCAGCCGCAATTACCTCTATGGCAACACCATCGACGAGGTGCTGGGGTTTGAGTGGGTGGTTAACGGGACGCCTTCGATCTGGTACTACTATCTGCACGACCATTTGTACAGCCCGGCGGCGATGCTGACCGACTACGGCATTGTGGAGCGGTATGAGTATGACGCCTACGGGCGGCGAAGTGTGATGACGCCGGGGTTTGCCCACCGCAGCAACAGCCACTACCTCAGCGACCTCGGCCTGACCGGACGCGAGATCGACGAACTGGACCGCGACGCCGCCGCCACCCCGCGCCTCCAGC
>JBNRMN010000094.1:0-22988 GCA_050309605.1 Anaerohalosphaeraceae bacterium
TTCCAATCACGGCATCTGGCCGACCGGCGGGGCATGGCTGTGTCAGCATCTCTGGTGGCGGTATGAATATACGCTGGACAAAGCGTTTCTGCGCGATCGGGCGTATCCGATTATGAAGAAGGCCGCCGAATTCTTTGTTGATTATTTGATCCAAGACCCGCGCAGCGAAGAGAACTGGCTGATTTCCGGGCCGTCCAACTCGCCGGAACTGGGAGGGTTGGTGATGGGGCCGACGATGGACCATCAAATCATTCGCGCGTTGTTTGCGAATTGTATTCAAGCCTCGGAAATTTTGGGTGTCGATGCCGATTTCCGAAAAACGCTTCGTGAGATGCGGGCGCAGATTGCCCCCAACCAGATCGGCCGTCTCGGCCAGCTTCAGGAATGGCTCGAAGACAAGGACGACCCCAATGAAAAGCACCGCCACGTCTCGCATTTGTGGGGGCTTCATCCCGGCAGTGAAATCACACAGGATACGCCGGAACTGTTTGCCGCCGCCAAAAAATCGCTTCAGATGCGCGGCGACGGCGGTACCGGCTGGTCGATGGGCTGGAAGATCAACTTCTGGGCACGCCTGCTGGACGGCGATCACGCCTATTTTATGCTGAGTAATCAGTTGACGCCCCAGCGTACGCTGCCGAATCTGTTTGACACGCATCCGCCGTTTCAGATCGACGGCAACTTCGGCGCGACCAGCGGCATCGCCGAGATGCTGATGCAGTCGCATGCCGGCTATATCGACCTGCTGCCGGCGCTGCCGAAGGCCTGGCCGTCAGGCTCTATCCGAGGCCTGCGCGCTCCCGGCGGCTTTGAAGTCGATATCGAGTGGCACGACGGCGAACTGACCGCCGCCCGCATTACCAGCGTCGGCGGCACAACCTGCAAGGTCCGTTACGGAACCGAAATATGCGAAGTGACTCTGCGAAAAGGACAATCCCGACGTCTGACGCCGAATCATTTTTAACGCTGAACGCAAATAGACAAAGGAATGGTGCAATGAAAATAACACGAACCTTGCGGTTTACTGCGGCGGTGATGCTGTGTGGCGGCATCGGTGGGATGTCTTTAGCCGAGCCGGCTGGGCAGGCATCGGGTGTCCAGGCGTTGCGACATATTCCCTATGTCGAAAGCGGTCACCCGAATCAAGTACTGGATATCTATCTTCCCGAAAGATCGTCCGATGAGCCATTGCCGCTGATGGTCTGGATTCACGGCGGGGCGTGGATGGCCGGGACACAGGCCAATCCTCCGGTGTTGTTTCTGGTCGAGAAGGGATTTGCCGTTGCCAGCATCCAATATCGTTTTTCCTCGCACGCCGTTTGGCCGGCTCAGGCTCATGACTGCAAGGCCGCTGTACGTTTTCTGCGTGCCAATGCCGTCAAATATAATTTTGATCCCGAACGATTTGCTGTCGGCGGCGATTCGGCCGGCGGTCACTTGGCCGCCTTTATCGGCACCAGCGGCGATGTCAGCGAAATGGAAGGCGACTTGGGTCATCAGGGTGTTTCCAGCCGCGTGCAGGCCGTTGTGGATATGTTTGGCCCGACGGATCTTGCACAGATGGGCAAGCATGCCGATCCGGACAGTACGTTTGATTACGGCGCACCCAATGCCCCTGAATCGCTGCTTTTAGGCGGCCCGATCAAGGAGAAACTTGAGCTGGCCAAAACCGCCAACCCGCTAACGTATATCGACAAAAACGATCCGCCTTTTTTAATTATGCACGGCGACAACGACCGGCTTGTTCCATTGGGTCAAAGCCTCATTCTGGCCAACGCATTGATGGAAGCGGGCGTCGGGGAAGTGACTATGAAGATTCTACACGGTGCCGGACACGGAGGGCCTCCGTTCTTTGATAATGACAGTCGGCGATTGATTGTGGATTTTCTGGTGCGAAATACCCAAACGACAGAGGGGATCAGCGTGCTGTCTGAAGGGCCAAAGCAAATGACTCCGGACTGGACCAATCCCATTGTGCCGCAGCGGGCGGATCCGCATGTGCTCCTTCATGATGACGGTTACTATTATATGGCGGCCACGGTTCCATCCTATGATCGTGTTGAGCTTCGCCGGGCACGCACCATCGGCGGGCTTGCCTCGGCAGAGGCCAAAGTTGTTTGGACGCGACCGTCCGACGGGCCGCTGGGTGGGCTTATCTGGGCACCGGAAATACACTTTATCGACGGTAAATGGTATGTCTATGTCTCAGCCGGCGAAGGCGGCAAGCCCTGGGATTCCATTCGTCCTCATGCGCTGGTGTGTACCGGCGATGACCCGCTGAACGACGAATGGAAAGTGGCCGGGCGGATTATGACTAAATGGGATACGTTCTCACTGGATGCGACGACCTTTGAACACAACGGGCATCGCTACTTTGTCTGGTGTCAGGTCGAGCCTGATATACTGGGAACGAACATCATGATCGCCAAAATGAAATCACCAACGGAACTTGAAGACAAACAGGTGATCCTGTCGCGTCCGGAATATGAATGGGAACAGCAGGTCTATTGGGTCAATGAAGCCCCGGCGGCACTGGTCAGGAATAACAGAGTGTTTATCACCTATTCGGCCAGCGCGACAGATGCCAATTACTGCATGGGACTGCTGACAGCCAATGCCGATGCGGACTTGCTTGATCCCAAGTCCTGGTCCAAGTCCAAAGAGCCGGTCTTCAAGAGCAGTGATGCCACGAGCCAGTACGGCCCGGGCCACAATTCCTTTACCACTACGCCTGACGGCCAAACGGTGATAATGTTCTATCACGCGCGAAATTACAAAGAAATCCAAGGCGGCAGCCTGGCCAACCCCGACCGTCATACACGTGCCCAGATTGTGAATTGGCAACAAGACGGCATGCCGGACTTCGGTGTGCCTGTGCCGGACGGTACGTATTACCTGTCGAAACACAAACTCAATTAGGAGATGACGATGATTTTTCATTTATCACGTACCAGTCAAAACAAACAACTGGCCAGTCTGTTGGTCGGTTTTATGTTATTGGCCGGTTCGGTTGTTTTGGCCCAATCCGTTGAGCTGACGGTTCAGGCTGGTCAGCCGGGTAAAGCGATCAGCCCGTATCTGATGGGGATATTCTTTGAGGATCTCAATTACGCTGCGGACGGCGGATTGTACGCAGAGCTGATTCAGAATCGTTCGTTCGAATACAGCCCGACCGAGCGGTCGGACTGGCATCCACTGGCGTTTTGGGAACTCCAGAAACGCGGCGACGGCGACGGTTCGGTCAGTGTGTCCAATGCACGGCCGATCCACGTGAACAATCCCACTTATGCACTGCTGCAAGTTCGCACGCCCGGCGATGGCGTGGGTATCGCCAACAGTGGATTCGGCGGTATTCCGCTGAAAGAAGGCCAGACCTACAATGCGTCGTTTTGGGCCTACCAGGCATTTATGGGAATCATGTGGGGACGGGGGGACCACAGCAAACCAATGCCCGTCACCTTGCGTCTGGAAACCAGAGATGGTCAGGTACTTGCGGAAGCCAAAACAGAAATCCTGGGTCGCCAGTGGAGGCAGGTGAGCATGGCCCTGACCCCGACCCGCACGGTCAACGACGCGCGTCTTGTATTGCTGGCCCACGAGCAGGGCGGGATTTGTATCGATATGGTTTCGCTGTTCCCGGAAAACACATTTCGCAACCGGCCCAACGGGCTTCGTGCGGATCTGGCGCAGGCGATTGCCGATATCAACCCGAAGTTTGTACGTTTTCCCGGCGGCTGCCTGGTTCACGCCGGCGGCATCCGGCGGTACTATAACTGGAAAGACACCATCGGTCCACTGGAGCAGCGACGGTCCGGTCCCAATTACGCCTGGGGCTATCACCAGTCGAAGGGGCTGGGGTATTTCGAGTACTTCCAGTTTTGTAAGGACATCGGCGCCAAGCCGATTCCCATTGTCAGCGCCGGGGTATCCTGTCAGCACGCGGGCCATTCGCCCGGCCGCGGGCAGGAAGGTCTGCCTATGGACGAAATGCCGGCGTACATCCAGGATGTGCTGGATCTGATCGAATGGGCCAACGGCCCGGCGACTTCAAAGTGGGGCGCCAAGCGCGCCGCGGCCGGCCATCCGGAACCGTTTGGACTGAAGTATCTTGGCGTCGGCAACGAAGAGGCCGTCACGCCACTATTCGAGGAACGTTTCAAGATGATCTACGAGGCGATCAAGGAGAAACATCCCGAAATCGTCGTGATCGGCACCTCCGGTCCTTTTGCAAGCGGTGAGGATTTTGATAATGGCTGGGCGTTTGCCAGGAAACTTAATCTCGAAATGGTTGACGAGCATTATTATGTCAACCCGCAGTGGTTCTGGGACAATCTCAATCGCTACGATACCTATGACCGCAACCACGCGAAGGTTTATGTCGGTGAGTACGCTGCTCATGATCGGGGGCGGCGCAATACGCTGCGATCGGCTATTGCCGAGGCGGCGGGACTGACCGGGTTTGAACGCAACGGCGATGTGGTGTGGTTTACCTCCTATGCTCCGCTGCTGGCCCGACGCGGTCACACACAGTGGGAGCCGGATTTGATATATTTTGACGCGACAAATGTGTACCTGTCGGCCAATTACTATGTCCAGCAGCTTTTTGGACAGAACAGCGGCGACCGCTATCTTGACACCGTGTTCAGCGACGGCGATACGCGGCGACTGGCCGCCTCGTCGGTAAGGGATTCGAAGACCGGCGATGTGATTGTCAAGATTGTTAATGGTAACGATAGCCCCAGAGAAATCAATGTTCAGTTGGATGGATTGCCGTCAGATGTCTCAATGGACGCGGTCAAAACAGTGCTGACCGGCCCTGATCCTGATGCGGTGAACGAAGACGGCAAGACCCCGGTCATCAAGCCCGAAACGTCGAGCCGGACCATCAAGTCGGGTTTCTCTTATTCGGCTCCGGCCAATTCATTAACCGTTTTTCGTATTACGCTGGCTCAGCCCTGTGTTTCTGCGATACAAGAACTGGATGCCGCCCAGGTGAGGCTTTTGCCGGGCAGTCCCTTTTATGAGCGTCAGGAACTTCACCGCAGCGGTTATGTTGGTGGGTTGGATCCGGATCGGCTGCTGTTTCATTACCGTGAGCTGGCGAGGCTGCCGCAGCCGCAAGGCGTGACTGCCGGATATGGCTCGTGGGACAGCGGGTTCATTCGCGGCCACATGGCGGGGCATTACCTCTCTGCGGCGTCACGCATGGCGGCGGGGACAGGTGATGTGTCATTCAAAGACAAGGCCGATTATATCGTCGCCGAACTGGCAAAATGCCAGACGGCGTTAAATCAGGGCGGCTACCTTGCGGCGTTTCCGATCGGGGCATTTGAATACCTTGAAGGCCAGCCGGCGGACAATACCGGAGTGGTTGTGCCATACTACACGGTTCACAAAATAATGGCTGGCCTGTTGGATGCCTATTGTTATCTCGGCAATACCCAGGCGCTGGACGTTGCGGTGAAGATGGCGGACTATTTCGAGAAACGGCTTGCAGCGCTCACGCCGCAGGAGATCGAAAGGATATTCCGCACGGACGGCAGCCGCAATCCGCACAACGAATTCGGCGCGATGAGCGATGCGCTGGCTGCGCTTTATTCGATTACGGGCGAGAAAAAATATCTGGTAACAGCCCAAAAGTTCAATCGCCCCTGGTTTATCGATCCGCTTGCAGCCGGTAAAGACAAGCTGACCGGACTGCATGCCAATACACACATTGCCCAGGCGGTTGGCATTGCGCATTACGCCAATCTTACCGGCAGCCTTCACGAACAGAATGCATCGAAGAATTTCTGGGAGATGGTAACACAGCAGCACAGTTTTGTGATTGGCGGCAATTCGTTCAAAGAATGGTTTGATAAACCCGGTGTAGAAACCGGTCCGTCCATTGACGATCAAAAGTCGCTGCCGGCGACGACGGCTGAAAGTTGTAATACGCACAACATGCTGAAACTCACCGCACGTCTCTTCGAACGCGCGCCGCGCGCCGAATATGCCGATTATTTCGAGCGGGCGCTCTATAATCATCTGCTGGCTACGGTGGCGCCGGACACCGGTGCGGTGACCTATTTTACGCCGTTGTACGGGCATTTCCGTACCTACCTGGATGGGACACATTGCTGCGTGGGAACGGGCATCGAAAACGCATCGCGTTACAACGAGGGCATTTATTTCGGATGTGACAACACGCTTTGGATAAATCTCTATATTCCATCGGAACTGAACTGGCAGGATGCCGAGCTCGTGTTGCGTCAGGAAGGCGACATCACGAAGGGCGAGCCGGTACGCTTGACCATCGTGCAGGGCAGCGAGAAATCGGTGACGCTGAATTTCCGTATTCCGCATTGGATTTCCGGGCCGGCCCTGCTGACGTTGAACGGTGAGGAGATGACACGAACGGACAAGCCGTCTGCCTATGTGGCGCTGAATCGGGAATGGAAAACCGGCGACGTCGTCACGCTCACGCTGCCTGCCGAACTTCGGTTAGAGCACGCAAAAGATTCGCCGTCGATGGTGTCGGTTTTTTGGGGTCCGGTACTACTGGCCGGCGAACTGGGACGTGAGAATATGCCAAACGATCACGCTGATAAGGACGCCTACTTGAGAAGGCCGCCGGTGCCCGTTCCGGAAATCAAATCCGCCTCCGCAAATCCCGCCGATTGGCTTGAGCCGGTTACAGGCGAGCCGCTGGTCTTCAAGGCCCGCGGCGCAGGACCGGCGGATGGAATTCTCTTTCGACCGCTCTATGAACTTCATCGGCAGCGTTATTCGGTCTATTGGAATTTCACAATGTACGATGGAATGCGAAATCAATAAGCACGTTTCAGGTATTTGTTTTCCTGTTTGAACTTGACAAAAAGTTTATGAAGAAAGGTATGGGTGGCAGTGTGACACGAGGTATGAAATTGGCGGCATTTATTGCGCTGACGACAGTGGTTTGCCAGTGTTTTGGCGGCAATCCAATTTTTCGTGACGTTTTTACGGCTGACCCGGCGGCTCTGGTTGTCGGCGATACGGTGTATGTCTATGTCGGTCGCGACAACGCCAAAGAGGGGCAGTTTTTCACTATGCCGGAATGGCTGTGCTATTCCTCGAAGGACATGCAGAACTGGACGGCACACGGTCCCGTTATGCGACCGGAGGAATTTTCGTTTGCCCGGCCTAATGTCGCCTGGGCTGCTCACATGATTGAAAAGGACGGTAAATTCTATTTTTATACAACATTACGCCGCAATAACAACAATGAACACTGTATCGGAGTGGCCGTTGCGGATAATCCGCTGGGTCCGTTCAAGGATGCCCGCGGAACCCCGCTTATTACCGACGATATGACCACGGATTCGAGTCGTCCCAATGCCGACATCGATCCGGCCGTGTTTATCGACGATGACGGCACTGCCTGGATGATGTGGGGCAATGGCGACTTCTATCTGGTCAAACTCAAACCCAACATGATCGAACTCGATGGGCCGATCGAAAAAATACCGCACAAAAATGTTGCAGAAGGCCCCTGGCTCTTCAAACGAGGGGATATGTACTACAATGTCTATGCCGCGGACGTGCCCGGTAATCCGCCGGAAAAGATCGCCTATGCCACGGCAGAGAAAGTGACCGGGCCATGGACCTATCGCGGGCTGGTAACCGGTTCGGCAAAGGTCGGCTTTACCATCCATCCGGCGGTTATCGAGTTTAAGGGTCAGTGGTATTTCTTTTACCACTGCGGCTCGGCCACAATCAATGGCGTTCCCGGCGGCGACTGCCGACGGAGCGTCCGTGTGGAACATCTTTACTTTAATGCCGATGGAACCATCCAGCCCATTACGCAAACCGATGAGGGCGTCTCCCTTCCCCCGAAGGTGAAAAAGTCGTCGGCTCAGTTATTTTCATTGAGCGATGTCCGGCTGCTTGAGAGTCCTTTTTCCGAGGCGGTTCAGATCAATCGTCAGTATCTCCTGGCTCACGACGTTGACCGTTTGCTGGTGCCCTTTCGGCGTGAGGCGGGTTTGCCGCCCAAGGCGCAGCCTTACGGTAACTGGGAAAGCATGGGTCTGGAGGGGCACACTGCCGGGCATTATTTGTCGGCCATGTCGCAAATGATGGCATCGGGAGCCGACCCGGACGGCGAATTCAAACGCCGACTGGATTATATGATCGATGAGCTGGCCGTCATCCAGGAAGCGGGCGGCAACGGCTATCTGGGCGGTGTGTCGCAAAGCAAAGACTACTGGAGCCGCGTCGCAGAGGGGGATGTCGGACTGATGCACCGCAGGTGGGCGCCCTGGTATAATCTCCACAAAATGTACGCCGGGCTTCGGGATGCTTATCTGCTTGGAGGCAATCCAAAGGCGCGCGATTTGCTTGTCCGTTATACAGACTGGTGCGAACAGCTTACCTCCGGCCTGAGCGATGCTCAGATGCAGCAAATGCTTGATGTGGAATACGGCGGGATGAACGAGGCGCTGGCCGATGTCTATGCGATTACCGGAAACCAGAACTATCTTAATCTGGCCAAACGGTTCAACCATCGGAGAATCTTCGAGCCGCTAAAAAATCGCCAAGACAGGCTTACCGGTCTTCATGCCAATACCCAGATCCCCAAAATCATCGGGATGCAGCGCATCGCAGAGTTGGCCAACGATGATCAGATGCACACCGGGGCCTCGTTTTTCTGGGAAACCGTTACGCAGAACCGCAGTGTGGCGTTTGGCGGCAACAGCGTCAGCGAGCATTTCAATGATCCCAAGGACTTCAGCGGCATGATCGCGCACCGGGAAGGACCTGAATCCTGCAATACCTACAATATGCTCAGGCTGACCGAGGAACTGTTTAAGGCCGAACCGAAGGCCGCTTATGCTGATTATTACGAGCGTGCCCTTTACAATCATATCCTGGCCTCCATCCATCCCCACAAGCCCGGGTATGTCTATTTTACCTCAATCCGTCCGGATCACTATCGGGTCTATTCTCAGCCTGAGGTGGCCTTCTGGTGCTGCGTCGGAACGGGGATGGAAAATCCCGGCCGATATGGTGCGTTTATTTATGCTCAGGCAAATGACCAGTTATATGTGAATCTCTTTATTCCCTCGGAGCTTTCCCTGAATGTGGGCGGATTGGTGCTGAGACAGGAGACGAAATTTCCGGACGAGCCGCGGACACGGCTTCGTCTTCAACTTCCGAAACCAGCCACTTTTGCGCTGAATATTCGCCATCCCGCATGGGTCAAGGCGGATGAGTTTGCGATCAAGGTCAACGGTCAATCCATCGACGTCGAGTCAACGCCATCTTCCTATGCCGCCATTCGGCGGGAATGGAACGACGGCGATACGGTCGAGGTGGAGCTTCCCATGCATCTGCGAACTGAGCGTTTGCCCGATGGCTCCGATTGGGTGGCTTTTCTGTATGGCCCGATCGTTTTGGCAAAGCCCGGCGGTACGGATCGTTTGGACGGCCTGTTTGCCGATGGCAGTCGCATGGGGCAGGTGGCACATGGCCCGATGATTCCGCTGGACAGGGTGCCAACGCTGCTTGCGACGGAAGCGGAAGTGCTTGCGCATGTGGTTGAAGATCGCACTGCCGGACCGCTGCATTTCCGTATCAAGGATATCATTGAACCGGCCGAGCCTGAAGGCTTGCCGCTGATGCCGTTTTTCCGGCTGCATGAGCGTCGCTATCAGATGTATTGGGAGCTTACTACTGCCGAACAGATTGCAGCCAGGAAGGAAAAACTCGCCGCCCAGGAACGTGCCCGGCAGGCGCGCGAAGCGGCGACTATCGACTGGATAGCGGTAGGTGAGCAGCAGCCCGAAGTCGAACATGACCTTCAGGGCGAAGGCATGGACACGGGCATTCACAACGGTCGCCGCTGGCGTCACGGTTCCTGGATTCAATATACCCTTGATCCGCGGGGCGCCGAGGAGGTCATTCTGTCGGTGACTTACTCCGGTGATGACCGCGGTCGGCAATTTGATATTTTGGTCAACGGGACACGGATCGCCACCCAACGGCTGACCGGCGAAAAACCGAATCACTTTGTTGAAAAACGCTATCCGATTCCCGCCGAGATACTTCAGGCCGCCGGAAGCGGTCGCCTTACGGTTCGGTTTACCGCACCTCGGGGACTGGCCGGGGGATTGTATGACGTGCGCCTGCTTCGGCCGGATGCTCCGGAGATTTTACCTTTTAATTAGGAACTTTATGATGACACCTGTTTGCTGCAACGTTGTTGACGATGTCCGAATCCTCTTGGGTGGGTTCCTGATTTTCTTTGCCGCTTCTGCTTCGGCCCTTGCGGCCGAAAGGCACGTATTTGAGGCTGAAAGCGCCGATCCTGTCGGCAGTGCCCCCAAGATGGCCGACAGTACGGCATCCGGAGGTTATCTGGTCGGTTTGACCAGCGACGGCCAGGGCCTTAAGTTTACCGACCTTCCTGCCGCCGAGAAAATGGCGATTCGCTATGCGTCGGTGGAAGTGGGCACGATCAGCGTTGCGGTCAACGATCAGCCGGCGCGCAAGGTGAACGTCCATTCCTCAGGCGCTGCTGCCGGTTCGTTTCTCTACGGGATAATTGATGTCCGGATACCTGCCGGCGGCGAGGTGACACTAAGTCGGATGGCGGATGATGTTGCGGTCAATATCGATCAGATCATTGTCGGTGTCGGCGATTTGGGATTGCCGCCGGATATCTGGAATCTGCCGCCGCTGCCGGTGGCTGACGGTCCCTATTCGTCCGACTGGGAAGCGATCAGCCGACGTTATGTTGTGCCGCAGTGGTGGCGTGAAGCCAAGTTCGGCGCATGGTCTCACTGGAGTCCGCAATCCATGCCCGAACAGGGCGACTGGTATGCGCGCGGCATGTACATGGAAGGCCACCGGCAATACAACCACCATCTCCGACACTTCGGCCACCCCTCGGAATACGGCTATAAGGACATCTGCCATAACTGGGTCATTGACCGATGGGACCCGGACGAATTGATGGATCTCTATATTGAGATGGGGGCCCGTTACTTTATGGCCATGGGTGTTCACCACGACAACTTCGATTGCTGGGATTCGACCTATCAGCCATGGAACAGCGCAAATGTCGGACCCAAGGTGGACATTGTCGGCGTATGGGAAAAAATCGCACGTCAGCGCGGTCTGCGTTTCGGTATTGGTTTTCATAATACGCCGCCTCGAACCTGGGGCCAGTTCATGCCGGTGCGCTACACCAGCGACAGGAGAGGCCCGAAACAGGGTGTACCTTATGATGCGCTGCAAACGATCCTGGATGGAAAAGGAAAATGGTGGGAAGGTATGGATCCGGTGGACCTTTACGGCCCGGTTCACACCAAAGAGAGGCCTTTGCAGTCACCTTTTGCCAACCAGTTTATGTGGCGGATAGATGATGCGATTACGAAGTACCAGCCGGATTTGATTTATTTTGATGAGCATGCGGGCGATTCACAAGTCGATTTGGGTGTTCACATGGGATTGGGTTTTCTTGCGCCCCGACTAATTGCAAATTATTACAACAAGTCCTTACAGTGGAATCAGGGAAAAATGGACGTTGTAATCAATCTTAAAGGGGTCGGTGGACCTTATAACAGCTTTCAAAATAACCCTGAACTGATTCCAGTGGTTGACCGTGCTCTGGTCAAGAGTACCGAGGCGATCATCGAATCGCAAATCATGGCCTATCCTTTTCAAACCGAAACCACCATTGCCGACTGGCACTACCAGACCGGACAGCGATATATGGATGCCAAAGCGATCATTGGATTGCTGATGCAGAACGTCTCGCGCAATGGCGCGATGTTGCTTAACCTCACCCAGCGCGGCCGCGGAGATTTGGACACTGAGGTAATCCGCATCAGCAAAGACGTCGGCGCATGGTTGAAAATCAACGGCGAAGCGGTTTACGGCTCGCGCCCCTTTGAAGTCTGCAGTGAAAATTCAAATTCAGTCTTCTACACCCGCAACAACGGCTTTGTCTATGCCACGCTGCTGGATTGGGACGGTGGCCCCATCACACTCAACGCGCTGCGCGCCGGCGGCGCGACGCTGGGCAATGTGTCCAAGGTCGAACTGCTCGGCTCGGATGTCGCCCTGACGTTTGTTCAAGGCGATCAGGGGCTGACGGTAACGCCCGGCGGAACGGTACAGTCTTTGCCTGGGATCAGTGATCAGAATCTTGCCGCTGGATGTCGGGTTCTTCGTGTTACCCATGACAAAGGGTGGTTTAATGACGACGATCCTGGTGCAGCGGCGGCCGGATGGATGCGCCGCAGCAATCTGGGCAGCGGCGACTTCAACAATGACCTCACAATCAGTGATACACCTGGTGATGTTTGGAGTTGTTCATTTAGCGGTATCGGTGTTACCGTTATTGCACCGAAAGAACCGGGGGCCGGTAAGATCGAGGTTCAAATCGACGGTCAAACCCGCGCAACGGCGGATCTGTCCACCTCAGGGGCGCGTCAAGTCCAGCAGGAGGTCTGTCAGGTGACAGCGCTGGAACCGGGCGAACACACGATTAGGATAATCAATCGGGGTCCCGGGCCGGTGGCTGTGGATGCCATAGTCGTTCAGAGATAGACACAGTTGATTGATTATGGAAGTTACAAACACTTACAATATGGGAATTTGCAATGAAAGAAAGGAATGATGCAATGAAGAAAGTAATCCTCTTTGGGTGTATTGCGGCAGTGTTACTGATCGGCAGCATAGAAGCCGCACCGGCAGCTTCAGGCTCGTCCGCTGCGACGCAAGCGGCTCTGACAATCCCTTTTGAAACACCGTTGAAGTGGATTTCATCGGATGTGCTGATTCGGCCGGTGTCCGATGAACGACACACGATTGTCTCCGTTAAAGACCCGACCATCGTCCGTTACAACGACTTGTGGCATGTTTATGCGACGGTATATTCCACCACCGCCAGAACCTGGACGATGGCCTATTTGAACTTCAAAGACTGGTCTGATGCTCCCAATGCCGAGCTGCAGTTTGTGGATGAGAATCCGAATTTGCGGGGGTACAAATGCGCGCCGCACCTGTTCTATTTCACACCGCACGAGAAGTGGTACCTGGTCTTTCAGTCGCAGCCGCCGCAGTATTGCACCACCGATGATATTTCCAAACCGGAGACGTGGAGTGTGCCGCAGAACTTCTTCGACAGAATGCCTGCGAGCACGCCCCGGCTGCCGATTGACTACCACGTCATCTGCGACGACACACACGCCTATCTGTTCTTTACCGGCGACGACGGTAATTTCTATCGCAGCCGAACCCGCATCGAGGATTTTCCCAAGGGGATGAGCGATCCGGAGATTGCCATCCGAGATCATCGGAATAATCTTTTTGAGGGCAGCATCACCTACAAAATCAAGGGAACCGACCTCTATCTGACGCTCATCGAGGCCTTAAGTCCGGCCCGCTACTACCGTGCCTGGATTTCCGACCGGCTGGATGGGGAATGGATCCCGGTACCGGGCGCCGACACATGGGACAGTCCGTTTGCCGGCATCAACAATGTGAGATTTGCCGATGGCGTCGAACCCTGGACTCGAGACATCAGCCACGGGGAACTGATTCGCGACGGGTATGACGAAAAAATGATACTCGACCTTGACAATCTTCAGTTCCTTTATCAGGGGCGTGCTGTGGACAGCGGCGGACGTTATGAATTGCTGCCGTATCAATTGGGATTATTGACACTGGATCGGCCGCAATCCGTTAAGGACGATGCCCAAACGACGGCCTCGGATACCGAGTTGCCGGCCCTGAAAGAGGTGTTTGAGGATTATTTTCTGATTGGCGGTGCATTCAACCGGAATCTGGTTTCGGGGCGGGACCCCCAGGCGGCCGAAATCGCGATCAAGCACTATAATACCGCAACGTCAGAGAATGATATGAAGTGGTCATTGATCCACCCTCAGCCCGGTCAGTATAATTGGGAACCGGCCGACCGGTTTATGGAATTCTGTGAGACTCATCAGATGGTGCCCATCGGCCATACCCTCGTTTGGCACAGCCAGGTGCCGCGCTGGGTCTTCAGCGATGAGTCGGGAAATCCCCTGTCCCGTGAGGCGCTGCTGGCCCGGATGAAAGAGCATATCACAGCGGTCGCCGGTCGTTATAAAGGGCGCATCAAAGGGTGGGATGTCGTCAACGAGGCCCTGAACGACGACGGCACGCTGCGCAACAGTCCGTGGTTGAGAATCATTGGCGAAGGAAAACCCGAACAGCAGTACGACCATATCGCCAAGGCCTTTGAATACGCTCATGCAGCCGATCCGGACGCGGAATTGTACTACAACGACTACAGTCTGTCCACCTCACGCGCAAAGGCCGACGGGGCGGCGGCGATTGTCCGGCATCTGCAATCCAAAGGCATCCGTATCGACGGGGTTGGGATGCAGGTGCATGCGGGACTGACGTGGCCCGAGGTGGACGATCTGGAATACGCTATCAAGACCCTGTCGGCCACAGGGGTCAACGTGATGGTTACGGAACTGGATATTCGCACGCGGACACGCGGGCCGCGCGGTGCGGAAATCACCCAAATCAGTCGCCGCACCACAGACGATCCGGAGGCGGCGTTGGCAGAAGTCCAGCAGAAATTGGCCGATAAGTACGCCGAGATATTCTCCGTTTTGGTCAAACACAAAGACGTCATTCCGCGCGTTACATTTTGGGGTGTGTATGACGCGACCTCGTGGATCGGCGGCTCGCCGCTGCTTTTTGACAGCCAGTATCAGCCCAAGCAGGCCTTTCACGCTGTGGTGCAGGTTGGACAGGAAAAGAAGTAAATCAGAATCAGACGGGATGATTGTCAGCAATGAATAACAGACGGTTGTTCGGTAGTGCCTGTTTTCTGACGCTGTGGACGTTATCCGTGGCCGGTCAGGCATTACCGTCTCTGAAAGATGCGTATAGAACGGCGTTCCGGATTGGCGCAGCGGTCAACGAGGAGATCGTTTCGGGCGCCGATTCGGCTTCTCGGCAGATTGTCGTCGCCCAGTTTAATTCCATCACGCCGGAAAATGAGATGAAGGCCGAAACGCTTCATCCTGAACCGGGTGTATGGAATTTCGCCCCGGCCGATCAAATGGTTGCGTTTGCGGAAAAATATAACCTGTTTCTGGTAGGGCACACCCTTGTCTGGCACAATCAAACGCCGGAGTGGTTTTTTCGAGACGCCGAAGGCAATCCCAACACGCCTCATGCCCAGATCGAACGGATGCGCAGTTATATCCGAACGGTGGCCGGACGCTATGCCGGTCGGGTCCATGCCTGGGATGTCGTCAATGAGATCATCGACAATGACGGTTCGTATCGGCCCACCGCATGGGTCAACACCATCGGCAGCGGCGAGGATCTGGTTAAACTGGCGTTTACGTTTGCTGCGGAATATGCACCGGATGCCGAGTTGTATTACAACGATTTCAATGCCTGGCGCCCGGCCAAACGAGACGGGATCGTGCGTATGGTCAAGATGCTTCAGGCCGAAGGCATCCGCATTGACGGGATTGGTATTCAGGGTCATTGGGGCCTTAATTATCCCAAGGCCGAGTATATTGACGCTGCCATCGATGCGTATGCCGCGATGGGGATTAAGGTTATGATTACCGAGCTGGATGTCGATGTCCTGCCCTTGACTCGGGAAGGGCAGATCATTGGCCAGGTGATGAGCGACCCGCAGTTTCAATTGGAAGAATTCAAGGCGTTTCTGGACCCCTACGCAAACGGGCTTCCCGACGCCGTGCAGCGGCAGTTGGCTGATCGCTATGCGGAGTTATTCGGGATTTTTTACAGAAAGCGAGACAAGATTGATCGAGTTGCACTCTGGGGTGTGCATGACGGGATGTCGTGGAAGAACGATTACCCGGTTCCGAACAGAACCAATTACCCCTTGTTGTTCGACCGAAACAGGCAGCCTAAATCCGCATTTGAGGCGGTGCTGAAAGTACCGTCTCAATTGCAGCAGCGCAGGCTTGAGCCGGATGGAGTTCTTTGACGTATGAGTACCTTATGGATATACACGAAAGGAAAAACCGAATGAGATATGTGCTGTGTCTGACAATATACGTGGCATGTTGTTTTCCGGTTGCGGGGATGGCCGATGATGTGGACGATCCGCGTGGCAGGATGGCGCCCTGGGACAAAGGCGCGTGGGAAACGGGACAATACCGGAATGTATTTCTCGAAGCCGGTTACAAGCAGCAAGACATCGACGCCAAGCTGGTCACGGCGTATTACGATCTGTTTGAAGGGCCGAACCGGGTCTATTTCGAAGTGGGCGAGGATATGGCATACGTTTCCGACCTGAAAAATAAAGATGCCCGCACCGAAGGACTTTCATACGGCATGATGGTGGCGGTGCAGTTGGACAAAAAAGACGTCTTCGACCGGCTGTGGCGCTGGACGGTCAAATATATGCAGCATCAGGACGGCCCGCGGGAAGGCTATTTTGCCTGGTCGGTCAATCCTGAAACGGGACGAAAGAATGCTCAGGGGTCCGCCTCCGACGGCGAATTGTATTTCATCACAGCATTGCTGTTTGCGTCCAATCGGTGGGGCAATGACACCGGCATTGACTATTACGCCGAGGCCCGACGGATTCTGGACGCGATGTGGAGCAAAGATGGAACCGCCGGCGTCAGAAATATCATCAATACTGAACACAAAATGATTACGTTTGTCCCCGAAGGCCGGGGATACAACTGGACGGACCCGTCTTACCACGTGCCGGCATTTTTTGAAATCTGGGCCGAGTACGCCAAAGACGGACGGGAAGACTTTTATCGAGAATGTGCCGAGGTGGCCCGCGCGTTCCTGCACAAGGCTTGTCATCCGGTCACCGGCCTGACCCCGGATTACGCCGAGTATGACGGTTCTCCTTTGCCCGGACGGATGAGCGAGTTCGGCTTTGATTCCTGGCGTGTGCCCATGAACATCGCGATGGATTATGCGTGGTTCGCCAAGGACAAGGACTGGCAGATAGACTACGGCAGACGACTTCATAATTTTCTGTATTCCCAGGGCGTCAACACATTTGTCGATCAATACAGTCTCGACGGGTCGCCTCGTGAACGAATCATGCTGGCGCCCGGCTATCGTTCAGTGCGTCATTCTTTGGGGTTTGTCAGCACTGCGGCTGCGGCCTCGATTATGGGCACTCAGGCCAAAAGCTGGAAATTCGTTGACGGTCTCTGGAACGCCAAACTGGAACCTTATGAAGACGGCTACTTTGATCCGTATTACGACGGTTTCCTGTATCTGTTTAGTTTGATGCACTTAAGCGGCAACTACCGGATCATTAAGCCCGCTGAGGTGGGGCACAATGATGCCGCCGACGACCTCCAAATTATTGGTACAGAAACGGCCTTTCGCATAGTGGAAGACGGCGGCACAGGTCCGTACAAAGCGATTATGGTCAGCGACAGCGGTCTTGCCACTCATACCGTCTTTCGTCCCCAAGACCTCGGTGGGTTTGGCCAAAGCAATAAGCTGCCGATCATTGCCTGGGGCAACGGGGCGTGCGCCAATTCACCCTGGGAGCACGTCAACTTTTTGTCTGAGGTGGCCTCGCACGGTTTTTTGGTGGTTGCGATTGGCCCGATGCCGCAGGAAGGCCAGCGGGGCGGCGGAAGGTCGGTTTCTTCACAGCTCATTGATGCCGTCGATTGGGCCATTGCCCAAAACAGCGACCCCACAAGCCCATACTATAACAAGATTGACACGACAAAGGTTTCCGTCAGCGGCATGTCCTGCGGCGGTTTGCAGGCACTGGAGGTTGCTCCCGACCCGCGTATAACGACGGCGATCATCTGTAACAGCGGGATTTTGACCAATCCGTCCGGTGGTATGCCTGGGATGCCCGCCCTGGAAAAAAATCAGCTTGAGAAGCTGCATTCACCTGTCTTGTATCTCTTGGGAGGCCCGTCGGATATTGCGTATAACAACGGGATGGACGATTTTCAGCGGATTAACCATGTGCCGGTGTTTGCGGCCAATCTGGATGTCGGGCACGGTGGAACGTACAGACAGCCGCATGGCGGTGAGTTTGCCGTTGTCGCAACCGCCTGGTACCGATGGCTCTTGAAGGGCGATGAGCAGGCCGGAAAAATGTTCACCGGCCGGCCATGTGGACTGTCGCAAAGACCCGGATGGGTTGTGGAAAAGAAAAATTTTGACCGTTCACGGTTTTTTCCGGAGGGATGACACTTTTTTTCAAAAAAAAGCCTCCTGTGTGTGATTACCTGTACGTGCTGTGTAATGTATCGGAATTTTGAAGATGCCAGAAAATGAGGATGCAAAAAGTCGCAAATTTATGCAGCTTTTCCTGATGAGCCAACGTCGGATTTATGGCTATGTGATGACATTGGTTCCTAATGTGTCGGATGCGGATGATATTGTTCAGGAAACGGCGTCTGTGATGTGGACTAAATTTAGCGAGTATGAACCGGGGACCGATTTTACCGCCTGGGCGATCACTATCGCACGCTACAAAGTCCTCAGCTATTTGAGAAGTCAAAAGACACGTCGGAAGTTTTTTACTGAAGAAACGATGAGAGTCATTGAGCAAGTCGAGACGAAAGAAGACCGGCGACAGAGCATCAGGCAGGATGCACTTGAGCAGTGTCTCCGGAAATTATCGCATACGGAACGTCGTATCCTGTCGATTCGTTATGAGCAGGGAGCGACATTGAAAAGCCTTGCCGGCCGTTTAGGTTTGGATATCAACACGCTTTATAGCCGGTTGTCAAAAATCCATCTGATGCTGCTTAACTGTGTTAAACGGGTGATGGTTGAACCGTAATGGATCTAAAGCAAAAAAAACAATTTTACTCGTTACTCAATGCGTTGCGCGAGGAAGTGATTTCCGATGAGCAATTGGGTGATTTGGAGCATATGATTTCCAGTGATACCGAAGCCGCCCGGGAGTATGTCCTTTTTGTCAAACTATGGACCGACTTTCAATTTTTCGGGGCAGCCAACGCGAAATTAAGCGAGACGTCCGCCGATTTAGGGAGATATGCGGATTTTTGGGAGGCGATGGCGGATTACGAGAAGCAGGCGCCGGAACTGGAACTTCCGAAAGAAAAACCGCAGCGGGAGTTAATCCAAAAAGTGGTTTATCCCGTCCCGGAAAAGCGCAAGATCAGCCGATTCGGGATTGTTACACTGCTGAATGCGGCCGCGGTCTTATTGTTTTTCCTGGTTCTGCGCGTGGTTCCGCCGTCAGGGGGTCTGGAAGCAGCGGTCCTGTCCGACAGCCTGAATGCGCAATGGGCAAATCGAAAGGGGGTATTTCAAAAAGGGGACAGACTTCGGACCGGCAACAAAATGTTCCTGGACAGAGGACTGGTTGAAATCGAGTTTGATGGGGGAGCCAGAGCGGTACTGGAAGCGCCTGCAGAATTTAAGATTCTTGCCGAAGATCGGCTCGGTCTGACTTATGGGAAAGTTTATGCCACGGTTCCGGAGAAGGCGATAGGATTTTCCGTCTATACGCCCATTGCCAAAATCATTGATATGGGGACCGAGTTTGGAGTGGAGGCCGATTGGGGGGGCGATACCCAACTGCATGTGCTTGAAGGGAGAACCGCTCTTTTGGTTGGCCGGGATGACCATACGGTCAATCTGGAAGTCGGTATGGGCCAGGCCAGGAAAATCTCCGGCCGTACTCAAGTTGTGACGGAGATTCCTTTGCATGAGCATCATTTTGCCCGTGCCTTTGATTCGACCGGCAATACTGTTTGGAGGCGGCAGATGTCGCTTGATCTGGCCGATATGGTCAGAAACGGGGACGGCCTGGGAACCGGCAACGCACACGTGCGTTTGGATTACTTAAAGGGATTCACGACAGATCAGCGTGGGGGAGAAACCCTTATTGCAGAAGACTACCTGCCCATTGAAGATCACCCCTTCATTGACGGTATTTTTATTCCGAACGGCAGGGCGGTGGTGAGCAGTCGGGGTGATATATTTGATGACTTTGTGATAACAAGCGGGGTTCATTGTGCCGATTTGCTTGCCAACCCGCCTCCGGATGTCTTTGTTGTGGATGACCGGCAACATATAATTCGGTTTAACGGACAAGAGTACAGTGACCGCGGCAAATCCTGTATCGTTATGCGTCATTCCAATCATGGCATTACTTTCGATCTGAAAGCCATCCGAGATCACTACAACCTCAGGGTAGATCGGTTTACATCCCGGGTCGGACTTATCGAAATCGACAACAAGCGGTGTAATGCAAATTTTTATGTGCTGGTGGACGGCCAACTGCGTTATTCACTTCTTGGGTACAGCCAAAAGGGAGTCCTGAACGAGGTGTCGGTCAAGCTTGAAGATTCGGATCGTTTTCTGACATTGGCGACCTCAGAAAACGTCGATCAAATTGATTATATGGCCAACAGCACGCTTTATGAGAATTGGTGCATCTTCGCCGAGCCGGTTCTTGTGTTGGATCGAGTTGATAACCTACAGTACTAAATCGGGTTGTTGAGGACAATAAAAGTATGGTTCTGTGGAGGCGATAAAAATGATCACAATAAGATAATCGGGTTGAGAGGGATGCAGAGGTTCCCCTGATGGGAATGACTGCGTTTCAAGAGGCGGGACTGTTTTTTGAAAAAAAAGAAAATGTAAACAGAAACAATTATTTCGGAGGACTATTTATGCGACATTTGATTTTAACGTTAGCCTGTGTTGGGCTGCTGTCGTCGGGGGTCATTGGCGAGACGATTATTGTCGATGATCACTTTGATGACGATGTGGTCGATACCAACACCAACGGCATTGGTACGGGATTCAATTACTGGAACATTGGTTGGGATGGTGTCGTTACGGAAGCGGATTCAAGAGTGACCCTTACTGTCCCCGTTCACGGCGGATCCCGATGCTCGATGACCTCCAAAGAAGGGGCCGCTCTGGGAGAAGGCACCTCTCGTTTTGAGTTTATAGGGGTCAGCTTTGCCGTGGGCAATAGCCCGGACGGTGGACCTGGAGGTCCCGGTCGAAATTGCGTGGGTGTCAAGCAGGGCAATGAGACATGGGACTTCGACGACGGGTTGCCAACCGGGTTCTGGATTCAGTTTGAAAACGATTCTCTCACGAATTTGGGCGGCGACGGCAGTTGGAATGGGACGTCTGTTTTATTCTACGAAGCCAACGACGATACCAAGACCGTGCTGGCGACGTGGACGTTTGACACACTGAACTGGAGTTCTGGAACACGGAACTTCGAGCCGGTGCTGGATATTACTTTGGATATCAGTCCGGACGGTTACGAGTTGGTCATTGAAGGTGATACGATTACCCTTTTGTCGGGTTCGCTGAGCGGCTCATTTGCGGATGCCGGATTCACGAATGAAGTAACCGAGGGCTTTGCGACCGCTTACGCCCAGTCGGAAAACCCCGGTATCAACATCTCGATTGATCGCATCGTGATTAAAGAGGATGTACGCATGGGCGGGCCGTATAATCCGAAGGTTATGCCGGAGAATCCCGAAGGTTCCGTCGGCGTGCTGATTTCCAATGAAGAAGCCGAGGTCACGCTGAGCTGGATGGCAGGCGAAGACCCGGACGAAGAGAGGGGCTATCCGGTCAATCCTGATATTTTAGGCCATTACATTTTTCTTTCCAGTGGCAATCCGGGCGACGATCCCAATGTTCATTTGCATGATTATGTCCCCCAGGTTCATGCGGAAGACCCGTATGAAACCGATCCGTACAATGAGTATGGTCCGATTGTCTTGTCTCAGGGCACGGTTTACTATTGGCAGATCGTACATGAGATATTGAATCCTGATACAGGAGTCGGTTATCCTTTGGATGATCCCAACAACATAGCCGGTTCTGTCTGGACGTTTACGACGATCGGCGTTATGCCTCAGATATTAACGCATCCGCAAAGCACCTACGTCGATGCTGAGGGCAATGCGTCGTTCAGCGTGACGGCCAGTGCGATTGCCACCGATTATCGCTGGTTCAAAGTCGGCGATGCGGAGGATATTGCATTGACCGACGACGGGACGTATTCCGGTACCCAAACGAATACACTGACCATCACCGGCGCAACCCTTGCTGAAGAGGGGCAGTACTACTGCATCGCCTACAACGGCGATCCGGATGCAGGCGGAACGCCTTCTGCGCCTTCCGCTGCCGCTTGGTTGTGGATACCGCGTTTGCTGATTCACTATCCGCTGGACACCATCGAGGTTGTTGAGGACAGTTCCATTACGCCGGACATCGCAAGCGGATTTGATATGACGCTGATGCATATAAATAATGCGGAAGGCACTTTGCCGTCTCTGGCCGATGGGGTGCCCGAGCTTGGCGGTTCCGGTCTGTTCTTCAATAACAGCGACAGAGAGGATCCGAACAACACGTGGGGTCAGTACGCCACGGCCGGTGCGGTGAATATGGAAGAAATGGGCAATGCCCTGACGATTTCTTTCTGGGTCCAGTGGGTCGGCAATAACGGCGACTGGCAGGGCATCATCAACCGCCGCGGTTCCTGGAACAACGCCGATATGATGTGGCGCATTGACAAGAACCCGGATTCAGGCGAGATCAGCTTTGAGCGTGAAGGCGGGGCCGGTCGTGTGGCGACAAACTTGGTTGAAGGCGATTGGCACCAGATTACAGTGACCTTCGACGCGGCCACGTCAACCACCCGAATGTATAACAATGGTGAACTGGTTTCAACGGGCAGCGGCTTTACCTACGGAACCGGCGTCGATTCGGGCTTCAAGCTGGGCAGTAACAACGATAACGGCAGCGAGTTCTTCTATGGCATCCTTGACGATGTCAAAGTCTATAACTATGCCCGCACGACCGAACAGATCGCGAAGGATTACCTGGCGGTCCGCGGCGGCTGGGTGTGTAACTATGAGTTGTATGATCTTCCGTATGACTTTAACGAGGACTGCGTAGTCAATCTGGCTGATTTTGCAATCTTTGCAGAAACATGGCTGGACAGTTATCGCATCTATCCT
>JBNRMN010000095.1:0-33169 GCA_050309605.1 Anaerohalosphaeraceae bacterium
ATAACGGCAGTCTCCTGTATAAAAGTGCTGTTTCCAACCCTTTTATCGGACAGATTGCCGTTTTTTGTTGAAATAATCACCATTTTCATCCAAAATCCCGATCAGAAAAGTCAGTCAACTTGAGTAATTATCATATTCAAAATCATCTATCTGAAAACCAAGGCTCCTAATATAGTCCACAAAGAGACCATTTACTATCTTATTGTCTGCATTGGGATTAAGATATGCATACGGTCGTATATTTTGTACATCAACATGTTCGGCAGTAAGGGAACAGTCTTCCAAAAATAAGACGCCCGACAGTTTCTTAGTCACATCAAACGCTTTATCTTCTCCATTATAGCAACTTAATAACTCCTTTGCTTTAATTCGTTGATATCTATACTGGCAAAAAAATCTTCGAGAAAATGAACGATAAAATATCTCATTACACTTACCGAAGTTTAATAACTTCTCACTAAACCATGGAAAGACTACAAATACGATAAGACTTGGTTTGTTCAAGACAAATTTTATTGTATGCTTACGCTTAAAGAGAAGCGTGTGATGATTTTCAGCATGAAGAAATGGATTATATGTGCTTTCACTTATCAATATTCCAGTATCCCATCTCAGTTGATAGCTTAATTCATCTACCACCTCACTTTCGATATTGAGGCTTCGAGATAACCCATTCAGTGACTTCAGATTCTGAATAAGCTCATTCTTTAGCTTTACACGGTTTTTTTCAAATACTCCGAAATCTATGTCCATTGGATATTGTGGCAATATGTGACAATGAACAGATAATGTATTTTCAACTTCTAAAATAATATTTTCCAATATATCATTCGTTTTATCTGAAAGTGTCTTGACGTCAAAATATACATCAAAATCATCATAATAAGCGTCCAAGTCAACATCATCCTTACTGTTTTTCATTTTTCCTGCAAGTGTCTCAGAGGCATCGATAGTGTTGTAAATTTTTATAGGATTTCTTAGCCAATTGGTTTCTGAATTGAAAAAATCATAGGCAACAAGCTCTGAATACGCCCCCTTCCAATTATTTTCATAGGCGACTGATTTTATTGTGTCAAGGAGTTTGTTTCCTTGTTCAGACTTAGCATTATAAATCCTTGACAGTCTTTCCAGTCTCTTCTTAAATATAGAACAGAAGTTCCCATATTCGGAACCGTTTAAGGCTTCTACTATAGGAGTTGATTTGGATGTTAAAAACTTTGATTTAAATACACATGTACCCTGCCCCCAAAAACTCTCAACTAATTCTTTATAATTATTCAATTTACTATTGGTCAAACCCATAACAGTTATCCCAGCATATAGACAGAAAAAGTTCCTAACTACTTGTATTTATTGAACAAGTAATTAGTTATTCAAGTACGCTGATCACTCTATTCAAATTAAGTTTAGCAAGCCCACAAAGTTTCAAAATCTTATCATATCTGGCTGACTTGTAATGTTTCGACCGGTTTTTTCAGGCCCGCCTTGAGGCTGGGCGCCAAACCGCCGATCAGGCAGGCAGCCACCGCGGCCGCGGCGACTGCCGTCAGCAGCGCCGGATCGATTCGATTGGGAATATCGCCGATGGCATAGACCGAACGATCCCATAACTGCCAGCCATAACGGTGATGCAGCCAATTTTCTATTGCGTTTACTCGCCAGAGAAAAAGACAGCCCCCCGCCGCACCAATCAACGCCCCGATCAGACCGGTCAGCACGGCGAAGCCCTCAAAAACGACCACCACGCCCCCGACGGGAACACCGATACTGCGCAGGATGCCGATGTCGCGCCCGCTGTGACTGACGATCATATAGAGCACGACGAACACAATAAAAACCGTTATCACACCCAGCATCAAAAACAGCAAGATCAGCATCGCCTGCTCTTTTTCCATCGGTGCGATTACACTACGGCGATTCTGCTGCCAGCTTTCAACCACCACCTGGTCCAGCAATTCGCCGCCCGGTTCACTGCGGTAGGCCGCGGCGTGCTCCTGCCACAAGGTGCGCACGCGCTGGAGACTCCTTGCATGCGACATATCCGGCCTGAATTGAATGGAAATTTCATTGACCCGACGCAAGGGACTGTCCATAGCACACAATGTCTGAGCGGTCTCAAGGGGAATATAGACGGCACTGGCGTCCACCTTCACCAGACCGGTATGGCTGTTGTCGCTGTAGTAAAAGGTGCGGCTGCTGACCATATCCGTCCCGGCGCGGGCCAGTCCCCCGCGGATATTCAGCGGAAAACTACTGATGACCAATTGATAAGGAAACGGCTCTGCCTCGTGCAGATAATTGCCGTCCGGTCCGCGACGGACGACCTGGTCGATACCGATGACACATCCTTCCAGCGACAGGTCATACAACGGGACGAAGGCCAGTTCGGGATGATCGCGTCGGAAATGGAGACTCTGGCCGAAACCGGTCACCTGAGCATGTCGCTTCGGGTCAATTCCGACGATCTCAATCCCCATATTCCAATCGCCGCCCGGCTGGGACATCAGGCCGACCTGACGGACCACCGGGGAGACGGCCTGAACAAACGGCTGCCGTTCAAGCTGCTCAATAAACGGCTCATAATAGCCAAAACCCACCAGCGAATCGCTGCTGATGACGCAATCGCCGACATAGCGATGATTTTTCTCGCGAAACTCCTGCACCAGACCGTTCATCACGGTCATCACAACCACCACGATAAATACGCACAGCGCCACGGACGCGACCGCCAGAATTGTGATCGGCCGTTTGCGAAAATAACGCCATGCCAAAATCCACTTGTACAAAATCTAAATCCTAAGCACTAAATCCTAAACAAATTCAAAATGAAGAATCAAAATTCTTTTTATTCATATCGTAAAATGTCCACCGGTTTGATGCGGGCGGCGGCAATCGCCGGAATCAGCGCCCCCAGTGCCGCGGCCAGGACACCCGCCGCGGAAATCCACCACACCGACGACCAATTGACCGTGTTGGGAATCTGCGAAAACATATAGGTACTGGCCTGCCAGACCTTCAGGCCGAAAGCCGCACTGACGGCTTGCTCGATGGCATTGATATGATGCGTAAAGACACACCCCAATCCGATGCCCAGTGCCGCCCCCAGCGCCCCGGCAAACACCCCGAAAAGAACAAAGATCAACGCCACCGACAGACTGCCCAAGCCACAGCTTTTCAGAATGGCAATGTCTTTGCGCCGCGTCATCACGATCAGATAAAAAATGCACAGCACCAGCAGGATGATTCCCAGGCTGACCAGCCCGAAAATAAACAGCAACACCCGCAATTGTTTGTGATACTCGGCGATCAACTGCGCCTGCATCTGCCGTGTGGACTGAATCTCGGCCCGCCTGAACCACGCAAACCGGCCTTCTGCAAATTGATTCCACACGCCCTGCACCACCGCCATCGCAGCGTCTTCATTGGCCCCCGGAGCAAGACGGATTTGAATCACATCGGCTCCGGCAGGCGCTGCGGGATACAGCAGCCGCGACATCGCGTCAATCGGCAGATAGACAAACGACTCGTCAAAATCGCTTACACCGGTGGTTACCACATCCGCGATATGAAAACGAATGACCTGACGGCGAAACTGCGGACGATCGCCGCCGGCCACGTCAGTTTGTTGAGGCTGAGCCGTCCCTGTCGTCAACACCGCCGGTTTGCCTAAAAACTCGCGAACCTGCTCCATATCGTAGCGATCGGTCTTTTCATCCGGACGGGCCAGCACGCCGATGCCGACCAGTCCGCCGATTTGACCGTCCGGCGGATCGCCGAATCCGATCTGGCCCTGCGGCCTGTCGTGCTGCACCAGCAGCGCCTCAGTCAGCGGACTGACCGCCAACCGTCGGGGCAACTCAATCCCCCACACCTTGACCGGACGCACCCGGCCGGGCGCGCTGAGCAGCAGGCCTTGCCCGCTCAAAACGGCGGTGGCCGCCTGCACCGCCTGCGTTGCTTCAATCTGTTCAATCAGCGCGTCATAATCAGTAATCCGCACGCCTGTCGGCGCCTGAATCAGCACATCCCCCAAATGACGTCCAACGCTGTTTTCAACCGCGTCAATGAAACCGGTAAACAAACTGTCGGTTACAATCAACAATGCACAGCTCAGTGCCACGGCCGCAACGCTGAGCAGCACCATCAACCGTCGCTGGAGATATTTCAGACATAATATCCATCCGATGTGCTTCATTTCACGCTCTTTGGGCGGATACGGCCCGCCTTACAGGATTTCCTTTTCCGGCTTTCCAGACGGCGGTCTGAGCAGCGGGAACAAAATCACATCACGAATACTCGGCGCGTTGGTCAGCAGCATCATCAACCGATCAATGCCGACGCCCAGCCCCCCCGCCGGAGGCATCCCGTATTTCAGAGCCATGAGAAAATCGTCATCCATTTTGGCCATCGATTCCTCGTCCGGCAGCCCGCGAAGCTGCCGCCGGAAGTTGGCCTCCTGCACATCCGGATCATTCAGTTCGGTATAGGCGTTGGCCAGTTCCATCGTCCCGACAAACAGCTCAAACCGCTCGGCAAAGCGAGGGTCTGTTTTGCTTCGGCGCGTCAAAGGACAGATCGCCGCCGGATAATCCACCACAAACGTCGGATTGATCAAGTGCTCTTCAACCACGGCCTCGAACACCTCGTTGACGACCACGGCGTCATCTTTGTTGGATTCATCAAGGCCCAACTGTCGCGCCCGGCTGCGGACCGAACCCATCTGTTCCATATCACAGTCGGCGTATTGTTTGAGCAAATCCGCATACCGCGCCCGCCGCCACGGACGGGTATAGTCAATCGTCATTGAACCGAACGGCAGGGTCAATGACCCGCAGTGCCGTTCAATCAGATGTCCGATCATCTCCTCGGTCAAATCCATCATCACATTGTAATCGGCATAGGCCTGATACAGTTCCATCATCGTAAATTCAGGGTTATGCCGCGTACTGAGACCTTCATTACGGAAATTGCGGTTGATCTCAAAGACCTTTTCCATTCCGCCGACCAGCAGCCGCTTGAGAAACAATTCCGGTGCAATTCGCAAATACAGGTCAATATCCAGCGTATTGTGATGGGTCATAAACGGCCGCGCCGCCGCCCCGCCGGCCAGGGTCTGCATCATCGGCGTTTCGACTTCAAGAAATCCCTTCTCGTCCAGAAACCGGCGAATCGACGCGGTCATCGCGCTGCGCCGCTTGAATCGCTCCATCACCTCCGGATTGGCCCACAAATCCACATACCGCATTCGGTAACGCATATCCACGTCCGCCAGGCCGTGAAATTTCTCCGGCGGCGGCAGCAGCGCCTTGCTCAGCAGCGTCAGCGACTCGACCCAAATGGTGATTTCGCCGGTTTTGGTTCGTCCCAGCGACCCCTCTGCACCGACCACATCCCCCAGATCCAGCAGTTTCATCTCATCCCAGCGGTCGGCCAGCAGCTTCTTGCTCAGCCCCAGTTGAATCGTACCGCTCGAATCCCGCAGCGTGATAAAAATCAGTTTGCCGATGTCGCGCAGCAGCACAATCCGCCCCGCGCATCGAGCGCGTTGATCCTCGCGGTCGTCGGCGTAACCGGCCTTGACGGCCGCGGTCGGTTCGACGCCGTCAAAACGATCGCCGTAAGGATCCACTTCCAGCGCTCGCAGCTTGTCCAGTGTTTCTCTGCGTTGTTGTTCAAACTTGTTTCGCGATGTCTGTTCGGTCAATCCGATGTATCCTTTCGTATCCTCAGAAGCCGGTCTGTCTCGTGCAAAATCGCCTCAGAAGTCGGAATTCAAAGGCAGCACCATCTCATTGTCTTGCGTTTCGCCGTCGTCTGAGCCGCGCTGAACGGCGATGGGTTTAAACTCCTGCGGCGGTTTCACGGCCACCTCTTTGCCTTGAGCGAGAAGCTGCGCCTGTGCCACCATCAGCGCCGTGGCCAGTTGCGGGTCGGACTGCAGCGTCACCTCCAGTGAATGCCGCACGGGGATGTCGCCGTCCTCGTCGTGATCAGCACGGAACAGCACGTCGTTATCCCGCTGCAAATCCAGCATCGTGCGCAGTTCATTGCTGTACATCTTGACTTCAATATCCGGAGCAATCCCCCAATCGTCCCGTCCGAGCCGTTCCATCTGGTAGCGATTTTTCACCTGCTGATCGCTGGGTAAATGGTAATAGGCCACAGTGTATTTCAGTTGGGAGCCGCCGCCGGTAACGGGCGTGACGACCTGGACGCTGCCTTTACCATAAGTGCGTTCGCCGACCAGGATCGCTCGCCGATGCTGGGCATCCTGCAGCGCACCGGCAACAATTTCCGACGCGCTGGCGCTGGCGCCGTTGATCAAAATCACCAGCGGATAATCGGGATGCGTCCCGCTGCGTCGGGCGATCTCATACGTCGCCAGCCCGTGACGGGGGTTGCTTTTGACAATGACCCCTTCACGCACGAACAAATCCACCACCTCGGCGGCACTGCTCAAATAACCGCCGCTGTTAAATCGCAAATCAAGAAGCAGCCCATTGAGACCTTGTTTTTCAAGCTCCAGCAAGGTTTTGTTCAAATCCGAGGCGCTGGTTTCGGTAAACGCCGTCAATCGCACATAACCGACCCGATTGACCGGGTCGATCATATAATCCCAATCGCCTTTTTCCGTACGTCGCCATCCACGCAGCGGCTGAACGACGATTCTATCGCGCACAATCGTTACATCCCACGTCTGGCCGGTCACAGGGCGACGAATCGTCAGCGTAACCTTTGTTCCTTTGGGGCCGGTAATCTTGCTGACCGCACAGAAAATCGTCATCTCGGCGGTGGATTCGCCGTTGACCGCCAGAATCTCGTCATCGGCGTCCAGCCCCGATTTATAGGCCGGAGTATCGGGCAGCAGACTGAGGATCTTGAGCACGCCTCCGCGTTTGGAGATTTCCACTCCGATGCCCGTAAACTGCTGGGTCATGCTTTTTTCAAAGTCCTGAACGTTCCACGGCCAGACCAGTGTTGTGAACGGATCCAGCGCCGCCAGCGCCGCTTCGGAAAAATGCGCCACGACGACTTCCTGCGAAATCTTGAGGGTCACCGCGTTCAATGCGAGAACTTCATCGAAAATGCGTATAAAATGCTCCGCCTGGATCGCTTTGCCCTCGCCTGAAGCGACTTCCTCTCGGATGGCGTCTACGCCGGCCTGCCAGCTTTCAATATCCTGCGGCTCGGCGGTCCAGGCCAGGTCTTCGCTGTTGTTCAGCAGGACTTCGCCGAGCAGTTCACAGCGGCCAAGGGCCTTTTCGGTCATCGCCTTATAATTGATGCCGTTGACATAATTGGTCTCCAGCGCATTGAGCGCGCGAAGCAGCATTTCCGGGCGAATGCCTTCGTGTCGTTCGGCCGCACTTTCACCGCAGCCGCTGTCCCTGAGCGACAAATCAATCGACGCCAGTTCCGTCATGCGCTCGGCGGTTTCCTTGTATTCCGGATTGTCCTCAAAGAGATTGGCCAGCCAGTAATAGCCGTGCGCGTAGGCGTCCATCCATTGGCCGGCCTGCTCATGCTCGACGGCGCGCGACTTGACCGACTCGACCATACGCCGAACAAAAGGATCTGCCAGCAGCTCGTCTTTTTGTTCTTCATCGACGGCGTATTCGCGCGCCAGCAGGATCGCCACCATCGACTTATCGACGGTATTGACATCCGGTATCTGCTGATCGGCAACCTCGGCCTCTAATGCGCGAAGTTCCTGAATCTGTTCATCCCAGGCCTTTTGCCGCTCTGTCAATCGATAGGCTTCCAGACGATCACGCCATTCAAGCAGAAGCCGGAGCTGTTCGGCGTTCTGGCCGCCGGCCTCGGCTTCTTCCAGAACGGCCTTTGCGCCGTCAAAGTCGCCGCTTTGTATCCGCTCTACGGCCGCCAGAACGGTCGCATCCATCTCAGTCTGCGCCGCGGTCTGTTCATGGCCGCCGGACGAAGAGCCGCCGTAACCGTCAAAGCCTTCATCCGGCTTGCAGCCGACAAAAAGCATCAGCGGCATCAGCATGAGCAACAGGGCGATACGGCCCATCACAGGATTGTGCCTGTCAATTTTCAAAACAATCACTCCGATCTGAATTCAGAAAAGGACAGGACGGCCCTTCGGGCCGCCCCGCCGATAGGATCAATACCGTCACAGCGGCGTGTTTGTTCTTCAAGCCGCTCGAATCACTCAGAGACACTCGGCGGCCTTTCCGGCGCAGCCGAGCACATGCAGTTTGCGCTTGACCATTTCGGTAATCGCCTCACGACCGGGGCCGAGATATTTGCGCGGATCAAACTCAGCCGGCTTGGTCCAGAATACCTCGCGAATCTTGGCCGTCAGCGCCATCCGCAAATCGGTGTCGATGTTGACCTTGCACAGCGCCATCTTGGCCGCTTTGCTGATGGCCTCTTCGGGCACACCCATCGCATCGGGCATCTGGCCGCCGTATTTGTTGATCAAATCTTTGAATTCCTTCGGCACGCTGCTGGAACCATGCATCACCAGCGGAAAACCGGGCAGTTTTTCCTGGATCTTCTCAACGACATCGAAGGCCAGTTTCGGCTCGGTCTTGAACTTATACGCTCCGTGGCTGGTGCCGATGGCCACTGCCAGCGAATCGACTCCCGTCTTATCGACAAACTCGACCACCTGATCGGGATTGGTCAGATGAGCCATCACATCATCGACGCCCTTGACGTGCTCTTCAATGCCGCCGAGCTGTCCCAGTTCGGCCTCAACCACCACGCCGTGCGCGTGCGCATAGTCCACGACCTGCTTGGTCAGCTTGATGTTTTCCTCGAACGGCGCGTGCGATGCGTCAATCATCACAGACGTAAAGCCGTCATCGACACACTGCTTGCACAGTTCAAACGTATCGCCGTGATCCAGGTGCATCGCAATGGGGATGTTGGGGTTTTCTTTGACCGCCACATCGATAATCGCGCGCAGATAGCTCATTTTGGCGTATTGGCGGGCGCCTTTGCTGATCTGAAGAATCAGCGGCGCTTGTTCCTGGACAATGGCGTCCACAATTCCCTGGGTGATTTCCATGTTGTTGACGTTGAACGCACCGACGGCATAGCCGTTCTTGTACGCCATTTCGAACATCTTCTTCGTTGTTACCAGAGCCATACATTCTCCTAACGTTTAAGAAACATTAATACGTTACGTCATTATACATTCGCAACTTATGCGGCAGCGCCGAAAACCGTCTGCAATGAGTTCTGAATCCTGTTTACTCCTCCCGAACCGCTCCGGTCAGGCCCGTATAACGCCGCGAACCGATGGTCAGTTCATCCACGCCCTGCGGCCAGATGCTGAGCATCACCATATTGCGTCGGAGCGATTCATCAATGGAGAAACTGAGCGCATAGAACATGCGGTGATACTGCCGCACAATCGTCAGATCGCTGCGGACGTTGTGGCCGAAGTCAAAATTGTACTCCTGCGAAAAGGTCGCTGTATAACGCGGGGTCAATTGCCAGGTAATCGCCCCCACCACCGAATGCGACCCCCTCTCGTGAATATCGAAATGACCGTCGCCGGTGGTATCAATATTCACCTGCAGCGGACGCAGATAGCGGCTGCCCACATAATAGCTGATGTCGGGATGCACATAGCGGCTGACGCCGACATTCATCTGTTGCAGACGACCGCTCTGTAAATCATAGTTGGCGTCGCTGAGCAGGGTAAACGTATCCGAAATACGCCATTCGTAGTCGGCGCTTAAGGTGTCGCGTGCGATGCCGTCATATGCATGGGTTCGCCGCCGCAAAAACGGAATCGACGGGTCATGATAAACAAACCAGGCCGGCCCGTAAGACCGCGGCGGGCCGATAGCCGAATCCGCCCCGTCGCTGACCCACGTACCGTTCAGATCCAGCCGCATCCAATCCACCGAACGTCTGTCGTGTTCGCCGCCGCGCTGCGTCTGCCACCGCTGGACGGCGCCGACGTGGATATAATCACGCATATCAATTGTCGAATCGCTCGGCTGATAGACCGCCGTTTCAAAATACGGGGTAATGATATGACGCAGTCCCTGCACATCCCAGAATTCCGACCGTACGGACGGGTCGTCCTTCCAGAACATCGTGGAGCCGCGCACGCCCGTTTCGCCGAGGAACACACTGTCCTGACGATCCCGTGTCCTGCCCTGCAGGTCTGTGTGAAAGCTATCCCTGTCCTCAAACCCGTAGGAACCAGCGGCAAACGGCACGATTTTGAACGTCCCGACCGTCAATGGCAAATCCACTTCGTTACGGGTATAAAGATAGCTGTAAAAACCGCCTTTGCCCGGCCTCGGATCGTCCTTGTCAAATCGCTCGCGCAGACGGCTGACCTGCGAACTGCTGTAAAATGTCAGCCGGTCATCCCAAAACGATTGGCCGAGACGGTGATACTCAACCGTCGGCAATTCTTCCGTTTCCCGCGCAAAGTCATTGATTCGCACCTTGCCGAGAATTGAAAATCCCTGATTGTCCCAGATACGTTTCAGATAGACCAGCGTTTCCTGCGACTTGTCGGTGTAGAATTCATCGCGATACATCCACTCAAGAAAATTGCGGTCGGAAATATAACTGGTCTCAACCGACAATTGCCAGTTGTCCGGCAGATACTGACGATGGCGAAAACTGAATCGACCGCGAATGTCGCGATTGGGATCCACATTTCGTCGGGCGTTGTCCTGGTCGTCGCGCCGGACACGTCCCAAATCGTCCTCGCCGCGGTCGCTCATAATGTAGCCGATGAAACTGCCGAACGCATCATCGGTCCGGTATTCGGCGTCCACGCCGGCCCCGACGCCGCGCTTGCTGAAATAATCCAGCGCCAGCCGACTGTCCATCCCCGGCGGATCTCTGAAACCGAGCAGTCGTGCCAAATGCCACCGCGTCTCGATATACGTTCCGTATTCCGAATCATTACCGAAACGAATTTGGCTCAACGGAATGTCAGGCCGCGCAAAATCCGTGCGCAGGCGCGGCCAGCGGAAAAATGGAAACGTTTCATATCGCGCGTCAATATCATACAGTCGGGCGTCATACGTCCTGACCCGGTCCTGAGCAACGGTGTCATACTGCTCGACTGACTGCTCCTCGGTCAGCAAAATCATCCGTGACGCATTCACCGATACCTGCGGCAAATAAAATTCGCTGGTGGTTAACTGGACATTCTCGGCCTCAAACAAGTACTCACTGACACGCCCCAGCTTTTCGGCGCGCAAATAGACCGGAATGCCGCGTTTGTCGTCAAAGACGCGCATCGAGGCATTGACAATCAGCGCCCGTTGATTGCGAAAATCATAAAAAATTTCGTCAGCCCGCACCGTTCGTTCCGATTCGGTAAACACGATATTGCCGCTCAAATAAGCTTTACGTATGTGGCCGCTGCCCAGTTCGTTTCCTCGACCTTCTTCGGCCGGATCGAAGCGTCCCGGTTCAAGATACAGCACCACATTGTCGGCCATAAATTCAATCATTCGTCCGCTGCGTTGCTGCTGCCACAGATAGAACCGCCCCGAGGCGATAATGACCTCCTGGCCGTCCGGCAATGGGGTGACCTCAATTTTCACAGCCGGCTGCCATACCGAGGCAATATGAACCGGATAGACAACAGCGGTTTCCGTCGAATCCGCCTCTCTCGACGGCAGTGCGACGGTTTCCCTATCCGCCGGTCGGGGCGTCGCAGCCGGCACAACCGCCGACTCAGATCGGGCAAGGCCGGGACGCGGACGCATCGGCACGCGGGCCTGTTTGGGAATGTCCGGCCCGAAGGCCAGCGGCGACAACGCCGCCGCGCCGCGCTGATACATCGGATCAGACGACAAAAGATGAAATGACCTCTCGCTTCGCTGCGGAGCCACCGCAAACACATCGCCGGTGACCGTAAACTGCGTTGCAATGGCATCGGCGCCCTGGACCGTCGCCTGACGCACAGCCGTGGTTTTGGCGCCAGGCCCCTGCTCAAACAGCACATTGCCTTCCAAATACACATACGCCTGATAAAACCGCTCTGCGGGGTTGGGCGAGGCAGCGCCGTGCAGCGTCAGCCAGAGAAAACCCTCTCTGCCGCTGAGCCGATTGTCGCCGACGGTCAGAGTAGCTCCGTCGGAAAGGCCAATGACGTGATCCCACGGCGGCGGCGGCGAGGTATAAACGGTCATCTGCGGACAGCGCAGGTGCAGATCCTGTCCGGCCAGCAAGGGCGCCATATCCCTGCTCTCGGCAAACGTTATCCCGCTCCAGAGAAACAACCAGAGGAGCCATCGACCGCTGCTGTCCATGCAATTCATCCTGTCGTCCGGGCTTTGCTTAGTAAATTCCGTTGGGTTACGATACAAAATCGGTGTGATTATAGCCTTTTCAGCCTGTAATTCCAGCGAAAAAAAGAGAATATTGAAGGCGAAAACCTGCCGGGCAGCCGGTGACAACACGCAACAAAAGACTTACAGCGTCTGAAAATGGATAACCGCCCGATAGATGCCGTTGATACGCCGGCCATCGACGACCTGAGGCGGATAATCGATATTGCGCGGCTGGAGCCGGACGCTACCGTCCGATTCAAAAAACACCCGCTTGAAGGTCGTCTCGTGCGGCATGGAAAACCGCACAAAGCAATCATCGCCATTGTGGACATCGACGCTCGGTGAAAACACGACAATATCTCCCTCTCGAAATTTCGGCTCCATCGAATCGCCCACCACGCGGACCGCGAAGGCGTTGGGGTCGTGAATATCAGGACAGCGGACATAGTCGTCTGCAAACCCCACCGGATAACCCAAATCGTCAAACGCTGCCGGATAGCCCGCGGCCACCTTATTGATGACCGGAACCCAGTGGCCGGAGTGCCGCGGCTCGCTTTTTTCGTCCACTTCCAGGGCGTACTGCGCCAATACCTCGCTCAGCCGCGACGGCTCAAGCGTATGCTGGACGATGTTCTTTATAATCTCTTTATAACGACGGTTTTCAGCATCAATTGTGTCATATTCGCGACGAATGTCCGGCGGCATTCGCTCAAGATGCGCCAGATGCCGAAGCGTCCCACGATCAAACTTCAGGACGTCTTCCAGACCTGAAAGCAGACGATCACTGGGCGGATTTTTGACTTTTCCGGTCTCAATCGTTGACAAATAAGGCTTGGAAAACCCCGTTGCCGCCGCAACGGCGTCCAGTGTCAAACGCAATTCTTCCCTGCGTTGCCGAATTATATGACCAAGAGACATAAGAATAAATATAAATAATTATCTAACAAACTCAACAAACTTTTAGAAATTTTTTGAATTTTATAAAAAAAGCCCGCAGATTTCAAATACAGCAGGGGCAGGAACTGCGCAAAAGCCGAGCGGCGCAAGCGAGCCGGATTGCAATACGTACAATAGCCGAGCGGCGCGAGCCGCCGGATAATCGGGCGTCTTGGAAAAACGCCCCATTTATCCATATCCCGTATCGGGCCGCTTGCGCGGCCGCGCTATTGTCAAGCTCCCCTCCTTTTTTCAAGGAGGGGTGGCCGCCGCAGGCGGCCGGGGTGGTCACGTCACCCTGTGTTTATTCGTCGTTGTTATCCGTTTCCCATTTGGCCGCTCCGCGGCCATCGAATTATCCTTGTTTTATACCCCCTCCCCCCTTTGGGGTACTCCCCCTTTGCAGGGGGAGAGCTGCACAATAGCCAAGCGGCGCGAGTGAGCCGGATCTTATGGCGTCCTGCAAAACGCCCCATCTATCCGTATCCCGTATCGGGCCGCTTGCGCGGCCGCGCTATCGCGCGCGATGTTGCGTTGCGTCATCGTACACCAGCCGAGCCGCGCAAGCGGCCGGATCACACCACGCTTTGGATAACGTTCAACACACACGCATACCGCATCGGGCGGCTTGCGCCGCCGCGCTGTTGTCCTCGCTGGCGTCGTCGGTCTTTTCGGGGGCTGACGCTGCCGGTCCGCAACCGTTATGCTATTTCATCTTCGGTCAGGTAGCACAGCGGCTCGTTTTGCCAGTCGGCCAGGTCGGCGCCGCCGCTCAGCGAGCGGAAATTGCCCAAACACAAATCGAACCAGCGGCATCGCGCGCATTTGGGGTCTTTGTAGTCGCGTTTGTTGCGTAATATTCGCAAGACCGGATCGGTTTCATCCTGCCAAATCTGCCCGAAGGGTTTGTCGAGGATATTGCCAAGGCTGTAGGTGCGCCAAAACTGATCGCAAAAGACCTGCCCGTCCCAATTGACCGAGGCGATGTTTTGACCGATGCGGTTGCCGGCCGCGCGGGTCAGCAAGTCCGCAGCCGTCGCGTATTGCGGGTGCCCCTCGTCCTGCATTCGCATCAACAGATACGGCCCGTCGGCGTGGTTGCCGACGGTGAGCACTTCTTCGACCACGCCCTGCCGGATACGTTCGGCGGTGCATCGCATAATGGTCTCCACGGCCTGTCGAACCTGCTGCGGCGATGGGGTGCTGTCGGCCAGTTCACTGGCCCGACCGGTGCGGATCAAATGATAAAAACAAATCCGTCGAACGCCGGCAGCGGCGGCAATCTCGAAAACCGTCTCGATGTGGTCAAGATTGCCCCGCGTCATCGTAAACCGCAGCCCGGTGCGGATGCCGGCCTTGCGGCAGTTGGCAATGCCGCAGAGCGTACTCAAAAACGCCCCATCGACCTTGCGGAACCGGTCGTGTACCTCCTGCGGGCCGTCCAGCGAAATGCCCGCGTAGGACAGGTTCAGATCGGCCAGCGTACGAGCAACCGATTCAGTGATGCGCGTGCCGTTGGTCGAAAGCACTGTCCTTAGGTTGCGTCCCCGCGCGTAGGCCATCAGCTCGAAAACGTCCTCGCGCAGCAGCGGCTCGCCGCCGGAAAACAGCAGCACCGGACAGCCGAATTCGGCGATTTGATCGATGAGCGTTTTGGCCTGTACGGTCGAAAGCTCCCGCTCGCGACAGGCCGCTTCGGAATTGCTGTAGCAATGCACGCAGCGCAAATTGCACCGCGGCGTACAGTTAAACACGACAATCGGCTTGAGGTTGCGACGCACCGGATAACGCAGTTGATCTGAAACGCCCGCCAGTCCGCAATATAATTTCGAGATATTGATCATTATTCAGAAGTCAGAAGTCAGAAGTTAGAAGTTTACGCTGCACCTATTTGCCCATGGCATCGACCAGTCCTTCGATGGTGTGCACGCGGGCCTGAACAGTGGGTGCAAGACCTATTTGATTCAAATGCGCCGAAGTCGCCGGGCCGATAGAAGCGATTTTGACGCCGCTGCTTTTAACCGTCTTCAGCGGCACCGCATCCAAAAACGCTTTGACCGTGGAGGTACTGGTAAAGGTAATCCAGTCCATCCGACCGGCGGCGATGTCTTGCATCAGTGCCGCGGCTTGTGCCGGTACCGGCTGTTTTGAACGCACCGTATAAACGGCCGTATCGGTAACCTGCGCCCCCTGCTGCGCCAATCGGTCGGGAAACTCCTTCGGTGCGATTTCGGAACGCAGCAGCAGGATTTTTTTACCGTCCAGCGAATCCTGTTGTATCAATTCCTCGGCCATTGCCGCCGAAGTAAACGCCGACGGAATAAAATCGGCTGTGACGCCGTACAGCCGCAGACGTTGGGCGGTTTGGACGCCGATACAGGCAACGCGCGCCGAACTCAACGCCCGGGCGTCGCGTCCGAGGCCGGCCAGTCCTTCAAATGCCGCCGATACGCCGTTGGCACTGGTAAAAATCACCCAGTCGTACGCACCCATCTCAGTCAATATGCGGCAAACTTCGGGGGTGTGAGCCAGATTAACCACCTCGATTCCATCGAATGCAATCGGCTCGGCGCCGGCCGTTGCGAGCAAACGGGCCAACTTGCGGTTTCCTTCAGCATCGCGAGTGATCAGCACGCGTTTGCCGAACAGCGGCTGATTCATAAACCAGTTGACCGCCGGATCGCTTTGGGCGACGGGGCCAATGATGACAATCGACGGGGCCGCCACCTGAGCGGCATCGCACCGGTCGGCAATATCCGACAGCGTGCCCTCGACGATGCGCTGTTGGGGCAGCGTGGCCTGATGCACCACGACGACGGGGGTTTGGCGGTCTTTGCCCTGTTCAATCAACTGATGTGCAATCTGCCTGAGCGTTCCCATGGCCATATAAAACACCAATGTCCCGCAAAAGGCCGCCAATGAGGCCCAGTCGATGTCGCTGTCGCACTTTCCTTCCGCCTCACGACCGGTCACGAATGCCGCCGCCGAAGCCTTGTCGCGATCCGTCAGAAACAGCCCCGCATATGCCGCCGCGGCCATTGCCGACGTGATTCCCGGCACAATCTCAAACGGCACGCCCGCGGCCGCACAGGCCCGCACTTCCTCGGCGGCCCGTCCGAACAGGCACGGATCGCCGCCCTTGAGCCGAACGACGCAGTGGCCCTGTTTGGCCTTCTCGACGATCAGGGTGTTGATTTGGTGCTGTTTGACCGGATGGTCGCCGGTGCGTTTGCGTACATTGACGGCTTCGGCATCCGGACGCATATACTCCAGCAGCGCCGCATTGGCCAGGCCGTCATAAATCACACAATCGGCCCGACGGAGACATTCCAGTCCCTTGACGGTAATCAAGCCGGTATCGCCCGGCCCGGCGCCGACCAGATAGACTTTGCCAGTTGTCATCGTTGATCCTCAAACGGTTTAATAATCGCCTCGACGCCGTCGCGTCGCAACTGCTCGACCAGTTCAGCCGCCAGCGGTGCAGCCTGATTTTGGGGACCGCGAATGTGCCGTTGCAGACAGGACGCTCCGTCCAGCGAGGCCGCCATCGCCGTAATTTCAATCGCATCATCGACCAGTCGCGCATAAACACCCACCGGCGCGTGGCAGCCCGGATGCAGTGCCGTCAGCACCGCCCGCTCGGCCTGAACCGTTATCGCGGTCGGCGCATCGTGCAGACAAGCGACAAGGCGGCGCATCGCCGAATCATCCGAGCGTATCTGAATCGCCAAAGCCCCCTGCGCGGCAGCAGGAATAAAGACCGTCGGGTCAAAGTAAAACGCCGCGCGATCGGCCAATCCGAGCCGTTCCAGTCCCGCTCGCGCCACAATCACTGCGTCAAACTCGCCGCAACGGACCGCCTCCAGACGGGTCTGGACATTGCCCCGTAAAGGCTGCACCTCCAGATCCGGTCGCAGCGCCTTGATCTGGGCGATTCGGCGCGGGCTGCTCGTGCCGATCCGCGCACCGGGGGCAAACTCATCCAGGCTATGAACCTCACCGGCAGCCACCGCTGCATCTTCCGGGTGCAGGCGTTCAAAAATTGCCGCCGTCGTCAGTCGCAAATCGGTCTGCGTGGGCATATCCTTAAAACTGTGCACCGCCATATCCGCCCGTCCGTCCAGCAAAGCCGCCTCGACCTGCGTGGTAAAAAAGCCGTACCCTTCCAGTTTCCACAACGGCCGGTGCCGCTGCTGGTCGCCGCGGGTTTCTACGGCAACCCGTTCGGCCTGTACCTCCGGATGACGTGCAAGAAGCCGCTCGGCAACAAGCCGGCTCTGCGCCATTGCCAAGGCCGAGCCGCGCGTGGCAATACGCACAATCCGGCCGTTCATGGACGTCCCTTTCGCTCGGTCTCCAGCAGCATCTTGCGAATCAATTCGGCAGCTTGCAACTGATCCCAAACCCGTTCATCCTGTGCAGACTGTTTGAGGTAGCAAATCGGACCGTGCAGGACTTTTTTGACCAGCGACACGGCGAAACGTTCCAGCACCTCGCGCTGCGCCGGGTCAAATTGCCCGCCGTACCGCTGCACTTCCGACCGGGCCAAAGCGCGATAAGTCCGCACCAGTTCACTGACCACATCTTTAATGTTCAGACTGTCCAGCCATTGATGATAACGCTGGACATGGTCGGCAATGAGGCGTTCGGCTTCGGGAATTTGCGCACTGCGCCGCTGAAGATTGGTTTGTACCTGCCGGTCGAGGTCCTCGATATTGAACAGCCGCACGCCGTTGATTTGTGCCAATTCCGGATCGACATCTCGCGGCACGGCAATATCCACAATCACCACCGGCTCGGTGCGCTGACTGAACAGATAGGCATAATCGGCGACGGTCAAGACGGGCTTTTCCGAAGCGGTGGAACAGAGTATCAAATCCGCCCGACCAGCCAGCTCCGGCAGCGCTTCGAGGGTATGAGGGCGCCCTGTCTTAAGACGGGCGCACAAGTCATCGGCAGTGTCCAATGTGCGACTGAGCACCTCCAGCCGACCGATGCCGCGTTTGACCAGATGCGTCGCGGCCAAGGCCGCATTTTCACCGGCGCCGACCAGAATCACTGACGCACCGGCCAGATTGACCTGCTCGGCGGCCAGTTCCACCGCCGCGGCGCTGATCGAAACCGCCCCGGTGTTGATATCGGTCCGCGTGCGAACGCTTTTGGCCGCACGAAACGTACAATGCAGCAGCCGATGCAGAAAAAATCGACTTGTGCCTTCCTCAATCGAGGCCGAGTAGGCATCTTTGACCTGCCGAAGAATCTGATTTTCGCCGAGCATCTGAGAATCCAGCCCCGCCGCGACCCGAAACAGATGCTCAACTGCGGCGATCCCTTCATAGATGTAATGATGATTGCGCCAGACGTCGAGGCCATTGGGGTTCAGTTCCGCGATCAACCGCCGGACAAACGCCTCGGTATCGGCCGCCGCGGCGGCATACAGATACAACTCCGTCCGGTTGCAGGTACACAATGCCAGCCCTTCGTGAATCTGCGGCTCCTGGTGAATCGCGCGCAGAATCTGCCGCTGCTGAGAGGCCGTAAAGACCACCGGCTCACGCTCACTCAGCGTCGTTTCGTGAAAACTGATTCCACAGCAGATCAATCGCATTCGGAACATCATAGCGGCAACGCCGCCAAATGCAAGCGCTACGCCTTGGACCAAATGCGCGTATTGAGGTTCAAATCCTCCACAATATCCGTTGCCAGACGCAGTTCTGAGACATATTCGAGGAGAGTCTCCAAATCGGTCGCGCCCAGCAGCTTCGGCTCAAACAGATTGTCCCGCATCGAAAAAGCCGCATACACCCGCGAGCCGAAAAACGACAGAGAAATGTCCGTATTTAACTTCCGCTTCAGGGCGACGATCCGCTCCATCATCCCCGGCGAGAGGATATAGCGGGCTTCGATCTGATCATCGCTATAGACCACAAATTCACGCTCAAATTCAATATCCTCAAGTTTGACCAGTTGGCCGCGGGCGATGTTCCAGCCCTGAAGCGTTTGGCCGAACCGTCCCAGCAGTTTTTCCGCCCGGTCGGGCAGGACCACGGTGCGACCGTGAAAATCTTTATGGAAATCGCCGATGAAAAACACGCCCTTGAAAATGGTATGCCAATGTGTTCGGCGATTTTTGCCGCTGCCGGAGCTGGTTTTATACTGGGCGTGGACCTCGGAAAATGCCACGTCCGTCTGCCCGATGCGTCCCTGAACAAGGTCTTCGCAGCGATAGCGGTCGATACGCTGCTTAAATAGTTCGGATTGTTGAAACTGCCGGCTCGAAATGCCCTGATCAGGATAATACCGCAGATTCGGCTCCATAAATTCAATGACCCCCCGCACGATGGTGTTCTTGAAATCACGTCGATAGCCGGACGTGAACAGGACATACGCCGCCACCACGACCCCCACTCCACCAATCAGAATCAACGCAAAAAACACCGGTTCACCAGTCGGAATGGTCATCGCCGCGATCACAATCGCTGCCGCAACCACAATGCCTGCGGTAATGAAACAGCCGTTGAGCGCACGACGACGACGCTGTTCGAGCGCGTCGATCTGCGTCTTTAACGTGGTATCATAAAAGGTTTGCAGGTCATTGGGCGACTTCATGGGATGGCCTTTCCAATGCGACTTTACGATGGATTCAACAGCGCGCCGGCATCGGGTGTCTGTCGCGATTCCGGCTCAAATTGCAGCAGCGGCTTGCGGGCAAAGCCAAACATCGAGGCAATGATATTGGTCGGGAACATTTCCACGCTGTTATTATAGTCGGTTGCGGCGGCATTATACGCCCGCCGCGCGGCGGAAATCTGCTCTTCCAGCTCGTTGAGTGTCCGCTGAAGGTGCAGAAAATTGTCCGAGGCCTTGAGCTGCGGATAATTTTCCACCGTCATCCGAAACAAGCCGACCAATTGCGAGACGGCATTGTCCAGCATCACTTTCTCATCATCGCCGGCGTTGCCCTGCATCACTCGGCGGCGGGCCTCGGTAACGGCTTCGAACAGCCCGCGCTCGTGGGCGGCATACCCCCTGACCGTCTCGACCAGATTCGGCACCAGATCCCACCGTTTTTTGAGCATCGCATCCATCGTGCCGAAGATGTTATGAATCTGATTGCGCTTGCCGACCAGACTGTTATACATCAGCACCGGAATAAGCAGCAAAACGACAACGACAATGACCACGATGAGCCAGGGCATACTGAACCTCCGCAAAAAACGCTTGATCACGGCCAACATACGGCCGTCGCTCTTTGGCGTCAAGCCAAAAGACGCTCGGGACAGCCGCGTGTTGCACTAAATCCTCGGTTGAACCTCAACAACCAGCCCGATCAGGCAGGCTGAAACATTTGAAACGGGACAGAAAAACGCCTATCGCTTCGGGCCGTACAGTCCCTTTTGATGAATATAGTCCAAAACCGGCTCCGGTACAAGCGATTCGACCGACTTACCGGCCGCCAGTCGGGTGCGAATCTCGGTACTGCTGATATCCACCCGCGGGGTCGGGAGAATGTCTTTTTCCAGTCGGGCGACGCGTGTTGCTCCAAGAACGGGAATCAGGCGGCCCAAATCCGGCCGAGGCATCCGACCGCGATGCATAATGCAGAGACGGCACAGCTCCAGTACCTGCTCGATACGATACCAATGCTCCAGACACCGCACCGCATCGGCGCCGACCAGCCAGAATAAGGTCGCCGTCCGGCCAAATTGCGAGCGAAAATACAGAACCGTATCCAGTGTATAACTGGGTTCAGCGCGGCGCAACTCGCAATCGTCGGCCTCAAAGCCCTCGTGATGTTTTATCGCCAGACGAATCATAGCCAAACGATCGTCTCCCGACGCAAACGGCCCGTCGCCTTTGTGGGGACTGCGACGTGCGGGAATAAAGAACAGACGGTGTGCCTCAAGTCGGGCAAACGCATCGGCCGCTACCGCCAGATGACCGTTGTGAATCGGGTCAAACGTACCGCCGAACAGGATGATTTTTTGCCTTGAAGCCTTCATTGTTTCACACAACATCTGTTGAATTGTGACTGAAAAAAGACTCTGACAAGAAAAATTTTTCAAAAAAATTAAAAAAAATCAGCACATCGCTTTCACTTTTTTTAAGCTCTCAACACCTCGACTGAACACACAAAGACGCGGTTGATCATAGAATAACCGCACGACCCGGCAAAAGTAAAGATTTAAATATTTTTAATGCTGACGGCTTATAGAAGGCATTTACAACTATTCGACTTCGTCGCCTATCGGCCGCACGACGATGCGATAGTCGTCGATTGAACAGGCACAACCGCTTGGCAGACGCTTCGGCAAACCGCCGTAAGTCCCTTGTAATCAAAAAATTTATGAAGGTTTGTTCTGGATTTTGACGATACTTGTGTATAATAAAATGTAATAGGGAATGAACTGATAAAAGATGGCACTTTAGACAATGGATTGAAAGGAGGTGACAACGTTATGGCAAAGAAGAAAGCCGCAGCAAAGAAAGCGACAAAGAAAGCGACAAAGAAAACAACAAAGAAGAAAGCCGCTAAGAAAAAAACCACAAAGAAAAAAGTAGCAAAGAAGGCAACGAAAAAGGCTGCAAAGAAAGCAACAAAGAAGAAAAAATAAGGCCTGAACAATTGCCGAAAAAGGAAGGTTTCTGCGCCACGGCTAACCTTCCTTTTTTTTGCGCCCGCATGACGCACACCGCCGATGTATCACGAGAGCAAGACGCTGTGATCCGCCCGGCATAACCCATAAAAAAACAACGCAAGTCTATATTTTACAAAGCGTTATCAATTCACCCGGACGCTGTCTCAGGGTGTGAAGCGACCGGTTCTTCCCTCGCAGGCGGACTGAACCAAGGGGATGCGCAGGGTAAACACACTGCCGCGACCAAGCCGACTGTGAAGCGACAGGTCGCCGCCGAGCAGTTCAGCCAGTTTCCGCGTGATGGTCAGTCCCAGTCCGGTCCCGCCGAATCGGCGTGTCGTCGCTCCGTCCGCCTGAATGAACGCATCGAAAATCAGGTTCTGCCGGTCCTTCGGAATACCGATGCCGGTATCTTCCACATCAAAACGTATCCACGTGCAGCGGCTGTCCTCTTCGACAGACACATTGATATAGACATGTCCGGATTCGGTAAACTTGACGGCGTTGCCGGCCAGGTTGACAAGGCACTGCTGGAGACGGATCGGATCAATCATCACACGCGACGGCAAATCCCGGCTCAGAAACACTTCAAATGTCAATCCTTTTTGCTCGGCTGCCGGTTTGATCATCCCCTCAATCCGTCGAAGCAAGTCCGTCAGGCCGCACTCGATATGCTCAATATCCAGATGACCGGCCTCAATTTTTGAAAAATCCAATATATCATTGAGCAGCGCCAATAAGGTTCGCCCGCTGTCCCGAATGGTCTGAACGTATTCCAGTTGATCGGGCGAAAGGTCTTCTTCGACCAGTAAATCCGCAAAGCCGATAATCGAGTTCATCGGCGTTCTGATTTCATGGCTCATATTGGCCAAAAACTCGCTTTTGGCCTGATTGGCGAATTGAGCCTGCTCGGCCAACCTGTCGGCGCGTTCCTTTTCGGCGGCCAGTTCCGCGGTGCGCTGTCGCACCAATTGATCGGTTCTTTTGCGCCGACGTGCCAGATCGAACAGATACAGCACCACCAGAACCGTCAACACCAGCGTTAAGACCGGCACCCCTCCCGTCATCCAGCCGGAATAGGCGCCGCGATAGTCTTTTAACGACGCGACTCGCAAGTGCCAATCGGCATGGCCGAGTGTAATACGGCGGCTGAGCGTCATTGCCGACTCAGGGGAGATTTCCGAAGCCGGATCGGCGGAACTGAAACAGAGTCCATCCTCTCCGATCAACTGGACCGCCACGGAATGCTGATCGCCTTCAATCGCATGGCGCAACCCCTGCGGAACATCAAAGACGCCCGCAACAAACCCCTGTAAATGGTCGATGCGATCCTGCAGGGTTTGTTGCGGCGCATCGGCGGCATCATAAACCGGAGCCAGTAAAACCAACCGCACCTGCTTGTCCTGCGAAACAAACACATCGTTGTCCATCACGGAAACGATCGTGTTTGTTCGAAGGGCCGTTTCAAACGCATCGCTGAAGGGTTTATGTGCCGACAAATCATAGCCGAACGGCGGCGCGTTTTCGGGATGCGGATTTTGATAATACAACGGCAGATAACACGATTGCCCGATTGAGCCGATATAATTGCCGGGACCGACAGAACGCTGAATATGAAACTGTGCAAGTCCGCTGCGGCGGGCGTGCATTTCAAAAGACTGTTTTTCGTCAAGGGGAACTTTGGGAATCCAGCCGAGCGTTTGAAGGCCTTCGCGGGACACCGATAACGGCGCGGTGAACCCCTGAAACTCCTGAGGCGTGACCTCCTCGCTGCACTCAAAAAAGAACTTCAGCTTCTGAACGCCTGTTTCGTAGCGTTCCAACAGTTTGGCAGCGTTGACCAGACAGACCGCAACATCCTGTTCGAACCGATGCACCGCTTCTTGATTGATGAGACGATCCGCCAGTAGATACATTGCCCCGCCGGCTGTCAAGCCAATCAGCAGAATGACTGCCGGCAGGCCGCATTGTATGATCGTTTTTCTACTGCCCATTGTTGAGTTTTGAGAGCCTTAAATTAACATCAAAGGTTAAATATATACCCACAATATCTACAATAAAGTCCCGTTTCACACGTTTCATTTCGACAGAATGAAGCGACCATTTAACTGAAAAAATAGACTATACGCATATTTGATATTGTAGATTCTATAATATTTTTTATGCAAAAAAATGACACAACCCTTTTGCCTGTTCAAAAAAAATTTGCATACCTCCTGGTGCACGGTATAATAATAAGGAAGATCGCGCCAAACATTTCGCATTGAAATTGCGTGTTGATAACAGAATCTTATTAAAAATCATCATTAACCGGCAACATAAACAGGATAAATTATGGCTGCAAACTATTACAAAATGCAAGAGGTCATGGACAAACTCAAGAAAAGTGAAAAAGAGGTCCAGGACTTGGTCAAAGAGGGTAAACTCCGCCAATATATGGATGCCGGAAAGCCGGTTTTTAAGGTCGAGGACGTGGACGCCCTGGCAGAAGACCTCTTCGGGCTTGATTTAACCGCCGGGGGGAGCGAATTGGACATTTCGGTTGAGGAAAGTGGCGAAATCACGCTTGAGCCGGATGAGGACGACAAAGAAAAAGCGGATAAAGACAAGGAAAGCGAAGGGGGATTCGGTTTGAGCCAAATGGGCGATCTGACCAGCGCCGATACGAATGTCGGTACCGTCGGCATCAATTTGCTCAGCGGCACGGAAGACGCTTATAAACTCACCGAAGACACCAAAGCCGAGACCCAGGCCGGCGATATCGACGAAATCGAAAGCCTCGACGCCGATTCGAACCTTGAAAGTTTCGGCAGCGGGTCAGGATTGCTGGATTTGTCGCTGCAGGCCGATGACACCTCGCTGGGGGCGGTACTGGACGATATTCTGCCAACCGGCGCCGAAGGCGGCGACATCGGAGCCGAACCCGTGGCCGATGAAGTCGGCCTGGTCGGCGAAGCCGAAGAACTGGAAGGCAAAGCCGAAAGCGGCCAAGCAGCAGCCCAAATCGGCGGCGAACCTGCCGCTGCGCCCGCGATGGCTCCGGGCGGCCCGGCAATGGTTGCCGTTGCACCGGAAGACCCGGCCTCCGGAATTTACGGGGCGATGATGTTCCTGCCGGTGTTGGCCCTGATGCTGGCGGGAATTATTCTGACCGCCGCGATTCAGGATGTCTCGCCGTCGCTGTTGAAAACGCTGGTTGAAACCACCGTAGCTGATATCAACCTGATTTGGATCGTGGCCGGTGTGCTGGGACTGGTGGTTTTGCTGATGTGGGCCATGACCGCGACCAAAGGTGAAAAAAAGCCCAAAGCAGCCAAACCTGCCCGCGAAAAAAAGGCGAAAAAGAAGAAAAATAAGGCTAAATGACTGTTTTTTAAGAGTTTTGGAAACCAATTAGCCGATAGATACAAAGATGTGATTGCATGAAATTGATAAAAAACAGGATGTTTTTTGAAAGGATTTGGCAATGACCAGGAGCAGGTTTTTCGGATGGACACTGACACTGATTGTGATCGTGATGCTGGCCGGCGGCTGCGGCGTCAGCCAGCAGCAATATGAAGACTTGCAGGCTCAGAACCGTATTCAGCAGGATCGGATTGGTGAATTGGAGGCGGCCTTGTCGCAATGCAATCAATCGATCCAGCAAAAACAGCAGCAGATTGATGCTCTGCAAGGCCAATCCAGCGCCAATGTAGCGGCGCGAGATGCCCTGGTGGCAGCCCTTGAGGCGGACCTGGAAGAAAAGAAGGCCTTGATTGCCAAACTGCAGGCTCAATTGCTGGAAGGCGGCGCCCCGCTGCCGCTGGAGCTGAACGTCCAACTCCAGGAATTTGCCCGAACCAGTGATATGATCGATTTTGATGAGGCTACCGGATCGCTGAAATTCAAGAGCGATCTGCTGTTTAATCTGGGCAGCGATGAAGTCCAGGCCGCCGCCGCCGAATCGCTGAAGGCTCTTGCCAATATAATGAATACCTCTGAGGCCAAGCAGTTTGATTTGGTCATTGCCGGTCATACCGATGATGTGCCGATTCGTCGAGCCGCCACACGGCAGGCTCATCCGACCAACTGGCATCTGTCGGCGCATCGGGCGATTTCGGTATTGAATCATCTCGGCCAAAGCGGCATTGAACAGGAACGTATGGCGGTTAAAGGGCATGGCGAGTATCGCCCGGTTGAGCCGAATCGGCCCAACAAAGGGGGCAACCCGGCCAACCGCCGCGTTGAAATTTTTATTGTGCCGAGCATGCGCTGAACCTGTCCAAGGTCGAGGATAAGGCTCCCATGGCTGAACGCACATTGATCATTATCAAGCCGGACGCTGTCCAACGGCGGCTGATAGGTCGGATTGTAAGCCGATTTGAAGACAAAGGGCTTAAGGTCGTCGCCGCCAAGTTAATGCATATTTCCGAGGCGTTGGCACGTCAACATTATGCCGTCCATAAGGGCAAGCCTTTTTTTGAGGGTGTTGTCCGGTATTTGTCCTCCTCACCGGTACTGGTGATGGTGCTGGAGGCGGATGGCGTCATCGGGATGGCTCGCAAGCTGATGGGCAAGACCTTCGGTAATGAGGCCGAGCCGGGCACCATTCGCGGCGATTTCGGGGCAAGCCGAGGGTATAATCTTGTGCATGGCTCGGATAGTCCGGAATCCGCTACCTACGAGATCGGCCTGTATTTTCAGCCGGCAGAGATTTGTGCGTATGAGTTGGCCGGGGCCGACTGGCTTTACGGCCAAAACGATTGAAACGACTCTTTTGGCGGGCTGTTAAACCGATGCCGCATCCACACAATCCAATCCTCCTGATATCCAAAGCCCCTTTTTGAGGGGCTTTTTTTTTGCTTCATCATCATTTTTTTTATGTTTGGGTCTGATAACAAACCGATTTATTGAATGGACACTTGCGAAAACTATTAATATTAACAATGTCTTCACTTTTTCTTTAATTCTGCTTCATTTGTGTGGTATAATTACCCTACAAAGGAGACTCGGTGGTGAAGATGAATGCCTATGATGACAATTTGTTATTCGCCGACTCGGACCAAATGGTGGGTGAGAAAACAGGTAACTGTAATGAAACCCAGGTCGGAAATGGCACAAGATCCAAGTCGAAACGCGACTCGGCGCGTATTTCAGCCATAAATCACGACGAACTGAGTCAGATTCGAGAGGAACTGCATAACATCACCACGGCTGCGGTACTCCTTCAGATCGCAGAAAACAGCCTCACAGTGTTTATTTCCAATCTGGCTCAAATGAAGTGCCTGGCGAAAAATGTCCTGAATCGAATTTCCGGCGACGAAGAAACGGACAGCCTGATTGCATCGTTTGACGAGCTTGTCGAACAAAACCAGCGAATCGGCGAGGGTGCCACCTTCCGTGAGCACCCCCTGCACCGCGATGAGCAAACCTTTGTGCTGTATGCCGACGGCGTGGACACTGTGGTCTGGAAGACGCAAAGGCTGCCTGAAATAGACGCCGAACTTGCGGCCCGGCCCGATGCCGTCCTGCAGAGTATCGAGCACGCCAACAATACGGTTTTGGCCTACCGCAATGGAATCCGCTGTCTTCTGGCAACGTTGCGGGAACTTTCGGAGATACAGTGCCAAAAAACCGAGCGTGTCTTCAACACAGAAACGGTAATTACCACTCCTCCTGCCGCCGAGATCATCGCATACCGGACCGCAACCGATCTTCTCACGTCTGAAAACGCCGCACTGGCCGCTCACAGCGACAGGGTATCTGTTATCGCCGGAACGCTGTTTGGCTAAAGGCATCCGCCATCGTTTGCGCGGCGGTACGGGTGTTCGGATATGTGCTAAAAAGACCTGTATTCAATCATATATTGTCTGTTTTTTTGTTCGAAGTGCGCATATTCCTGTTTGTTTTGCGCTGCTTATTTCACAAAAAATTGCATTTTTTGTTGCATTTTTCCGGTCATTTGATACCGTAAGCATCAGTCAAGGGCTTCTTGACGTCAAGATGGAAACAAAGCGATGTAAACCTGAACAAGTGGAAAGGGTTCGCCTATGGCAGACGCAACAAAAGGCATGCAATCGTTAATGTCCGAAACTCGTAAGTTTCCTCCGCCTTCCGGCATCCGGGATAACGCCTGGATCAAGTCAATGGACGAATATCAGTCGATGTGGGAGCGTTCAATTCATGACCCCGACGGGTTCTGGCTTGAACAGGCCAAGATGTTAAGCTGGTTTAAGGAACCCGGCAAGAGCCTTGAATACACCTGGAACACCAAATCCCGCACCATCCAACATACCTGGTTTGCCGACGGCCAGATCAACGTGTCCTATAACTGCCTTGATCGACATCTGGGCACACCAATCGAGAATAAAACCGCTATTCTCTGGCAGGGTGAAGAAGAAGAGGCAGTCAAAGAATTCACCTATAAACAGCTCCATACAGAGGTGTGCAAGTTTGCCAATGTGCTGAAAGCCAAAGGTATCCAAAAAGGCGACCGGGTCGCGATCTATATGCCGATGGTTCCTGAACTGGCGATTGCGATGCTTGCGTGCACCCGAATTGGAGCAATCCACTCGGTGATTTTCGGCGGCTTCAGCGCCGACGCCATTAAAGGGCGAGTCAACGATTCCGACTGCAAGATGCTGATTACCTCCAATGTGTCGCTGCGTGCGGGCAAACACATTCCTCTTAAGAAGATCGCCGACGAGGCCCTTGAAGGGTGTCCCACGATTAAAAACGTCATTGTGGTCAAGGTCAACGACGAACCATGCGAAATGAAGTCCGGGCGCGACCTGTGGTATCACGACGAAATGAGCGGCGTCAGCGCCGATTGTCCGGCGGAAAAGATGAATGCCGAGGACCCGCTGTTTATTCTCTACACTTCCGGCTCGACCGGCAAACCCAAGGGAGTCGTTCACACGACCGGCGGTTACCTGCTGCATACGGCCTTGACGCACAAGCTGGTGTTTAACATTCACGACGATGATATCTACTGGTGTACTGCGGACATCGGCTGGGTGACCGGCCACAGCTATATCGTTTATGGTCCGCTGGCCAACGGAGCGACGAGCCTGATGTTTGAAGGCGTGCCGACGTATCCGGATGCCGGTCGATTCTGGCAGATCTGCGATAAGTTCAGCGTTACGGTCTTTTATACCGCTCCGACCGCTATCCGCGCTTTGATGCGACTGGGCGAAGAATGGGTTATGAAGTACAAACTCGATTCGCTGCGGATTCTGGGCACGGTCGGCGAGCCGATCAACCCCGAAGCATGGATGTGGTATTATGAGAAGGTCGGACGGGGCCGCTGTCCGATTATGGACACCTGGTGGCAGACCGAGACGGGCGGGTTTATGATTACGCCGCTTCCGGGTGCGATGACGCTCAAACCCGGCAGTGCATCGCGGCCGTTCTTCGGCGTCGATCCGGTGGTGCTGCGCGACGACGGGACGGCGTGCGACCGCAACGAAGGCGGCAAATTGTGTATCCGTAAGCCGTGGCCGGGAATGATGCGCACCATGTGGGGCGACCATGAACGGTTTGTGGATACGTACTTTACGATGTTTGACGATATGTACTTTACGGGCGACGGCTGCCGCGTGGATGAGGACGGCGATTACTGGCTGATGGGGCGCATTGATGACGTGGTGAACGTCTCCGGCCACCGCATTGGAACCGCCGAGGTGGAAAGCGCTTTGGTGAGCCATCCGAAAGTTGCCGAAGCAGCCGTTACGCCGATCCCGCACGAAGTCAAAGGTCAGGGGCTGTATGCTTATGTAACGCTCAAAGACGGTGTGCATGAAAGCGACGAGCTGAAAAAAGAACTGATTATGCATGTCCGCAAGGAGATTGGCCCTATCGCCGCACCAGAGGCGATTCAGTTTGCTCCGGCGCTGCCAAAGACACGTTCGGGTAAGATTATGCGGCGTATTCTTCGCAAGATCGCCGAAAAGGACACCGGCAATCTGGGCGACATTACGACGCTGGCCGATCCAAGCGTGGTCGAGAAATTGATCGCCGGACGCGGGCAATAATTCCGAACCGAGATTCTTGTTCTCCCAGCCGGATGTGTCCGCTTATGCACATCCGGCTTTTTATTTCGATTTTTTGCGTGATGAACGTTTTCTGTTCGGTATAATCGCGTCGCTTTCGGGGAAACCTCGGATGATACGTTCGATTGAGAGAAAGGATTGAACATGGCAGAAGAAAAAGTGATGAATCGATGGTGGGTGGTTGTGGGCGCCTTGATTATTCAAATCAGTTTAGGCGCTGTGTATATCTGGAGCGTTTTTCAGACTCCTCTGCTGGCCTATTTTTCCGACTGGACGGAAACCCAGGTGACCCTGCCGGCCCAGATTGTGTTGGCCGCATTTGTGTTGGCGGTCATTTTCGGAGGACGTATTCAGGACCGCCTGGGGCCGCGTAAAGTGGCCACCGCCGGCGGAATCATTCTCGGCGGCGGACTGATTCTGGCGCGTTTTGCCGGCGCTTTTGAACCGACGCCAGCATTGATCTGGCTGATTCTGACCTTCTCTGTGATGGGCGGGGTCGGCATCGGGGCGGCGTATGTGTGTCCCATCGTCACCTGTGTCAAGTGGTTTCCGGACAAACGCGGACTGATTACGGGTCTGGCGGTGGCCGGATTCGGCGCCGGGGCGTTTTTCTTTGCGCCGCTGGCACGTGCGCTGATTTCAGGCGGCGCGTACAAACTGTTCAATGTGCCGTTATTCAATGTCCCGCAGGTCGGGGTCTTCAATACGTTTCTGACCCTTGGGGTTATTTTCTTAATCGCCGTAGTCACAGGTGCGCAACTGCTGCGTAATCCCCCTGTCGGCTATGCGCCTGTCGGATGGGTCCCTCCGGAAACCGCCAAGGCCTCTGCACCGAAAACAGATTATTCGCCGACTGAAATGCTTAAAACACCCGCCTTCTGGCTGCTGTGGATTACCTATTTTGCCGGCTGTACCGCCGGCCTGCAGGTCATTATGAAGGCCTCACCGATTTGGCAATCGTTCAGCTTCGGCGTGATGCAATCGCCGATCTCCGAAGAGGTCTTTGTCGGGGTGGCTTCCGCCGGTGCAGCGGCGGTTGCGATTCTGGCAATCTTCAACTCGCTCGGCCGCATTCTGTGGGGCAAAATCTCTGATAATCTTGGCCGAAAAACGACACTGGTTGTTATGTTCGTGCTGTGCGGTGCGGCGATGCTGCTGCTGGATTGGCTGCGAGTCTATCCGCTGTATCTGGCGGGTATCTCGATTGTCGGGTTGTGTTTCGGCGGCTATCTGGCGTTGTATCCGGCGGTCACGGCGGACTTTTTCGGAACGAAACACATCGGCGTTAATTACGGCTGGATGTTCAGCGCGTATGGCGCCGGGGGCATCTTGGGGCCGTATCTGGCGGCAGTTCTGATGAAGGTCGTCAATCAGATCACCTATACCGTCCAGGATGCACAAGGGCAGTTGGCTCAAAAACAATTTGCCATTGGTGATTACCGACTGGCATTTGTGATTTCCGGAATCGCCTGCCTGATCGCCGCGGCCTTAATTACTCAGGTCAAACCCCATAAAAAACACACTCCCGCCTCGTAAAATCGAGTCTTATCTTGAGGGCAGGCCCGCCGGTCTGCCCTTTTTTTGTGCGATCAAAGGCCGTGGAGGGGAAAAATCTGTCGTTTGATATAGTCGATATGATGATCGATTATCTCGGCGACATTCTCCCGCTGGGTTTGACTCGGTATCAGGATACGGTCGCGCAGGCCCGCTCCGCCGTGCCAGTCCATACTCTCGAGCATCACGCCGCCCATGCCTGCGGTAAAGTCGTCGCCGACCTGATCACCACACAAAGCCGACCAAACCAGCGCCCAGGCCCGGACCGTGTTTTCGACATTGTAGCCGCCGCCGCCGACGGCCAGGATGGGTTTGCCGAAGGCCAGCAGGAGATTGATCACGTCGGCCATCACATTATTGGTCATTGACAGGCCGGCCAGCGGGTCGCCGGCCAGCGTATCAGCGCCGGCTTCCAGGACGATCACATCCGCGTTGAACTTATGCAGCAGCGGCAGCACCACCGCCCGAAACGCCTTCATATAAATCTCGTCATATGTGCCCGGCGGCAATGGCAAATTGACGCTGTAGCCTTTGCCTTGGCCGATGCCGATTTCATCGACAAATCCCGTTCCCGGAAACAGCGTCCGACCGTCCTGGTGGGTGGAGATGGTCATCACGTCAGCGCGGTCGTAAAAAGCCGCCTGCACGCCGTCGCAGTGGTGCACGTCAATATCGACAAACACCACCCGCTTGCCGGCGCGGGCAAGCGTCTCGCAGCCAAGCACGACATCGTTGATATAACAAAACCCGCCGGTATGATCGGCAAAGGCATGGTGGTAGCCGCCTGACGGATTAAACGCAATACGGGCTTTGTTTTGCAGAATCCATTCGGCGCCGGTCACGGTGGCCCCGGCAGCCCATGAGGCATAATCGTACACCCCCCGAAACGCCGGGCAATCGCCCGTGCCCAGCCCCATATACAGCATCTGAACGTCGTATTGGCCTTCATTGATGCGCAGCAGCGCGTCCAGATAGTCCGGCGTATGGAACATCAGCAGGGTTTGGCGGTCAGCCTGTCGCGGCGGGACCTCAATACGGTCGGGGCCTGTCAGTAACCCCATCGAGACAAGCATCTCACGCACCTGCCCGGCCCGACAGGTCTTAAATGGACTTGTTTCCGGATACGGGAACTCATCCAACGGTCGGCCGTGAATAAAAATTTTTGCAGCAGCAGACGACATCGGAGAACCTTTCCAATAAAGGCATAATTATACACTTCCGTCTGCGGTTTGCCACAAAAATCAGATCGTACCAATCTTCTGACAAGTTCGGTTCAGCCAGCCTCGCCGGGTCGTCCGGATCGTGCGACAGCCACGCACGAGCGAAATAGACATACTCATGCAGATTGATAACCCCGTTAGCGCTCAAGCTCTATTATCTCAACGCTTTTCGACGAAGCAATATGCCGCCTATGCCAAGCAGCATCAGCGTTGCCGGTTCGGGGATAACTTTGACACTCATCCAGACGGGATCAAAGTCGGTTTTGTTGATAAATTGGATGCTGAAGGGCGTACCGTCGTTCCACAGGCCCTGAATGCCAACTAAGGGGTTGTCGTCAATCCACGACCAGCCCTCCTGACAATAAATAAAGGTAAGATTTTAGCCATTTGAAGCAGTGAACTCTTTCAATGCCGGCAGCTGGCCGGTTTTGAGATAGATTTTCAGCGCCTCTTTTACTGTATTCACGGGGTTTAATCCGCGTTGTTTGAGCGTAAAA
>JBNRMN010000096.1:0-85826 GCA_050309605.1 Anaerohalosphaeraceae bacterium
CTATCGTCCGACGATTTTAATTAACACGGCCAACGGTCTGGGGCAGGGATCCGGACGGTCGATTGAAGGCTTTAATTTGTATGCGTCGCTGGCGGCGTGCAGCGACCATCTGGTCAGCTTCGGCGGCCACGAGATGGCCGCCGGCCTGAAGGTCGAGACCCGCAAGGTGGCCGACTTTGCCGAGGCGTTTGAGGCCTATGCGCAGCAATCGCTGGGGCGGACGACGCTGGAGTCGTTTTTGGACATTGAGGCCGAGACGTGCATCGGCGATTTTAACGATCGGCTGATGCGGGAGCTGAAAAGCCTCGAGCCGTTCGGGCAGGGCAATCCGCGGCCGATGTTTGCCACCCGCGGTGTGCGCCTGATCGCGCCGCCGCGCCGCGTCGGAGCACGCAGCGATCATTTGCAGCTTTCGATAGCCGATACGACCGGCGCGGTTCGCTGTATCGGCTTTGGGATGGGCAATCTGGAAAAGAAGCTGCTCGAAACCGATTCCTTCAGTGTGGCCTATGAGCCGCAGCACAACACCTATAACGGAAAAACCATGCTCCAGTTTGTCCTGAGCGACATCCGGTTTGACTGATTTGTCTTGGGCTGTATCCTCTGTCGATGGCCGCACACCACAGCGGCTTTTGGGCGGCTGCGGTGTCGAGGAGTCCTTTCAGTTTATTCCTAACCTGTTTTATTCACTCAAGTTATAAAAAAAAGAAAAGACGGGTCAAACCCTTGCCCCCTGCCTGCGCCGCCGATGCGAAAAAAACATGTCCAATTTTCAGCTGAAAGGGTATTACTGTGGGGAATACCTGGAAAATCGAATCATGGCCGATGAACAAGTAGAATTTGAAACGAACCCTGAAGAGCTGTTTTTTCAGCTCTTCATCGCAAACCAGCAGCGTTTGTATGCCTATATTTTGGCTTCGGTTCATAATTTTTCAGATGCGGATGACATCTTGCAGGAAACGGCGGCGGTTCTGTGGCGACGTTTCAGCGAATTTGAAGAAGGAACGAGTTTTATTGCCTGGGGAATCAGCATTGCACGCAATCTGATTCTGAAACATTTTAACGAGCGCAAACGCTCGCGTCTCCAGTTTGATAATGAATTGCTCAGTCAACTGGCGGACTTGACGCTTCAGGATACCGACTCAAACCAAATCCAGGCGTTGAAAAAAGCGTTTCATGAGTGTTTTGGGCGATTGAGCGAAAACAACCGCAACATTTTGCAACTGCGCTACCAGGATGGAATGAAGATTAAAGACATCGCCAACAAAACGCAAAAACCGGTTCCGGGGATGTATAAAGCGGTTGCACGAATCCACGACGCATTGCAGCGTTGTATCGACGTGGTTCTCTCGCAACAGGGTCAATTCAATGGATGAAAAAACGCAGCAGAAATTAGCGAACTTAATCCAATTGGAGCTGGATGGATTACTCTCCGATGCGCAGTTCGCGGAGATCAGTTCGATCTTGAAATCGTCTTTGCAGGCTCGCCGATACTATGCACGCACCATCTCCATGATCTCTTTGTTTCGCAGCTCATCATCTTTCCAGCAGCTTGAGATAGACATTGAGGAGTCATTTGACAGTGCGTTGTGGCAGGCGTTGTCGCAGGATGAAAAGCAGACCGACCCAATACATATTGAAAAAACGCCCCAACAGCCTGAACGGGTCACCAATGTCCGTCAGCGCAAGGCGTTGCTCAAAGAAAAAAGCAAGCCATTGCCGCCCAGTGTATGGGCGGCCACGGCGGCATTGGCGGCGATGTTGCTGATGGTGATCTATGTCTATCTGCGCCCGCCTTTGGGCTATGAGGTGGCGACCATTACGGATTCCATCGATCTGCAATGGTCCTCTTCCATCGCGCCGCGAAAGGGGGGGCGTCTCATGGCGTCCTCTGAATTGATTGAACTGCAAAGAGGTATCGTCAGGCTTCGCTCCGATAAAGGCGTTACCGTCCTTATTGAGGCCCCGGCGCAGTTTCGATTTTCCGGTACCGATGAGATTGTGCTGACGTATGGACGATTGTTTGCCGATGTGTCTGAAGCCGGCGGCGGTTTTGCCGTCCAGACGGGCAATTCCAAAATTATCGATTTGGGTACCCGATTCGGGGTGTATGCCGATATGAGGGGAGAAACGGAATTGCACATGTTCGATGGCAAAGCCCTTGTGATTGCACGAGGAGGGCAGCATTCCAATCAGCCGACAACGTTGTCTTCGGGGCGTGCGCTCCGCATTGATCAAACCGGCCAGACGATTGCGGATATCCCGCTGCGCCAGGACGTTTTTGCGCAAAACATTGATTCGCTGACCGGCCTGATATGGCGCGGCCGAAAAGTGATTCATCTGGCCGATGTCGTCGGCGGCGGCAACGGCTTTGGAACAGGCGCTCAGAGCGTCGGCATCAATCCCGTCAGCGGCGTTGTTCGAAAGGCCGAGGTGCAAAGACGAAAACACACCAATGTTTATACGCAGGTGGATTCCAATCTTTTTGTCGATGGGGTGTTCATCCCGAACGGAACCGATGAACAGGTGGTGACCACGGCCGGACATGTTTTTGCCGAGTGCCCTCCGACGAGCGGTTACTTTTATGCGGATATTTCGAATACATCGATGGGCAGGATGATCGATGACCAGAAACATTACCCGCTGTATCTGAATCAGACGAATTACGCGTCGAAAGACAATCCCTGCATTTTTATGCATTCCAATACGGGAATCACGTTTGATCTGCACTCGTTTCGATCCCGTTTGCCGGGGACGCGGATTGTGCGTTTTCAGTCCGAAATCGGCATCAGTGATTCCGCTCCGAATAAGTTGTACATCGCGGATTTCTGGGTGCTGGTGGACGGCCAGGTGCGGTACACCAATGTCGAGCCGATGCACCGGGGAGAGGCGGTTGAAGTTCATATTGAAATTAACGATCAGGATCGTTTTTTAACGCTGATGGTCACCGACGGAAGCGTTCGCGAGGGGCCGCAGGATGAAAACGCCATCCGCTCCGACTGGGGGCTGTTTGGCAGGCCGTTGTTGATCCTTCAATAGATAAGATACAGCTCAGGTTTTGCATGAAAACTGTCTAAGTCTAAGTCGAAAAAATGAATGAACAGCAACGTAATGAATGAATCGAGGGGGTTATTGTGAAGGCAATCCGTTTGGCAATGCTCGTGATGGGATCGCTGCTGTCGGCGCTGTGTTCGGCAGAGCAAACGGCAACACTGACCAGTATCGCGGACACCGGCATCAGGGATACATCCAATCCCTTTGGTTCGGATCCGTATATGTATATCTACGGTGCGTCGAATACCTATCATATGGGATACGTCCGTTTTGATTTGAGACCGCTGGACATTCACACGGTGGTCAATGCTCAATTGGTGATGACCGTCTCCGGCGGTGCGCCGCGGAACGACAACCTCACAACGGGTCGTTTTGCCGCGTACGGCCTGAACCATGTGCCCGGCAATACCCCGCAGGACTGGAACGAGGCGGCTCTGAATAAAAGCAACACCGGCCTGGAGGTCAACTGGGCTAACGGCGGCGGAACAATGGACTTTAGCCGAGTTACCAATCTGGACGCCAATGACGGCGCAGGCACAACCGAAAGCATCGCCGGCGGGACGTATCATACAGGAACCACGATGACATTGACGGGACAGCCCCTGGTGAATTTTCTCCAGAGCCGCGTCGATGACAACGGCCTGGCGACCTTTATTATCCGCCAGCGGGACGGCGGCGGCCGAGGCTATGGACTGGCGACCAAAGAAAATCCTGAGCAGAGCTATCGCCCGGCGCTGCAGATCACTTATGTTCCGGCCGATTCCCCCCGTGCGACGGATCCCTGGCCGAAAGACGGCGATACGATCACCGGCCAAACTCTTTCGCGGTTGAGCTGGAAGGGCTGGGGCGCAGATCGGTACGAAGTCTGGTTTGGGCCGGGCCAGGCAAACGAGACCAATTACCCCTCCCTGTTGACCCGGATTGCCGTGATTGACAATCCAACACAAAATGTCAGCGCATCCATTCCCGAAGCGATGCTGCCGCTGGCCGCGCCGCAGACGTACACCTGGGTTGTTCAGGCGTATGCTTCCGATGCGCTTGTTTCCACCGCCGTCTGGCGGTTCTCGGTCTCCGAGAGAGGACGGCTGATGGAAAACCTCGGTCGCGGTGTCGTGGCCACGCGTTCGGCGTCAAATCAGGCGTTTATTTCCTGGCGGCTGCTGGGAACGGACCCCGAAGAGATTGCCTTTAATTTGTATCGGCAAGTCGGCTCCGGCAACCCGGTTCGCGTCAACACCACGCCCCTGACCGGCGGGACCAACTATCAGGATAACGGCATTGCGTTTACCCAGCCGATTGCTTATTTTGTACGTCCGGTCATCAACGGGCAGGAGCTGGCCGCCAGTGGAGCGTTTACCCTGGCTGCAAACATCCCCGTGCAGCCGTGTGTGGTCGTACCGCTCAGCGGCGGGGACACCGATCCGATTCATTTTGTGTGGGTCGGTGATTTAACCGGCGACGGCGAGTATGACTTTGTCGTCGATCGCCTGAATTGGCAAGGGCGTCCCCAAAAGATTGAGGCCTTCACCCGCGACGGCACACGGTTGTGGGTGGTGAATCTCGGCCCCAACAGTACGGATACCTACAACATTGAGCCGGGATCGGCGACGATTGACGTGGGACACTGGGACGGCGTTACCGTCTATGATCTTGATTGTGACGGCAAGGCTGAAGTCGTTGTCCGAACGGCCAATGGAGTCACATTTGGCGACGGCGGTACACTCGTTCACCCCAACAACAATGTTCAGTTCATCTCTGTGCTTGATGGGATGACAGGAGCCGAGCGAGCCAGAATACAAATTCCGACGGATTACATTGCCGATGGACCGATGGCCGCTCAAATGGGGATCGGCTATTTAAACGGACGCACGCCCAGCATTATTGCATCCCTGAAAAACCGCATCGGCTCGGGTGCTTTTAATATGATGATCTGCGCGTGGGATTTTGACGGGCAGTCGCTGACGCAAAAATGGAAATGGAAGCGCGGTTCGGGGAATTATCACGACGGCCACAATATTCGCATCGTGGATGTAACAGGCGACGGACAAGACGAAATCGGCCATATCGGCTTTATGCTGAAAGGCGACGGAACGGTGCTCTACAATTTGGCAGATACCGGCGGCGTGGTGCACGGTGACCGCTGGCATATCGGCAAGTTTGACCCGGCCCGGCCCGGCCTGCAGGGCTATGGAGTCCAGCAGGATAATCCAAGCGGCCTGCTGGAGTATTATTATGACGCGGCAACCGGAGAAATGCTCTGGCAGCGGATTGGCACGCCCGCCGATTTAGGCCGCGGCGACGTCGGCGACGTTGACCCGCGTACGCCTGGTTTTGAGTGCTGGGCCTTCAATGGCGTGTGGAATCTGCCGACTCGGACGCAACTGGCTGCGGCTTCGCCCTGGCCGGTTCTGCGCCTGTGGTGGGACGGCGACGACCTGAGCGAGAGCTTTAATGACGGCAAGATTGAAAAATGGATCTACAGCAGCAGTTCGGTTGCACGTCTGGTGACGACCTGGAACTATGAGGGAGCCACCCGCAGCGACCGTGGCGCCCCGATGTTCTACGGCGATATTTTTGGTGACTGGCGTGAAGAGACGGTTCAGACAAATCCAAATTATACGAAACTGGTTATCTTCACAACAAACATACCCACTGCCCGGCGCCTTTACACGTTGCCGCACAATCCGGCGTATCGCAACAGCATGACGGTGAAGGGCTATATGCAGTCTCATCATCTGGATTATTATCTCGGCCACGGCATGGAAACGCCGCCCAGACCGAAGATCGAACCGGCCGGCGTCTGGTGGAATCCCGCCGACATCACCCGCAGCGGACAGATCGATCTGAATGACTTTACCATATTGGCCTCCCAGTGGCTTGGCGCCGAACGCAGTTTGTCCGCTGACATTGCCCCGTTCGGCGGCGACGGACAGGTCAATCTGCCCGACCTGCTGCTGATGGCCGATAACTGGCTTATCGCCGAAGAGCAATAGCATAACGACGTATGACCATTACATCGTGTAATGGCAGAAAAATTTAGTGTTTTTTTTCGGAGGATTTTTTTATGAAAAAGAGATTCTGGTTAGGGCTTATCTGTACCGCAGTATTGCTGGTACCCGTGTCGCGGGCAGAGGTCATCCGCGAGACAAGCTTCGGCCTGGGCGCCGACACATTTGTGGGCAATGATTCCAATAAAGGCCCGGATAACAATTACGGCGGCGGAAGCACGATGGATATAAGAAATTATCCGGGAGTTCGCGCTCACATCGGCTATGTCAAGTTTGACATCAGCGGTGTCTTCGGCAGCATGGCCGATGCGCAGCTCCAGATATACATCACTTCCGGCGGGGCGACCCGGACCTGGGACATCTACGGGCTGATTGACAATGATGTGGATGACGCCTGGGGGGAAATGAGCATCACGTACAACAATGCCCCGGGGATGTTGCCCGCAACAGCCGGTAGTTTTACGATTGATGAAACCAAATTGACCCTGCTGGGAACCTTGGCGGTGTCGAGTGCTACCAATGTGGCCGTGACCTCCGATCCGGCCACGCTGGACCTGTCTTCGTTTCTGCAAAGCGACACCAACGGCCTGGTGACATTTGTGCTGATTCCGCAGCCTCCCGAACGGCAGTTCTATGTCGCCGCCAAAGAGGGCGTGACCGAAGAAAATGGCTGGATAGCACCGACGTTGATTATGCCGAATGCGTTTCTTGGCGGTGCGGGTGAACCGCAGCCGGCCGACGGCAGCACCATCACCGATTTGAACCTGTCGCAGTTGTGCTGGAAGAATGTGTCCAGTGATGTCGCGGTCGTCTGGTTTGGCCAGACCGATGCCAATGAGTTGGATTATCAGTCGCAACTGACTCCGTTGGCCGTCATCAACGACCCCCAGGAGACCGAATGCGTGGCGATTCCCGCCGACTATCTGCCGCTGGATGTCCCCGCAACGTTTACCTGGGCGGTTGAATCGTGGAAGTATCCGGAGTCCGATCCCAATCATTACGGGGAACCGAACGAGTTTATGGGCGTCGGTGTCTGGAAATTCTATACCTCGGCGATTCCGCTGGCCGAAAGCAGCCCCGTCGATCAGTACAGGTTCCCCGGCGAAACGGCGACCTTTACCGCGACGTTCGAATCGCTGTCGCCCCTGGGCGGTGTGATCTGGCATCAAAACGGCCAGCCCGTCAATGTCGGTGATCCCGATGTCGATGTAACGGTAACTGAGCTGGGAGACTTTCAGTATTCCACGACGCTGACGATTTCTAATGTCTCTGAACTCAATGACGGGGCCTATGACTGTATCGCTTCCAATGACGGCGGCCAGTCCGATCCGACCGACGTGGCGTATTTGGTCGTCAAACGCAAGCTGGCCCACTGGAAGCTTGACGGCCATGCTGACGATGAAACAGGCGTTTACAACGGCACGCTGTATGGTGAGCCGAATGTTGTGCAGGACGGCGTGCATTATGCGATGGAATTTGACGGGATTGACGATTATGTACAGTTGCCCGAAGGCTTTGCTAACTTCCGTTCGGGGATAACCTGTACGATTTGGGTCAAGCCGGCCGCGGTTACGAACTGGGCACGATTCTTCGATTTCGGCAACGGCGCAGGCGTTGACAATGTGTTTCTGACCCGCAACGGGACGACCGCCAACCTGACCTTCAACACCTATAACGGCCTGGTGACAGCCAACAACGCCATTACGCTCAATGAGTGGCAATTCTTTGCGGTGACGATGACCGAAGCGGGCAACGTGGTGATCTACAAGAACGGTTTTGATATCCAGACCGGTTCTGTCGGCCTGCCGGCAGTCGCGACACGGACGCTCAATTACATCGGCCAAAGCAACTGGGAAGCCGATGCGCTGTATCACGGCCTGATGGACGATCTGCAGATTTATAATTACGCGCTGGATGCCGACACCCTGGCGACGATGTATGCGGAGACCGCCGGGCGTTACTGCCGCTTCAAACCCGAACTGGACTTGAACGACAACTGCATCGTGGATATTGGTGACTTTGCGATACTGGCCCAATCCTGGCTCGAATGCGGCTTCTGGCCGGATTGCGACCTGTAATAGTGTTTGACTGGCAGACAAGTGTCTCCGGGCGGCGTCGGTTTTCGGCGCCGCCCATCCTGTTATTTTTTTCCAGTATGCCGCTCATTCGCAGCGACTGATACACCTGGGAAACATACACGCCAGTGTGATTCTGCGGCGGTCCATCCAAATCGTTTTCCGAAATCAATGAAAGAAAGGATTCATGAAATGACATTTCGACATTCCATTTTATGGACACGATGGGTAATTGTACTGGCTGTGTTGTGGCCGGGATGCCTGCACGCCCGGACAAGACAGGTTTACAGTATGAATCCCGATTGGCATCTTCTGGTCGGCGATGTAAAAGAAGCACATTTGCCTGACTTCGATGATGCGCAGTGGAAACGCATCAGTTTGCCGTATGCCTGGAATGAAGACGATGCATTTCGTCTGGACATTCGCGATTTGCCGACCGGGATCGCATGGTACCGAAAAACATTTACGCTGCCTGAGGGAAGCGAAGACAAGAAGGTGTTTCTTGAGTTTGAGGGCGTGCGCCAGGCGGCTGAAGTGTTTCTGAACGGTCAATTCATCGGTCGGCATGAGAACGGCGTGATGGCCTTTGGCTTTGATGTGACACAACTGGTCAAGCCCGCCCCGGTCGAGAATGTGCTGGCCGTCAGAACCGATAATGACTGGAGTTACCGCGAGAAGGCAACCGGTCAGCGGTATCAGTGGGTGGACCGCAATTTCAACGTCAATTACGGCGGAATCACCAAAAACGTCAAGCTTCATCTCACCGACAAACTGTATCAGACGCTGCCGCTGTTCTCGTGGCTGGGAACGACGGGCGTGTATGTGTATGCCGACGACATCGATGTGGAGGGGCGAACCGCACGCATCACCGCCGAGGCGCAGGTACGCAATGAACATGCCGCGGCCAAAACCGTTCTGTTCGAGGTCGAAGTGCGGGATAACACCGGCCAAACGGTTGCGACTTTTGCAGGCAATCGTCGGGCCATTGCACCCGGAGCAACTCTTACCGTCAGTGCCTCGGACACACTGGACAACCTGAATTTCTGGAGCTGGGGCTATGGGTATCTGTATGAGGTCATCACCCGTCTGAAGGTGGACGGCCAACCCATTGATGAAGTCCGCACGCGCACCGGATTTCGCAAGACCGCCTTTGAAAACGGGATGGTTTATCTCAATGATCGCGTCTTGCAAATCAAAGGCTATGCCCAGCGCACCACCAACGAATGGCCCGCCGTCGGCGGCAGCGTCCCGGCCTGGCTCAGTGATTACAGCAACGATCTGATGGTCAAAAGCGGCGCCAACACGGTGCGCTGGATGCACATCACGCCATCCAAACAGGACGTCCAGTCGTGCGATCGGGTCGGATTGATTCAATTGATGCCGGCCGGCGACGCCGAGCACGACGTGTCCGGACGCCGCTGGGAACAGCGGATCGAACTGATGCGCGACGCGATCATCTACAACCGCAACAATCCAAGCATCTTGTTTTATGAGGCAGGCAATACGACGATCAGTGAAGCCCATATGGCCGAGATGGTTGCGCTGCGCGACCAATACGATCCGCACGGCGGACGGGCGATGGGAAGCCGGGGAATGCTGGGCAGTGAAACCGCCGAGTGGGGCGGCGATATGCTCTACGTCAACAAAAGCGGCGGCAAACCCTTATTCGCGACCGAATACAACCGCAACGAAAATCTCCGCCGCTATTGGGATGACGATTCGCCGCCGTATCACAAAGACGGCAGTGGTGCAGGTCAGGGCGCCGCGTACAATATGAATCAGGATTCGTTCGCCGTTGAAAATGTGATCCGGTGGGTTGACTATTGGCGCGAACGACCGGGGACCGGCCGACGGGTCAGCGCCGGCGGACTGAATATCATCTTTTCCGACACTAACACACACCATCGCGGCGAAGAAAACTACCGGCGCAGCGGTGTCGTGGACCCCATACGGATTCCCAAAGACGCCTTTTATGCCCATCAGGTTATGTGGGACGGCTGGATCGGCCATGAATGGCCTCGTGCGGTGATCCTGGGACACTGGAATTACAGGCCCGGCACAATCAGAGACATTACGGTGGTTTCCAGTGCCAAGGAAGTGGAGTTGTTTCTGAACGGCAAGTCGCTGGGGCGCGGCAGCCAATCCCATCGCTACCTGTTCACGTTTAAGGATGTCGCCTGGCAGCCGGGCACGCTGCGGGCGGTCGGCTATGACGCCGACGGCAAACCGGCCTGCCAGGCTCAACACGAGACGACCGGTGATGCCGTTGCCCTGAAACTGACGCCGCTGATGTCGCCGACCGGCTGGAAGGCCGACGGATACGATCTGGTGCTGGTGCAGGTCGAGATGACAGACGAGCAGGGGCGACGCCATCCGATTGCCTTCAATGAGGTCGAATTTGAACTGGACGGCCCGGCCGTTTGGCGCGGCGGCATTGCCAAAGGCCCCGACAATTACATCCTGTCAAAGACGCTGCCGGTGGAGTTGGGCGTCAACCGCGTCCTGATCCGTTCGACGCTGGAGCCGGGTGCCGTGCGGCTGACCGCCCGAAGCGAAGGCTTGAAATCAGCCGTGATCGAATTGCAGACTCAGCCCATCATACGGGTCGGCGGGTTAAGTCCCCAGGTGCCCGGTGATGACCTGCCCGCCCGTCTGGACCGCGGGCCGACTCCCGCAGAATCGACGCTGCACATCGTCCGTCGTTCGCTTCCGATTGCCGAGGCGGTTGCCGGCTCCAATCAGGATCAGGCGTCCTTTGCGATAGATGACAACGAAGCAACCGGCTGGCGCAGTCGCGGCGATGTACAGGATGGCTGGATTCGCTTTGACTTGGCCGAGCCGCAGTCGATTCACCAGGTCGCAATGAAGGTCGGCAGGCATCGGACGACCAGCTACCCGATTCGCATCGCCGTTGACGGCCGCGAGGTCTGGAGCGGATCGGTCGGACGCACGCTGACCTACGATACCGTCGATTTTGAGCCGACCGAAGGCCGCAGCGTGATGATTATGCTGGCCGGCGTTACGCACGTTGAAGACGCTTTCGGCGAAATCGTCGAAGTAACCGGCCTGCGCGACCAAGCCGACGGACGAGGCGGCCAGGGCCGACTGGAGCTGATCGAAGTGGATATCTATGGACCCGTGCACGATTAAATGTATTTACAATGATCACGGAACCGGCAACCCTGGCGCTGCTCGGCCTGGGGAGCCTGGCGATCTTCCGCAGAAAACGCGGATCGCTTTAACAGCGGGCAGTGTCGATGTACCTGCAATGGGCTTGCAGGCGTCAGACAGGGATGATTGAACCAGTGACAATGTCAAGAGAGTGGGCAATAGGTTTATTGCCCGCTCATTTTTTTGTCCACCTGATAGTCGGGCAGGGTGGGCCATGCCCCCTCATATAGCCCTTACAGAATGATCCGCCCCCCCGTTACGCCCCCGTCTCAGCGACGCATACGCACGATTCAGTCCTTTTTTCAGCTTATCGAGGTTATCGGTCGTAGAACCTGATGGGAAAGCCTGTAGTTTCAGGAAAATGCGTTTTTCTCATCCAATCGTTATAGTCGTTCCGTTTTAAGACGATAAACAGCCTGGAAAATGGAGAAACGTCGGGTAAGGAAAAAGCCCTGTAGAGCGTGATGCACCCTGAGACACATTCGGCGTTATGGCCGCCAAAGGGAAACTTATGATAAAGCGTAAAGATGTATTGACAACCGGTCAGGTTGCCCAGATCTGCCATGTTGCGCCCCGCACCGTGACCAAATGGTTTGATTCAGGGCAACTCAAAGGCTACCGGATCCCCGGCTCGCGGGATCGCCGTATCCCCGCCGGCGAACTGATTCGGTTTATGAAAGCCCATAATATGCCGACCGATGAGCTGGAAAAAGGGCGTATCCGGATACTTTTAATCGATAGTCGAGTTGAAGTCGCTCGGCAGCTTGCCCGGGATTTGCAAACCAAAGGCAGTTTCTCCGTCGACATTGCCCAAAACAGCTTTGACGCCGGCCTGATGGCCCAGAAAATGCGCCCGAACATCATCCTGGTGGAGTTGATGAATCCGGATATTGACGCTCATGAATTGTGCAGTTATGTCCGCGACAATGATGAGCTGAAAGACTGCTGTGTAATCGCCCTGGCGGGGGGATTGTCCTCAACAGAGGTCGAGGCCCTCTTGAAGCAAGGCTTCGGCGGCGTGGTCACCGAGCCGGGCAACATCAACAAGATTCTGGCGTGTATTCAGGAAAAATGCTCCGTCTTTTATTGAAAAACACACACCCCCCACCCCTGTCCAATCGGGAATAATCTACGTTTGCCGCATCTCAGGCGAATCCAGCAGCCTGCTTCGGCCTTCGGCTCTGAAATACAGCGGGCGATCGGAATCGAACCGACATGGCCAGCTTGGAAGGCTGGAGCTTTACCATTAAGCTACGCCCGCATTCGCAAAAACATCATTATAGGGCATCGGTCAAGCCGTGGCAAGCCCTTTATTCCAAAGTTTTTACTGGCTTGATAACTCGGTTGACGATACACTCAATTATTTGGAAACATCCGAAGAATCGATTCAGAGGAGTGCGACGATGACAATTGAGCAAACAGCCCGACAGGCACGCCGAGCATCCCGACAGCTTGCCGCTTGTCCTTCCGAGCGGAAAAACGCCGCTTTGAAGGCCGTCCGAGACGCCTTGCGGTCGCAGTCGGAGACCATTGTCCGGGCCAACCGGGCGGACATCGAACAGGCCGAGCAGGGCAACCTGTCCAAACCCTTGCTCAAACGCCTGAAATTTGACGAAGACAAAATCAGCGAGGCCTGTGCGGGGCTGGACAGCCTGATCGCCCTGGACGACCCCGTCGGAAAGACCCTGGCCGCAACGGAACTGGACGAAGCTCTGGAGCTGTACAAGGTTACCTGTCCGATTGGCGTCATCGGCGTGATTTTTGAGTCCCGACCGGACGCCCTTGTGCAGATTTCCTCGCTCTGCCTTAAAAGCGGCAATGCGGTTCTGCTCAAGGGCGGTTCCGAGGCGGCCCGGACCAACCGCATTCTGGCCGAAACGATTGCCCGGGCAAGCCTTTCGGCGGGAGTGCCCGACGGCTGGCTGGGACTGCTCGAAACGCGGGCCGATGTAGCCGCGATGTTGGCGCTGGATGATGATATTGATCTGATCATTCCCCGCGGAAGCAACGAGTTTGTCCGGCATATTATGGACAACACCCGCATCCCCGTGATGGGGCATGCCGACGGCATCTGCCATGTCTATGTCGATGCGGCTGCGGATATCCCGATGGCCGTCAAGCTGACGGTCGATTCCAAGTGTCAGTATGTCGCGGTCTGCAACGCCGCCGAGACGCTGCTGGTGCATCAGGCGGTTGCGGCCGAATTTCTCCCGAAGCTCAAGGCGGAACTGGATGCCAACGGCGTCGAACTGCGCGGCTGCGGCAGGACCCGGCAGGTCATCGACTGTGCTGCTGCCGACGAACAGGACTGGAAGACCGAATACCTCGACGCGGTTCTGTCGATTCGCGTGGTGGATTCACTCGAAGAGGCCATCGAACACATCAACACCTACGGCTCCGGCCATACCGACGCCATCGTGACCGCTGACCGCAACGCCGCGATGCAGTTTATGGATCGTGTCGATTCAGCGGACGTATTCTGGAACGCGAGCACGCGGTTTGCCGACGGCTACCGCTACGGCCTCGGCGCCGAAGTCGGCATCAGCACCGGCAAACTCCACGCCCGCGGCCCGGTTGGGATGGAAGGCCTGCTCATCTACAAGTGGCGGCTTCTCGGCAACGGCCACATCGTCGCCGATTATGCCGGCGCCGGCGCCAAGCCCTTTACACACAAAACAGTGAACAAGCCGTGGAGTCGCTGAGCGATGCGAAATTTCTCACAATCCAGCCGCGTCGTCGTCAAGATCGGCACCTCGACGCTGAGTACGCCCGACGGCATTAACACCGCGTATTTTACGGCCCTGGCCGAACAGGTCGCCGCCCTGAAGGCCGCCGGCCGACAGGTCATCATCGTCACCAGCGGCGCCATCGGGATGGGCGCCAAACGCCTCAAACTCAACGGCCCGGTGGTGGATTTGAAATTGCGGCAGGCCTGCGCCGCCATCGGCCAGCCGCTGCTGATGCATGAATATCACAAGGCCTTTGCCGAACACGACATCATTGTCTCGCAGGTGCTGCTGACGGCCGAGGTACTCAGCCGCCGAAAGACCTACCTGAATTTACGCAACGCCGTTGAGACGCTGCTGCGGCTCGGCGTCGTGCCCGTCGTCAATGAAAATGACAGCATCTCCACCGCCGAGATCGGCACGGCCTTCGGCGACAACGACAAACTCAGCGCCCTGGTCGCCAGTAAGATTGACGCGGATCTTTTGATTATGCTGACCGATATCGACGCCCTGTACGACAAAGACCCCCGTAAAAACCCCGACGCCAAACCCATTGACGTGGTCGAAGACATCACCACCGACATCGAAAAAGCCGCCGGAAAAAAGGGAAGCCTGTATTCAACAGGGGGGATGAAGAGCAAAATCGCCGCCGCGCGGATCGCCGCCCTGGCCGGCTGCCGCATAGTCCTGGCCGATGGCCGCGAGCCGAATATTATCCGGCGCATCCTCGACGGCGAACCGCTCGGCACACTGTTTATGCCCAAAGGCAAGCTGGCCAACCGCACCCGCTGGATCCTCAACTGTGAGCCGGAAGGTGTCGTGCGCGTCGATGCCGGCGCGATGGCCGCCCTGCGCCGACGCAAGAGTTTGCTGCCCAGCGGCGTTGTCGGCGTGGAAGGACACTTCGAGGCCGGCGCGGTGGTGATGATCAACGCTGCTGCCAAGGCCCTGACCAGCCTCAGCGCCGATGAATTACGCGCCCTGGCCGGAAAACACAGCGCCGAAATCCGCGACCGTCTCGGCAAAGACCGACGCGATGTCGTCGCCGTGCCCGAAGACATCGTCTTTCTCGACCCGTAAAGCCGGATACCACCAACACACCCACAATAGCCGAGCGGCGCAAGCCGCCGGATACCGCCAACACATCCACAACAGCCGAACGGCGCAAGCCGCCGGATACCACCGCGAAATCCTGTACCATCCGATTGCGCCGCATATAGACCGAATGAGGCCGCCTCGCCCGCCTTGTGAAAATCTGTTACGTCAACGTACCGGGGTCATTCGACGCAACGGCAAGCTCGTTGATTTGAGGGCGTAAATTTTTTAGCATCTTGCGAAAATGGTAGCCATAGATCGAAAAACGCACCGCCTGCGGAAGACGCCGGGGTTTTTTCAAAGTCCAGAGTATCAGCAGCCAATAATGCAGTTTTCCCTTCTCGATGATTCCGATTTGCCACATCGATTTGACAAACGCCTTGATGCCCGAAAAGCGTATTTTCAGCCGTAATGTGTTGCTGAGATTATAGTTTTCCAGAAATATTTTGATGCGTTTGCAGTAGTATTTCTGGGAGTAGATCGTGTCAAGCACCTTGTGATATCCCTCCAGCAGTTCGTGTACATCCATCCGGGGAACAAAATTCATCGTGCAGTCCATATTGTCCCCGCTGGGCGGTTGGGTCAATCGGTTTTCGTGCATCAGCTTTTTGTACAGCTTGGTTCCGCGCGGTGCGTTGAGCAATCCCACCATCGCTATCACAATGCCGCTGTTCTGAATCAGATCGATCATTCTGTCAAACACCGTCGGCCGGTCGCTGTCAAAACCGACAATAAAGCCGCCCTGAACCTGCAGCCCGAAGCGCTGCATTGTTTTGATTGCACTCACCATATCGCGTCCGGTGTTCTGCGTTTTATTGCACTCGGTCAAACAGATCTCATCCGGCGACTCAACACCGACAAACACGCAGTCAAACCCCGCGCGTACCATCAGCGTCATCAGTTCCTCATCATCAGCCAGATCGATAGACGCCTGGGTATTGAAATAGAACGGGCGGTTTCGGTGTTCCATCCATTCAATCATCGCCGGCAGCAGCTCCGTTTTTAAGGCGTGTTTCTTGCCGATAAAATTGTCATCCACAAAAAACACCTCGCCGCGCCACCCGACGGCATAAAGCCTGTCCAGCTCCGCCAGTATCTGCTCGGTTGTCTTGGTGCGCAGCCGGTGTCCGAACAGCCGTGTGACATCGCAGAAATCACAGTCAAACGGACACCCCCGCGAGTACTGAATCCCCATCATCGCGTATTGCTTCATCGGAATCAAATCCCATCGCGGAATCGGCGTTGCCCCCAAATCGGGTTTTTCACGACTGGTGTAATAGCGTTGAGGATGTCCCTGTTCCAGGTCCTTCAAAAATTTCGGCAGGGTGATTTCAGCCTCCTGAAGCACCAGATGCCCGATGTCCTCATACGGCTCCGGAAACGCCGTAAACAGTGGACCGCCCGCGACAATGGGTACATTCAGACGTTTGCAGCGTTCGATAATCTGATCAACGGAAGGTTTCTGAACGGCCATACCACTCAAAAAAACCAGATCCGCCCACGTCAAATCGTCGTCCCGCAGACGGGTTACATTCATATCGATCAGTTTAAGCTCCCAGTTTTCCGGCAGCATCGCCGCCACCGTCAGCAGCCCGATCGGGGGCAGCAGCGCCTTTTTCGACACGAATTTCAGCGCGTATTTCAGACTCCAGAACGTATTGGGTACGTCCGGATTGATTAGCAGTACCTTCATTAGGCTTCCTTTCAGCCGTCGCAAATGAGACGGCGATAAATAATCGATTGGCCCGCGCAAACGCAGTACTCAGATATGTCGATACGGCTTGTTTTTGCCTTCCACCGAAATCTTCTCCAGGTGAATATGGCAATAGTCCTGATGATTATAGATGCTTAATAACCGTCGGCAATGGGGATACTTACATCGTCTGCCCTCGGCGGACGTTTTGACTGTTTTTGACATAACTGTCCTTTCATCGTGGTATTCGCCCCGGTCCGCAAAGAGCAATGTTGCATTTTTCAGACCGAAAACCATCAATATTACTATATAACAGGTATCATCCCGTCCTGCAAGCTTTTTCCGGACGTAAATTTCTTTCGGCGAGGGATAAATAGACTTGACGAGGCGGCGGTTTTGAGGTATTCTGCCGCTTCTTTAACGCCGGAGTGGCGGAATTGGCAGACGCGCGGGATTCAAAATCCCGTCCTGGCAACAGGGTGTGGGTTCAAGTCCCACCTCCGGCACTGCATTTCTTGTGGTCCCGAATGCATTCAACCCCCGTTTTACACAGGTTACGCAACAGTATTGTCGTGATTTGACCGATATAACCGGTGAAAACAATGTCCACTGTAGGTTTCAAGATGAAACGGGATGGATTTGAAAATGCATAAAAAAAGAGCGATTTTACTTTCTATTGCGAACGTGGCGATTCTGCTGGCACTCTTTGTCGGGCTTATCTCCACCGTCCGAGCCGCTGACCGCAGCCGCGACTATATCGTCGCCGTCGAGCCGCAAAAAAGCGACACCGTCCGGATGATCGAGGCCTACGAACGACTCAGCAGCCAGTACCTGACCCTCGTCCAGCAGAACCTTGCCCAGATGGCCGCGGCCGACCGCGATATCCTCAGCAAACTGACCGCCATCGAAAACAAACTCGACGACCTGTCCAAACGCCTGACCCGCCTCGAAGCGTCGGCTTCTGCGCCCCGGAATCCGCCCCCCACGCCATAACAAAAGGCCCACCAGCGCGGACACCAGCACGATGCAACAGCGCGGCAGCGCGAGCTGCCCGATACGGCGTAACGCCGTGGGTGTCGCAATCCGGCCGCTCGCGCCGCTCGGCTATTGTAAGCTCTCCCCCTGTCAAGGGGGAGTACCCCCAAGGGGGGAGGGGGTATAAAAAAGAACAATTCCATGGCCGCAGTGCGGCCAAATGGGAAACAGACAACAACGACGAACTGGCACGGGGGGGGACGCAACCACCCCTGTCCTGCTGGCGCAGGACGTCCCCTCCTTGAAAAAGGAGGGGAGCCAAACAATAGCGCGGCGGCGCAAGCCGCCCGATACAGGATGCGTGTGTGTTGAACGTTATCCAAGGCGTAGCATTATCCGGCTCACTCGCGCGGCTCGGCTATTGTAAACAATAGCGCGGCGCAATAGCGCGGCCTCGCAAGGGTGCCCGATACAAATACAGACAGGTCAACTCGACAGACAAGACGTACCGTTTGGCTTATAGAATCAATCGCAAACGCTGTCGAAATGGCAGGGCATCGACCGCGGCGAAAGAAATACAAGTCTTTTAATATCAATTACTTACACTTGATTTTCTGGGCTGGCACGCTGTTTGCAATTCCATTATTTGGAACGAAAAAATAAAACCGTTTTTATGAAATGGAGGTGATTGCTATGTTGCTCAGTAAACGCTTTCCGTTTTGGGATATCGAGCGGACGCTCGATGAGATGAATCGTGTGTTTGATGCGTTCAGCGGTCCGGCCGGGCTGCGCAGTATGCCGGTCGGGGCGTTTCCGGCCCTGAACGTCTATGACGCCGGCGACAAGCTGGTCGTCACCGCCGAGATGCCCGGCGTCGATCCCGACGACATCGAGCTGAACGTCGTGGAAAACAGCCTGACCCTCAGCGGCAAACGCAACGGTCAGCCCGAAGGCGACGGCCTGCAGTACTATCGCCGCGAGCGGTTCGCCGGCCAGTTCAGCCGCACGATCGCGCTGGCCGAAAAGGTCAACCCCGACGCGGCCAAAGCGACCGCCAAAAACGGCATCCTGACCATCGAGCTGCCCAAGGCCGAAGACGCCAAACCGCGCAGCATCAAGATCAAGGCCGAGTAATCTAACCGCAGTGGAAGTTGTGAAAAATCATCATTCAGGAGGTGATTGTTATGGCAGATAAAGAACTCACCAAAAAAACACAGGCGGATGTAACCCGCCGACAGCAGCCGCAGGAACGGCCGGTCTTTGTCCCCGCGGCCGATATCTGGGAAACGCCGGACGCCATCACGCTCAAACTGGACATGCCCGGCGTCGGGCCGGATGAAGTCGATGTCAACGTGCAGCGCGGAACGCTGCGTGTCCACGGCAAAGTCAACGCCGACACGCCTGAGACAGTCCTGTACGCCGAGCAGCGATTCGGCGATTTTGAGCGGGAGTTCACCCTCAGCGAGGACCTGGACACCGACAACGTCACCGCCGCGATGAACGCCGGCGTCCTGACCCTGACCATCGGCAAAGCCGACAAAGTCAAACCCCGAAAGATCGCCGTCAAGGCCGAGTAAAAACGCGATTCCTCGGTTTCTTTACAGCCGCCCCCGCATCGTCGGGAGCGGCTTTTTTTCACCCGACCCATAAACAACAGCCGAACCGCGCAAGTGAGCCGGATTCATAACAATAGCCGAGCCGCGCAAGCGGCCGGATTGCGACACCCACGGCGTTACGTCCCCCATCGGGCCGCTTGCGCGGCCGCGCTGTTGTTCACGCTATTGTGCCGCGCTGGTGTTTACAATAGCCGAGCCGCGCAAGCGGCCGGATCCTGTGGCGTCTTGCAAAACGCCCCCATCTATCCGCATCCCGTATCGGGCCGCTCGCGCGGCCGCGCTATTGCGCACGCTGGTGCGTTGCGTCATCGTACAATAGCCGAGCGGCGCGAGCCGCCGGATCATCTGGCGTCTTGGTAAACTTCCCATTTATCCGCATCTCCCCATCGGGCGCCCTTGCGCCGCCGCGCTGTTGCGCCGCGCTGGTGTCGCCCCGAAGGGGCAACATATCCCAGCCCAGGGCAACGCCCTGGGTTAAATCGGCCATACGCCATACGCCCCGACGCTCTGAAAGAGCAGTCTATATTGCCCTTTCAGAGCGTTTCCAAGCCTTGCAGGTCGGATCGAATTTTTATTGTTTTATAATCCCTTCGGCGCCTTCGGCGACACTGCCCCTTGACAGGGAGAGTGCTTGTTGCGGGTTATTGATTATTTTGTTTTCTGGTAAACTCTGACGTAGTCGATTTTGTAGTGTGTGGGCAAGGAGGTGTTTGACGGGTCTCCGCCTTGTGTGCCGCCGATGGCCAGGTTCAGCAGGAGGTAATGGGGTTGCCTGAAGGGGTTGAACCCGTCGTCGTAGGTGGCCTGGCGGATATCGATTTCATTAAGCAAAATCTCATCGACAGACAGCCGGATGGAGTTCTCGTCCCAGTCCATTCGCCAGACGTGGAATTCATCGGCCCAATTGGGATTGCCGGTCTTTTCGATCAGGTCTTCGATGGGCGTCTTGCTGTCTTGCCAGTGCGTCCCGTAGGGCGTCTGCTGGTCCCACCAGCACACATTGGCCAGGATCAAGCCGCGATAATACTCCATCAGGTCGATCTCGCCGCACTGCGGCCATCGCCGCTCGACGCCGAGCATCCAGATCGCCGGCCACAGCCCGTCGCGGGCGTCGATTTTGGCCCGCACCTCAAACCGCCCGTATTGCCACTGGTGTTTGCCCCGTGTCAGCAGGCTGGCGGCGGTGTATTCAATCGTTTCCCGCGACCGGCCCCAATGCCGGCTGCCCGGTTCATATGTGGGATTGGGTTTTCGTTCGCGGCGGCCTTCGATGATCAGCATCCCGTCCCGACACACCGCATTCTCCGGCTGATACCACTGAAGCTCGCGATTCCGCACAAACCCCCGCTCATAGCCCCAGTGGTTCGGATCCGGCCGCCCGTTCATGTCAAATTCATCGTGCCAGACCAGCCGCCAGCCGGGATAGTGCCGAATCCCCGCCTGATCTTCGGCGGCATAACCGCTTGCCGCACCGGCAATCAAAAGCATCACCGCCGCAATAGGCGTCGTATCCATAAAAGCCTCCGCAGACCCATAAGCAAGTAAAAGATGTTTCCTATTTTAATTACACAAAACATATCATGACATCTACCGCATCCTATACAATTGCCCCGATAGGTCAAGATGAAATCGTTCTGCGATTGCTTTGGCAGATAAGGTTGAATCAATCGGGTATTTCGGCTATAAAGGCGTCAAATGGTTAAATCAAGAGAATGAATTGAGGTGAACATGGAATTATTCGAATTACGCGCGTCGTTGACGGCGCTGGAGGCCCGGGTCGCTGAGATTCGGGACTGGCTTTGACTTGCCGGCCAAACAGTCAACACGGCAGGAATTGGAACAGGTTATGGCCGAGCCGGGCTTTTGGGACAATCCCGAAACAGCCCGCGGCGTGGTCTCACAGGTCAGTGCGCTCAAGTCGGTCATTGAGCCGGTAACCCGACTGGAAAAGGCGGTGGCCGACGCGATGGATCTGTTTACGCTGGCCGAAGAGGAAAACGACGAGCAGACGCTCGCGGCCATTGAAGCGGATCTGGAAAACCTTCAAAAAGAGTGCGACCGCATCGAAATTACCGGCATGCTCAGCGGTCCGGACGATATGCGCAGTTGTTTTTTCAGCATCCACGCCGGCGCCGGCGGCACGGAAAGCTGCGACTGGGCCGCGATGCTGCTGCGCATGTACACGCGATACTTCGACGAAAACGGCTTGTCTTACGAACAGATGGACATCACACCCGGTGAAGAGGCCGGCGTCCGCTCGGTAACGCTGCGGGTCAGCGGGCCGTTTGCCTTCGGCAAGCTCTCCTGTGAGGTCGGCGTCCATCGGCTCGTGCGGATCAGCCCCTTCGATTCCCAGGGCCGTCGCCACACCAGTTTTGTTGCGGTCGATGTCATCCCCGAATACGACGAAGATATCGAAATCGAAATCAAAGACGACGACCTGCGCGTCGATACCTATCGCGCCGGCGGAGCGGGCGGCCAGCACGTCAACAAAACCAGCTCGGCCGTGCGCATCACCCATATCCCGACCGGCATTGTCGTCCAGTGCCAAAACGACCGCAGCCAGCATAAAAACCGCGCTGAAGCCATGCGCATGCTCAAGAGCCGTCTGTATATGCTCCAGCAGCAGAAACGCGACGCCGAACTGGCGAAAATGTACAGCAACAAAGGCGAAATCGCCTGGGGCAATCAAATTCGCAGCTACGTGCTTCAGCCCTATCAGATGGTCAAAGACCACCGCACCGACTGTCAGACCGGCAATGTCAACGCCGTACTGGACGGCGACATTGAGCTGTTCATCGAAAGCTACCTGCGCCATCGCGCAGAAAAGAAAAACAAGGCGAAAAAATAGTTCTTGGTTCGTTGTTTTGAGTAAAAAGTGTTGCGATTTTGTTCAAGGATAGGGATTGGGCCAATGAAAAATCGGATTATTGAGGTGTCAATCGGCACACGGCGGGCGGATGCGGCGACGGTCAAGACGGATCTGCTGGCCGTCGGTGTCTTTGAGGATGGCCCGTGTTGTGCGGCCTCGCAGGCTGTCAACCACAAGCTGGGCAACCCGCTCAAACGGCTCAAACAACTGGGCGACTTTGAGGGCAAAGCCCAAACCTCTGCGATGGTCTATACCGACGGCAAGATAGCCGCGTCGCGGGTGCTGTTTGTGGGGCTGGGGCCGCGTGACAAGGCCGACACGCAGACGCTGTTCAAGGCCGCGGCGCTGGCCGCACATCAGGCCGTTGATCGAAAGGCCAAAACGCTCGGTCTGCTGCTCTATTGTGCCCAGGGCAAGGCCGCGCCGGTTCCCCTGGAGCAGGCCGGCCAGGCCATCGCCGAAGGGATGGGCTTCGGCGCCTATCGCTATGACGAATATATTGAGCAGGCCGCGAAAAAGCGGGCATCGAAGTTGACCGCGACGATTCTGACCGCCGAAGCAAAGACCGCCGCCGCGCTGAAAAAAGGCGCCGCTATCGGTGCGATCACCGCCGCAGCCCAAAGCTACGCGCGCACCATCGCCAACCGTCCGGCCAATGTGATTACCCCGGCGACGCTGGCTGCGGAGGCCAAAAAACTGGCCGCGTCGATCCCGTCGCTGCGATGCAGTGTGCTCGAACAAAAGCAGTTGAGCACCAAAAAAATGGGCGGTATCCTGGCTGTCGGACAAGGTTCGGCCAATTCGCCGCGGCTGATCGTTTTGGAGTACAAACCCGCCGGCACGACAGCCAAAACGCCTGTTATCGGACTGGTGGGCAAGGCCATCACCTTCGACTCCGGCGGCATTTCGCTCAAACCCGGCCAGGGAATGGAAGATATGAAATTCGACAAATCCGGCGGCATCGCGGTGTTGGGGGCCATGCGGGCCATCGCGCACCTTGAGCCGAAGGTCCACGTCATCGGCCTGATCCCGGCCGCGGAGAATATGCCCAGCGGCACCAGCTACCGCCCCGGCGACATCGTCACCACCTACAGCGGCAAGACGGTCGAAATCCAGAACACCGACGCCGAAGGACGGATGATTTTGTGCGACGCGATAGCCTACGCTAAAACCCTCGGCTGTCGAACGATTGTGGATATGGCGACCCTGACCGGGGCGTGCGTGGTTGCTGTCGGCACCAAACGCGCCGGCCTGATGGGCAATGACGAATCCCTGATCGAACAGCTTAAGGCCGCCGCCGTCAGAACCGGCGAGCGGGTCTGGCATCTGCCCTGCGATGATGAGTTCGTCGAGGCGATGAAAAGTAAAATCGCCGACCTCAAGAACATTGGCGGCAAGTGGGGCGGCGCCTGTACCGCCGCGGCCTTTCTCAGCCAATTTGCTGAAGGCGTCAAGTGGGCGCATATCGATATGGCCGGCGTCGGCGTCTGGGGAGCAGACGAAAAACAAGCCCCCGGATCCATCGGTTTCGGCGTGCGTTTATTGACGGAATTCATCAGGACCCAGGGCAAATAACCAGAAATAAAACGTCTTTTTATTCTAAAATCTCCCGATTTATGAATAAAATTTTGACAAATAATTGAAAATATTGTAAAACTCCGCAAATGTGTCGTTTTGATGTCAATGTTCGCTTAAATTGTTGAAATTTTGCGAAAAATGGAAAAACCTGAGATTATGACCGTTGCTGAGGTGGCCGAGTTTTTGCGCGTCTCCGAGCGCACCGTCTATGACTGGGCGGTCAACGGCACGATACCCTGCGGCAAGCTGGGCACGGCGTGGCGATTCAAACGGTCGCAGATCGAACAGTGGGTCGATGACAATCTGTCCGGTTCGCAAAAGCCGGTATCGTTTACGCCGATCTCAATTTCTCAGATTTTATCCCCCCAAAATGTCCTAATTATTTCCGACACACAAAAAGACAGTGCCCTGATACGAATCATCGAGCATGTGGCCGATGCCGGCTGTATTGACAACAAAGAAGCGGTACTGGAGGGTGTTTTTCAGCGCGAACGCCTCATGTCCACCGGCATCGGGTTGGGCGTGGGCATTCCGCACATTCGTCGGAAAGGAATCGATGATCTGCTGATGGCCGTGGCGCTGAGCACCTGCCCGATTGCCGATTATGAGACACTGGACAACGTCCCCGTTCGACTGATTTTTATGATTCTGGCCGGCCAGCACCAGCACACGCTTCACATCAAGACCATGGCCGCGATCAGCAGCCGAATACGCAATCCGGTACTGCGGGAAATGCTCATGCAGGCCGACAGCGCCCAAATACTCTATGACTTGTTAACACGCTGAGGATTGGATCAATGGGAGTTATAACCGCCGCGCTGGTGGAGATACATTTTGGGATTCTGGTACTGCTGGGTACCGGCGTTCTGGGCGGCGCGTTGGGGGCGTGGTTTTTCCAGAAAATCCGCATTCCGCAAGTGGTCGGGTACATCGTCGTCGGTTTGGTCATCGGCCGAAGCGGCCTGAAGCTGCTCGATACCGCCCAAATCGACCAGCTTCGTTCATTTACCTGGTTTGCACTGGGGCTGATCGGGTTTCTCGTCGGCGGTGAGCTGAAACTCGACACGTTTCGGCAATACGGCCGCCAGTTTTTTCAGATATTGTTTTGGGAAGGGGCGCTGTCGTTTTTATTGGTCTCAACGACCTCCGGCTTGATTGTCTATGCCGTGACCCGGAATGCCGCCGCCGCGGCCGCGGCCGGGGTGGTCTTCGGGGCGATTGCCTCGGCCACGGATCCGGCCTCAACCGTGGAAGTCCTCTGGGAATACCGCGCCAAAGGCATACTGACGCTGACGGTTATCGCCGTTATCGCTCTGGACGATGCGCTGGCGATGCTGCTGTACGGCCTCGGAACCAGTGTCGCCGAAATGCTGACCGGCGGCGGACATCATTGGCTCAGCCAGATGGGCAGGGTCGTGATGGAACTGCTGGGGTCGGTCGTTTTTGGACTGCTGGGCGGTGCGGTGATGATGCTGTTTCTGCGATTTGTACACCACAAACAGGAACGCACACTGGCAGTCGCGGTCGGGCTGCTGCTGATGATGATTGGACTGGCGACGACGGCCCATCTGGATGTGATTCTGGTGACCATGGTGATGGGGCTGGTTTTAACCAATACGGTGCCTCACCATGCTGAAAAACTGTTCGTGCTGATCAAAAGTTTTTCCGTGCCGATCTATGTGATGTTTTTCGTGATGGTCGGGGCACGTCTGAGCATCGGCCAGTTGCCGAGCTGGTTGTGGGCAATCGTGGCGGTGTATGTCGCGGGACGAACCATCGGCAAGATGGTCGGCTGCTGGCTGGGCGCCAAACTCAGCGGCGCACCGCAGCTGGTCCAGCGCTATTGCGGGCTGGCCTTGTTTCCCCAGGGCGGCGTGGCGATTGGGCTGTCGATTATGGCCACCCAGCATCTGGGCGGTATCGCGGTCGATGAAACGTACACCCTCGGCGAGGTGGTGGTGGCCGGCGTGACCGCTACCACCCTTATCGTTCAGCTCATAGGCCCTTCCATGGTCAAATTAAGCGTACGTATGGCCAATGAACTGGGTCGCAATGTAACCGAAGAAGATGTGATGGACTCCCTGACGGTGGGGCAGACAGCCATGGCCGACATTGCCCCCGTACGGCAGACCGACAGCATCGGAACCCTGCTGCGGCGTTTTTCCGACGGGGAAAATCTGGCCTATCCGGTCGTCGATGCGGACGGGAAAATGACCGGGTTGGTCACCCTGGCTCATCTTAAAGACTTATTAACCAGCAGCGATTGCTGGGATTGGATGGTCGTTGCCGATGTGATGGTCTCGGATATGCAGGGAGTATCTGAGTCCATGCCGTTGGCTGCGGCGTTACAACTCATTGAAGATACCGGCTGTGAGCAGATACCGGTGCTCAGCGAGCCGACCGGACGCCCCGTCGGTATCCTCGACCTGCGGCACGCCAAAAAAATCGTGCATCAGGAATTGATTCGTCTTCAGACGCGCACCTGACAGACTCGACGGTTCTTCAGACGAATCCCGAAGCGGCAACAGACAGACACGGGTTCGATCTTGTCAAGGGTCGAACGGACATAGTGCAATCGATTTCAAACGAGGAAATACGATGGCCAAAAAGGGTCTCTCTTTGAATGATCTGCTGAAAGATAAGCTGCCTTCGACTTTGGAAATCAAAGGATTTGCCTGGCGTCAGGAGCTGTTGCTGTATGGGTTAGCCGTCGTCATCGGCCTGCTGACCGCGCTGGCGGCGGTGGGATTTAATGGGCTGGTTGAATGGGTCGATGCGCTCTGTTACGGGTCGAATTCGACGCCGGGCATTTACGGAGAACGCTATTTCCTGCTGTTCATTCTGCCGGCGGCAGGCGCCTTGCTGGTTGGTCTGATCGCTCATTTCTACTCCCGCGAGGCCGTCGGACACGGCGTGCCCGAAGTGATGGATGCGATTGTGCGGCGCGACTGCAAGATCAAAATTCATGTCGCATTGGCCCGCATCATTACCGCCGCACTGACCATCGGCTCCGGCGGCTCAGCCGGCCCGGAAGGACCGATTATTCAGATCGGGGCGGCCATTGCCTCCTCGTCCGGACGCTTCTTTCGTGTGGTGCGGTATCATTTACCCGTCCTGATTGCCTGCGGCGCGGCCGCCGGAGTGGCGGCCATTTTTCACGCTCCGATTGCCGGCGTCCTGTTTGCTATGGAGGTATTTCTTCGCGACATCAATTTCAAAACACTTTCGCCGGTTCTCATTGCCTCAGTCATCAGTCGGGTCGTGGTCACCACGCTGCTCGGGTCCGATCAGGCCATTTTCCCGTTGGGCGACTTGGCGATTTATACCTTTCACTGGCTTGAGCTGGGCAATTATATTGTGCTGGGCTTTATTTGTGCGGCTGTGGCCGTGGCGTTTATTCGATTGCTGACCTACGCCGAGGAATGGTTTGAAAAACTGAACATTCCGGAAGTCTTTAAGCCGATGCTCGGTGGTTTGGCCCTTGGCGTGGTCGGATTGGCAACGGTTATCGCGATTCGCGGGGCGGTACGCGGTGAGCCGATTATCTTCGGCAAAGGCTATTCGTTTGTTGGATTGTGCATTGGAACGGCTCACGCCGAACGGTTTGCGGATTTTCAAATGACCATCGGGATTCTGGTCGTGCTGCTCATTGCCAAGATTCTCGCCACGTGTCTGACGCTCGGCAGCGGCGCCTCCGGCGGGGTCTTTGCGCCGTCCCTGTTTATGGGCGCGGCAACCGGCTATGCATTTGGGCTGCTGGTTCAGCGATTCGGCTTTTTTCCCGACATCAGTCCGGCAGCCTACAGCGTCGTAGGGATGGCGTCGGTTGTGGCCGCCACAACCCACGCCCCGATGGCTGCGATTGTGATGTTGTTTGAGATTACACATAATTATCGCATTATTCTGCCGGTGATGTTTTCTTGTACGGTGGCCTTGTTGATTGCGCGGCTCTTTTGTGCCCAATCGGTGGCCACGCTGCGGCTTCAGCATCGCGGCGTGCAATTCGGCGTGCACGCACGAACCGCGATGCTCAGACGGTTTACAGTGCGGGATATTATGGAAGACGGCACGGTCATCGTCCGGGGCGATAAGCCGATTCAGGAGATTATCATCCAGACTGCCGATGAGGATGCGGCCGATTTTATCGTGCTCGACAAAAACGGGCGATATACTGGGTTGCTGTGCGAAAAAGACCTGCGCAATACCTTGCTGCACCCCGAAGCGATCCCCCTGATCGTTGGCGACGAACTGGCCCGCCCCGACGTGCCGGTCGTTTCGCCGGACGATACGCTGGATACCGTTCTGGAGATTTTCAGCCGACTGGATGTCAACAGCCTGCCTGTTTCCGACGGCGTCAAGCCGCCGAATTACATCGGGATGGTCACGCGAGCGGCCCTGATGCGCCGGTATATGAGCGAATTGCAGAACGGCGGCTGAGCCGGCTTGGCAGGGGCACAAAATCGCCCTTTTCAATTGCCGTCGCTTTCGGGTATAATGCCCTTTTCCAAAAATCGTCTTAACTTATCTTGTAATTGGTATCAGGAACAAAGGCAGAGAATGCAGAACAAACAGAACCCCCACATTGATCTTCAGCGTCTTGAAAAGGCGGCCTTGGAAATTCTGGAAGCAGTCGGTGAAAACCCGCAGCGGGAAGGCCTCAGAGAAACACCCCAGCGGGTTGCGCGGATGTTTGCCGAACTGCTGGCGGGAATGAATCACGACCCCGGTGAATATGTTGGCACAATTTTTCACGAAAAATACGACGAAATCGTCTTGCTCAAAGATATCCCGTTTTACAGCGTTTGTGAACATCATTTAATGCCGTTTATCGGCAAGGCTCACGTTGCCTATCTGCCCGACGGCAAGGTGCTCGGCATCAGCAAATTGGCTCGGGTCGTCGATGCGTTCGCTCGACGGCTTCAGCTTCAGGAACGGCTGACCGATCAGATCGCCGATTTTCTGATGCAGAAACTCAGCCCCCAGGGCGTCAGTGTGGTGCTTGAGGCGTCGCATAGCTGTATGACGATACGCGGCATCCGAAAACCCGGCTCCATGATGGTCACCAGCGCCTTGCGCGGCATCTTCAAACGCGACCCGCGCAGTCGAGCCGAAGTACTGACCCTGATACACGGCGACAGGCACTGATATGCATCGGCTGAATCGACAAATACGGTTTTCCATCAATCCGTTTGCCAAAACGCCTGCGGGCGACAATTCCTATGCGTCCAAACCCTGCGGCAGCGGGCTGAGCTTCTATCTGGCGTTGTGGGTTGAGTTGGCCGCTCCTCTTGATCCGGATACGGGATTTGTCGTAAATGTCTCTCGGATTGATCAGGCAGTTCGCCGACGGGCGATTCCCTTGTTTGATGAGGCGATTCGACAAGCCTGTGCTCAGGGCAAATCGGTGATGCTGGCCGATTTAAGCAGGCTGCTCCGAACGGCCTGGCCGCGGATACAAAGTGACTTTTTGCGGCCCCGGCTGACACGGCTGAGGCTGGAACTGAATCCCTATCGCACCATTCAACTCAATGCGGAGGACAGCGACGTGATTATGTTCAGTGAAAAATTCGAATTTGCGGCGATGCACCGGCTCTGGAACACCCGGTTTGACGACGCGGCCAATACGGAATTATTCGGCAAGTGCGCCAATCCGGCTGGTCATGGACACAACTATGTCATTGAGGTATCGGTCGAAAAGGCCGACGACTCCGAGCCGCAGGACTGGATTGCCGAGTTTGAAAACGTTGTGGAACGGTCCTTCTTGTCGCTGGTGGATCATAAAAATTTGAATGTGGATGTGCCGGAGTTTAAGCACAATCCGACCGTTGAGAATCTCGCCTCATTTGCCTGGTCCCGGCTGGTCGGGCGGTTTGATGATGCCCGGCTGGTTCGGGTCACCGTTTGGGAGAACGACAGAACCTATTGTGCGTATAGCCCATAAGGAACGTGTATTTTATCGGAACCACGCGGAACGGCCCTATGCCGCGTATTTGAATACGGACAGTCGCTTTTTTATAACTCCTGCTAATTCTGAGGGGGTCGTTTACCGATATTATAACTGTCCGTTGTTAAAACGCTTAGGCGTGGCGGGCAAACGGTTGGCTGGTGCGGCGCAACCGACGGGTACGGAGTACAGAATGTAAAAAGACTTTATGTGTCGCATTTTACGTGCACACATACCAAAGCCATAGTCAAAGCGTGTTAAGGAATCAGTCGGTATGAAAGTAACAGTTATAGGTGTGGGATATGTCGGATTGGTCGCGGCCGGGTGTTTTGCCGACGGCGGCAACCATGTGATCTGCGTCGATAGCGACAAAAAAAAGATAGACGATCTTAATAATGGGATTATCCCTATCTATGAGCCGGGGCTGACCGAGATTGTTACAAAAAATAAAGAGGCAGGACGTCTCGTTTTTACCACCGATCTGAAAGAGGGCGTGGACAATTCCCTGCTCATATTCCTCGGTGTCGGCACGCCCAGTGCGCCGGACGGCTCAGCGGATATTTCCGCAGTCCTGCAGGTCGCCGGGCAGATCGCCGAGAGAATGACCGAGTACAAAATCATCGTCACCAAAAGCACCGTCCCCGTCGGCACGCACAAAGTGGTCAGCGACCTGATCGCCTCCAAGACGGAAGTGCCGTTTGATTATGTCAGCAATCCGGAGTTTCTGAAAGAAGGCTCGGCGGTGGAAGATTTTATGAAGCCCGACCGTGTCATCATCGGAACGACCAACCCGGCGGTGATGGAGTTGATGAAGGTGCTCTACGGGCCGTTTATGCGCAAAAGCAGCCGCATTCTGTTTATGGACCCGGCCAGCGCCGAAATGGCCAAATACGCCGCCAATGTGATGCTTGCCACGCGAATTTCGTTTATGAATGAACTCAGCGCCTTGTGTGAAGCCTGCGGCGCGGATATTGAGATGGTCCGAGCCGGCATCGGCAGCGATTCACGCATCGGCAATGCCTTTTTGTTTGCCGGCGTCGGTTTCGGCGGAAGCTGTTTTCCCAAGGATGTCCGGGCGCTGATTCATCTGGGTCGTCAAATGGATCGACCCATCACCATTGCCGAAGCCGTCCAGCAGGCCAATCTTCGCCAGCATCAGCGGTTTGCCGACAACATACTGGCGTATTTCAAGAATCGAACCGATGTGCGGCTGGGCGTCTGGGGCCTGGCGTTCAAGGCTCGCACCGACGACACCCGCGAATCCCCCGCAGTGTTCTGTATCCAACGGTTCCTGGACGCCGGGATTCAAATCACTGCGTTTGACCCCGAAGCAAACTGTCCGGAGCTGGAGGGCAAAATCCAGCGGGTCGATAACGCCTACAACGTGCTGGACGGCGCCGATGCGCTGGTGATCTTTACCGATTGGCAGGAATTTCGCACGCCGGACTTTGCCGCCATCGCCAAAACCCTTAAACAGCCGGTCCTTTTCGACGGACGCAACCTCTACAGCCCGTCCTTTGTCCGCAAACAGGGCATCGAGTACCACAGCATCGGCAGGCCGTAGGATAAAACAACGATCACGCAAACTGAAACCATAACCCAAAGGAACAAACCCCTGAGCACAATTCTTGTTACAGGCGCAGCCGGTTTCATTGGCTCCCATTTATGCGAGCGGCTGGTCGATCAGGGTCGCCGTGTGGTCGGGCTGGATAATTTTGATCCGTTTTATGATCCCGCTGTTAAGCGCGGCAATCTGAGTGCTTTGCTTAACTGCCCGTTGTTCGAATTGGTTGAAGGCGATATCCGCGACGCCGAGAAGGTTGCTTCGATTCTGGCACGCGGCGGAATTGAGACGGTGGTGCATCTGGCGGCCAAGGCGGGCGTGCGTCCGTCCATTGCCGATCCGGTCGGTTATATGGATGTGAATATCAATGGCACGGTGGTGATGCTCGAAGCGGTGCGCAAACACAACATCCCAAAATTCATTTTTGCCTCCAGCTCAAGCGTGTATGGCAATAACAAGAAGGTTCCTTTTGCCGAGACGGATACAGTGGATTATCCGATCTCTCCGTATGCGGCCACGAAAAAGGCCGGTGAGCTGATCTGTCATACCTACGGACATTTGTACGGCATCGGGATGACGTGTCTGCGATTTTTTACCGTCTATGGTCCGCGTCAGCGGCCGGATCTGGCCATCCATAAATTCGCTCGTCTCATCGAGGCCGGCAAACCAATCCCGGTCTTTGGCGACGGCTCCATGCGGCGGGATTTTACCTATATCGACGACATCATTGACGGCGTGACCGCGGCAATTGACCGCTGCGCAGGCTACGACATTTACAACCTCGGCGAGTCGCGCCCCATACGGCTGGATGCACTGATTGCCGCGATCGAAAGAGCACTGGGCCGAAAGGCAATCATCGACCGCCGGCCTGAACAGCCCGGCGATGTCATCCAGACCTATGCCGATGTCAACAAGGCCGTCGAACAACTGGGCTACCGGCCCCAAACCGAGCTGGCCGATGGCTTGACGCAGTTCGTTCACTGGTTGCGGAACGAGCAGAAAGGATGAAGCAGAACGCTTTTTCAGAGCAAATCCGATATAACGTCTTTTCCCCGGAGCGTTGCTCTGGGCGATAATTTAAGAGTGTACCTTCGGTGTGTTTCTAAACGAACGGGTCGAACTGTAAAAAACCGGTGAACGGTTACAATGACGGTAATTTTCAATGCAATCATTTAATGGAGTGTAAAATGAATGTTCCTTTACTGGATTTGGTGTCGCAGTATAAAACCATCAAGGACGATGTTCTCAAGCAAATCGGCGAGGTGCTGGACAGCCAGCGGTGTATCGGCGGGCCAAAAGTCGAGCAGTTGGAACAGCAGATTGCCGCGCTGTGCGGCTGTCGTTATGCCGTGGGCGTCTCCAGCGGCACCGACGCCTTGCTGGCGTCTCTGATGAGCCTGGAGATCGGCCCCGGCGATGAGGTCATCACCACGCCGTTTACGTTTTTTGCCACCGCCGGCAGCATCGCCCGCGTCGGCGCAACGCCGGTGTTTGTGGATATTGACCCGAAAACCTACAATATCGATCCCGCGCAGATCGAAGCGGCCGTGACGGACAAGGCCAAAGCCGTTATGCCCGTGCACCTGTTCGGCCAGATCGCCGATATGGAGCCGATCATGGCGGTGGCCCGGCGGCATTCGCTGGCGGTCATTGAGGATGCCTGTCAGGCGATTTCCGCGACCTACAAAGGCCAAAAAGCCGGCGCCATCGGCGACTGCGGCTGTTTTAGTTTCTTCCCCAGCAAGAATCTCGGCGGTATCGGCGACGGCGGTATGGTCGTGACCAACGATGAAGCCTTGTACCACCGCTTGTTCATTATGCGCAACCACGGCATGGAGCCGAAGTATTACCATAAATATATCGGCGGCAATTTCCGTCTCGATCCGATTCAGGCCGCGGCCCTGCTGGTCAAGCTGCCGCATCTAAACGCCTGGTCCGAAGCTCGCCGCCAAAACGCCGCCTATTACACCGAAAAGTTCAAAGACGCACCCGTCGTGACCCCCTTTATTCGCGACGATTGCGTCTCCATTTACAATCAGTATGTTATCCGCGTGCCCCGGCGCGACGAGCTGGTCGAACACCTTCGCAAACACCACATCGGCTGTGAGATTTATTACCCCGTTCCGCTGCATTTGCAGGAATGTTTTTCCTATCTGAATTATAAGCCGGGTCGTTTTCCTGAGGCGGAAAAAGCCGCCGAGCAAGTCCTGGCCTTGCCGATCTATCCGGAATTAACCGATGCGATGAAAGATGACGTGGTCAAGGCGGTACTGGACTTTGTCTCTTAGGATCGTGCTGACAATTACGAACTGCGAACTCAAAACCAAAAAAAATTACGAACTGTTTCGGAGAACTGTATGAGCAAGAAAAATGTGAGTTTGGAACAGAAAATTGCGGACAAAAACGTCATCGTTGGAATTCTGGGACTGGGCTATGTCGGGCTGCCGCTGGCACGGGAATTTGCCATGGCCGGCCTGCGCGTGGTGGGCTTTGATATTGACCCGGCCAAGGTCAAAAAACTCAACTCCGGTAAAAGCATCCTCAAGACTGTCCCCAACGAGCAGGTTCGGCAGATGATCAAGTCAAAAAAGTTTCGTGCTACCGCCGATATGGTCGAGATTCGCAAGGTCGATGCCGTCTTGATCTGCGTCCCGACGCCCCTGACGGCCAACCGCGAACCGGATATGCAGTATGTCGAAAACAGTTGCCGCACCATAGCCAAATACCTGCAAAAAGGGCAGTTGATTTCGCTGGAAAGCACGACCTATCCCGGCACCACGCGCGAATTGATGAAACCGATTCTTGAACAGTCCGGTCTGAAGGCCGGAAAAGATTTTCATCTGGCTTATTCGCCCGAACGTGAAGATCCCGGCAACAAACAGTTCACCACCCGCACCATTCCCAAGGTTGTCGGCGGACTGACGCCGACATGCGCCAAGCTGGCGGCCAAGCTCTATGCCCCGGCAATTGAAACAATGGTTCCCGTCTCGTCGCTTGAGGCGGCCGAGGCGGCCAAGATTCTTGAAAACGTCTATCGCTGTATCAACATCGCAATGGTCAACGAACTCAAACAGGTCTTCGACCGAATGGACATTGATGTGTGGGAGGTCATTCGTGCGGCCTCGTCCAAGCCGTTCGGTTTCCAGCCGTTTTATCCCGGCCCCGGCCTGGGCGGTCACTGCATCCCCATCGACCCGTTCTATTTGACCTGGAAGGCCCGTCAGTACGGTATGCCCACACGGTTCATTGAACTGGCCGGCGAGATCAACACCGATATGCCGCATTATGTTGTGCATAAGGTGATGGAGGCGCTGAACGACCGCAAAAAGAGCCTCAACGGGTCGAAGGTGCTGGTGCTGGGACTGGCGTATAAGCCGGATATAGACGATGTGCGCGAGTCGCCGTCGCTGGAATTGATCGAACTGCTCAAGGCCCGCGGGGCGAAGGTCGATTACAACGACCCGTACCTGCCGCAGACGCACAAGATGCGCGAATACGATCTGAAGATGAAAAGCGTTCCGCTGACCGCGGCCAAGGTCAAGAGTTATGACTGTGTGCTGATTGCGACCAACCACAGCGACTATGACTACAAATGGCTGGTCAAGAACGCTCAGCTTGTCGTCGATACCCGCAACGCCACCGCCGCGGTCAAAACCGGCCGCAGCAAGATTGTCAAGGCCTAACCGAACTGAGATATACAGACATGACTTCCAAGTATCTCGAATGGATTAAGCAGGCGGATTATGATATGGACACCGCCGATTTTATGTTCAATGGAAAGCGTTTTTTTTATGCGGTTTTTATGGCACATTTGGCGGTTGAGAAAGCATTGAAGGGGCTTTATCAAAAAAAACTTCAAGAAACCCCTCCAAAAACACACAACTTGATTTATTTGCTGGGGAAAATCGAGTTGAAACCCGATGATAAGGCCGGGCGATTTATTGCCCGGCTAAACGAAGCCAATATCGCCGCGCGGTATCCCGAAAATCTTGAAAAAGTGCAGCAAATCTATACTCAGGAAGTTACCAGCCAAATACTGACTCAGGCAAAGGATGTCATTGCGTGGATAAAAAAACAGTATTAGCGAATATATCCAGGTTCAGAGAGGCGATTGAATCAGCGGGCGTTGAGCCGCAGAAGATTATTCTTTATGGTTCGTATGCCGCCGGTACACAGCGGCCTGACAGCGATATCGATCTGGTTGTCATCAGCGAAGATTTTGAAATGATGGATTACTGGCAGCGGATTGATGTTTTGGCCGATGCGATTTACAAGGTGTTTTTACCGATTGAGGCGGTGGCGATGACGCCGCAGGAATGGCGGGACGGCGATTCGCTCATTGCCGACTATGCCCGAAAGGGTGAGGTGGTCTTTGGGTGAGAAGGCGGGCACATTTAAGAAGCGGGCCGCTTTTTTGATTTCGATATGAATATATTCAGAAACGTTTGTAAGATATTTTTCTCTTTGGCGATCATACCATACAACGCTCCCTGAAAAGAGTTATTATGGAGACAACAAAGAACATGAAGCGGGAAACGACGATTGAGGCGGTGTTTGAGGAGTTTCTGGCCGAGCAGCGCAAGCGGCTCAAGCCGGCGACGGTACGCAAGTATGAGGCGGTTATCGATTTGTTCGGCCACTCGTTGAATGGCTATGCGTATCAAACCCTCAACGATCAGGAAAGCGCGTTGTTTGATGAGCGGTATGAGGCCAGCGGCAAACAGCACAAAGAGTTCTGCCAGATTTTTGGCCCGGAGAAAATTCCGGAAAATGTCAGCGAGTTTCTTAACTATTTCATGATCCGCAAGGTCATGTGCGGCAAAGAGTTGAAAAAGGCCGCCGGGACGGTGACAAAAAAGCTGAGTCAATGGCTGCTGGACAATGGGTACATCACGCCGGACAGCGCCGCCGAGATGGCCGATGTCGGGGCGGCAGCGGTTGATGAATTGCCTGCGGCCGAAGAGTTTCTGGAGTTGCTTGAGGATCACATTGATCAAACGGTCGATGCGTTTGCGTGTGAGGATGTGATCGAAGACCAATTCTCGATAGATCGGGTCGCTCCGGGCAAACTGCGCATCAGCGGGATGATGGCAGATGCCGGTGTGACCATTACGGTTCCCAAACACGTCAGCGAGGCCTGCCGGGCGGGGTGGACTTTTTCCGGAGCCATCGGCAAAGCCGGGCGACGCTGGATGATTCTTGAAGTGTGGAATGTGTATCCATAAAATGAAGGGCACCCTGCATCGGTGATGATGTACAGAAGGGTTGCCATTGAGAAACGTCGGAAGGTTCTCGTTTTATTAAAACGTTTTTTAATGATAAGGGAGGCAACAATGAAACAGGTAACAGTGTTTTGTGTGGCGATGGGGGTGTGGATGGTCAGCGGTGTGTATGCCAACGTGGACGTTTTTGAGATTTGCACAGACTCTGCCAGGCAGCAGAACCCGGCCATCAGCGGACGGTATGTGGTCTGGCAGGACGAACGGGACGGAACCTTAAATCAGAACATCTACGCTTACGACCTGGAGACGGGTACCGAATTTCCTGTCTGTACGGCTCCCGGCCATCAGCGCAATGCGGCGATCTGCGGCGATATAATCGTCTGGCAGGATCAGCGTGACGGGCGATGGGATATTTACGGCTACGATCTGAGCGTTGTCGATCCGCAGGAACGGGAGTTTGTGATCAGCAATCATGAACACAACCAGGAGTACCCCGCCGTCAGCGGTCGTTTTGTGATCTGGGGCGACCGTCGCGACGGCACACTTGATCTATATGGGTTTGATTTGCAGACGGGAGTGGAGTTTGAGATTGCCTCGCATCCGAGCGTTTCGTTGTTACAGCCGGACATCGACGGCGATTGGGTGGTCTGGTACGACAATCGCTCCGGACGTTATCAAGTTTACGCCTGCCGACTGGAGTTTCCGATTCCGGACGGCGGCTTTGAGGTCCTTCACGTGTCCCCATCAGACGATGCCCAGGGCTTCCCGTCAGTCAGCGGCGGTCGTGTCGTCTGGCATCAGCCAAACAGTGCCGGCGGATATGATATTGCTGGCTGCTATCTTCAAACCGGCGAGTCTTTTACGGTTCTTGAGGACGGCGACGGGCGCTATCCATCCGTCAGCGGCACAACAGTCGTCTGGGAGGATTATCGAAGCGGCAAAGACCGAACGGATATTTTCGGGCGCGATCTGGCCGCCGGCGGCGTCTTTGAAATCAGTGCCACCGTCGCCAAACAGGCCGGTCCCGTCATCAGCGGTCAAACGATCGTCTGGCAACACAACGAGGACTTGTGGGCGGCGTATCTTCTGGAACCGACAGTGCTTACGGTGATTTGGCCCGATGGCGGACAGATGCTGTTGTCCGGCAGCGAACAGGACATCCTCTGGCAGACCGAAGGCCCGGCCCTGGAGCAGGTCAAGCTCGAGTTCTCACCGGACGACGGGGCCAATTGGCACGTGATCGAGCCGAATGTGCCGGATACCGGGGCGTATTTGTGGCAGATACCGGAGGTGGATTCGTCGGTTTGCCGGGTGCGGGTCGGCGATGTCGGCGGCAGCGGAGCAATGGGTGTTTCCGCATCGGCATTTACGATTTTTCAGTGCGATCCGGCGTTGACGGCGGACTTAAACGGCGATTGCAGGGTTGATATCGCGGATTTTGCCCTGTTTGCGGAGCAATGGATGCAGTGCGGCAATCGGTATGATCCGGACTGGTGCCGGCAGTAACGGCGGCATAGACCGGTTGCATATTGAATCGGCGTAAACAGCGGCCTTTATTCCAAAACGAACCCATTGGATGCCATTTCAGTAAAAATGAGTGAGTTTTCGAGTAACGGTTCTGTAAAAACCAAAATGATTTATCTCATGCTGGGCATGGTGTTCCCTGCGATGGGGGTATGGATTGTATTTTCGACCCAAACGACCTCGTTGAGCGAACAGGCCGTGATTGAACAGTTTGAACGCATTGCAGCGGCCGAGAATGTGCCGCCGGCGGAGGTTTGTTTTGCGCTCAAAGAAGACCCCAATAAAGTCATCATCCTGCTGAACGGTGAGCCTGTGGCGACTTATTGCTATGGCCCGGAACAGGCCAAGCCGTATATTGCGCCGCTGTGTTTGCCGTCGGGGCGGGCATTGACGCGGCCTGTTGACGGGCCGGCGTCGGTCGATCATCCGCATCACCAGGGGTTGTTTTTGGCCTACGGCGATGTGAACGGGGTGGATTTTTGGGGGAATCGGGGGACGTTGCCGCAGATTCGCCACGTTGGTTTTGTTGAACGGGGCGTTGATGATGCGGGGCGAACGGTAACGCTGGAGGCGGTGCTGCATTGGGTGGATCGACAGGGTGCGACGCTGCTGGAAGAACGACGAAAAATGCGTTTTTTTGGGGTTCAGGACGGTTTTTGCATCGATTTTGAGAGTCGGCTGGAGGCGGTCGAGGCGGTGCGATTCGGCGATACCAAAGAGGGGATGTTTGCGTTGCGGCTGGCCGATGATTTGCGGGAAAAAGGCGGCGGGGGACGGTTTTACAGTGCCTCCGGAAAGCGCGGTGCGGCGGCGGTGTGGGGGACGCGGGATTCGTGGGTGTGTCTGGCGGCGGGCGAAGGCGAAGGGGGGGCGGTTCTGGTGGGTATAAAGCCGCTGGGCAACAGCCTGGGCCGTCCGTTTTTTTGGCATGTGCGTGATTATGGGCTGTTTTCCGCGAATCCGCTGGGGTGGTCGGCGTTCGGGGCAGATCGCGATGATCCGGATGGATTTGGTCGAGATGTTAGGTTGTCTGCGGGTCATGCTCTGAAAACGGGGTTTCGTGTGGTGATTTTAGAATTGAAAAATTGCCGAAATTTTGTCAAAACGCGGCAAAAAATATAAATATTTTGTATGTTTTAGAGGTGGGGTTGGCGGTATAATCAGTCTGGATATTGGGAGATATGACAATGACGCGCTATCAGATATTCAATATCGCGGCAGTCTCTTTTATGCTCATTTTTGCCGGGGGCGTGGCGATGGTGGTCTGCTGGCCGGAGTCGCCGTCGGTAGCTGCGGCGGCGGATGCGTCAGCCGCGGCCGGTACCGATGCGCCGCCGGCGAGCGGTGATTCGGCGCGGGCCGTCTCGGCCGCGAGGCCGGAGCACAAGGGCGCCGAGGGAGCGTTGTTGTCTGCGGATGCGGGGGGGGCTGAATGGCGTGATATTTTGGATAAGATTACTCTTTTGGATACATCGTCTTCGTCGCCGAGTCCCTCTGTGTCTGTCAATCCGGTGGCGGCCAGTCATGTCGCGGCCGGTGCGGTTTCATCGGAGTCGCTGCTGTCGTCGGCTTCGGCCTCATCGGCGGGCGATTCGACGGGGGCGGCTTCCACTTCGGGCGGGTCATCGGGACAGGGGGGTTCGTCTGGGGATTCCGGCGATGCCGGCGGGACGGCTTCGACGCCGAGCAGCGGTTCTTCGGGCGGTTCCGGGATGAGTCCGGGCAGGGCCAGGCCGGACGCTCCTGTTGAGGAAAGAGGACTCATTGAGTCAGTTTATACAAGCAACGGGGCTTTTCTGGTTGAGACGACCGGTTCGCGATTTGAATATGCGCCGGGTGAATTAAAAATTTATCAAGGATTGAACTTCCAGGATAAAGGGCTTCTTGGCACACTTACTTTTGAAAGCAACTTGCCTTTTGATAAGGTTTCTCACGATACGGAACGTGCCATTTTTCAGTCCGCCGGAAATACAATTACCGTGCGCGGCGATTCTTTACTGACGCTTGATTTTAGTTCAACGTATAATCACACCTTTGAAACAGCGTTTGCCGTACAGCATTCTCTGAAACAGAGTAATACGGTGTTGCTGGCGGGGCTGAATGGGCGATTTGAGTTGGGTTCAAGTATAATTTCAAATCTGAAGTTTGATCTTAAGGGTTCACAGGCCCTGAAACTGAATTTTAAGGGTTCGGTTACGATCAAGCCGCTTGATCGACCTATGGTTTTTTGGACTTACAATATTTATACGGATTCTCTGGATTCTCTTGAGACGGCACTGTCTTCGGGTTTGGTAACCCATGTGATTATCAAGCGTCTGCATCCTTATGATTGTGTGCTTCATCAATACGCCAAGGCGGAACCGATGCTGCCCCACGCTGTTGGTCTGTGCCGTCAGTACGAGGTTCCCGTTGTGTTGGCACGGAATTTGTGGCCTTCGTGGCGGACGCGCGATACCCGCGAAAGCACTCTGTATCGTTCGGATTATTATATTCAGCAGATTGAGCAGTTACGGGCTGAGGCCGAGGCACTTGAGGTGGGTTTTGTCGCCCTTGATACAGAGCCTTACGGGGATTCGCCGCTGAAATCGGTGATCAAGGAACAGCGAAGTTTTTCCCGGCGGGATTTGGACATTTTGAATTCTACGATTCAAACGGTAATCGCTTCGACCGGTCAGATCGATTTTGTTTTGCCGGCCGGGAGCAACCGTGTGGACCATCCCTATAATATTATAGCACGAATGGGCCGATACCGAATTTGTGAACATACCTATTATGATGATATGTCGGTGCATCGAAATGTTAAATATCCCTATGAAATCGTTGGCGCCTGGATTGATACCAGCAAGGAGAATCCCACACACTCCCATTTACCCCTGTTTTTGGTTGATGAACTTTTTGACCGTGCCGAGATATGGGTTGCTACAGACGGGGTTTTCCTGTGGAAGGAAAGTCGCGGTCGGAACCACCACGCCCTGACATTGGCGCAGCAGTTGGTACAGTGGAGTCAAAATTAAGTTATTGCATAATTTCGTTTTTCGCGACAGAATAGCAGAAGAATAACGCTAACGGATTTGTACTGAGGAAGAGACAGGATTATGACAATTTTGATGCTATTGGCGTTTGCAGCATTTTTGCTGATCATAATCGCCAAGCCCAAATGGGGATCGTTTTTGATCTGGCCAATCTTGTTTTGTTATCCTCACGGCTGGTGGGCCAGTCGGGGATTTTTGCCGTTGGGGGCCGGTGCGGATGATGTGTTTTGTATTTTTCTGTTCATCGTGGTTTTGCTCCGTCGCAATCTGATGGAAGGCGTGCCGTTTCGTTTTGGCTATGCGTTCTGGACGATTACGAGTTTTGTGATGATTGCACTGGTGGCGACGTTTTTCGGGTCGCGTCAAGCGCCTTCTTATGAACGGATCCTGTATGTCCGCGACATGCTGAAGCTGGTGATTTATTGGTGTTTATTTTATGCGATTATCCACTGTATTGATGATGAATATGACCTGCGGCGGCAATTGTTTATGTTTTCCGGTGCGGCGGTGGCCGGTGCGGTGCTGGTCATTGCGACGTATTATATGCCGTATCGGCTGGAAGCCTTTCTGGCGCCGGTTACAGTAGAAAAAGGGATGGCGGATGTCGGCGCTCGTGCGAGCGGGGCGTTTATGAATCCCAATTCCGCTGCCGGAACGCTGGCCTGTGCGGTGGCACTGATGATTGCGTCGATGAAACTGAGCCGCCACCAATGGACAAAAATTATCAGTTATGGGTCGATTTTTGTCCTCTTTGCCGCTATTATGATGACGCGCAGCCGATCCGGTTTTTTTGCGTTGGGGATTGTTCTGGTTCTGATGGCGGTTGCAGGTCGATACAAAAAGGTTGGGTGGTCCCTGATTATTGTCGGTGTTGTGGTGGGGTTTTTCTTTGTCGGCGCGCGGGAACTGTTTCGGGAGCGGTTGGGACAGATTTACGATCCGATGGTGGGGGCCTGGGCACAAAATGTGGAAGGACGGTTTAGTACATGGAGCAGTTATTTTGAAACCGCCAGTGCTCGAGATTATCTGGTTGGACAAGGCTCAAGACGCGGAATTGTCAAGAATGCAACGGAAAGCCACAGTGCGTATGTGTCGCTGATTACGGTCTATGGGATAGGGGGCTTGGTATGGGGAGTTGTCATTCTTTTTCTGTTCCTTAGAAAATATACTCTTCTGAAGGAGTTTCCCGATCCCTTTATCCATGTGATGGCGTCGGGTTGTCTGTGGGCACTGATGATCTGGGGCCTTTACGCGATGACAGCAGATGCGTTGAGTTCTTATTATCCACGATACGTCTTATTTTTTACGGTGGTTTTGCTGGGCAGGACGTATGCCATCGCCCAACACAAGGTTGCGGCGTATTATGCCGCTGAGGCGATGGATGAATCTGTTTATGAAGCAGGGAGGCCGATAGCAGATGTCGTTTCTTCGTAAGTCGCTGCTGGTGAACAGCTCGGCGTTTGTGGGCATTCTGTTCGGCATCTTGCAGACGGTTATTGTCACGCGGGTCCTGGGGCCTGAGGGTGTGGGCAGGTACAGTCTTGTCCTGGCGGCCCTGGTTCTGGCGACGCAATTGTTCTCTTTCGGGCTGCCGCTGTCATATCTGTATTATTGCCAGAAGGATCGGGAGCGTCAGCGGACGTACTTGATGACGACGTTTTGGCTGGTTCTTTTTTCGGGACTGGTCGGGGGGATGGGACTGTCGTTTGTGATTTATTCGCATCATGGTTATTTCGGGGCGTTTCCGTTTTGGATTTATCTGCTGGTTGCTTTCTATATTCCCGTTTCAATTGAGAGTATGGTCGGGCGGAATGATCTGATGGTGGATCTTGAGGCCCGCCGGCTGAGTGCGATGAATCTGGCGACGCATATCGGGCATGTGGTGTTTGTGGTGCTTTTTTATGCGTTCGGCCTGCTGACGGTCAACCAGGCGATTTTGAGTTTTTGTCTGATGGGTGTGATTCGGCTTGCGATGGGTCTGGTGTGGATGCGCCGGAAGCTGGCGTTCGGTGTCAGGGTGGACCTGAAGACATCGAAAGAGATGCTGCTGATGGGGATTCGGCAGAGCTGGGCGGATCTGGCGGTGCTGGTGAACGGCAAGATCAGTCTGCTGGTGATTCGTTATGTGCTGGATGATTTTGAACAGGTGGGGTATTTCAGCCGGGGTCAGCGGATCGCGCTGCTGGTGATTACGGCCGGTCAGGCGGTTTTGCCGATGCTGTTCAGTCGGTGGGCGGGGATCAGCGCGGAGAAGCTGCCCGAGCATGTCCAGCGTGTGCTGCGCTTCTGTTTTGCACTGGTGGTGTTGATGGCGGCGGGGCTGCTGATCTTTGGCAAGTGGATATTGGTGATTTTGTACGGGTATGAGTTTTTGCCGGCACTGCGTCCGATGCTGATTTTGATGCCGGGGACGGGTCTGTATCTGATCAGCCGGGCGTTGATTCAGCTTTTGGGCAGCCGGGGCAGGCCGGAGATTTCGGCGGGGCTGCTGCTGGTCAGTTCGGGGCTGACGGCGGGGCTGTCGTTTGCGCTGACGCCGATTTGGTCGATTTCCGGGGCGGCTGTGGCGGAGTTGACGGGCAATGTGGTGCTTCTGGTGATGCTGCTGCTGGTCATTCGGCGACTGTTTGGTGTGCGCATCAGCAAAAGCCTGCTCATGACGCGCCATGATATGCGGGTCATCTATCAACAACTGTTTATGAGAAAAAAAACCGCCTCTGTTTCTCCAAAGGAATGAAATTGATATGCCCACAAAGAAGCGACTTTTATTTTTTGATGTGATTACGCATTTCGGGGGCGCTCAGCGGAGTACGGTATTGCTGTGTGAGCGTCTGCGTGCGCATTACGATGTTCATATTCTGGATGCGTACGGTGTGTGTGAGCGGTATCGTGAGGCGGTGAAGGCGATTGGCGTGCCGTATGAGGTGGTTCTTCCGTCGGCCCGAAACGTTTATATCGGCCACAAGGGCCGTCTATTTCGGCGGCTGATGAAGGCGGCCGGCCAGATTCCTGAGATGTGGACGCTGAAAACCGCCCTGCGCAAGGCGATCAACCGGCTCGGCCCGGATTTGGTCTGGACGAACAGTCCGAAGGCTTTGTTTTTTCTGAAGCTGGCCGGGGTGAGGCGGATTTGTCCGGTGGTGTTTTATGCGCGGGGGTGGTATCGGCGACAGCAGGTCTCGCCGGTGGGTCGGTGGCTGATTGGTCATGCGACGGACGGGGTGTTTACGGTCTCGGCGGCGACGGGCGAGGCGATGCGAACGTGGATCAGCCGACCGGAGCTGCTGTATGTGGTGAATAATACGGTCAACATTGAGTCGATTGATGAGGCGGCCGGGCGCCCGATTGACCCCCGGCCGAAGGGATTTGAGCGGGGTTTGAAAATTCTTGTGCCGGCGCATTTGCTGCCGACCAAGGGGCAGCATACGGCGATTGAGGCGGCGTCGCGATTAAAGGAAAAAGGGATCGATTTTGTGCTGTGGCTGGCGGGAGATACGGGTACACTGGATAAGAAGAATCTTTATTACGATCAGTTGGTTGAGATGACGGGGCGCTACGGGCTTGAGGATGCGGTAGTTTTTTTGGGGTATCGGTCGGATGTGGCGGCACTGATGAAGGCGGCGGATATGGTGGTGCTGCCGACGCACAGCGAGGGGCTGCCGCGCGTGGTGCTGGAGTCGATGCTGCTGAGGACTCCGGTGGTTGCGACGCCGGCTGGAGGGGCGGTGGATTTGATACGGGACGGTCAGACGGGATTTTTGACGCCGTTTGAGGATGGGGCGGCGCTGGCCGAGCGGATTGAACGGCTGTATCGGGATCGGGAACTTGTCGAGCGGCTGGTCGAGGCGGCGTATCGGCGGGTGATGGAAGAATTTCATCCGGATGTTCAGATACCGCTGGTCAGTCGAGCGATTGAGGACGTTATCTCCGTGTATCATAGGAGGTGCGTATGCGGGTGATGATTGCTCTTGAAAATCGGTTTTATGCGGGTCCGAGCGGTGCGATTTATTCGAACAATGTATTTGATTACCGTGTCTGGCAGCGGTATTTGCAGGTGTTTGATGAGGTGGTTGTTTTTGCGCGTGTGGGTCAGGTTGATAGGGATCCGGATCAAACGGTATCGAACGGTCCGGGGGTTCGATTTTATCGCTTGCCGATGTATGTCGGACCGCAGCAGTTCCTGTGGCATTATCGTCGGCTTGCCGCGCTGGCGCGCCACGCCCCGCAGGCGGCAGATGCGTTTATTTTGCGCGTGCCGGGGACGATGAGTCGGCTGTTATGGGGGATTCTTCGACGCCGGCATATTCCGTTTGGTGTGGAGGTGGTCGGGGATGCGGCCGAGTCGATGAATAACTGCGGTGCCCATGCCCTGGTCAAGCCGGTACTTAAGAGCCTTTTTTCAGGGATGCAACGGCGGCAGTGTCAAGAGGCAGCGGCGGCGGCATATGTGACGCAGTCGTATTTGCAGGCAAAATATCCGCCGGGCGGGTGGTCCACGTATTACAGCAGTATTGAACTTCGCGACGAGGATACTTTGACCGAGGCGGAGCTGGCCGAGAAGATTCGGCGGCTGCGCGAGGCATTTGAGGGCAAGCGCCGGTTTGTGCTGTGTCATGCCGGGACGATGGCGGCACGGTATAAGGGACAGGAACTATTGATTGAGGCGGCGGCGGTGTGCCTTAAGCGGGGGCTTGATCTGGAGGTGGTGCTGATGGGGGACGGCAAGTTTCGCAGGCTGTATGAGCAACGGGCCGCGACGCTGGGGATTGCTGATCGCGTGCGGTTTTTGGGCAATGTGTCGGGTGGCAAGGCGGTTCGGGATGAATACGACAAGGCGGATGTGCTGGTGTTTCCGTCGCTGACGGAGGGACTGCCGCGGACTGTGATTGAGGCAATGGCGCGGGGGCTGCCGTGCGTGGCTTCTGATGTGGGGGGGGTACCGGAATTGCTTGAAGATGAGTTTCTGGTGCGACCGGGTGATGTGAACGAATTGGCTGAGCGAATCGAACATGTACTGAGTCAGACTGAAGATATCGGTCGGATTGTTAAAAGGAACTGTGAGAAATCTAAGGAATACCAACATAATGTATTGAACCGGCGGCGAATCGAATTCTATGAAAGAGTCAAAACAGTATCCCAACAAGCCTAAGGTGGGTATTGTGATCACGGTGGGTGTTTCGCTTGATGCGTTGTATCCTGATTTTTATCCGCTTGCGCAGTGTGCAGGGTTTGAGGTGGTTGGGATTTGTGCGGCGGATCGGTTTGTTGCGAATGTGCGTCGTCAGGGTGTGCGAGTGATTGAGGTTCCGATGACGCGTGCGTTTACGCCGTTTCGGGATGTGGTGTGTTTGTGGTCGCTGTGGCGAATATTTCGGGCCGAGCGGTTTGATTTGATCCATTACAGCACGCCGAAGGCGTCGGTTCTGGCGGCGATAGCGGGAAGGCTGGCGGGTCGGTCGCGTCTATTATATACGAATCGCGGGCTGGCTTATACGGGGGTGACGGGTGTTAAGCGGGCTATCGCCAAGGGGTGTGAGAAGCTTGCGGCGCGACTGGCGGATCGGGTGATTGCGATCAGTCCGTCGCTGAAAGAGCTGATGGTTCAGGAGGGGCTTCTGGCGGCTGACAAAATCGAGGTGTTCGGGGCCGGCAGCAGCAAGGGGGTGAATTTGCAGACGTTTCGGTGTGATGCGGCGGTGCTGGCGCGGGCGCGGGCGATTCGGCAAACGCTGGGCCTGGGCGAGTCGGATGTGGTGTTCGGGTATGCGGGTCGGTTTACGGTGGAAAAGGGGATTGTCGAGCTGCTTGAGGCCTTTGAGACGCTGGCCGCGGAGGCGGACAATGTGCATTTGGTATTGATCGGTGAGCAGGACCAGCGGGTGCCGCTGCCGGGGGACGTTCAGCGGGTCATCGATGAGAATCCGCGTGTGCATCGACTGCCCTATACAGACGATATGCCGGGGCATCTGGCGGCGATGGATGTGTTTGTTCTGGCCAGTTATCGGGAGGGTTTCGGCAATGTGCTGATCGAGGCTTCGGCGATGGAACGGGCGGTGATTGGCAGCGCTATTCCGGGGTGTCGTGATGCGGTCAAGCCGGGCGCAACGGGACTGCTGGTCGAGCCGCGCAGCAGTGCGTCGCTGCTGTCGGCGATGCGAACGCTGGCGGCGGATAAGCCGATGCGGCTTGAGATGGGCAAGAACGGCCGGGCGTGGGCGGAAGCGGAATTTGACCGGGAAAAAATCTGGAATTGGCTGCTGGGCGTGTACGGGACGCTGATTCGCGGCAGCGGCAAGGATGCCAGCGTGTGAAGAAGGGACAGCAGGCGTGGGATGGGGGCAATCGATTGATTTGCCGTTGCGGCGGAATGAGAGGATTATTATGGACTGTTTGGACCGCGTTGTTTATGTGATTAAACAGAAGATTCCGTTTGTTTATACGCTGCTGGAGAAGGTGTCCAGTGGTCTGACGTCGTTTCTTTATCGGGGCGGCATACAGCGGGCGATGGACGCCGGAACGCTGACGGGGACGGTCGAAGGGAAAAAGGCCGTGATACGCTGTTTAAGCGTTGCGGATATGGAACCGTTGACCGAGATGCTTGAGCGTCAGCCTGAAGACCATCTGACCTATTTTCATCCGCATGGTTTTGATCGAGATACGCTGTGTCGAGTTTTGCGGCGTCGCTCTGTGATGACCTATGGTTTATTCGTGGATGATCGACTGTGTGCTTATGCGCTGCTGAAACTGTTTCCGACCCGCAAGGCGTATTTGGGACGGCTGGTATCGCCGGAGCTGGCGGGCAAAGGGCTGGGCAAGTTTTTGTCGCGGTATCTCTACTGGCAGGCGTATCTGCTGGGGTTTCAGCCCTGCTCGACCATTAACAAGAACAATCTGGCGTCGCTGAAATCGCACGAGGCGGTCAGGCCGTTTCATGTTGTCTCGACGCTGTCGAATGATTTTTTACTGATTCGATTTGAACTGACAGAGTCCGACACAAGTGCTCCTTTGCTTGATCTTTGATGGTGTGTTCGGATTGCTTCGTCGAAGAGTCGGCGGCGATTCAGGCCGAGAACAATCGAATGAACGGCGTGTCAATTATATTCAGATATGATTGTGGAGAAACAAACTGAAACGATAAAGCCGTTAGATATATCCTGTGCCCAAACCGTTGCCAGGCTGCATATTGAAGGGATTGCGACGGGGTTTATCAGTTCACTGGGGGGCGTATGTTGCGGCCTTGCACGAGGCAGTTCGCGAGAGCTTGTGTCGGGTTTAAGTGTTTGGAGAATATAATGAAATTTGTGATTTTGACCAATGACAATTTTTTTTCATTTACGGTTCTTAAAGAGTTTCTCGATCACTATAAAGACAATATTCAACTGATTGTGTTTTCATCTGCCCTGATTGGCAAGCGAGGAACCGTTGAATCCATAAAGTGGTCACTGAAACACACCGGTTTCAGACATACTGTTTTCAAGCTGTCGGTGTATGGTATTTTTCGTCTTCTGCGCTGTTTTGCGACGATATTCCCATTTATTCCGAACCATTATTCCTCTTTGCTCTGGACCCGGAAAAACCGCCTGAACTTTTTTGTCACAAATAATGTAAACTCGGACGAAACGTTTGAAAAAATCAAACAGGCCGAACCGGATCTTCTGATTTCGGTCAGTATGAATCAGATTGTCAAACGCAGGATACTTGAGTTGCCGTCTAAAGGCAGTGTCAATGTGCATTGCGCGCCGCTGCCCAAATATGCAGGGATGAGTCCGTATGTGTGGGCGCTGGCGAACAACGAGCCGTATTCGGCCGCAACAATTCATTTTATGGAAGAGGGGTTGGATGAGGGCGACATTATTATTCAGGAAAACGTGCCGATCCAGAAGAATGACTCAGCGTTTGCATTGTTTTATCGTTGCTGCAAGACTGCCGCAGACCAATTGATGCGCGTTGCTAATGACTTTGAAAACGACGATGTTTCGGCGGTACCACAGGACCTTTCTCAAAAAACATATTTTTCATGGCCGAATAAAGACAGTATAAGGCATCTGAGAGCCAATGGATTCAGACTGGCAACTGTAAACGACCTTTGGTTGGCTATCGTCAAGCAAGAAACGCGACTATAAACGAAAACTGTACAGCGAAGTGCATACTCTTTTATCATTAATCCAAAACACTTTAAGGTGAAACGATGTCATCATCCAAAAGTAAACCGTTTTTGTTTTTCTTTCTGGCGATCATTGCGGTGAGTATTTTTATGTTTTTGGTGGAATGGTGGAAAAGTCGGACGCCGCGTCTGGCTGTTGCGGGCAATGCGGGGATTGGGTCTCTGTTTAATGTGGACGGTCGTCTGACGGCGGTGTATCAGGATGGTCGGACGTGTGTGTGGGCCTGGGATGCGCCGGCGGTGAAACAGTCCGACTTTCGGGTCGGCTCGGGTCGGGCGGTGGGACTGGAGGGGACCGAGTTGGCGGCGGTGGTTCGGACGAGCGACCGTGTTTTGCTGTCGGTTTTTGACATCGAACAAGGCCGTCGGGTTCGCGATCTGACGGCCGGGTGGGATGAGCAGGATATTTACCTTCGCACTTCGCATCGCCGGCAGGCGCTGACGCTGATCCGCCGCAATCCGGAAGAGGACGGACAGGTGGACTATGAGTTTGTGCCGGTGGATCTGGCTGCGGAGGTGCTTCGTCCGGCGGTGGTGCGGCGGCTGGAAGCCGGCCGGCAGACGCTGCGCGATTTTGCGGTGTCTGATGAGGGGGTGCTGTACGCGGCCGGGGCCGACGGCGGACAGGCCCGGCTGATTGCGGTGGATTTGAATACCGGCCGGACGTTGTGGGATCAGGTCTGGGACGATGCGGAGGAGTTGACGACGACGGTGTTGTCGATGGATGAGCAGACGGTCTGGGCCGGCGACCGGGCGGGCAGTCTGCTGAAGATCGCGACCGAGGACGGGCGGCGGCTGGATAAGGTGTCGCTGCTGCGGCCCGGCGAGACGCGGCCGACGACCAATGATTTTTCGGTGCTGAATCTGGCGGCCAGTCCGGACGGGCGGCTGCTGGGCTGTACGATTGCGCCGGTGGCGTATGCGGTGGACGCCGAGAGCGGGCAGGTGGTCCGGCGGTTCGGCGGGCATAAGGTGGTCTCGAAGGTGGTGTTTTCGCCGGACAGCCGCCGACTGGCGACGTCCGATCTTCGCGCCGACGGGGTGATTATCCTTTATACGCTGAAGTAGGCTTGCCAAATTAAACATACGCCAAGCAATGGCTGACGAAAGCTTAAGGATCGTAAAGAAATAAAATGACTGATTTACGAATCATTGAACCACGAAAGATAGTTTTAAGTTTTGAGTTATGAGTTTTGAGTTGAACTGCGAACTACGAACTACGAACTTTTCCTCTGTGTTCTCTTTGCAGCAATCAAGAGAAAGGCGGGATTTGACTTTTGATGACGGTTGGTGCAGTTGTCAAGCGGGTATTTGATTTTTCGGCGGCGCTGGCGGCGCTGGTTGTGTTGTCGCCGTTGATGCTGATAGTGGCGCTGCTGGTGCGCATCAAACTGGGATCGCCGGTGTTGTTCCGGCAGGAGCGCCCCGGGCTGGATTGCCGGATTTTTACGATGTATAAATTTCGGACGATGACGGCGCGGACGCATGACGAGCAGGGCCGTCTTCTGCCGGATGAGCAGCGGCTGACGAATTTCGGGCGTCGGCTGCGGGCGACGAGTCTGGACGAGCTGCCGGAATTGCTGAATGTGCTCAAGGGGGAGATGAGTCTGGTCGGGCCGCGGCCGCTGATGGTCAAATATCTGGAGCGGTACACGCCGGAGCAGAATCGCCGCCATGAGGTCAAGCCGGGACTGACCGGCTGGGCGCAGATTCACGGACGCAATAATTTGACCTGGGAGCAGAAGTTTGCGTATGATGTATGGTATGTTGATCACCGGTCGTTTTGGCTGGATGTGAAGATTCTGGCGATCACCGCCTGGCATGTGATTGCCCGCAAGGACGTCGCTCAAGAGGGCCATGCGACGGTGGATGAGTTTATGGGAAATGGGCGGATTTAGAATTTAGAATTTAAAATTGTGAATGGAAAAGGGTAAGATTTATAATATTCAGGAACGTACGTTTGAGATTTCATGCAGGATTTTAAGACTTTATCGGTATATGCTCAATCAAAGCCAGACAAATGATGTTTCTGTCGCCAGCTTGTCAGAGCTGGTACCTCTATCGGAGCCAATCTTGAAGAGGCGACTGCCGCGCAGAGTCGAGCAGATTTTATTTCAAAGTGTAACATCGCATTAAAAGAGGCACGAGAAACACATTACTGGCTTCGTCTTTTTCGAGAAACAGAGATGCTGCCTGTATCATGTATTGAAAATCTGATCGAAGAATCGAACGAGATATTGTCTGTTCTGACGGCGATTGTTAAAAACACCCGCATCAATTCGAAAACATAACTGAATTCTCAATTCTCAATTCATATGAACCTGTCTTATTCAGATTTTCATTCTGCGGCCGCTCACTACGGCAGTCCGTTTTATGTGATTGATCGGGGTCGGTTTGAGGGCAATTTTGAAGCGCTGACGGCGGCGTTTGAGTCGCGGTATCGGCCGTTTGTTCTGGCGTATTCGTACAAGACCAATTATGTGCCCTATCTGTGCCGTCTCGTTCGCGACCGGGGCGGCTGGGCGGAGGTGGTCTCGCGGATGGAGTATGATCTGGCACTGAAGGTCGGCTGCGATCCGCGTCGGATTATCTTCAACGGGCCGGTCAAGCGGCGCGAGGATCTTGAGCTGGCGCTGGCCGGCGGCAGTGTGGTGAATCTGGATTCGGAGGCGGAGTTTGAGGCGGTGCTGAGGTATGCTGCGGCGCATCCGTCCCAGACGGTCAAGGTGGGGCTGCGTGTGAATATCGCCCTGTCCGATGAGGCCGGGCGGTCGCATATTCAGAATCGGCTGAAGGTCGGTCGGTTCGGTTTTGATCCGGCGGTTATTGAAGCGGCGGCGCGAACATTGCAGAGGGCCAAAAATATCCGAATCGCCGCGCTGCACGGGCATACGTCCACGAGCGACAGCAGCGTATGGTGTTTTCAGACGATTACCGAGACGCTGGTGCATCTGGCTGAGCGGCTGTTTCCAACATCGGTCGAGGCCATCAATATCGGCGGGGGGATGTTCGGGGTCATTGAGCCGGAACATCGGTGGTGTGAGGTGCCGTCGTTTAGTGAGTATGCCGAGACGGTGTGCGGGGTGCTGGGCCGCAGCGAGTGGGTGCGGCAGAGCAGGCCGACACTGGTGATTGAGCCGGGGGTGGCGATGGTTGCCAATGCGGTCAGTTTTGTGACGCAGGTGGTCAGCGTCAAGCAGGTCCGCGACAAGACGTTTGTAACGGTGGACGGCAGCGCGCTGAACAGCAAGCCGACGTTTCATGCGATCAACCCGCCGTTTGAGATCCTCTCGGCGTCCGGCCGATCCGGCTCGGAGCAATCGTTTGATGTGGTCGGTTCGACATGTATGGAAAAGGATATTCTTCTGCGCGAGGTGTCGGCGCCGCTGCCATCGGCGGGCGATTATATTCGGCTCAATCGTGTGGGGGCTTATACGCTTGTACTGACGCCGCCGTTTATTCATCCGGCGCCGGCTGTACTGGCGCAGGACGGCGATCAGGTGATTTGCGTCCGCCGCCGTCAGACGCTGGACGATTTGTTTTCGTGTTATACGTTTGATTGTGACGCTGTTTGAACCGAAAAGGAATGGATATGTCAACGCCTGAGGTAACGATTTTCGGCGACCGGGTGCGGCTGCGGCCGCTGCGGGAAGCGGATCTGCCGCTGCGGGTGCGGTGGTATAATGATCCCGATGTGCGAAAGACGCTGACGGTGACCGAGCGGTTTGAGCTGGAAAAGACGCGCCGCTGGTTTCAGGCGATTCAGTCCGACCCTCGTCGGGTGGATTTTTTTGTCGAGTCGGCGGACGGTTCGCCGATGGGGGTGACCGGGCTGCTGCATAGGGACGCTGTTCATGCAACGGCGGAATGTTTTTGCGTGATCGGGGAGAAGAGCTTCTGGGGCGGGGGCCTGGGGACGGAGATTCATTCGGTGCTGCTGGCGTGGGCGTTTGAGTCGATGCAGCTTGAGAAAATCTGGGCGATCATTCGGACGAATAATCCGGCGATATTCAGGGTGGTTCAGAAGCTTGGGTTTCAGATTGAAGGAACGCTTCGCAGAGAGTTGCGGCTGGAAGGACAGCGGCAGGATGTCTATCGCATCGGATTATTACGTGAGGAGTTTGTCCCGACGCATTCGCGTTATGAAGTGGTTGAATAATTGGTGTTTATTGGTATCTGGAAATACAGACAAGAGGAATAGACCATTGAAGATTGAAACGGCAGTTGTTTTGGGGGCCAGCGGGACGGTCGGCAGTCTGGTCGGCGGGATTTTGGCTCAAAATGAGATTAAGGTGTATTTTCTCAGCCGCGACGCAGCGCGCTCGCAAAAAGGGCTTGAAAAGGCCATGGCTCAGGCCCGTTCGGAAGTGATTTCAAAGCATATCATTTGCGGGGATTATGATACGCTTTTGGAGCGGGCGTGCGGCGAGGCGGACTGGGTTCTTGAATGTGTGGCCGAGGATATGGACGTCAAGCGGGCGATGTATGAGCAGGTGGATCGGTTTCGGCGCGACGGCTCGATTGTCAGCTCGGTCACGTCCAGTCTGGTTCTGGAGTCCTTGTCCGAAGGGCGGAGCGATGATTTTCGTCGGCATTTTCTCTCGACGCATTTTTACAATCCGCCGTCTCGGATGCTTGCGTGCGAACTGTGCGGGCAGAGTCGGACGGATCCGTCGGTGACGGCGTTTATGGCCGAGTTTCTGGCCAAACGGCTGCGGCGGGTGGTGGTTCCGGTCAAGCCGACGGCCGGGTTCGCAGGCAACCGTGTCGCTTTTGTCCTGTTCGCTCGGATTACCGAACTGGCGGCCCAGCACGGCGTAGAGATGATGGATTATCTGATCGGGCCTTATACGGGCCGGATTATGGCGCCGCTGGCGACGCTGGATTTGGTGGGGCTGGATATTCACGCGGCGATTATTCGCAGTTTGCAGGAGAATGTCTCCGATGCGATGCATGATCAGATCGTGCTGCCGGCGTATATTGAGGCGATGATTCAGGCCGGGCATCTGGGGCGAAAGAGCCGCGACAAGGGCGGCTTTTACAAGCGGCTGGAAAGCGGAAAGCATATCTATATTGATCCGGCGACGCTGGAGTATGTGCCGGCCTTTGAGCCGCATGTGCGGTTTGTCGAGCAGGCCAAGGAGTTTATTCATATCGGCCGGTATCGACAGGCGTTTGAAGTGATTCTGGCCGCTGACGGGACGGAGGCGAACATTGTCAAGGAGATGCTGGCGACGTATATCGCGTATGCGTATATGCTGATCGGACAGGTTACCGATGCAGACGACGGGATCGAGGGGATGGATCGGGTGATGACGGCGGGGTATAACTGGGCCGGGCCGAGTATGCTGGTGCAGATGCTGGGCGGCAAAGAGCGGGCCATGGAACTGCTTGAAGCCCAACAGTTGCCTGTCCCGGACGGCCTGAAAAACGACACCGCTTGTGAGCGTTACGTGTTTAATATCGGCAAGTATTTTCCGGCCCTATAGGAAATCCGCAAATACAGGATGTTTCTATTCTGTTATTCTGATATGATCGAATTGTCCCCCTTTTGAAAGTGGAAAGTTGATGATGCAGACGATTTATATACTTGGCGGTTACCAGACGGATTTTGCGCGGAACTGGGCGCGTGAGAATAAGCATATCAGTGCGATGATGCGTGAGGCGTATGAAGGGTCGCTGGCGGTAACGCGGATTGAGCCGCGCGACATTCAGGCCGCATTTATCGGCAACTTCGCGGCCGAATTGTACTGTATGCAGGGGCATCTGGGCGCATTTTTTGTGGATTTTGATCCGCGGTTCAAGGGGCTGCCGACGATGCGTTTTGAGGGGGCGTGTGCGTCCAGTGCGCTGGCGGCGCTGTCGGCGATGGCGCATCTTCAGGCCGGCCAGTACGACTGCATTGCGCTGGTCGGCGTCGAGCTGATGAAAACGGCCTCGCCGGCCAGAGGCGGCGATTATCTGGGGACGGCGGCCTGGTATGAGCGGGAATCGGCCAACATCGATTTTCCCTTTCCCAAATTGTTCGGCAAACTGGGGGATGTGTATGAGGCGCGGTATGGTCTGGATGATGCGCATCTGGCGCGAATCGCGGCGATCAACTACGGTAACGCCAAACGCAATCCCAACGCCCAGACGCGCGACTGGTATATGAGTGTGGACCACGCGCGCTGCAAGGGACAGTACAACAGTACCGTTACGGGACGGATTAAGGTGACCGATTGCTCTCAGGTTACCGACGGGGCGGTGTGTATGTATCTTGCGTCAGAGCGGTTTGCCGGCCCGTACGCCGAGCGGATGGGGTGTTCGCTTGAGCAGCTTCCGCGGATCAGCGGATGGGGCCATACGACGGCGCCGATTGAGTTTGTCGCCAAGGTTGCCGATTCGGAAGGTCAGCCGTATGTGCTGCCCTGGACGCGCAAGGCCATCACCGATGCGTACACGCGGGCGGGTCTTCGGGACTGGCGGCAGCTTGATGTGATTGAGACGCATGACTGTTTTACCACGTCGGAGTATATGGCGATTGATCATTTTGGTCTGACCGAGCCGGGGCAATCCTGGAAGGCGATTGAAGAGGGCGTCATCGACTTCGGCGGCGCATTGCCAATCAATCCGTCCGGTGGGCTGATCGGCTGCGGGCATCCGGTCGGGGCGACCGGCGCTCGGCAATTACTGGATGCTTATAAACAGGTTACCGGCACCGCGGGCGACTATCAGGTTCCCGGCGCCCGAACCGTGGCTACGCTGAATATCGGCGGCTCGGCGACCACGAATGTGTGTTTTATTGTCAGCCGCTAATCGCAGGTCATATCGAAGTAGGCGCGGGCGTTGTTGTAGCAGATATCTTCCACCATGTGGCCCAGCAGGCTCATATCATCGGGCCACCACCCTTTTTGCACTTCTTCACCGAGCAGATTGCAGAGGATCCGCCGGAAGTATTCATGCCGCGAATAACTAAGGAAGCTGCGTGAATCGGTGAGCATTCCGATAAATCGGCTCAGCAGGCCGAGGTTTGACAGGGCGTTGAGCTGTTTGATCATTCCGTCCATCTGATCCAAAAACCACCAGCCGGAGCCGAGCTGCAGCTTGCCGGGGATTTGTCCATCCTGAAAGTTGCCCAGCATGGTGGCGAGCACTTCATTGTCTTTGGGGTTGATGTTGTACAGGATGGTTTTGGCAAGTTTGCCCTGTGAGTCGAGTCGATCCAGGAAACGCGACAGGGGCAGGGCGATTTCAAAATCGCCGATGGAATCAAAGCCGGTATCCGGGCCAAGCCGGGCGAACATCCGGCTGTTGTTGTTGCGGATGGCGCCGATGTGGAACTGCTGGGCCCAGCCCTTTTCAAAATTCATCAGGCCGAATTCGACCAGCATGGCCGATTTGAACTGATCCTGTTCGAGCGGGGTCAATTCCCGACGGCTACGAATTTTCAGAAACACTTTCCGAATATCCTCGGCGGTGTAGTCGGCGGCATAGGGCCTGTCCAGGCCGTGGTCGCTGAGGCGGCAGCCGTTTTGATGAAAATAGTCCTGCCGTTTTCGGATGGCCTCAATGTAGTCGTCAAACTTGCTGATGTCGCTGTCGGTCCGCTCGGCCAGTGTGTCGATCCAGCGGTTCAGGGCGTCAAGGTTCTCGACGGCCATGGCTTTGTCCGGTCGCCAGGCGGTGTGGACGGCCACATCAAAATCGCTTTTGCGGACAGCCTGGTGGTGTTCGAGGCTGTCCAGGGGGTCTTCGGTGGTGCAGACGAGTTTAACATTCCAGCGTTGCATGATGTTTCTGACGCGAAACGGCTCGGTGCGGAGCATGGCGCCGCAGTCTTCATAAATGCTGTCGGCGGTCTCGGCGCTGAGCAGACGGTCGGTGATGCCGAAGGGTTTCTTCAGTTCGAGGTGCGTCCAGTGGTACAGGGGGTTGCGCAGGCAGGCTGGAACCGTCGCTGCCCATTTCTCAAATTTCTCCCAGTCGCTCGCATCGCCGGTACAGAATTTTTCATCCACGCCGTTGGTGCGCATCGCCCGCCATTTGTAGTGATCGCCGGCCAGCCAGATTTGCGTGAGATTGTCAAACTGTTTGTTCTCGGCAATCTGCTTTGCGGGCAAGTGGCAATGGTAATCATAAATCGGCATTTTGGCGGCGTGGTCGTGGTAGAGCCGTCGGGCCGTTTCATTGAGCAGCAGAAAATCTTCGTGCATATACATAATCACTTCTCAATTGGTTTTCTCAATTCTGAATTCAGACGACATAAGTTGAGGCCGCGGTGTCGCCGCCGCGTCCGGTCCAGTTGGTATGGAAGAACTGGCCGCGCGGTTTATCGACCCGCTCATAGGTGTGTGCGCCGAAGTAGTCGCGCTGGGCCTGGAGCAGGTTGGCCGGCAGCCGTTCGGTGCGGTAGCCGTCATAATAGGCCAAGGCCGAGCTGATCGCGGGCATCGGCACGCCCATTTCGACGGCACAGGTGACCACACGACGCCACGCCTCCTGGGCCTTGACGACGGCGTCGGTAAAGAACGGCGCCAGCAGGAGGTTGGTCAGATCGGGGTTTTTGTCAAAGGCTTCTTTGATTTTGCCGAGGAAGACCGAGCGTATGATGCAGCCGCCGCGCCACATCAGGGCGATACCGCCGTAGTTGAGGTTCCAGTCGTACTCGGCGGCGGCGGCGCGCATTAACTGATAGCCCTGGGCGTAGCTGACGATTTTGGAGGCGTAAAGGGCTTTTCTCAGGTCGTTGATCATCTGTTGTTTGTCGCCGTCAAATTTTTTATGCGGGCCGGACAGGATTTTGGATGCGGCCATACGTTCTTCCTTCAGGGCCGACAGACAGCGGGCAAAGACCGCCTCGCCGATGAGGGTCAGCGGTTGTCCGGTGTCCAGTGCGGCGATGACCGTCCATTTGCCGGTGCCTTTCTGGCCGGCGGTGTCGAGGATTAAATCAATTACGGCGTTGCCTTCGGCGTCTTTGTAGCCGAGGATGTCGCGTGTGATTTCGATCAGGTAGGAATCCAGCTCGCCTTCGTTCCAGTCGGCGAAGACCTTGTGCATCTCGGCGTTGCTCATGCCCAGGCCGACTTTCATCATCTGGTAGGTTTCGCAGATCATCTGCATATCGCCGTATTCGATACCGTTGTGCACCATTTTGACGAAGTGGCCGGCGCCGTTTTCGCCCACCCAGTCACAGCAGGGCTGGCCGTCGTCGGTCTTGGCGGCGATTTTCTGGAAGATGGGCTTGACGTGTTCCCAGGCCGCTTTGGAGCCGCCGGGCATAATCGACGGGCCGCGCAGTGCGCCTTCTTCGCCGCCGGAAACGCCGGTGCCGATGTACAGCTTGCCTTTGCTTTCGACGTATTCGGTGCGGCGGGTGGTGTCCGGAAAGTGGCTGTTGCCGCCATCGATGAGGATGTCGCCGTCGTCCAGGTGCGGCAGAATCTGTTCGATGAAGGCGTCCACGGGTTTGCCGGCCTTGACCATCATCATCACCTTGCGCGGTGTTTTGAGGGAGGCGACCAGTTCTTCGACGGAATGACAGCCGATGATGTTTTTGCCTTTGGCCCGACCGTTGATGAAATCATCGACCTTGGAGACGGTGCGATTGAAACACGCCACCGTAAAGCCCTTGCTTTCCATATTGAGGATGAGATTTTCACCCATGACCGCCAAACCGACGACTGCAATATCCGCTTTTGTCATTTTCAATCTCCTGTTATATAGTTCTTAGTTCTTGGTTCGTAGTTGAACTCAAAGCTCACAACTTTTTTTGCTTCATGGTCTATTCTTACAATCTGGGTTGTTTGTGGTTTTCGTTTTTATTCAAATTTTTCTTTCCACGCCCACAGGCCGATGCCGGGGTTGGGGATGAAGAAGATTGTTTCGCCGTGGACGTCGTTGTATCCGGCCTTGAGCGTTTTGGGGTTGTATTTTTTCATCATCGAGTTCAAGTCGGCATAGGCAAAATTGACCGATTCGATTTCATCACGTCTGATATGGCCGGGGCAATAGGTGATGTTGAAGCGGCCTTCGGATGAGCCGTGGATCAGATGGGCTGCGGCGCTGAGGTTGTTCTGCAAGTCGGTATGCTGCCGCGTCAGTTCCAGCACGCGGTCGGCGCCGACGTAGCCGTATTTGCGGATGAGTCGGTCGATTTCCTTGTCCTCGCCGAATTCCTTCAGGCCCGGGGCCAGTACGATTAATTCGCCGCCGTCGGCCATGGCCATTCGCGTTCGATAGATGCTTTTGTTGCCCAGCCAGGTGCTTTTGAACTCGTCCGGGTCGAGATAGACCACGGCCTTTTGAATCGGTTCGTCGAGCATCTCGAAGTTGACCTTCAGCGACAAGTCCGCGGCCTTGTTGAAACATTCAAGATCGTCGCCGATGAACAGGCCGCGTACGGCCGTGCCGCGGTCCGTGCCGCCGACGACGGTCAGGACATAGACGATCGGCAAATCGCGGGCGAAATGCTCGTCGGCGTAGTTGAGCACCCGCCGTACCGGTGTATCGGCACGGCCCATCATCCGTTCCATTCCAAAAACCGCGCCGAGAAAGTGGCTTTTGTTGATGCCTTCGACACCGCCGGTTCCGACGAAGATGTTTTTGCTGTGATTGGCCATGCCGACCACTTCGTGCGGGACGACCTGTCCGATGGATAAAATCAGATCGAATCGGCCTTCAACCAGCAGCTTGTTGACCTGGGCCGGCCAGTCGTAATCGACTTTGCCCTCGCTGACCTCGCGGACAAACTCACGGGGGACACGTCCCAGTGTCCGCAGGTCGTCGCGCCAGTTGTGCACGCGAAACAGGGACAGCGGCGTGTCGCCGTACATCCGGCGGATTTCCGTTTCGGTCATGGCGAAATGTGTGCCCAGCGCGGGGAGGATGTCGGTCAGGGCCGGGCCGTAATATTGATGCGTCAGGCGGGTCAGGTCGCCGGCCCGTGAATAAAAGCGCGTGATGTCCGGCGGGACAGTTAGGACTTTTTTGCGCAGACCCAGCTTTTCCAGTGCGGTAAACAGGCCGTCTTTCAGATCCTCGATACTCAAATTGTCCTGCGGATTGCCGCGTTCGTAATACATCATACCCAGCTTCCGGCTTTCAGCTTCCGGCTTTTCGGTTTTTTGACACCGTAACACAATAACGTGACGCTGTATTGATCACGATTCCTATTCGTTTGATTTAGACGCCGCTGAAGGCATTGAATCCGCCGTCAATCGGGATGACGGCGCCGGTTACAAATTTTGACGCATCGCTGAGCAGCCAGTGCACTGTGCCGCAGAGTTCTTCGGCCTGGCCGAATCGTCCCATGGGGGTATGGTCGATGATGGTTTGGCCGCGAGGGGTCAGTTTGCCGGTCTGTTCGTCCGTCAGGAGAAAACGATTCTGTTTGGTCAAAAAGAAGCCCGGCGCAATGGCGTTGACGCGGATTTCGGTTGAGTAATTTTGGCACATGTGCACGGCCAGCCATTCGGTGAAATTGCTGATGGCCGCTTTGGCCGCCGAGTAGCCGACCACCTTGGTCAGCGGGTGGTAGGCGCTCATACTGGAGACGTTCAGGATGATGCCTTTTTTTTGCTGTGCGAAATATTTTCCAAAGACCTGGCAGGGGATGAACGTCCCCAGAAAGTTCAGGTCCATGACGTCGCGCAGGGCCTTGTCGGGCAGGTCAAAAAACGGCAGTTCGTCCGAAGCGGTGGCTTCTTTTTTGTTGCCTCCGGCGCCGTTAATCAGCACGTCGATTTGTCCCAGCGAGTTGACCGCACAGGCGAAGGCGGATTCGATTTCGGCTCGATCCAGTACATTGATCCGCAACGGCAGGGCGAATCCGCCGTTGGCTTCGATTTTTTTGGCCAGTTCATTGGCCCGAAATTCGTCGTAATCAGCAATGCAGATTTTCGCTCCGGCCTGTGCCAGATACTCGGCCAGCGCCGAGCACAAGACCCCGGCTCCGCCGGTCAATACGATGCCCTTATCTTTGACATTGAACAACTCGCTCATCACTTTTCCTTTGTGTCCTGAATTCCAGAGAAGCAAATATCACACACCATGAGATGTTTTTAACATTCTCGGTATCAAAATGCAAGGACTGTTTTTGAGAAAAAATTGAGAACGCCTCATTCAGGGCCTATGGGGCGTTGTTTGTCGTGAAAAATTTCAAGAAAGTCTTGAATAATTTCACGGTTCGAGATATTTTAATCAAATGAAGACTCAGACCGCAGGAAAACACGGAATGTCTCATAGTCCGATTGATTCAAAAACCGCCGGTCAGCGGAACGAAAAGCTGATCCTGTCGCTCTTGCGCAAGCAGGGCAGCTTGTCGCAGACCGAGCTTTGTCGGTTGGTGGGGATTGGCAGCTCAACGGCCAGCACGATTGTTTCTCGTTTGCGTGAAAAGGGGCTGGTGCTTGAAAATCGGGGGCTAAGCAGTCGTCGGGGGCCAAAGCCGATCATTTTAAGCTTAAATCCGGACTGTTATTATCTTGTTGGCATAGAAATCAATCCGAGTTATGCGGTGATTGGATTGTTTGACTTTGTCGGGCGGCTGATCGGCAAGCTTCAGATTCCGCTTGGCTCTGATCATTCGCCGGCCCATGTGATTGGCATTATCTGTGCTCGATTGCGGGTTTTTTTGGAGGAGCATAACCTCAATGAAAACAAGATTTTAGGCGCCGGTATCACGCTCAGCGGTTCGGTTTCGTCCGGGGGGGATGTGCATTTGTCCAGTCCGCTGGGCTGGCGCGATGTGCCGCTGCGTCGGCAGCTTTTGGAACATTTCAATTTTCCGATTGCCGTTTACAGCAACCGCGTTCGTCTTTTGGCCGAGATCGCCGCCGACGCTGAGTTGGCTACTCGAAATATCCTCTATTTGAATGTGGCCAACGGCGTCGGTTCGACCGTCTATATGAACGGTCGTCTGGTCTTTGGTGCGACGGGCCGCTATGGCGAAATCGGACACAATGTAATCGATTCGGACGGTCCGCTTTGCGGGTGCGGCCATCGGGGGTGTCTGGAGGCTCATATTTCCGGGCCGGCCCTGGCCGGCAGGATTGAACGCGATGTACGAAGCGGCGCAGAGACGCTGTTTGCGGAAGGACTCAACGGACATCCTACGCCGGAAAAGCTGCTTTCGATTTGGCCCAGGGCCGTGGCATCAAAAGACGCCTATGCCCTTGAGCTGCGCGATGAGGTGGCCGGGCTGATCAGTCGCTGTGCGGCCGAAGCGATCAACTGCTACGATCCGGATGTGCTGATATTGGCCGGTTATGTCAATTTGCTGTTTGCCGACGAGTTTGCCTGTGCCATTCGCAAGCAAATGGAGGCAGCGGTTTATGACAACGCCATGCGTCAAATCGATATTCGTACGGCCAAAGCCGGCGAGGATGCGTTAATCAACGGCATTTGTGCGGCGGTGCTTCAGGATTTACTGGAGGTAACATGGTAATTGAAGAGGAATTGTTGTTTTTCGACAACGGTTTTTTTGAGCAATAAAGCGGAGCGGCGTAATCGTTTCGTCTTTTAATTAGCGTGTCATAAGAACAGTATAACCAGGGATTGGGCGGCGCGGCAGGCGTCGAACGATCCGCATTTTCAGGAGAGTGTTATGAGTCAAACCAAGTCCAACGCCCGTTTATCGCGTCGAAGCGTGCTGAAAACCATCCTTTATACGCCGCCGATCCTGATGTTCGGCCAAGGCGGTCTTTTTGCCGACCAGGAGGTTCGTCCGCTGTTTGAGCCGCGGCAGATTCCGCGCCATCGCAAGATTCGCACGGCGGTCATCGGGGTGTATAATCGCGGGGCACAGGTCATCGGTGAGTTTAATCGTTTTCAGGACCAGATTGAGTTTGTCGCTTTTGCCGATGTGGCTTTTTTGGAGCATGACCCCTCGGTTCGGGGATTTCCCGGTGTGCCCTGTTTCCAGGATTATCGGGAGATGTTCGAGCAGATGCACGAACAGATTGACGCGGTGATTATTGGGACGCCTGACCATGCGCATTTTCCGCAGATTGTGCATTCGATGCTGCTGGGCAAGCATGTGTATGTTGAAAAACCGATTGCTCAGAATGTGTATGAATGTCGCTTGCTTGAGAAGATGGCCAAAGGCTGTCCGGGTGTGATTGTTCAGATGGGCAATCAGGGGCATTCGGGATCAGGGACGCTGCAATTTCGCGAGTGGGTCAAGGCGGGTTTGATTCAGAATGTCCGCAAAATCGACGCCTGGATGACCAATTCCCGCCGCTGGCATGGCTGGACGGATACGGCGTATCCGGAAGCGATCCCGCCGGTCGGGTTTGAGTGGGACATTTGGCTGATGCGTCGTCCGTTCAGGCCATACAGTGAGAAACTGGTGGACGGCAACTGGCGGTGCTGGTTTGAGTTCGGCTGCGGTGCGATGGGCGACTGGGGGGCGCATATCCTGGACGCGATTCATCGGTATTATTTGAACTGCGCGATGCCTTATGAGGTTACGACCAAGCTGATTGGCCCGAGCGATTTGATTTATCCACAGGGGTCGGTGATAACATTCAAGTTCCGCGGCGAGAACGGACGGCCGCCGGTGGAGCTGAACTGGTATGACGGGCAGGGCAATAACCCGCCGGCGCCGCCCGGAGCGAACGGCAATTTGGGCAACGTCGGTTCGCTGGTGTATTGTGATGAATTTGTGGTGCGCGGGACCAGTCATGGCGGTCATTATCGTTTGTTGTCCGGAGAAAAAACCAGAGAACTGCAAGAGGCCGGCCGGATTCCGGAAACGCCGCGTCCGCCGTCGAATCATTATCAAAACTTTCTGAATGCCTGTCAGGGAATCGAGCCGGTCAGTTCGCCGATAGCGGTTGCCGCACCGCTGACCGAGCTGCTTTGTCTGGGGTGTGTCGGGCAGCGTTTCGGCGGGACGCTTCGGTACGATGCGGCCTCTGCGGAGATTACCAATCACCCGCAAGCCAACGCCATGCTCAAGGGGCCGGATGTGCGCGACGGCTGGCAGGTGTATGATCGTCCGGCGGTGATGAAGTCCAAGGCGGCTCAAATCAAGAAGCCTCAGGATGTGCCGTGGGAAGATCTGATTGATGAAAGTCTCAGCAAGTGGGTCAACCCGTATGAGTGGGGGCGTGCGCAGGTGGTTAACGGAGAAGTGCACCTGACGACGGACCGCAGCAAGTGGTTTTTGATGACTCAAAAGCCGTATGCCAATTTTGTTTTTGAAGGCGAGATTCTGATGCCGGTCAATGAAGGCAATTCCGGCTTTCAGTTCCGCAGTCAGATGTCCAAGAATCGCGTTTGGGGCTATCAGGCTGAGGTGGATACGGCCGATCGCAAGTGGTCCGGCGGTTTGTATGACGAGGGGCGGCGGATGTGGTTTATTTCGCCTAATCGCGATCAGGCCGGTACACCTGCCCAACGGGACGCATCCATTGCTGAGTTTCGCGCCCGTGCGGGTGATTGCTTCAAACAGGGGCAGTGGAACACCTACCGCATCGTGTGTATTGGTTCGCATATTCAGATTTATGTCAACGGGATTCTGACGACCGACATTCACGACGCGATGGATTTGGCCGGTCATATCGGCATTCAGCATCACGGCGAACGCGGGTTGGTGTATAAGTTCCGCAATCTGCGGATCAAGGATCTGGGCGTCGGGGGCGAATTGTATTACCCGCATCGCGAAAATGCCGCCGTTGCCGCGGTTCCGTCGAAGATGGACGGGGCGATTTACGAAGCTGAGAACGCCAACCGAATGAATGATGCGCAGGTGGCGGACAATCATACCGGTTATCAGGGAACCGGTTTCGTCGATTTTGGCGGAGCGGGCAGCTTTGTCGAATGGGACAATGTGCTGGCAGATCAGGCCGGGGAGTTTACGCTGACGTTCCGATATGCGTCCTCCGGTGACCGGTCGTGCAATTTGCTGGTCAATGGCGAACAGGTCGGTCGCATTCCATTTGCGTCAACCGGCAACTGGACGACCTGGCAGACTGTGGATGTGAAGGTTCAATTCCGTACCGGTCGTAACGCGGTTCGCGTCGTGGCCGTTGATCAGGGTCCGAATCTGGACGCGATGGCGGTCAATTGAGCGTGAATGAATCATCACGGCGCATCCGGTTCCCTTTGACGGGGACCGGATGATGCCGCTATTTCATTTGGGTCTGTGCCGAAACAAGAAGCACTTTTTGCGAGGAGAAATAAGATGGTCAGTCCAGTTTTAACGAGCCGTCGAACGTTTCTGAAAAGCGCCGCCGCGGTACCGCTGATTCTGCCGTCGGCTTTGCGGGCGGCCTCTGTCTTGCCCAATGATCGCATCACGATCGGGATGATCGGTACGGGGCGACAGAGCCGGGGGCTGCTGGGTCATTTTTTGGCGCGGTCGCAGGTCGTGGCGGTCTGCGACGTGGATACCACGCGACGGGAAAACGCCCGCCAGCGGATCAACGATCACTACCGCCGCTATCCGGATCAGGGGCCGGCTGATTGTGCGGCCTATACGGATTTTGAGGCGTTGCTGGCGCGCGAGGATATTGATGCGGTGTGCGTGGCGACGCCGGACCACTGGCACACCTTGATCACGCTGGCGGCGCTGCGGGCGGGCAAGGATGTGTATTGCGAAAAGCCGCTGACGCATGACATTTCCGAGTCGGTTGCGGTGATGAAGGCGGTGGAGGCCAACGGACGTATTTTGCAGACCGGATCGCAGCAGCGTTCCAGTCGGGAGTTTCGTGTGGCCTGCGAGCTGGCACGCAACGGGGCGGTGGGTCGGATTGAGCGGATTGAGTGCAGTTTCGGCGATCCGGTCATTGATTGCGATTTGGCGGAAGAACCGCTTGAGCCGGGGCTGGACTGGAACCTGTGGCTGGGTCCGGCGGCGTATCGGCCGTATCATTCCGAACTCAGTCCGCGCGGGATGCACGACCATTGGCCGAACTGGCGGCGGTATCGAGAATTCGGCGGCGGGATGGTGGCCGACTGGGGGGCGCATCATCTGGATATTGCGCAATGGGCGCTGGGGATGGATGACAGCGGTCCGGTCGAGGTATTGCCGCCGGCGGACAAAGGCGCCAAACGCGGCGCGTCTCTGATCTATGCCAATGGGGTTCAGGTGTGGCATAAGAATGGTTTCGGGGTGCACATATTTGGTACGGACGGGGAGATTCGGGTCAATCGCGGCAAGTTCTGGCTGATTCGCGACGGGGAAACGATCGCCAGGTTCACGCAGCGCGAAGACGGCGGTACGCTTGATTCCAAGCTGTCGCTTGCTGAGCGCGAATGTCTCCAAGATGCCACCGTTCAGCTTTACCGGGTGCGGGACAATCATATCGGCGATTTCCTTGAGGCGATGCGGACGCGGCAAAAGCCGATTACCCACGAGCAGATCGGCGCTCGGTCGTCCATATGCTGTCATTTGATGAATCTGGCTTACTATTACGGGCGGCCGATTAAGTGGGATCCGGCGCGCTGCACGTTTGCCGACGGGTCCGGCGATCCGGATTGGCTGACCGGCTCGCGTCGGGATTATCGTCAGAGTTGACACAAGGACGCCCCGTGCTTTGGAGCGATTCGGGTTAGCGGCGATGCAAAGAGATCGTAAAGAAATTAAATGACTGATTTGCGAATCATTGAACTCCGAAGGGCTTGGCGCGGCGGAGCCGCAACCCAATCCGAAATACGAATATCGACATCCGAAACAAATTCAAATGACAAAAAACGCAATGTTCCAAACTGGATCGAAACCTAATTGATTCAACGGCTTACGATTTTGTATTTTGAACACCGTGCATAAAAAAAAGAAGTTTTTCGATTGTTGAACGTATTTTTTCTTCGTGATCTTCGTGTTCTTCGAGGTGGTAAAAAACAGTCGAATTATTTTTTACGGCTCCTTAGTTAATCGACAGAAACCGTGTCGTTGGGGTTTTCCATGGTCTGTCCCGGCGAGTGGGGGGATACGCGGGGATGCTCAATGTGGTGAATGTGCGTGTATAAGGCCTTGTACATCGGCAGGGGGGTGTCGGGGTGCCAATAGCCCAGGCTGCGGGCGGTTTGTGCGGCGAAGATAAACGCTGCGACGGTGATGACGCCGTAAAGCACCGCCGGCAGTGCCGTGCGCGATCCGAACAGGCTGAGTCTCAGGGCGCGGCGATGTGAACAGGATTGCACGCAGCGGTAACAGGCGGTGCATTCGGGGCTGGATACACGACGCAGTCGGTGCACGGCGATGCGGTTGGGGCAGGCGTCGGAGCAGCGTCCGCAGCCGTTGCAGGCGGATGGCCGGCGTTTGACAGAGGTCGGGCTTGCGACCGAAACGATAGCAAGCAGTGCGCCGTAAGGGCAAAGATAACGGCACCAGGCATTTTTAATCAGCATTGACAAGACGCCCAAGATGCCAAAAACGACCAGGCTTGTAGCGGAGAGATTGAAAAAGAACAGAAACATTTTGGCGTCGGAGATGCGGTTGTAGCTTCCGTGTATCCAATGATGCAGGGCAAGGGTCGGCATTTTGACGATGTAATAAAAGAAAAACCCGAACAGGAGGTATTTAAGCGACCTGAGCAGTATATCAAGAATCCACGGCGGATTGACATTACTGCCGAACAGCAGCTTGCCGGTGCGATGGAGCCATTCCGAGGCCGTACCGAAGGGACAGACCCAACTGCAGAAGCCGCGCCGCAGCAGGCATGTCATCAACAGAATCAGCGAGAAAATCACCAGCCCGGCCGGTCGGACGGTGTTGGCGATGCCGGTCTTGACGAAATAAACCAGCGACATCAGGGAACTGATGGGCAGATAGCCGTCCACGGCGGGGGGTCTGACGGCATTGAAAGCCGGTTGGGGCTGCTCCAGGGCCAGCAAAAAAGTGCGAAATTCCAGCCCGAGCAGTATCGAAAACAATACAAAAGCCGTCTGGATTGCCGGGCGCAGCCAGTAGGCGTCGGGCGTTTCCGTCGGCGGCGTGATCGCTCTGCGACAGCGGGCCAGCCAGTGCTTTGTCCGTTGGAAGAATCCTGTCATCGTTTTTTATCCTGATCGCGCAAGAAAAAGACAGGATTATTTTAATCCTATATTGGTCGAATTCAAGGTTTTTTTGCCTTTTCTCTGGTTTTATGGGGCGAGATGAGCAAAAGGGGGGAAATACTGTTGACTAATACTCTCGGAAACTGTAGAATAATATGGATTTCAGGGTTGAAAAAGCTGTGCGGCAAATCAAGAGACGAGTTGCCTTTTTAGTTTCAAGGAAAGGGGTATATTATGGTGAAGGCGGGCTTGGCGGGGTTGATTTTCTGGGGTGCATTTTCAGGACTTTGCACGGCGGAGGTTTTGGATTGGCGAACGGGTGAGGCGATTTGGGCTACCGAGCCGATTGAAATCGGTCCTGGGGTGTGTCTGGCTCATCGGAATGAATCGGAATTTGCGCTGTCCTATGCGGACTTTTCAGGCGGGGATTTATCCTTTGCGAATTTTTCATTCAGCGTGCTGGACGGGGCGCGGTTTATCGGGAGCAATTTATCCGGCGTGAATTTTTCCTTTTCCCGATTGGCTGATGCGGATTTTACCGATGCGGTGATTACCTCGGCGGATTTCAGCGGGTCGAACTTCAGTGCGGCTCAGTTGTATTCGACGCGCAGCTATCAGGATCGCGACCTGCGGGGGATCGTCTTTAGTTACAAGGATTTGTCCGGGGGCGATTTTCACGGCCAGAATCTGGCCGGGGCGACTTTTGTCAGTTCGTCGGCTGTCGGCGCGACATTTCAGGGGGCGGATCTGAGCGGCAGCGTATTCAACAATGTCTCTTTTGACCATACCGATTTCTCGGATGCCCTGATCAACGGCGTTGTTTTTTGGGAAAGCGCTGTCAGCCGGCAGCAATTGATGTCCACGCGCAGCTATCAGGACAAAGATTTGTCCGGCGTGGTTTTGCCGATGTTTTATAATCTGTCGTCGATGGATTTATCCGGGTTTAATCTGGCCGGAGCGGATTTTTCTCGTTACATCGATCTGCATCAGACGGAGTTTACCGATGCGATCATCAACGGCGGGCGTTTTGGTTCCCATAATTACCCCTTCTCCAAAGAGAAGCTGATTTCGACGCTGAGTTACAAACAGAAAGACTTATCGGGGGTCAAGATTGAAGGCGGCGATTATACCGGCGTGGATTTTTCAGGCTTTGATTTGACCGACGCCGGTTTTGTGAAAATGAATTTGGCCGAGACGGATTTTACCGATGCGGTGATTGTCGGCTGTGATTTTTCGGGGTCGCTGAATTTTAAGGGCGTTCAATTTTATTCCACGAAAAGTTATCAGGACAGGGACCTGCGGGGCGTGAAATTGAATGCCTTGAATTTAACCAACGGCGACTTTCGCGAGCAGAATTTGCAGGGTGCGTCATTCCAAGGGGCCAATCTGACCGGTGTGGATTTTACGGGGGCCGATTTGACGAACGCTTCGTTCAGGGGCAGCTCCGGCGACGGGACCCATTTTACCGATGCCGTCATTCGTGGGGCGGATTTCAGCAGGGATATGCAGACGAGTCAGTTTCTTTTTTTATCAGCGTATCAGCTTTACTCCACAAAAAGCTACAAAGATAAGGATTTGTCGGGGATTGACTTTAGCATCTCTGTTCCAATGATCCAGTCCGGCATTTTAAGCTATGACCTGAGCGAACAGAATCTGACCGGTGCGAATTTCTCCGGTCGTTGGCTGTATGGTTCTTTTGAGCGGGCGATTCTCCACAATACCAATTTCACCGATGCGTTACTCTCCGAAAGAGCCAATTTCAGCGATACGACATCGCGCGGCTTTACCCGGGAGCAATTCTATTCGACCCTTTCCTACAAAAACAAAGAATTATATGGCGGTGTTCTCAGTCATAACGATATGTCGAACTGGGATTTTTCGCAGATGAGATTGTATGATGTCGATTTTTCGTCCTGTGATTTATCCGGCGCGTTGTTTACCAACACCTCGCATCGCACGAATAATTTCAGCGGATCCGATTTGAGCGGGGCCGATTTTCGAGGCAGTCAGTTGGACCGTTCCCGGTTTATCGGGGCCAATTTGAGCGGTGCTGATTTTCGCGGCAGTGTGGTCGAATTTGCCGATTTTACCGGGGCGATTATCCGATACGCCGATTTCAGTCAAAGTAAATTCAATGACGATCAGCTTTATTCGACGCAAAGCTATCAGGACAGGGATTTGCGCGGGATTATTTTGAAAGATCGTAATCTCAGTGGCGGCAATTTTTCCGGTCAGGACCTGAGCGGGGCCGATTTTTCGGGGACGACGCTGTTTGATACGGATTTTTCGGGGGCGGTCATTCGCGGCGCTGATTTCTCGAATACGACCGGCAAGGGCTTTGTCGGTACCCTGTTGTATTCCACGCAGAGTTATCAGGACAAAGACCTGCGCGATGTCCAATTACGATATAATGTGATGCCGGGTGCTGATTTTCGTGGGCAGGATTTGACCGGGGCGGATTTGACGGGATCGACGCTGACCGGCGCTGATTTTACCGATGCACGGGTTCAGTATGCCGATTTCTCGGCAACCACAGGATTCATCGGGCTTCAGCTCTATTCGACGCGAAGCTATCAGGACAAGGAGTTGCGCGGTATCGGCCTGGCGCAGCGAAATCTGGAAGGAGCTGATTTTGAAGGGGTTGACCTGACGGGGGCGAATTTTTATGCATCGAACCTGAACCAGGTCAATATGACCGATGCCCTTGTCAATTGGGTGAATTTCGAGGCGGCAACCGGTTTTTTGGCCGAGCAATTTCGCTCGACCCAAAGCTTCAAAAATCAGGACATTCGGGGGGTTCGTCTGTGCAAGCGATTGATGACCGGTTTTGATTTGTCGGACTTTGATCTGTCGTATGTCGATTTTACCGAAGCGACGCTGGCGGATGTGCCGATGCAGAACGCCCGCATCAGCGGCGCCAGGTTGACCCATACGACCGACAATGGCTTTACGAAGGACCAGCTTTATGCCACGAAAAACTGGCAGGACGGGGATTTATCAGAAGTTCATCTGGACCGCAATGATTTGTCGGAGTGGGATTTTTCGGGACAAAATCTAAGCGGGGCCAATTTTGCTTTTTCCCTTCTACGGGATACGCTGTTTGATGATGCGGTGATTCGAAACGCCGATTTTTCCAAATCCACGTTTCATGCACTTCAGCTTTATTCGACCCGGAGTTACCAGAACAGAGATTTGCGGGGCATTAAACTGGCCGAGAAAAATCTGCACAGCGGCTATTTTTACGGGCAGAGTATGACGGATGCGGATTTGACCGGCAGCCTGCTGAGCTTGACTGATTTTTCACTGGCGGATCTGCGCGGGGTTAAAGGATTTGAGCCGACGGATACGACCTGTCTTCGCAGCACGATTCTGCCTGACGGGACGGTGGAAGGACTGATGCTGTATGCCGCCGAAGTGCTGATCATTCGTCCTTATGCGATGCCAATCCGAGTCCGTGAGTCGATGAGGCTGCCTGAGAACTCAACACTGCAATTGATTTTGTCGGATGGGTGGAGTTCAACGTTTGTGATCGATTGTGATACGGCCGTTGTCTTGGGGGGTGTGCTGAGGCTGGAATTTGAAGAAGGCATCGACGTTGACGGGTTAATCGGCAAGTCGTTTGCTCTGTTTGAATGGGGCGATGCGCTGTCAGAGGGGCAGCGGTTTTCGGACGTGATTACTCCTGTTGGTTATGAGTGGGATTTAAGCCGGCTTTATACGCACGGCAGCGTGACGCTGATTCCCGAACCGGCTACGGTATTTTTGACAGGATGCGGCCTGGTTTGGATCGTGGTGAGGAGAGCCAGGGCCGGCGCTCGATCTCGTTGATTGTCGGCAGTGTTTCATCGTCCCGAACTGAAGTGTCCATCCGTGTTCGGCCGGACACACATTCGTTTTGCCCTCATCTGCACGACCGCATAATCAAGTGGGTTCCCTGGGCCTTGATTTCGCTGCATTGCAGGTATTCAGGGCGGTTGTTGACATATTCCGGACAGCACCGTATCATTTCAGTAAAGTGAAAATACAGACACCTTATTGATAAGGGACATGCGATGAGCAAGTCGGAAAAGAGTTGGGAAAAGCGGTTGAGCGGGTCGGTTGACGATTTGGCGGTGGAATTTGTGGAGTCGCTGTCGTTTGATCGTCGGCTGTATAAGGTCGATATTGTCGGCTCGATTGCGCACGCTGAGATGCTCGCGGCCCAAACGTTGATCACGCAGGCCGAGTTGACCGACATCAAGAAGGGATTGATCGACATTGGCGAGGACATTGCCGCGGGCCGATTCGAGTTTGACCTGGCCCAGGAAGACATCCACATGGCCATTGAGTCGGCGCTGATCGCCAGGATCGGCGAGGCGGGCAAGAAACTGCACACCGGACGCAGCCGCAATGATCAGGTGGCCACCGACCTGCGGCTGTGGCTTCGGGACGACATCGAGATCGTCCAGACCCGCATAACGCTGTTGCAGCGGGCGTTGGTTCGGCTGGCTGAGAAATATATCGACGACGTGATGCCCGCCTATACCCACTTGCAGCGTGCCCAGCCGGTCAGTGTGGCCTCGTATCTGCTCAGTTTTGTCGAGATGCTCGCCCGCGACTGGAGCCGGCTGACGGATTGCCGCAAACGGCTTAATGTCTGTCCGCTCGGCAGCGGGGCGGTTGGCGGCTCGACGCTGCCGCTGGACCGCGAGAAAACGGCCCAATCGCTCGGCTTTGCCGATGTTACCTATAACAGTATCGATGCCGTATCGGATCGCGACTTCTGCGCCGAGTATCTGTTCGGCTGTTCGCTGATCGCCGCTCACTTGTCGCGACTGGCCGAGGATTGGATCCTTTACACCGCCTCGGAATTCGGCTTTATCCGCACCGATGACGCCTACTGCACCGGTTCGAGTATGATGCCGCAGAAACGCAACCCCGATATGCTCGAACTGATCCGCGGCAAAACCGGCGGCGTCTATGGCGCCCTGATGGCGATGCTGACGATCCTCAAGGCCCAGCCCTCGACGTACAACCGCGACCTGCAGGAAGATAAACGCCACGTCTTTGCCGCGTCGGATACGATCAATAGCTGTCTGCAAATGGCCGAGGCGATTGTGCGCCATACGGTTTTTAACACTGACCGCATCGCCGCCGGGCTGGACGAAGGCTTTCTGGATGCGACGGCCCTGGCCGAGTATCTGGTCAATCGGGGCGTGCCGTTCCGTCAGGCTCACGGCATCGTCGGCGCCCTGGTCGCTCAATGCGAAAAAGAAAACAAACGCAAACTGGCCGATCTGACCATAGAGCAGTTCAAAGCCGCCTGCGACAAAATCGATGACGACGTGTACACCACCCTCAACCCGACCGGCGTCTGCCGCGCCTACCAAACCGCCGGCGCAGCCGGCCCCGACGCCGCCAAAGCCCAGATCGCATTCTGGAAAAACAAAATTAAAGAGCAATAAGGAGAAGGACCCAAGAATAGAATTTAAGGAGATTGAACATGGATCGAACGGCAAAAAAAATAGGCTCAACTCCCAAAAAGTTGGTTAATTTCAAGACATGAAAACAACGGATTTATCGCATTGGGGACACCAGCATAAAGCGGTAAATGGGCGGCTCCACAGGGGATACCGCCCTATGCTGTATGTCCCCATAGAGGCGCTCAGGTCGCTTCCCAGCGTTGTATTAATTTGTGTATGTGTTGTTGTTTTTTCGGTTATTTTTATCGGATGCCATGTCGCGGAAGATGCTGCTGAAACGGAAAGGATAACGCACCCTGTTAACAAGAACGATGCGGAAACAGAGATTGAAGACAAATCTTTGTCTATTCAGCCACAAAGACCTGGATGGCGAATGCGTCAGACAGACCTTGAGAAATCAGTCAAACAGTGTCTTGACGATTTTAGTGCTATTCGTCCCGGAATGACCCGCCGAGAAGTCGAAGAAAAATTTCCGATGGATGGTGGAATGCATACCCTTTCTCTGATTCGCTTTGTTCATCCGGATCGTTATTATTTCAAGGTCGATTTTTCGTTTTCTTATGAGAGCAATCCAAATGATCAAAACAGGGCAGTTTGGCGTGGAGCCGGCAAAGTCATGTCCGTGTCTGCGCCCTATATTGAGAACCCCTATTATGACTGATATTTTGGGATTTTGTTGAGTTGAGTAACAAAGAAGACATCATAACCGGCTGGTTTGCGTCGCAGTCGAAAAAAGATAGTGCGCGGTTTCCAATCGGTATCGGCGACGATATGGCACAGATCACCGTTAAGCCGAGCGAATCGGTGCTGATCACGACCGACATGCTGCTGGACGGCTCGCATTTTGATTTGTCATCGTGTTCGCTGGAGCAGGCAGGGTATAAGGCGATGGCTGCCAGTCTGAGCGATTGTGCGGCGATGGCGACCGTCCCGCTCGGTGCCGTCTGTGCGGTGGGATTGCCGATGGGTTTTGGCGCCGAGCAACTCAAGGAGCTGCACGCCGGGCTGGTTCGGGCCGGACGCCTGTTTGACTGCGAGCTGATCGGCGGCGATATTACAACATGGCGACGGCAAACCGACCAGTTGACGATTTGCGTGACGATGCTCAGTGTGCCCGGCGATCATCACGCTCCGGTGCGCCGCAACGGGGCACAGGTCGGCGATTATATCTGCGTTACCGGCACGCTCGGCGGTTCGCTGGCCGGTAAGCATTTGTCCTTTGTCCCCCGTGTTCAAGAGGCGCTGAAGATTACAAAAGCCGCCCGTGTCAACGCGATGATGGACATCACCGACGGCCTGAGCACCGACCTGAACCGCATCTGTACGCAAAGCGGCGTCGGGGCGGTTGTCGAGGCGGCGGCACTGCCCCTTTCGCCGGCTGCCCAAAGCGCGGCCGATCCGCTGGCTGCTGCGCTTCATGACGGGGAGGATTTTGAGCTGCTCTTTACGCTTGCGCCGACCGAATTTGATAAGCTGACGGCTCTGAAAGCGATTCCGATAACCCGCATCGGCCATATTATTGCCGAAAAAAAAATGATCCTGCATCGGCCCGACGGCGTAACAATCCCATTGGAACCGAAAGGATACGATCATCTGTAAGAATGCTCTAAAGGATCGGGTTTGTGTCCTGTAAAAACCAGGTCAATTCGTTTTTGCCGGTGTGTCGGGCGGAGATCGAGTCGCTGGGCTGGGCTGAGCCGGATATTATTCTGGTTACCGGTGATGCCTATGTCGATCATCCGGCCTTCGGTGCGGCGCTGATCGGTCGGTGGCTGGCGCATCACGGCTTTCGTGTGGCGATTTTGGCTCAGCCGGACTGGCGCAGCGTCGAACCGTTTCGGGCATTGGGACGGCCAGGCTTGTTTTGGGGCATTACGTCCGGCTGTATCGATTCGCGGCTGAATCACTATGCCTCACTGGGTCATCGTCGTCGTCAGGATGTGTACAGTCCCGGCGGTTGCACCGATTTGCGTCCCGACAAGCCGCTGCTGACCTATGCCGCCCGCGCGCGGGAAGCGTTTCGAGATGTGCCGATTGTGCTGGGCGGTCTGGAGGCCAGTCTGCGGCGGCTGGTGCATTATGATTACATCGAAGACCGGCTTAAACGCTCTGTGCTGATTGACGCCAAGGCGGATGTGCTTGTGCACGGCATGGGCGAGCGGACGACGCTGGAGATTGCCCGTCGTCTTGCGGCGGGGCGTTCTATTGACGCGATGAGCGATATTCCCGGCCTGGCTTATCGGGTGGTGCGTGACGTTCAGCCGCCGGCCGATGCGGTTGTTCTGCCGGACCGAGAGGCGCTTCAGGCCGAGCCGGAGCGGTTTATGGAGGCTCAGCTTGCCTATCAGCGGCAGGCTCGACCGGCCGGGCGGGCCGTCGTTCAGGAGCAGTGTCCCGGTCTGGTCGTGGTCAATCCGCCCGCCGAGCCGCTTAGCGAGGCCGAGCTGGACAGACTGTACAGCCTGCCGTTTACCCGCAACGCTCATCCGATGTATGAGCGTCTCGGCGGCATCGCCGCGCTGGAGCCGGTACGATTCAGCATCACGACGCATCGGGGGTGTTTTGGCGGGTGCAGTTTTTGTGCGATTTATTTTCATCAGGGCAAACAAATCGCCTCTCGATCAGAGGAGGGTATTCTGGCCGAAGCAGCCCGGATTGTTCGCCACAGTGCTTTTAAGGGCGCGATTGCCGACATCGGTGGGCCAACGGCCAATATGTACGGCATGGCCTGTCCGGACGCGGGGGTGTGCCGCCGTGAAAGCTGCCTGTTTCCTGAGCCGTGTGCACAATTGTCCGCCGACCATGGACGGATGCTTGGCTTGCTTGAGCGGGTACTGACCTGGCAGCAGGGGCAGCCGCGAAAGATTCGCAGCACCATTGCCTCCGGTATTCGCCATGACCTGGCCCTTCAGAGCCGTGAGTATATGCAGCTTTTGGCCGGGCACTTTGTCGGCGGCCATCTGAAGGTTGCCCCGGAGCACTATTGCCCGCATGTCCTGAACCTGATGCGCAAGCCCGGTTTTGAGGTGTTTGAGGAATTCGAGGCCCGGTTTGCCGAGGCCTCTTGCTGTGCAGGCAAAGAGCAGTACCTTGTACCGTATTTTATCAGCGCCCATCCGGGCTGCTCGAATGAAGATGCGCTTAAGTTGACCGCGTATTTGCTGTCGCGCCACTGGCGACCGCGGCAGGTGCAGGATTTTGTTCCGGCCCCGCTGGCGTTGTCCACGGCGATGTATGTGTCGGAGCGGTCGCCTCAGGGCAAGCGGATTGTCGTGCCCAAAGGCCGAGCCGACAAGAGACTTCAGTTTGCGCTGCTGCACTACTGGGACGTGCGTCATGGACGGCAAATCGAAAACTATCTGACCGCTCAGGGGCGCGGCAAGCTGTTGGCTCAGATTCGCCGCGTGCGGCAATCTGCCCAAAGAAAACGGTGAGTGCGGCCGATACAGACAATCGGATGACTAACGACAACGACAAATCGAGTCTGATCACGACTTTTCTGCATTGGTACACCTGATTGGTATGACCCTGGGTTATGGTGTGGGGTCTGTTTTCAGGATGTCTTTCCCTCAGCGGCGCACATTGGCCCTTGAGATCGGAATGCAGAATGCCGGTTTGGGAACCGTGCTCGCCATTCACAACCTCGGCCCTGAAGCGGCCATCCCCACGGCCTTTTTCGTCTTTACCTGCATCATTACCGCCTCGATTATGGCCGAATACTGGAAAAGCCGTTTTGACCTCAGTCTGACTTGAGCATTTTGCTGCGGACGCTTTCTTTGATTCGCTGGATGTGGCCTCGCCCCAGCGCCTTGACTTCACAGCCTAATTCGAAGTACCGTCGGATCTTCGCATCGTCAAGAATACCGAAGCAGTCAATCACGGCCATCGGGCCGCCTGCCCATTGAACAATTTGGTCGGGATCCAGTTCCAGATAGGGGGTATGAGGCACGGCGAGAACCACGGCCTCAACGCCTTTAATCGCCGCGGGCAAGTCGTTTTGCACCCGAATGTTGACCAGTTCATCCTGATTGCGGAAAAAGCGCGCCCACGACTGGCCGGGGGCCGGATAGTTCTCCTGTTTTTCCAATTCGTACCAATGAGCGACATAGGGGTCGTGTACCTTTATGTCCGCTCCCATCTCCGTGAGTTTGCGCACGACGATTTCCGAGCCGCTGTAGCGGGTGTCGGCGACATCCTGTCGATAGCTGGCCCCGCACAACAAAACGGCGGCGCCGGCGATATAGCGGCCCATGTTCCGCAGGGCGTCGCGGGTCAGTGTGGCGGCGTGCAGGGCGCGGGTATCGTTGATGTCAATCGCGGCGGTGGTGATTTTGAAAATATCGTCCTCAAAACCGAGAAGATGTTTGTACGCCCAATATCCCAAGCCGCCGTCTTTGGGCAGGCAATATCCGCCGATGCCCGGGCCGGGAAAGATGATATTGCTGTGGGTTGGGCGCATTTTGATGGCCTTGATGACCTTGATTAAATCGACGCCGTTTCGCTCGGCAAAGAGGCTCCACTCGTCCAGGAACGCCAGGATCGCAGCGCGATAGGAATTTTCCACGATTTTGGTCGTTTCGGATTCAATCGGACGATCCATCACCGTCAGCGGATAGTCTTCGGTATTGAGCACCTCGCGCAGGAATTTTTCGACCCGTTTTTTGGCGGTTTCGCTGCATCCGGAACAGACCCTCCAGAAATCGCGAATCGAAGAGACGTATTCCCGCCCCGGCATCACGCGTTCAAAACTGTGCGCCAGCAGCGGCTCGTCGTCGATCCCTCTTGCCTTGAAGCATTTTTTGAGGATCGGCCAGGCCACAAACTCGGTTGTGCCGGGGGCAACGGTCGTTTCAATCAGCGTCAGACATTCCGGCTGAACTTTGTGTCCGATGGTCTTGAGCGTGGCTTCAAGGGCTTTCATTTCCGCCTGGCCCGTGCGGAGATTGCCCAGTGACCGTTTGCTGAAGTCGCACTGCACATCCACGACGACACAATCGGCCAGCGACAGACAATCGCTGTTGTACGTGGCGACCAGGGTCTTTTTGTCGTTGACGCATCGGGCGATCATCGGATCGACGTTGGGGTCCTCGGCCTTGACCGGTGATTGTCCGCGGTTGAGCATCGGGATTTTCCAATAACTGCGTGTGCTGGGGCGCTGGCAGCCGATGACAAATTTACCGGGCTTGCCGGTTGTCTTGTCCACCGTATCGGCAATGATCGCGGCCATGACTGCCCCGACGAAACCCACGCCCATGACGACCACAATCTCTTTGCCGTCCTGACGTGCCGCATCGGCCAGGGCGCTGATGCGTTCGAACTCCGCGGCGTAGTCGTCTTGTTGGGGGATGGGAAATTTTTCTCCTGACGGGCTGATGGAATAGTCGCTCATGATTAGCCTCTCCGATTCAAGGGTTAAAAACGACCGCATTTGTTTCCTGGATTGATACAAAAACTGACTTAGATTATCACATAACAGAGATGAAAGTAAACCGCAAAACGAAGGAAAATCAAAAAAAGAGGCGTTCAGCGCAAAATTGCTGTTTGACGCTGCGTCCGATTTGGAACACAATGGCTCTGCTTGTATAAACGGATAGCGTCTTGATTCTCGACGTTTTGTGCGCCTGGCGGAAATGGGCGCGAAACGTTCATCGGCGCTGAACTGGATAGCCTGTTGAAAGGGATTGGTATGCTGAAGATTCATGCTTTCTGTGTAGAATTTATCTTGATTTTGTTCGCGGTGTTTGGCGCCGGCTGTGCCGCAGCGCAAATGGAATTAACCTATCATAACCCTGTCTGGGAGGGCTATCTGGCCGATCCGCAGGTGCTGTGTGTTGACGGGGTCTATTACGCCTACGGCACCGGCCCGGCTGACGAGAACGGCCGTCAGTTTCCCGTCCTGCGTTCGGATGATTTTGTCACCTGGACGTATCTTGGCGGGGCGCTGGAGTCGGTGGCCGACCCGGCCATTCGGGACTATTGGGCGCCGGAAGTCGCTCATCACAATGGACGGTTTTATTTGTATTATGCCGGCGATCAGAAGATGCGCGTGGCGGTGTCCGATCATCCGGAAGGGCCGTTTAAGGATACCGGACGGCTGTTGTTTCCCGACGAGCCGTTCTCGATTGACGGCCATCCGTTTTTTGACCCGGTCAGCGCGCAGTGGTATCTGTTTTTCGCAAAAGACTTTTTTGATCAGCGTGTCGGCACCGCCCTGGCGGTGGTGCGGCTGGGCGAGGATATGATCTCGACGGTCGGTCCGGTGACAACCGTTCTGCGGGCGTTTTCCGATTGGCAAATTTACGAGCGCAACCGAACCCTTTATGACCAATTATGGGAGGCCTGGCACACGGTCGAGGGGCCGTTCGTGGTCTATCGGGACGGGAGGTATTATTGTTTTTACTCCGGCGGCAACTGGCAGACGCCCGGCTACGGGGTGGGCTGCGCCGTGGCTGAGAACGTTACCGGTCCTTATCGTGACCGGTGGAGCATCGAGAAGGCCTCTGTGATCAGCACGATCCCGGGTCAACTCATCGGTCCGGGGCATAATTCCGTCATCCTTGCCCCGGACAACCAGACGTATTTTATGGCGTATCATTCCTGGAATACCGAACGAACCAAGCGCCAAATGTGTATTGATCCGATAGTCTGGACAGAACAGGGTCCCAAGGTCCTGAACCCTTCGCGCGGGGTCAAGACGGTTCGCTTGCCGCTTTCGTCCTCGGCGACGGGACGGTCGGCTGATGATGCAAAAGACGTTGCCCCGGCCTTGTTCGGCACCTTTGTCAATCCGGTTTATGAGGGTGCTGACCCGTTTGTCTATAAGCATACCGACGGCTATTATTATTTCTGCCAGTCCGAAGGCGATAAGGGCATCTCCATCTGGAAATCCGATCGACTCACCGATAAAGGGATCAAACGTATTGTCTGGCTTAGTCCGGAGACGGGCTGGAACAGTTCGAATGTCTGGGCGCCGGAAATCCATTATCTCAACGATAAGTGGTATATTTACTATGCCGCCGATGACGGCGACAATGCCAACCATCGCACGGGCGTACTGGAAAGCGTTACCCAGGATGCCCAGGGCGACTATATCGACAGAGGCATTGTCTATACCGGCGATCATATCGAAACCGGTCGGGACAATCGCTGGGCGATTGATGCGACTCCGCTGCAAATGAATGGCAGGCTGTATCTGATCTGGTCGGGCTGGCTGGGTCAGGATGATGACATTCAGTCGCTTTATATTGCCGAGATGGAAAATCCCTGGACAACCAAAACAAACCGTGTCAAGATTGCCGACAACGACACGTATGTCTGGGAGCGCGTCTCGGAAAATCCGACTCTTAAGGGATTGAACGAAGGGCCGCAAATCCTGAAAAATGACGGCAGGATTTATGTGATTTATTCGTGCAGCAACTCGTGGGGGCCGACCTATAAGCTGGGGCAGCTTTCCATTCAGGAAGGCGACGACCCGATGAATCCGGCGAACTGGACCAAGAAGAGCACGCCGGTTTTTCAGGGCAGCCAGACCGTTCACGGCGTCGGCCATGCGATGTTTACGACCTCTGCCGATGATACGGAACACTGGATCGTATATCATTCAAAAATATCGCCGCAATCCGGCTGGCAGCGTAACGTCAGGATACAGCCGTTTACGTTCCGTGCGGACGGATCGCCTGATTTCGGGACGCCGTATGACGCCGGCCGCGTCCTGAAAAGACCGTCCGGCGAACCGCTGCCGAAGCGCGCAAGCCGATTTGGCGACGACTTTGAGGGCAATCATTGGGACAACTGGTGCTATTATGGATTCAACCGGTTTATTGATGTTCAAAACGGTCGGCTGATGCTGGGGTATAATCCGGGCTGGGGTATTGCCAATCATTATCGGTCGGGTGAGAAAGCGATTGTGCGTGATCGAGTCTGGGATGACGTTGTCTTGCAGACCCGAGTCAAGATTGTGGAAGGGCATCGAGACGCCGGTGTGATTTTTCGCGTCCATCATCCGTCGGTCGGATATGATGCGATGAAGGGCTATTTTGCGGGGATTATCCCCGGTACGCAAAAGGCGGTTCTGGGCAAAATGGACGGAACAAACTGGACGGAGCTGGCGCTGGTGGATTTTCCCTGCCAAGTCAATCGATGGTATCGGCTGAAAGTGGTTGCAGAAAAGGATAAAATCAGGGTGTTTGTGGATGACCGGCCGGTTATCGAGAAGGAGGATGACACATATGCAATCGGCTATGCCGGCGTTCGCGTCGTGGATGTCTATGCCGAGTTTGATGATATTGAAGTATCCGCGGTCTCCATTCGGTAGGCCGGCGGTCTGGTGCGGTGACTGCGGAAATTTGCGGCCGGGACTATTTTCGTTTGGTGTTTTTGGCGTTCCGTGGACTAATTTGCTTGCAAAACGCAACCGGGTGACGTACAATGACCATCGGTTTAATTCAGCCGTTGCGGCGCGGGCCGGCGGCAGAGATAAGTACTTGAAAAAAAGAAAGTTGCGTCCGTAGCTCAATTGGATAGAGCATCGGTCTTCGGAACCGAGGGTTGGGGGTTCGAGTCCCTCCGGGCGTGGTTAATTTTTTTTGCTTTTTTAGCCCAAAAACGCGGTTTTTAAGCCAAAAACGCAGATTTTATACATCATTCTGGATACAAAATGGATTCCTTGTAAGTCCCCCAAATTCCCTATTTTTCCCCATCGCGGGGACAAATAAAGGGACAAATAAATTTTTGTCCCTTGACAGGTTGTCCCCGTTTGGTGTATGCTTGAGGACGTGCTGAACGCGACAAAACAATCTGATTTATCGACGACCGCCGGAGAACGCCCCACCGCGTTCAGCACACCCCGGCGGTCTTTTTTTGGAAGGGTTGAAAGATGAGGTTGTACAAACACAATTTCACCAAAGACGGCAAACAGGCTAAATCAGATCGGTACTATACGGATGTTCGGATAGAAGGCCGACGGTTCCGGCTGGCACTGTTTCCGAGCAAATCCCTAAGCGAAAAAACCGCGCGGCGAATCGAAGAACTGGTTGGGCTTAAACTTGCGGGCGAATCGCCGGGCGCGGATATGCAAAAATGGATTGCACAGCAGCCGCCAGAGTTTATCAAGCGGCTGGCCAAAATCGGCCTGATCAGCGGTTCACGGGCGGCGGCAGGGACAGCGATTAATCAGCATATCAAGTCGTTCAGGGCGCACTTGCTGGCGTCCGGCGTAACGTCCAAACAGGCCGAACAACAAAGCAATCGAGCCGAGCGAGTCCTGTCCGAGGCCGGATGCCGGAGCCTTCAGGACATTACCAGCGGGAAAATCCTGCTGGCGATTGATCGCCTGAAAAAACAGGTATCCCGAAAAAATCCCAAAACCGGCAAGGTCGAATCTGTTGATACCGCCGAGGTCGTTTCGCCGATGACGAAGCGCCACCATATCCGCGCGATCAAGCAATTTACGAAATGGCTTCAATCCGAAGGGGCGATGCCCGTTGATCCGCTGGTGAATCTGGCCATCAGGAATGTTCAAATCACAAATCAGCGGCGCGCCCTATCACAGGATGAGGCGGCATACCTGATCGAATGGGTATCGACGAAGGGCGGCTTCGCCTTCAATATGAGCGGGCCGGAACGCGGGCTGGTGTATCAGTTGGCTTTGGAGACCGGCCTTCGTCGGGATGAAATTCGCAGTCTAAAACGCACCAGTTTTGATTTTGACGGGCTTTCGATCAAGATCGATAGTGCTTACACCAAAAACCGAAAAGCCGCTACGCTGCCTCTCAGAGCGACCACAGCGGCAAAGATCAAAGACCACCTAAAAAACAAAATGCCAAACGCACCGGCCTTTGGTCTGACGGACAATCATTCGGCGCGGATGCTTCAGGCCGATATGACGGCGGCGCGGGCTGACTGGATTGATGCCGTCAAAGATGATCCTGTTGAGCATCGGCGGCGCGTCGAATCTGATTTTCTGAAAGTCGAAACACACGAAGGCAAGGTAGATTTCCACTGCTTAAGGCATACGTTCGCAACGTGGCTGGTTCAGGGCGGCGTGGACATTAAGACGGCTCAGGTATTGCTCAGGCATTCTACGCCATCGATGACTTTGGGAATCTACGCACACGCGCAGAGCGAAAATTTGTCGCGCGCAATTAACGGGCTGCCGACCTTTGAGCGGCAGGCCGAGGCGAAAAACAGGCAGGCGTAAACAAACATAGCGCGGATAGGCCGACGGGCCGAAAAGTGGGTAGTCCACCACCTGCCGCGCTTCTACTTTTGGACGGCAAAAGGACAAAGCAATGGAAAAAATCAATCTTGAGACGGTTGACGAAATCGCAAGAAACGACATTGCCGCCATTGTCGGGGGCAATTCGGCTGGCTGGCAAAAAAAACTCATAAGTTTAGCCGGGGAATCAGCTCGAATCATCTGGCTGGCCGCCACGCAAGGCAAGAGCACGTGTCCGCCAGAGCACATCTTCAAACTGATTCGTTTGTACGAACGCGCCAAACCTGAAAAAAAGCGGAGCGATGCAGACAAGGTGGTTTTGACGTTTTGCGTTAAAATCATCGTGGCAATGGAAACTGCGTCGGGTTTTGATCGCGTCAAGGCGGCAGTGGAGATCGAGCCTTGCGAACTCGCGCGGTGGTGGGCCGAGACTTCTAAAAACATAAGACGCCGGTTTGTGTTCTCAAGTCTGCGCGACGCCGACAGGGAGATTCAACGCGCGATCGCGGCGGTTTCCGCAGGCCAGGCAAGCCTACGAAGCACCGCCGAGAATACACCTCAGGCGGCGATTGAGGCCGCTTATCAAAGTTATCGACACGCCATTCAAAAGGCGGGATTAAAGACCGACAAAGAGGTTTATTCGTGGCTGGAAGATCACCCGATTGACGAGTATGATTTGCCGGCCTTCGAGACCTGGAAAACTTACGTTTCAAGGGGCAGGGCGTTTTACAAGACCCGCAAGAACGCACCACGAGCCGGGCGGTCTGTCCGCGCTCCAAAAGCGGCTGATGACCCTGATTTGTTGCGGCAAATCACAAAGCAATTTGACAAAAATTGACGAAAATTGATTTTTTGAAAAATCAACTTTTTTCCAAACCCTCATTTTTAAGCCATAAAAGCGGATTTTTGCGGAGTCCGCTTTTTTTTGTGCCGTCAATTTTCTGAAGGACAGAAAGACGCACGAAAAAAACAACGTTTTTTATGAGGGCAAAAATGAGGTACTTCACAACACTTGAGGCGGCGCGGCGGTTGGGCATTTCGATCAGTAAACTGCAACGCGCGATCTGGCTTGGCAAAATCGACAAACCGGAACGTGGGCCGGGCGGCGCGTATCTTTGGGACGAGGCTGCCCTAAATCGGGCCAGTTGGCAATTACTCGGAAGGGCGTACGAGGGGGCGACCGATGAACATTGATCCCCTGCTGATTTCCTATCGTGATGTCTGCCGGATGCTCTCGATTGGCAAAAACGCATTCTTTACTATGAGGCAGTCTGGCCGATTTCCCATTAAGGCGATTCGGCTGGGCGGGTCGGTTCGGTACAACCGGCGTGAAGTGGAACGGTGGATCGAGGCGGGCTGTCCGCCGTACTGGCGAGGGGGTAGCCGATGACTTTCGAGAACGCACAGGTTGGGCCTGTTTTTCCGCTGGCCGGAACTATCGACCGACAGCGGCAAAGGGCTAAAGACTTGATCGATCGGGCCGACCCCGTAACCGTACAGATCACGCTTGACCTGTTGTCGCAGATTCACAAACAACAAAAACTAAAGGCCGACTATCTGGCAATGTTGCAAGAGGAGCGCGAACAGTGAGCAAATTCTACAAACTGCCGATGGACATAGCCGAGCGTAAAGACCTGCTGCCGAGCGATAAACTGGTCTATGCTGTAATTGCGGATTGTTTTAGCGGTAAGGCTATATGCTGGCCGGGCAAACGTTATCTGATGAGGCGGACAGGGCTTGCGGACAAAACTGTTTGCGAAGCGATTCATCGACTTGAGGATGCGGGAGTTCTTATCGTGGAGCGACGGGGGATCGGAAGATCGACCTGCTTCAGGTTGCCGCGTGAAA
>JBNRMN010000097.1:0-7608 GCA_050309605.1 Anaerohalosphaeraceae bacterium
AATTGCCAAGGCACGAATCTCTTTTGCGAATTGCTTATGAAAAGTCAGTCGGTGAGTGACCGCGCTGACGTTGTGCCACGGATGGTTTTGACCCCATTGCCGAAGCCGCTCGGCTAATGTGGCAGAACATGGGGATTCTATTCTCTTTTCGGATGCACCCCTTTGTGAATCGTTGTCGTTCTGTTTGAAAGGTCTCGTGCTATCATCAACCAGCCGCTCCTCAAACGCTCGCATCATCATCTCCACGCTGTCAGACAAAGATCGGCCCGCCGCGGTTTCCGGACAATCCTTCGTTTGGGTCACGGCGTGCCGACATGCCCTGAATATAGTCGCCAAATAGAACCCTAACAAATCAAATTTTTGTGGATCGGTGTGGATGCTCTGTGGATTGTTTTGTAAATATCTAACAGGATTGAGCTTAGGAGGCATAAGATTTTTTTCAAAACATTCTTTGGCCTCTCTGCCTCCTTGCGGACTGTAGAAACGCGTCCTTGTGAAACACTCTAAATCCATAAAATAAAGGCGGTTATAAACAAATTCAACGCACCGCAGGAGGGGTTGAATTGACTTTGTCGCCACAACCGGTTATCGTGTAAACGGTTACAAAACCGAAGTCTTTTACTCTGAATTTTGATGTGGAAAAAACCATGGTGTACCAGTGTATTCCGCTGTCGGACAAGGACTACAAAGCGACCCTCAAACGGGTCTTGGCGCATCCTGCAAAATCACAAAAATATCTCCAGTTCAAGGAACGCTATGCGCTTGTCGCCCAAGCGATCAAGAAGATCGAAGCCCTCGGCCCCAGTGAACATCTGTCGGCACTGCTGGAACCGATGAAAAAAGACCTGAAACTCTGTCAGGAAGGCATGGCCAAATTACTGGATTCAGAATACCGGGCGATGCAGCGAAAGACCAAAAAACAGAGTTAAAAGCCGCTTGATTTTAGATCGGCATAGACTTCGGTGATGGCGGCTGACCGGTGCCCCAATATAATTCTGGCCGTTTCCAGACCAAACTCTTTACGCAGGAACGTCGCGGCGTTGTGGGCAAGCCCGAGCTCCAACAACGCCTACAGCTACTATGGCTGCTTTTCCCATCGATGAAAAATCAGAGACATTAACATCCCGACGATAAGAAATATGACTATAAAAATAGGAAAAACAAGTGCAGGCGTTGCGATAATCCACCATGACCAGTTTACGATGGGTGTTTCACCAATCCCCAGCTTATAACCACTCAGAATCACAGAAACAGTTATCCCCATGCTTAGATAGATTGACGTGGAGGTTACAAGATTTATTGGAAAATCATGTTGCTCTATTTGTACATTTGAGGTTTTTCGATTTGTTTTCATTACACACTCCGTTTCAAAGTTAGGCTGGTTCTTTTCATGCCCAACTATTTTTCCGATTTTCGGGTTTTTGGCAACCTTTTTACTTTTATTTCCGGCCATATATTCACCCCACCTGCCCAATCGCCTCCAGTGCCTTTTGCTGGTCCAGTTCGGCATAGACTTCGGTGATGGCGGCAGAGCGATGGCCGAGAATGATGCGAGCCGTTTCCAAACCAAACTCTTTATGCAGAAACGTGGCTGCGTTGTGGCGCAGCTGGTGCGGATGCCAGTGCTGCGGGGGTTTCCATTTGGCAAACTCCACGTCCGACATCCCTTCCGGTCGAAACGCCTTCTTGATGGCCTTGGTGATGGCATGGCCGTAGGCGGAGACCGTATAATGCTCGCCGGGTGTTCTGCTGGGTTTCTCTTTGACGTTCGTGCCGGCCGTATTGCCCTGATGTGGCGGTGTCTTACGATGGATGAAGTTTCGCTGCCGCCATTCGGCCATCGCCTCGGCCGGCGAGAAGCAATACGCATCCGCCGGGCGCAGCAGGAACGGTCGCAGCACCTCTTGGGCACGCGGGCCAAAATAAATCGTTCGGGAAAACCCATGATGGGACGTCTTGTGCTGAACAGGACGGTATGTCCATATCTTGCCCGTCTGGTCAATATCGCACGGTCGCAGAATGACCAATTCTCCGCTGCGTGCGGCGGTCAGCAATTGAAGCTGAATCAATGCCCAGACCTGCCGCGACACATACGGTTCAATGGCGTCAATATGCTCCTGCGGGACGGGTTTGATCGGTTCGGTTTCTCTGGCCTCGCTGCGGCCTTTGGGCAGTCCCTTGAGCGTCTGGAGGCCGTGATAGACGTTGGCGGGAACAATCTCCTGCTCGGCCGCCCAGCGGAACATCCGTTTAATCCGACCGACCATCTTATTGATGTTCGAACGACACCACCCGGCTTGCACCATCTTGTGCCGCACCGCGGCCAAGGCCCTCGGCCCAAACTCGGCCGCCAGCGTATCGCCATACAATTCTGCCAACGGCCGCAGTGCCTGCCGAAAGTTGTTGACTTCGTACGTCGGTGTTCCATCCGGACGAACATAATACGTCTGGGCATGCTTCCAGAAAGAAGCGATCACTTGGTTGATGGTGATGGCCTCAGGCGAGGGATTCACCTGCTTGCCGGCCGCCATCCATTCGGCGATGGCTTGGTGGTATTTCTGTGTCGCCTCCGGCGTGCCATACGGGCCAAAAAAGAGGTATTTACCGCTCAAAACGGCGTAGGCTTGGCCGGTGGCCTTGTGATGTCTGAGCTTGGGAGTTCGTTTTGCATTCACGGCGTTTCCCTTTCCAAAAACAACAGTAGTACTACCGGTTTTTTACAAAGAGTTATCGCCGCTTTGCAGGGGTGCAAGTAGTCGTATCTTCCGATTTCAGCGAAACTTACAAAAACTCCCCGAGTAGGGCTCGAACCTACAACCTAGCGGTTAACAGCGATATTTTAGGTCTTTAGTGTCGCAATATGAAATCTCATTTTTTAGTATGAAAAAACCATATTCCCTTTTTTATCAATGACTTACACTTACATGTCTATTGCCTTCTATTACCTCCTATTTACACTGGCTACAATCCAATTCCTATTTAATTTGCCCATTCTGCGTACATTCTGCGTACAAATTGCCAAAAAACCTACAACGTAGCGGGAAATTCTTAAAATTATAAAGACCAGCTTGAAAAGCGATTAATTCTGCGGCGTAATAGACTTCAGTAACAATGTTTTAGTTTTGGAGTATTTATTATGTCAGGAAAAAGAAAAAGACCCACATTGAGATTTAATGGAAGATATTGGATTACAACGGTGTATAAACCCAATGGAATCAGGGGAACTGTCAGCTTCGGTTCGCCTGAAGAAAGAAGTGAGAGCGAGATTAAAATCGCATTTGAAAACTGGATAGAACTTTTCATGAAAGAACCCCACAAGGTATTATCATTTGATGATCCCTATGAAGCTGTGGAACAAATCATCAATCCAACTACTGTCTCCACAGTGAGACAATTGATTGATAAATATGAAGCGACCTTCAAGAAACAGGCTAGACCTGTCCGAAAGGGACTGGAACATCCAAACCTTCGCTTTATTAGTCGTGTACGACGATTTCTTGAACCTTACAACGATTGGCCGGTGGATTCATTTGGGCCAGACGAATTGGCAGATGTGAAAAAGAAATTGAAAGAATATCGATATTCCAGAGGTAAGGTAAAAAAACAATACACTCGCAGAGGAGTAAATGATGTTCTTAAATGGATCAAAAAGATATTCAAATGGGGTGTTGGTCGCAGAATTGTGTCTGAGGAGACGCTCATTAGTTTTGACGAAGTGAAACCCTATCGTATGGGCGAACATGGTACATTTGACAAGATAAAACGCAAACGAGTTACCGAAGAAGAATTCCGGAAGGTGATTAGCTGTGTCAATAGTGTTATAGGGGATATGCTTACACTGATTTGGCATACGGGAATGCGACCTTATGAAATTTGTGAGATGAGACCTTACGATATATTGACAGATGACCCAGAATGCTGGATCTATATTCCTGGAAGGGATAAAACGCCTGTTGGTATGCACAAAACGACAGGATATGGTAAGATCAAGGTTATTCCTTTGGCTGGCGACTGTATCGATATCCTCAAAAGACGTATCGATAACTTTAACAGTAAAAAAGTTGTCTTTAGCCCCAAGAATTCTATGAATGAATTTTTAGCCGACAAACGCAGGAATAGAAATACACCTTTATCCTGTGGAAATATCCCAGGAACAAATCGGAAAGAAGTTCCGAAATGGAAAGTCGGTGATACATACAATAACAACTCTTTGGAGCTTGCCTGTAGGAGAGCCTGTGCAAAGGCAGGGATTGAACCGTTTGTTCCATACGATCTCAGAAGAACGGCGGCAACCAAAACAAGGGCAAGCTTAGGAAAAGAAGCAGCCAAAACACTTCTTGGACATGCTGATGAATCGACCACGGATATTTATCTCCTTGACGAAGTGAAAGAGGCAATGAAAGTTGCAAAAGCCTTGGCTGAATATGAGAAAAAGAAGAAGACCGGTTAAATTTGCGGGTAAGGCCATATAAAACCCTCAAGCCATTGCATTTCCAAAGACCGCACTGCCACTACAGAGTGAGATAAGAAGTGAACTGGTAGTGGAAAAAAATTTACACTTCTACCCATCTTGTAATAATGTAATATAGCGTCCCCCTGTTGGATTGGACAGATAACAAGAGTTGAGGTATGATGGATGTTGGCGGAGTGAAGGTGAGGAGGCCGCAGGCCGACGAACCGGAACGGAGACAACATCCATCGCGAAAATCCAACGGAGGTATGCATGAGCGACAAAGTAGCAGAGACAAGCACGGTAGAATCGAATGAGGTCCAGCGTTGGACGGCCAAACGCAAGGCCGCGGCGGTGCTGGACATGATCAAGGGCAAGACGACCCCGGCTCAACTGGCCCGTCAGCATGGCAATCTGACGGTGGCCCAGGTCGAGCAATGGGTCGATGATTTCCTGGCCGGCGGCGAGGAACACCTGCGGGCGCATCCGCGGGACACCGAAGCCCGCCATGAGGCCGAAATGAAGAAGCTCTACGCTAAGATCGGCGAACAATCGCTGCATATTGACGTTTTAAAAAAAGCGCACCGCATCTGCGGCGTGGAATTGCCGGACGGGATCTCGTAAACGCCGTCCGCAACGATCTTTTACAAGAACAGAAAGACCTGTCGATGACCAATCTCTGCCGGTGGCTGGATGTACCGCGCAGTACGGCCTATTATCAGCGGCGTCAGCGAACCGCTCCGCCGACGGTGGATGGGCGCTGTGCGATGCTCATTTATGAGATCATTGAGGCGTTTCCATTTTTTGGAATTCGGCGTGTCTGGGCTTATTTGAAGCACGTTTTGGGCGAAATCGTCAATCGCAAGAAAGTCGCTCGCATCATGCGACGTAACGGCTGGACGGTCAAGCAGCGTAAGGCCGGCAAACGTCCGCGGGTAGAGGTCAAAGCTTCAATTGCTGATGCTCCGAATCAGCGGTGGTGTACGGACCTGGCGTTGGTCTTTTGCGGGGCCAAAGACGGCTGGTGCAGCTTTGTGCCGGTGCTGGATTGCTGTACGCGGGAAGCGCTGGGCTGGGAACTGGCGCATACCGGACGTGCCAAGACCGCTGAGCGTGCCTTGGAAGCGGCGCTGATCGAACGGTTCGGTCATGTGCGGCTGGCTCCGGCCGGATTGATGCTTCGCCATGATAACGGACTGGTGTTTGGCTCGAAACTGTATCGCGGCACGGCCAAGGAATACGGATTGCAGCAGGAGTTTATAACACCGTATACGCCGGAAGAAAATGGCTTATGTGAGCGGTTTATCCGAAGTTTTAAGGAAGAGGTTGCTTGGATCAATCGCTTCGACGGCATCGAGCAGGCCAGACGAACGATTGCTCGGTGGGTCAATTGGTACAATACCGAGCGGCCGCATCAGGCATTAGATTATATGAATCCGGTGCAGTATCGACAGAAAATAGCGAAAAAAGTAGCGTGATTTTTTAAAAAAACAATTGTCCAAATTACAGGGGTACATTACAGTAATAAATTTTTCAACCATTGCTGTTGGTCTCAGATTCTAAAACCGCATGATCCAGCATTAGTCAGAAAATGAATATCACTTTTGAGAATTCTGATTACCCTCACCCCTTGTCGTGGAAACATTTTCAGGGGCAACTGGCTGGGTAAGTTTATCATCTTTTGTGATTTCCACATTCTCAGGAGGAGTAGGACGCTCGCACATATTCAGCCTTTCTTAATGTTGTTCGAATTTCTCATTTCAGATTGAATTCGAGGCGGTTCGCCACCAGCAGTAGTGTTATCATTCTCTGGAGCGACAGGTCGCTGGGGTTGTTTTTTTTCTTCATCCGACATAGTTTAACATCCTTAAATATTTTGTAATTTTAACGCGAGATATAATAAGGCTTGGAAGCCTATTGAAAAAATGCTCAGAGATGTGATAAATACGGCTTTTTGGAATGCCTGCCGTCTTTTTTCATTTAACTTTGTATTTGTCGTTTGGGCTTCAGCTAACCTGGGAGTTAGGTCGCGAATTAAAGCATGATCTACGTCCTCATCGTTACCTGATTCATCAATATATTTTTGATATCTTACTCGCCAATCTTGCCAGTTTTCCATGTCCTTGATGCGTCGATATTTTTTCCTCGGCATAACACAATAAATTGAAAATGAAATACTTACACCGAGTAAAAGCCATGTAATAATGAATGACAAATAATAAAGGAAAATATCTACACGAGCAAAGAAACTTGGAATAATATCTGTTCGACCAAATTTTGCAGAAACACCTGCGAGAATAGGGATCAAAACCAAAAGAATCGAGACTTTTTGATAAATCTTCTCTGCCTCTTCGAGTTCGCTCTTGTATTGGTCATAGCATAAATCATAAAAATCCTTGCTCACTTTTTCCATATGGGTTTCTCGCTAACGTTAAATTATATTTTTATTTGTACATCACCAGTATAAATATTTCACTTTTCTATTGGATTTGTTTGAACATATCCTAAAAAGCTCTTACCAAGTGGCGTCGTATAATATTCAAAAAAATCTTCGCCATCAGTGTTGTGGACATTTGCCTGAATCCTATGTGGCTCAAAATCTATTTCACTTAAAGATGATTTATTCGAGAAACCATCAATTAAACCGCTGTTTGCCAAATCTCGAAATGTTTTAACTTTATAATGATAAGGCAGGTCGGAGTCAGGGAAATATACATCAAAAATCCTTTTTGGTGAGCCTTGAGTATAGAAAATATCATCTCTGCAATAGAAAAACCACTGTGGAAAGTCTATGGGAGTGCCATCCTTATATACTCTCGGAGGATGATTAAGATATTTCAATATCAGTAAATGCTCCAGAGAAAGCTCATCAATTAACATCAAGAAATGTTTTATCTGGTTATATTTCAAGTCAGCAGAACAAGCAGTATTGCAAACTGCATTTGTCAGCATTTTATGCTTTTCTTTTTGATGGTTCTTAATCGCTATATAAGATGCTTCGATAAGAGCAGATACGAATTCATCATTTTCTCGAAGCTTCGAAATATCAAATGAGTCAATATTCTGATTCAAGTCGTTCAATGCTTCAGCAATAGATTCCAGCCACTTCTCTTTTCTACTGGACAGGCGAGGGGAGACAATATAGTCAAGTAATTCTG